>JAFQZR010000013.1 GCA_017405785.1 Erysipelotrichaceae bacterium
CTTACATGGCCACGATCGAACTGGTAAAGAACCTGGTCGAAGCAGCCAATGATGACAGAGATGTCGTAGTATTCGGAGAGTTACTGAATGGGCAGTATCTGCCTGATTATGTATCTCAGAGAGTACTGAAGTATCACCAGACTATCGATACAAAAGCCCAGGCTGATTTTTCTCACTATGATGGGGAAATGACGCAAGCTGAAAACGATGAAATCGATGAACTTCTGGCAGAAGCTGCTGCAGCATCGATGGAAAGCACAGGTGAAGCAGCATGTGTATAATCGCCATAAAGAAAGCCGGAGCAGAGATGTTCCCGGAAACAACGATCAGGACCATGTTCACCAACAATCCGGATGGAGCCGGCATCATGTATTATGATTACCTGCTTCAGAAAGTCATTTACCATAAGGGATTCATGAAAGTGGAACAGCTGCTTGATTTTATTAAGGACAGAGACTGGAAGAATATTCCTGTCGTGCTGCATTTCAGGATCGGTACCAGCGGTCACAAGACCAAGCTGTGTACTCACCCCTTCCCTGTTTATGACAAGAATAAAGTATTTGGAACAACCGATCTGGCAGTCTGCCATAACGGTGTTCTGAACAATTACCATCCTGGAGCAAATAGCGCCATCAATGATTCACTCAACTTCACCCAGAAAGTCCTCAGCAAGCTTGATCCCTCTTTCATAAGAGACACGGACAAGCTGATGCTGATAGAGGAACTCATCGGTACCAGCAAGCTGGCTTTTATCGACAGTACCGGGTGCATCACCCTTCTCGGTAATTTCATCGAGGATGGTGACTATGTCTATTCCAACACATCATATAAGCCCAGAGAGTATCCAAAATACTCATATAAAACAAAGAGTGGATATTATTCATCCAATCTCTTTGGTGATCTGGACGATTATGATGAAAAGCTGGATGAAGACTCCAAGGATAGGCTTAACGACTATCTCTCCATGCTCAACGAACGAGAATACATGGGAGAAAATGGGGATTTTGCCTATTAAGAATTAAAGAAAAGTGAAAGGTTAGGAAATACAAATGTTAAACAGCGTAACTTTAATCGGCAAATTAGCCGGACGTCCAGTAGAAACAGACAATAATCCAGCAGCTAACATAACTCACAAGGTAGCTCTCGATGTAGAAAACACAGATGAGCAAAATCATGCTGTGATAGATATCTGTATCTGGGAACCATTAGCACAGACAATAAACGAAAAATACAGTGAAGGAACAGTAGTTGGTATTAAGGGATATCTGCAGGATCTCCATAACCAGTTGTATGTGGTAGCAACCAGAGTATCATTCATGACTCCAATGGAGGCAGACAATGATTAAGGGAATTATCGTAAGACCGGGTAAGACACCCGAAGTTATCGAATTTCCTGAAGGCTACAAGGAACTGCAGAGACTGGTAGAGGGAAACTTCGAAATGCCCTACCTGTTCGATGATGTAGATATCGTTGTAAACGAAGAAGGAAAGTTCAACGGAAGCGATCCAAACAGACTGCTGTACTACAAGGGACAGCTGATAGACATCCTTTTTGGAAACATCCTGATCGTGGATGCTAATGACGAAGGAGAGACCATCTCCCTGTCGGAGGATAAGATCAGTAAGTACATGAAGATCTTCAGCAATGAAGCCATCTTCCTGGCTTAGGAGTTTGACCATGGAAACCATCAGCATCACCCTTTACGATAAGCAGTACGATCTTGGCATTGTTAAGGGAAAGTATTCCAATAATGGTACCATGTATCTGGGGCTGTATGACATCGCCAATGATGAACCGTTCTGTGACATTACGGTAAACTTACCGGAATCTTATGCCAGAGGAACCATTCAGTACATCAATACGAATGATTTCCCTGAGCTTGAAGACATTATCAATGAGTATTCTCTCGGGTTCTGCATGGGCTCGGGGAATTCCGGATACTGTACCTACCCCTTGTATTATTTTGATCAAGGTGAAATAGATAAATACATTTATCGGGAAGTCTAGAGTGGAGATATCCACTCTGCTTTCTTTTTGCTGAAACAAAGTCGGGACACACTCGGGAGCACCTTTTATTTTGCTTATGCTATTACATCACATCTGTGGTGAGATGCCGCAGGCTTTACCGAGGATGAACAGTCCTTCCGGATGTTTCCCTATGGTGTTGTGCAGTTCTATTCCATGATTCTCTTTCACAGCCGTGTTGTCTCCTACTACTTTTGTAACAAATTTTCCTTCTCTACAGTTATTGAAGCCGGGGTTACCATCACGGGCAAACAGCGTGAACATGTTGAACATTTCACTTTCCATGGTCTCTCTGTTTACTGTATCACAAATAGGAATCTTGTCCGTATTGTGGAACAGATATGGCAGATCCGCACAGTGCCATGCATTCAATGAGCCGTGATAATCGAAGACTCCTTCAAACAGATAATTGTAGATGGTTCCGCCTTCCCTGACGTATCTGTCAATGAACTGAATTGTCTCATAGCGGAACATGGTATCTATTGTAAGCAAGTCCCTGAGAGCTATGTAAGGATAGGTTTTCTTATATTCGCTGATGACTGTAGCTGCATCGCTGCCATACATCATATTCAGCAGTTTAACATTCTGATCATCGTCAAACAACGGAGCACTCTTCATCATCAGAGAAGTAAACTCAGCGTAAGTATTACCGGTGAGGATCGGTATGCTGTGTGTCTTAAAGCCGTGAACTAATGGGTTCCCCATGTAGAAATCATTCTTTTTCAGACGTTCTGCCTGACATTGTGGATACTGTTTTTTGAGTTCAAGATAAGCCTGACTCAGATCCTCGTAACTGACCGTTTCCAGTTCTTTGATATCAGTTAGGTTCAGTTTTTCTATCATGGCGTCTACCAGAGGCTTCATCGTCCCCTGTGCATCGCCTACTATTCTTGAAATATGCCCGCTGGAAATAACTGCTCTATGGAATAGCCCTTCCTCGATATTACTTTGCATCAGGGCAATGATCTTACCGCCACCGCCGGAATTACCGGTAAGGGTGATATTATCCTTATCACCGCCAAAGGCTTCGATATTCTTTTTGATCCATCTGAGGGCCAGAGCAAGGTCTTCAATTCCAAGCATGGCAGACTCTTTATATTCTTCCCCATATTCAGACAGATCAAAGAAGCCAAGGATATTCAGGCGGTGATTGATGCTGACAAATACAAAGCCTTCTTGGGCAATGCGCTCACCATCAACCGCTTTAGAAGAATTGGCTGAGCCGTAAGAATACTCACCGCCATGGATCCAGACAACAACACCTTTCTTGTTATCTGTATCCGGGGTAATGATATTGAGATTCAGGCACTCCTCAGAGGCCGGGTAGAATCCCCTTGGGACCAGGAAATCGCCGTCAGATATCTCTTTCTTCATATTCGGGCAGGTATAGCCGAAGACGAACGCATCATATGGCTTATCTAATACAACTTCTTCCGCCTTATGAAACCTTCTGGCTTTTCCATATGGAATACCGTAGAAATGATGGACGCCGTTTCCGCTGAAACCTGAAAATGTCCCGTTATTTGTTTGAACACTTATATATTTCATTTTGCCTCCAATGCCTTTTCCAGATAGCTGCGTACTTTTTCACGCTCGCTATCCAGTACAGTATAGTCATAATCCGTTTTCAGAACATTGTTTATGTCGGACTGCCCAGAGAAATAAATATCCTCATTAAGATGCAGCTTTTCCACAAGACTGGTCATCCTACAGCTCATGTCAGCCAGATCTTCATTTCTTTTAAAGACACGAAATGGCCTGTTAAAAAGATAAGAGAATATGGCGCCGTGGAAAGAGTCCGTCAGAACGAGTGCGGCATGTTCGATTAAATATATGAATTCCCTTGGACCGCTGGAGTAGAACGGTGACTGCGGGTCCTTAAGATTAATGATCTCATACCCGTATTTATCTGCGATCCGTAAAACCAGATCTCTGTACTCCTCTGTGAGATAACCAAGGAAGTAAAGCAGTATATACTTTTCTTCCGGTAGCTCTGTTTCCGGTTTTCGGGAGATATCATGCCATTCTTCTTTGTCTATCATCAGAGTAGGATCAGCAAGCCACTCACATTTACGACCGGTGATTTTTCCGATATACTCCGCCCCCTGTTTCTCACGGCAGGAAAGACTTCGGAAATCCTTTAAGTAAGTCCGGAATTCCTCCTCGTTTTCCTCCGGTACCGGGTTAATACCGATCGAAGGAGAAAAAGCGATTCTTTTTTCCCTATCGGCAAATCCCAGCATGTTAACATACATGCCGTTTCCCGGGAACGTAGGATTAAATACCTGGTCTGATCCCGCAACAAAGAAATCATATTTGGAGTTCAGGCTCATATAGTCTGTCTCACATGTGATTCTTTCACCGTATTGTATCAGGGAATTAAACTCCAGGAATCTTTCTTTTCTCAGTCGTTCATTATCCGCGAAATCAGTCTGTATTCCTTCGGTATCAAGCAGGCATCCGTAGTATTTCCAACGATCAATGACCGGACGGTAAGCTTCTTCTATTTCCCTGCTGGCAAGATGCTTCTGATCTGTCCTTTCTGCGAAATAAAACCTCTCGATATTGTACGTGGTGTCATATTGTGACAGGACCCGGTATACAGCGTAATTCTGCAGGCGGTTTCCGTAATTCACATAGTCGTTAATGGTAATGATTCCTATCATAATAGCTCCTCATTCTTCCAAAGCTCTATCCCGGTACTGTTTCTTGACCGAATAACCGTGAATGATATTCAGAATACTGACAATGCCGAAAACAACAAGCATAAGATAGATAGTTGAATTGTTTAAGGAAACATTCATTTTTCCGAAAAGGATCTGGATTAAGCGACAGGTCAGAGCACCTATCGGAATGCCGATCTCCATAGGAACAAATACTGACAGATAATTCGCCAAAAGAATCGGCAGAAATCCCAGGAAAATACCGGAAATACTCTTAAGACCGACCTGGGCGGCGAATTTCCCGTTAATACCGGCGTTGAGTGCTCCAACCAATCCTGTCAGTGCTCCGCATACGGCATAGCAGATCAGACAGTTAGCGACTACATTAATGCCCGCGTTTGTGGCCAGTTTCTGAGATCCTCTGATCGCCTTGTAGTGGTAACCGAACTTTGTATAGTTCATCAACAGATTAATAAGAATAATAACAATTATACTAACCAGTAGAATGAAATTCCGATTTGAAAGAGGTCCTGTAATGGTGGAATCAAAAATCTCCAGTCCGTTGATATCATATGCGACAGATACGCCTTCCAGGATCAAGGCCATGCCCAATCCAAGGACGAAGGCATCAATTCTGAGTGTAACAAACAGGATGCCTGTTAAAAGTCCTGCCAGCATGGCAAAAAGAACGGACAAAAACACCACACCAAATGCGCCCAGATTGAGCGAAATAGCCAGATTTCCCCCAATGATACAGCCAACCAGCTGCTGGCCGCCAAGGGAGAAATCCATTCTTCCCGTACTCATATTTATAGACAAAGCGTAGGCGGAAATCGTCGTAAGAGCGAATCCCGTCATTAGTGAGTACAGATCAAACGGCGTCGCTATCAGGTGTTTTCCCTTGATGAAAAATGATATCAGTTCGCATACTACAAACGTTGCAGACGGAATTATCAGTGCTGAAAGTACTGTCTGCAATACAGATTTCTTTTTCACAGTGAACCTCCTGAAGCTATCAGTACTGTGGAAAGTACTGATAGCTCCTGTTTTAAATTGTTATGTTACTGAATGTTACGGCGTTCAATAACAGATGAAGCAGCAGAATATCCCTTGACATATTCATACAGCTTTTCATATGTCAGGTCTTTATTGTAGAACTTGACCATCTGCTTGAACTCTTCGACCGTGATTGTATAGTAGTCAGGTGTGCTGTCAATCTTCGATGCCTTATCGTATTCAGCAGCGCTGTACAGAGGGTCGTAGCTCAGCGGGAATACACCGTGTCCGCCAAGAACTTCTTCATTGCCATACATGGCGTTGAGCAGTAATGCCAGAGCGAAGACACCTGAGCTTCCTGTCTTTAACAGTACGGAATTCAGCCTCGGTGTACCATATTCATCCAGCTCAGTAAAGCCGACTTTGACACCGGCATTAATTGCGGCAAGAGAGTCAACTGAGAAGTTTCTGCCGATTTCTTTTTCATAACGGTTGATCAGTTCATAGAAATACGGATATGCGTCACCGGCTATGAATAAATGGTCATACTTTCCTTCAGCGATCATGTTTCCAACAGCGTCAAAGTCACCCAGCATACCAGGAATACCCGGAACAAACATCATAGTGACGTTGCTGCCGTTAGTCCATTCTGTCGGAGCAGCTGAGAAGACAAGAGCTTTGATCTGGTCATCACTCAGTCCGAGGTTGTAGTTTTCATTGACTGCCTGCACAGCTCCTGTTGTTGACGGAACCTGCTGAGCACTGTTCATGAATGCACCGATCGTAAAGAGAACCAGGTGCAGTTCACCTTTTCCGTCGTAGATCTTCTTGCCCCAATTATATGTTGCTTCACGTAACTGAGTTGCATCGGAGCCTATACCACCTGCTAACAAACCGCTGGCGTTCTGTAAAGCCAGGTAGCTAGGTGCAGACCATGTAGCATAACGCATATTATATTCTGCACATTTGGCATCAATTGCCTCAGCAAAGTCATCATTGCCAAAGAAATCCAGCAATCCGGTTGCACCGGCAGTGTAGGCATTTTCAATGAATGTCAGATATTCTTCAATGTTTGCCAGGGCTGAAGAATATATGAACTCAACATTGAGTTCCGGACCAAGATAATTATCAAAGTAGTCCTGCATTCTTACATATTCTTCGGTCAGGTTCATCATTCCAACGGCAATTTTAACCTTCTCAGGCTTCTTTTCACCATTGGAGCATCCGAACATTGACAGAGTCATCAAAATGCAAAGTAACAGTGTGAGTAGTTTTTTCATTTTTCCCTCCCATGAATCATATTCCTGACACTATGATTTTCCTTTCATTATGTGGCCTAAGATGACAGGAAATCCTAAATTATTGCCTTATCCGGCCTGATAAAGCGATTTATTAAAACGTAAAACGTTTAAATAACTAAAGCATCTGTTTTACCGGAAGACTGTCCGGACGTTTTGAGGTTGAAATCAGAATTACAAGGAACAGAATCCCCTTGATGATCTGAATATAATAGGAGCCAATTCCCAGCATGGTCAGTCCGTTACCCAGCCCCACAGAGATCAACGCACCGATAATACCGGAGTATATTTTAGATTTGCTGCCGCCCTTTAATGGCGATCCGGCCAGTACCATGGCCAAAATAACATCCATGTTCAGACTGCTTCCTGAGCTCGGGCCGATACTGGCATTTCTTATGATGAACGCTCCTGCACCCAGACCGATTCCCACAGAACAGAACAGATATGACAGTGCAACATACTTGTTGAGCTTTATGCCTGTCAACTGCGCACAGGTTCTGTTTTCGCCGATGTATTCCAGGTTGCGCCCGATTGGCGTGAAATCATACAGGAACATGGCTATGATAAAGTATGCAAACAGCATTATCATCGGAATGTTTGCTTTCTGCAGCGGTATGACAGTGCTGTACGGAATCGCCCAGGATCCCTTTACCAGTACTATTGACTGAATGCTTTGCATGAAAACCATCAGCATCGTTGTCAGTGCCTGCATATCAAGATGCAGAAGATTACTTAAGAAAACAACACATGCCATGATTCCGATGGAAGCGATGATGGAACCAACAAACGTCATCGGTAAGGATTCCGTACGGGCATAAATCAGTATTCCTATCATTACCGTAACGCACGTAGTGGATCCCATCGCGATATTCATTTTCCCTGAGGAGTAGACAAAAACCGCTCCCGTCGCAATCAACGCAATGACCGTTGCCTGATTGATAATCAGTTTGATATTTGTAGCCGACATGAAACGGCCACCAGTCAGAATCGCAAACAAAAGAGTCATCATAATAAGAATCAGAACCGGTAAAAGGTTTTCAAATAATTCACTGTTAATAAATCTCTGAATCTTCTCTTTCATAGCTCTCCTAGAACATGGAATGAATGAGTTTGTCTTCCGTAACTCCTTCACTTCTTCGGAATTCACGGCTGATTCTGCCCTCTTTCAGGATAATGATCCTGTCTGACATGCCGATCAGCTCAGCCATTTCCTCTCCGATCAGAACGATGGACTTCCCCTGCTGTTTCAGCTGGTACATCATTCTGTAAACTTCCTGTTTTACCCCGATATCGATTCCCCTGGTCGGGCAATCCATAATATAGATCTGACAGTCTCTGGCAAACCATTTAGCAAAAGCTACCTTCTGCTTATTACCTCCTGATAAGGAAGAAACCTTATCAAAACGGGAGTTGACCTTTATCTTCAACCGTTCGATCTGATCCAATACATATTTCTTTTCCTTTTTCACGGAATAGATGAATTTACTGATTACATTGACATCTGTTCCGGTTATCGCAATATTCGCACTAACATTCGTGCTTGCTGCCAGAGATTCCACATCTCTGTCTTTGGAGATGTAAGCTATTCCCAGAGCAACTGCCGTTTCAGGAGAATCTACGGTTTTACCATTACACTCCACCTTTCCACAGGCCAGACGTTCGGCACCAAACAGCATTTTACCCAGAGTATGCATTCCCGATTCTGCCAGACCGCCGATCCCGAGTATTTCACCCTTATGCAGTTCAAGGGAAACTCTGGTTACATCCCTGAGAGAAGTTGCGTCAACCATTCTCAGTACAACTTCTTCTCCGTACTCATCGTTATCTGTACGGTAAAAACTGTCTTTGATCTCTCTGCCTATCATCAGGGATTTGATTCTGTTCTCATCAAACTCTTCTTTGTTAAGTGTCGCCGTTACCTTTCCATCACGTAAAATGGTAAGAGTGTCACACAACTCCATCGCTTCTTCAATATTGTGTGTGATCGTGACAACACTCTTATTATTCTTTATCTGCTTATCGAAGAGACGGAAAAGGATCTCCCTGCCTTCCTCAGAGAGAATATTGGAAGTCTCATCCGCAATCAATAAATCAGGATCATTACTTACAGCCTTGGCAATTTCCACTATTTTTCTTTGCTGCATGTTCAGACGGGCAGTCATCTGAGAGCCGTAAATGGAGGTCACACCGATTGAGGAGAGAATCTGATCTGCAGCTTTCTCCATCTTCCCGGCATTCACAATAAAACCATCTGAAAACTCTTCGTATCTCCCCAGAAACAGGTTTTCTGCAACTGTAATTGACAGAATGGTTCCGGTTTCCTGTACAATGATGCTTACACCGTCAGAAAAGGCTTCCTGAGGACTCTTAGGCGTCCACGTCTCACCTCTTAAAGTGAACTTGCCTTTATCCGCAGCATAGATTCGTCCGATTATATTAGCAAGCGTAGATTTTCCGCTGCCGTTTTCTCCTATGAGGCCGTGGATCTTACCCCTTTCCACGCAGAAATCGACTCCGTCCAGAGCCTTCGTGATTCCAAATGATTTGTGAACATCCTCGCATTTCAGCAAATATTGTGGCATAAGTTGAAATCCCTTACAAATAAATTGTAGAGAAGGAAATCTTTATGCGTCAAATACATATTTGCTATATTGTTTATATCATTTTGATATATACTCTTTGATTGACGGTACACTGTTTGACAGTGCGCTTGGCTGGTAATTCTGGTAATTCAGCAGCATTGTTTCAAAATCATGATAATACTTTGGCTGAGCCAGGTCGGTTCTCTTCACATAGCATGTATACATAACAGGGAACGGTTCAACGATGTTGATCTTCTTCATGATGGCATTCAGCTTTTCATTATAGAAGCCGTCCGGTACAATGGCGATACCCATTCCGTCAAAGATCAGGTTATTCATCTGGTCGAATGATGCCATTTCAACATCCGCCTTAAACGGTACATTGTATTCCTCGAAATACTTTTTCATTTCACGGTAAAAACTCGTTGTTTTTCCGATAGTGATGAACGGATACTTTGTTAATTCTGCAAGATGCACCGGATGATCTATCAGATCGGTATACTGACGTCCGCAGATCGCTGTAAAATTAGATCTGGTCAGTTTGTACTGGCGCATGTTGGCAGAAATGTTCTCTTCAGAAGAAATGATAGCCAGGTCAATTTCACCCTTTCTTAAAGCGGAAATGGACTGTGTGTTGGAGTTATATATTGTCAGTCTGACATCGATGCCCGGATGCTTATCACGGTATTCGACCAGAATGGGCATCAGGTGTACTCTGATGGATAATTCAGATATACCGATACTCAGATGGCCCCTCTCCTGCTGGTGGGCTTTCCTGATTTCACTTTCCGCAGCTTCGATCTGCTCTACTGCCGCAGAAATATGTTCGTACAGTCTTTCCCCTTCTTCGCTTAAGGCAACGCCTTTGTTGGAGCGGACAAATAGAACACAGCCAAGTTCGTTTTCCAGTTTTCTCATTGTTCGGGAAACGTTAGGCTGATTCATGTTCAGTTTCTCTGCTGCTTGTGAAAAACTGGCATATGTTGCTGCATAATAGAATATCTTATAATACTCGTAATTGATATTCATAATTCCTTCACCTGCTTTACTACCATCTCTGGAATATCTTTATCATAACGATATATCTGTTTTTGTAATTATATCATAAAGTAATATACAGTTGTCGCAACACAGAAAAAAGGTGCTCCCTTTTTCGCCGTACACTGTATCCAGGAGGTAATAACAAATGGAAGTAATTAACGGAATGTCCGGCATGCAGCTGAAACAGTGGCGAAAGAACAACCGCCGTAACTGGGGCGAGGAAAACAGACTGCTGTTACAGATCGCAGTCTCACAGTGTCTGTCTGATGAGGACAAACAGCTGCTCAGCACAACAGTAAAGGCCTGTTTTGCCGGAAAAAAGGCTGAAGCGTATAACTCCAGCCAGATATAATAGTGAAGGTTAGGTATTTCACTTATTATCCAAAACGTCTGTTCAGTCTTTCGCGCCAGTCAAGGTCGC
>JAFQZR010000001.1 GCA_017405785.1 Erysipelotrichaceae bacterium
AATAAGGGGATGGCTGACTGTTTGTCGCCGGGAGTATCCTAAGATATCCCTATTCAAGTTACGTCAGGCCATCTGTTTCCCTTATTATGAAACAAGCGCAGATAATCTTCTATTATCCACGCTTATATAGTACGAAATTCCTGTTTATTGGGATTATTGTAATATGTGAAACAACAGAAAAGAGGTCTATGACCTCTGTGTTTTCAATGGTGGAGAATATGGGACTCGAACCCATGACCTCACCCCTGTGAAGAGCACGCTCTCCCGACTGAGCTAATTCTCCCTGTACAGGCAGTTTCATCTGCCTGTTTTTCTGTTACTGGTGGAGAATGCGGGGCTCGAACCCGTGGCCTCCTGATTGCGAACCAGGCGCTCTACCAGCTGAGCTAATCCCCCGTTAACAGAATTACATGCCGGTTTCATTATTGAAACTGACAAGATTGACGGTTTTGACACCTTCAATGTGCTGTAACTGCGTCATTAAGGCATTGGTGTCCTTGCTGAATTCGATCTCATAGGTCTGTTCGCAGACATTGAGATTGTTGATGGTCTTGCTCTTGAGCTGCTTCTTGCCAACAGCCTTCAAAGCTTCGTTGACCTGAGCTTCAGCAGCTGCATTGTACATGACAACCAGCAGATACTGTGATTTGGCCTTGGTATTAACCATGTAGGACACATAGTATACTACACCTAAAAGCAGAGTTCCCACAATACCTGTTACATACAGACCGGCACCTGCCATGATTCCGGAAGTAATTGCCCAGAACATGAATGAAGTATCCAACGGTTCCTTGACTGCTGTTCTGAAACGAACGATGCTGAGGGCACCGACCATGCCAAGTGACAGTGACAGGTTGGAATTGATGGTTCTGATGATCATCGCTACGACCATTGCCAGCAACATTATCGTTAACGGCATCGTACGGTTATAGACAATGCCGGAGAATGTCTTGCGGTAGATAAAGACAATAAACAGTGACATCACAAAAGCAACCAGCAGTGAAGTCACGATCATGGATATCGTTACCGGTCCGGCAAACTGATTCAGTAGGAATTCCTTAATGGTATCAATCATATTCAAGCCTCCTTGATACTGCGGCAGACAGCGAACTTGCTGACGGCCTGTCTTAGTTTAGGTACGGAATTAATGATGGCCAGAATGTGCTGAGGAATGAACTCATTGCATTTGACCTCCAGGACACATGTTCCCGGTTCATACATTTCAAAAGTAGTCAGATCAGGATTGAAGAAATCCAGATCATAGCGTCCGCTTCTGAGGTCTTCATCAAAAGTGATTCTGACCTCACTTACCGGATAGGTAAAGGCGGTTCGGCGGTAATCGACAATGATCGACGGCGCCAGATTCTTACTGACAGCCTCCCGCAGAAACCTGTTCATGAACTTGTTGGAACTGTGAATGCGAGTATACTGTCTGTCTATCAGAGCCTGCGTAACCTGCCGTGACAGTTTGCAGGATTCCTTATAAGTCATGTTTTCATCCTTGTGCTTGCATTCCAGAGATATGAAGGAAGGATCATTGTTATACATTCTGATGCGGTATTTCGCACGAAACTCTTCCCCGTTCACCTTTTCCCGGTAAGCTGATGAATATATGTCATCAAAATACAGGGAACGGATGTCATAGGAATATTCATCACTGACGGAATGGCTGTCCATCTGCATCACAGCCTTAAGCTGCTGCTTCAGCAGTGCAGCTGTTGCTGTCGAGATGATGAATTTGAGTTCATAACGGTATTCGATCTGCTTTACCATAAGTCACCGAATATCTGCTTCATTCTGGCATCGGAGAGTCCGAACCAGCTCTTTGTGTAAGCTAACACATAGTACTGACGGTTGTTGATGAAATCCCTCACCTTCTGTACTTCATTGAGATATGAAGAATAAGTAATTGGAATTCCGAAGTCAAACGCCAGGTAGGATCCATACCATCTTTCCCTGTCTCTGGCAATTTCAGGAGCATATGAATCAACTATTCCGTTTAAGCGCTCTGTCATTGAAGCCTTGCTGAGTTCATTGTGAAGCAGGTAATTAAGACGTTCCAGCCATTTTTCACGGAACTTGGCATTGTCAAACAATTTGCGCGGAATGACATTGTCATAGGTGTTTTCAACCCATCCGGTCATGCCGTACGGGTTAACAACGTAATTGGCGAAATAATTATAGTCGGTATAACGCAGACCGTAGTCAACGTCATACAGTATGTATTTCCATCTTCCCCCGTCAACATCCGGATGAGAGAAGTATCTTACATTGGCGACGTCACGGTTGGCATAGTACATCATGAAGATCCAGTAATCGATCACATTGTCTATATCAACCAGAGTACTGAGATACTCCATGTTGGCATCAGATGACATGTCGTGATTGTGAACCCAGTTAAATATCTCGGTTATACCGTCGACACCGGCTTCCACCGTTCCCGAACAGTGCACGATATTTGTCTTGTCTTTGTCAACATTGTAATGATCGGCTATGAAGGTCTTGTTGATCTTTTCTCTTATGTTATAAATTCCCCAGTAACGACCGTTGATATACAGGACACAGGATTTGTAGGCCTGGACATCAACATACTTGTCTGCCGCTGAAGTACATAAGATATCACGGAAGATCGTCTTGGACAGGTCATTGGAACCTGATCTTAAGACAATCGCATCGAAAACGCTGTTGTCTCTGTTATCAAACAGATGGCAGATCAGATCTCCTGCTCCCCAGTCTGAATCAAAGCGCAAAGCATAGCTTTTCTTATCATCATTACGGGAGTTCCCTCCGAAACAGGCAATGGAACAAGGTGAGCAGAACAGTTCTTCCCCGTTTTCAAACAGCTGGGCACTGGCCTGTAATTCCAGACCTCTGATATTGGAATTGTAATTCAGATAGCTGAAGTCATCAGGATCCAGAGAGACTGACATCACCGGCAGTGTATGATTTTCATTGACGATGAAACTGGCTGTGGAAGCCGTACTTCTGACAGCTCCTTCCATGTAGCTTCTGGCCTTTACGACTGTTGTAGAAGCGACCGTAAAAGGACCGTTATAAACTGCTGAAGATGACGTGGGAAAGCTACCGTCAGTGGTATAGCGTATCGTACCCTGCCCGCTGATGGTAACTGTCGTACTACCGTCATAAACTCCTGCTGTTTCAATCAGCGGAGTTTCTGTTACCAGACGGCTGCCTGAACCGTTAGCCCGATTCGGAGTAGGAGTTTCCATGTAGATGAAACCGTTGCGGCTGCCGCGTCCATAGCTGTACTGATACGGAACACTGGCGATATTGATGCAGTCACAGATAGTGTTACCCCTGCTCAGATAAAGCGTATCGCTGCTGCCGATCTTGAAGTTTGCGTGATAGTATGAGTTATTTGTCAATCTGGTATCACCGGAGGCCATTATGACAATGTAATCACCCCGGGCCAGTTCTATTTCAGGCAGCTGATACTGCTGCAGGTTGTCGTCATTTTTACTCAGATAATACTCTGCCAGGTTGACAGTCTTGCCGCTGTTATTTCTTAATTCGATCCAGTCATAGTAATTATTACCGTTTTGAACCAGATAACTGTTATTTGAAGGCATGACTTCATTTATCATCAGTCCGTCCGGATTGCTGAGATATTTCTCCTGGAAGCTCTCAACACCGCCGACAGTGTTCGGATAACCCGGAGAAACAATATTGGTACGGCTATAGCTGCCGTCATCATTGCGCCTTATAGCAATGCCGGAAGCCAAATTCTCATATATGATCTCATCAACAATGCGGCCATTCTTACTCAGAATTACGGTTCCGTTTTCACTTTCAAAGCGGAAACCCAGAGCACCATCGCCCTTACCGGTTAAGATGCAGCAGACTTCACCCGGAGTCAGAATGCGGCTTTCCAGATTACTGAGATAAGGATTTGATGTTTCCTTGCCGATGGTATACTCACCCAGATCAACATTATGATCACTGATGTTACGGAATTCAATGAATCCTTCCTGGCTGCCGTCAATAAGGAAATTAGCCTTGTTGCGGTTGAGGAATTCATTAATGACAAGCTCGCTGGCTTCATCTGATTTCAAAGAAGTATAATAATCATTCAGACCGTTTTCATTATTCGGGAATCCCGGTGTGCCAAACTCAGAGACAAACCAGTTACCGTCCTTATCTCTCATCATGGCCTGGTTCTTGCCTAAAGCCACTGTCTCAACAGCATCTATTACCTTGCTGGACGGGTTGACCAGAACAATGGTCTCCCCTCCTTTGGAACTTAATCTGAATGGGGCATTATGACCGCTCTGAAGTCTTCCTGTAAGGCCTACGACGACATATTCACCAGGCTGGAGTGTTGTATCGGTAAAGACCCACTTAACGGTATCGGTTCTGTCTGATAAGCCGTATCCGTCCAGTTTTACAGTCTTTGATGTACCGTTATAGATTTCCAGATAGTCACAGACTTCGTTGTCTTCGTTGACCCAGACACCGCCGTTATTGCTCATGATCTCACTGATGACGAGTTTACGGATGTTATTGTCATCACCGTCAGGCAGATTATTGACTGGTATTGATGAAGAACCACCAAAAAGAGTGCTTGCCACGATAGCTGCGACAACCACCAGTATAGTCAATGTAACGAATAATCCATCAAACTTTTCAGTCTGTTTAATCCTGCTTTTCATCTTATAAATTGTATCATTTTTACAGTGTGCTTACAACCTGGCTATTCTGTACGCAAAGCGGTAACCGGATCACACTTCATTGCCATTCTGGACGGAATGATACCTGCTATGACCGTTAATACAATGCTTATGAATATCAGTATCAGCCCGGTTTTCAGAGGCAGATAAGCCGTTATTGATGATACCTTTGTCACCTTGCGCACGATCCAGTTAATCGGATAACACAACAAGATTGTTACAATTACACCAATAGTTCCGGCAAACCGCCCTATGATGAAGGTTTCGGCATTGAATACGGAAGCGACGTTTCTCTTGGAGGCACCCAACGATCTCAGCACTCCTATTTCCCTTGTTCTTTCCAGCACGGAAATATAAGTGATGATCGCTATCATGATGGAAGACACTATCAGTGAAACGGAGACAAACGCAATTAAAACATAGCTTATGGCGTTTATAATATTGGAAACTGAAGCGATCAGAATTCCGGTAATGTCAGTATAAAGGATGGCATCTTCCTTATGCCCCTCATTTTCACACCTTTCATTGTAATCGGCGATGAACTGTTTGAATTCTTCCTTTGAATCGAAATCCTTCAGATAAAGGGCTATGCTGACAGGATTCTGTGGATCTACATATCCAAGGTTACGCAGATTTTCATCCCGTGACGCTTCACTGGATGAAGTATTCATGTAGGTCATCATCAGTCTGGTCATTTCCTGCTGATCCATGTTAAAACTGAAGGCCTGCCGTAAGGCATCAGCGTCAAAGATGAAGGCATTATTCATGACACCGGCCAGATAGCTGCCGGCATTATTCAGCGTGCTGTTCATCGTCTTCTGAATTCTTCCCTGCAGCAGAGTGGATGTAACATTCTGTAAGGTACTGCTCATACTGTCATTGTTCATTAAGGACATGACCAGTTCAAGCACCTTGTCCTGGGAGATCGGAGCATCTTCGGTAGGTATCAGCTGACTGGCGATATCCACATATGACTGCAGGCTGTTCTTCAATAACGGACGCAAAGTGTTCTCCATGTATCCTGAAGACAGACCGAAATCGCTCTCAAACTGCGCTATCTCCTTTTGGGTTGACTCCTTGGCAAATTGTCTGTCAAGCATCTCATCAACTGCCTGGACATTAAAGATGGCTGTCATGTCGTTTCCGTTTTCCCGAATGTAATCACTGAGCATCTCGGTCATCATGTTTGCCACAAAACCGCCGAGCTGCTGCCCGGCATTGCCGACATCATTTATGACACTGTTCATAGCAGTGGACATGTAGTAATTCATGGCAGAAGTTATATCATTTGGATTGACCTGAATATTGAAAGCCTGAGCGATCTTGTCCTCATCAACGGAGATCATGTCCTCAAAGTTGATGTTGCTTTCCGGAACATCAGAGTTAACTTCATCAAAGCTGCGACGTGAGAATACATCTGTGGTATTATCAGCCAGCTGCTGCTGTACTATCTCTCTGGTTGCGCTCTGCTGAACGACATACTCAGTGAGTTTTGAGGTATAGCCGACTCCCGGCATCAGAATGCCGTTGCTTTCATCCTGAGGCATGATGATGCCCGTGATCTTCAGGGTTATGCCGTTATTGACAAGTTCACTGACAAATTCTTTGTCATCAGACATGTCTTTCCATACATCGTAGTTTTTATCGTATTCATAGAAATCTGCCGGTATTACCAGCTTGTATTCCAGATTAAGAAAATCATCCCAGGTAAAAGTCATCGGAGTATTATCTATCTCCACCTTTTCACCGCGTAAGGCCCGGTTAATGAATTTTTCCAGTTCAGCCGGATCTCTTAAGCCCAACGCATATGTAATATAGTCAGTAACGTTCTTTTCACTGTTAACGATCAATACCATCTCATCACAGTTTTCCGGCCAGCGACCCTTAAGGAGAACATACTGGCTTTTCAATAGTTCCTGATTATCAATCATTTCCTGGAAGGCCGAACGGGAATAACTGGCCAGTGAAGAGCTGAACAGGGAGTTGTATATATTACTTGGATTTACTTTTATGACATTATCATCATTCAGTTTATAGATATATGGAGAAATACCGTAACTGTACTGTATTGCGGTAAGATAATCATCAACCTCTTCATAATTGCGTTCGATATGTTTCTTGAAGGCTTTCAGGTTATTGCTGCCAACCCGGTTGAACATGTTGGCAATCATTGAAACTTCACCGACCTTGCCGTCTTCAGTATTGCGGTTAGATACCGCCGTCCTCATCGATAACATGCTGCTGGTCATGTCCACATCCGAGTTCTCAATTATTAATGGGTAGGAACTGAGCGAGTCACGCTGAACATCATCAATATATCTGTTGACACCATTGCTTAAGGACATGATCAGGGCAATGCCGATAATGCCTATTGAACCGGCAAAAGAAACCAGAATGGTTCTTCCCTTTTTTGTCAGCAGGTTATTTAAAGACAGGGAGAAAGCCGTGAACAGGTTCATGGCTGCCTTACCCAGATTACTGATGCTCTTTTCTTCGGTATCATTTACATAAGGGTTGGTATCACTTATTATCTGTCCGTCAGTCAGTCTGACGATACGGTTGGCATATGCTTCAGCCAGATCAGGGTTATGGGTAACCATTACCACCAGTCTGTCACTGGCAACTTCCTTTAAAAGATCCATGATCTGAATGGAACTCTGCGTATCCAGCGCACCGGTAGGTTCATCAGCCAGCAGGATATCAGGATCATTTACCAGAGCACGGGCAATTGCCACTCTCTGCATCTGACCACCGGAGAGCTGATTAGGTTTCTTGTAAAGCTGATCGCCTAATCCTACCCTTTCCAGAGCCTCTCTGGCTCTTTCCATTCTTTCCTTTTTACTGATACCGGCAATGGTCAAAGCCAGTTCGACATTTGAAATGACAGTTTGGTGCGGTATCAGATTATATGACTGGAAAATGAAGCCGACAGTATGGTTACGGTAGCTGTCCCAGTCACGGTCATTAAAGTCAACCGTTGACTTCCCATTGATTATCAAATCACCTGAAGAATACCTGTCCAGACCTCCGACGATATTCAGCAGTGTTGTTTTACCGCCTCCGGAAGGACCGAGAATGGCAACGAATTCGTTCCGGCGAAAAGAAACTGAAACGTTCTTCAGTGCTTCAACGGTATTGCTGCCCATTTCATACTGTTTTGAAATGTTTCTCAGTTCGATCATTAAGCCATTCTTCCTTTCTTTGCTTCAGTCAACCATTATATTATACCACAGAAAAACCGCCATACAGGCGGTAGCACCTTACTTATACTCTGGCACAGAAATCCCGAATCAGAGCGTCATTATCCCGGGAAGGTCTCTCCAAAGGATCTATCAGTACCAGCTGTGCACATAAAGTCACCAGTTTTTCCAGTTTATTCAGTGCTTTCTGTCCTCCGGAACCAGACATACAGACAAAGGCTGCTGTCTTCTTTTCTACCAGAGCTTCCTGATTCTCCTTGATGAAAGTTCTTAACGGAGGAGCAATGTTTGAAGCCCAGACCGGTGAGCCCAGGATGATTCGGTCATACTCTTCACCGTTGAAAACATATGGCTGAAGCTTAGGGGTTTCCTGCATGACTGCGCTTTTACCGCCCCAGTAGAACTTCTTAAATCCTTTATCAGGATATTGTTTGACACATTCAAGTTCGATCAGATCTGCTTTCAGGATTTCTGCCATCTGCTGGGCAGCCCATCTGACATTACCGCTTTGGGAATAGAATACTATGGCTGTTTTCATATGACCCTCCTTAATTAGTATGGAATCTTTTCTTCAGTTCTCTGATGAAATCATTATGGAAGAAAATGAACAGAAACAGAACGCTAAGGGCAATGCTGCCAAGTACGATCATTGGCCAGCTGAGATCCATAATATCGGTCAGAGATATCGCTGTAAGAATGAGTGAGAATACCACCAGCCACATTAAAGGCATGGTATTTGCCAGCTGGCTCTGATAGTCAGCTATCAGGAATATGGTCGTCAGGATAAGAGCCGCAAACAGAATGATCGGTATGACAAACATCGACCATCCAGGAGCCAGGCAGACATCTATGAGACCTAAAAGAATGCATACATAGAATACAGTCTTTACTGTCTGAGAGATCAGATTGAACTCGATGCTGTCAGGCGAGAAAAACAGATTCCAGGCTGATAATAAAGACCATAAAACCACTATGCTCCATGGTTTTCCTTTCACTAACAGATTGACAATTACACAGGCCAGGGCTGCCAGAGAAAACAGCCATTTGACGATACGGCGCAGCTTCAGAAACAGAATGTTTGCACGTTTCAATGCCGGATATATGATATCAACTTTCATAGATGTCACTTCCCTTCACACTGACCTGCATACCATCCTGCTGTAATAGCTGAAGAAGACGTTCCTCAAAACAAGGATCGGCTGTAATCTTTGTAATGCATAAAACAGAAACTGCTTCATATGTTACTAATGAACATGAGGCACGGCAGATATCGCTTGGTCCTAAGACAAAATCAAACTTTTCAACATACTCCATCATATCTTCAGGCAGTTTAATCACTCCCAGATTTGACATGAAAGTAGTGTTGACATTATCTCCCAGAAAACCGTAAACAATCCTTGTTACCGGTCTTTTAATGTTCAGTGGTACATACTTTAAGGATTGGACCAGCTTTACCGTTGTACTCATCATACGGTCCATTTCTTCCTTGCATGACTTTTCTTTTACCTGTCTGGTAACATCCGGCAGAATGTCTTCAACCGAAGTCGCCTTATCCAGCGGTGTATCGACAGTAAAATACATCGAATAGTTCCTGATCGTCGGAGACTGATTGAACTTTCTCATATTGACAGGAACCTGAATCTTTATCTCCCCTTTTGTTTCCTCACAGGCATAACGGGCAGCCATTGTCATTAAGGAAACAATGTATGAAGTAACTGTAGTATTCTTCTCTCTGGCCTTAGCCAGTAACCGGTTTGAATCCATTTCAAAGTGAATGACCTGAACCGGACGTAACGGAGATATCCTTCCGCTCATCTGAGCGGCACTGTTATTCATGAAACCGGATGTTCCTTCCTTAAGTTCACTCTTGGCAAACTCGTTGCTTGTTTCCGCTATCTGCGGTGCTTCTTCAATATTCCAGACATTATCACTGTAGGTTATCCGGTGACCCAGCAGTTTCAGGTACTCACCGGCCAGAGTTTTTAAGAAAACAAGACCTCCTGAACCGTCAGTAAGCACATGACACATCTCGACGGAAATACGGTTATTATAATAAGCTACACGGAAAGACTGGGCTCCGGTAGTTGCAATTCTCAATGATCTTAACGGTATGATCTTTTCCGGTTCAACGGTAAATCTTCTCTTTGTGGAATCCAGATAATGCCAGAAAAAGCCTTTCTTAAGGGTAGTCGCAAAGCTTGGGAATCTTTTAATAGTGAAATCCAAGGCGATCTGTAAGATCTCGGGAACAACATTTTCCTTAAGATAAACTGACAGACGAAACATGGGAACCGTGCCAAACCTCATTGACAGAGGATAAATGATAGCGGCATTGTCTAAAGGATACCATCCAACTGCAGGATGATTGTAAAAGCCTCCAAGCTGCTCAGGATTAAGTCTTTCCAGAGCTTCTTGTAGAGAAATACCGTTTTCCAGATAGTATTTCAACGCATTATCAAAATCCTCAGTCAGAAGGAACTGCTGAGTTTTGGCCATGCGAATATGCCGCTGAAGACTGCGGCTGAATTCATTATAGAGCCGCTGCTGCTCTTCATTGAAATCAAACTTAACCTGTTTAATCCTGGTTTTCATATACATTATTATACGTCATCATACATATCCAAAGGAAGAACCTCTTCTTCTATAAAAACGGCAGATGTCTGCCGTGATACTTATCTTATTGTTGCCGGACCGGTGATTTTGTCGAGTTCCCGGTCAACTTCAGCGTTATGTTTTACCTTAGGTTCATTGATCAGTTTACCCTGACTCATTACCATGGCTAATGATCTTAACGCTGTCAGGTTTTCCAGAGGGTTTACCCAGGTGACGATCATATCAGCTGATTTTCCCTTTTCAATGGAACCTGTAATATCTCCTACACCTGCCAGTCTGGCATTGTTTAAAGTAGCTGTATACAGAGCAAAGCGGTTTGATACACCTACATATTTGGCAAAGTAGAAGACTTCTCTCCAGAAATCATACTGTGTAACCCATGGGCAGCCGACATCATTTCCCAAAGCTACCGGAATTCCATTAGCCAGTGCTGCCTTTGAGCAGTTGATGATTCCATCAAAAACTATTGTTCCGTTATACTGTTCTACTTCATTGGCATGTGAGATCACCGGATCAAACAGTGCAGTAGGCAGCGCTGGTGATATCGTGGTGGTTACGAAAGCCTTCTTTTCCTTGAATAATCTGATAATCTCTTCATCCGGAGTGGCACCATGTTCAATTGAGTCAACACCGTTTTCCAGAGCAACCCTGACACCCTGTGCTGATTCGACATGGGCAGCGACATAAAAGCCCTTACTGTGAGCGTAATCACAGACTGCCTTTACCATTTCAGGAGCCATTTTCAGCTCGCCTGGGACACCTTTTTCCTTGGCATCAAGTACACCGCCGGTGATCATCAGTTTGACAAAATCAGCACCGTTTTCCTTCAGCATGTCGATGTGTCTGAAGGCTTCTTCATTATTATGAGCTTCGATGGCTACTGACCCTGCCATATGACCGCCAACCACAGATATTCCTTCATTACTGGCCAGAATACGAGGGCCAATAAACTTTCCCTTTTTAATCTCATCTCTGACCTGAGTATCAAGGTTCCTTAAACCTCCCACTGTTCTGATGGTAGTCACACCGCCTAGCAGTTCTAGTTTAGCCCAGTCTCTGACTAACTTATGAGCAACATCAGCACTTATAGGATTGCTGAAGATCAGCTTGACAAGCCTGGTGTTGTCGCGGGCTTTCTTAAGAGGCTTGCCGTTACCTGCCAGGTGAACATGCATGTTGATAAGACCGGGCATTATGTACTTACCCTGCAGATCGATAACTTCATATCCCTCGCAAGCTCCCTGATCTCTGATATCTTCAATGACGGAACCGTTGACCAGAATCATCTTTCCTGCAACAGGTTCCATGTTTTCCGTTCCATCGAGTATTATGCCGTTAATAAAAACGTATTTCATAAAAAAGGTCCTCCGTTAACCTATTTTACCATCATGAAACACATAAAACACAGTATTTTACATGGTTTTCCACGGGAAAACTCATTTTTCCATTCATAAAACATATATCTGAGAGTCGCTCTCACGCTTCTACAAGACAAATAAAAAAGATGGTTTTCAAACCATCTTTTATTGCTTATTGCTGTACGTAATGAGCGTTGAAGAACTCCATGTTCTTGATGTTGGTATCTACCTGATAATCGTAGACTTTCTTGCCTTCTCTGTAGGTGTACAGGCAGTTGAAATCACTGTCGATAACCACAAAGTCAGCATCCTTGCCAACTTTTAATGAGCCCTTTTTATCAGCCCAGCCATATACCTGGCATGGATTCAGTGATGACATGATGACTACTTCTTCCAGAGGATAGCCCATGTTTTCAACCAGGTTCTTGATGCCCCATAATACAGGCTTCGCGGAACCCATCAGTCTACCGGTATCAGTCAGGCAGAAACCTACTTCCGTGATGAACATCTCATAGCCATGATAAGAATACTTACCGGCCGGTAAACCTGCCATGCAGACATTATCTGAAATCATCATGAACTTATGGAGTGCATCTTTCTTGATTCTGAACATCATCTCCATCATCTCATTGCAGACATGCAGACCGTCACAGATGAGCTCGTTGTTGATCTCATCGTTCAGTAAACAGGCTCCCAAGCCACCCATGTTACGGTGATGAATACCGCTCATGACGTTGGCAGTATGTGTGGCAACAGTGATGCCGTTTTTGAAGGCATCCATGGCTTCCTGATAATTATCATTACTGTGAGCATAGGCTACTCTGACACCATTCTTAGTCAGGTATCTGATTGCTTCCTTGCTGCCGGCTAACTCCGGAGCGATGGCTACCAGTTTCAGCATGCCGTCTGCTTCCTTGACCATCTTTTCCAAAAAAGCCAGATCGATTTCAGGATGTCCCTTGTCAACACCCTTTTCACCGACTCTGTTAAGATACGGTCCTTCGGAATGAATACCGAGGATCTGAGCACCGTCATATTCACCTCTGGCTGTTTTTACGATAACCGGATAGCAGCTGTTTTCATCAGTGACTGTCGGGAAAACACCGGTAACACCAACACTTGCTACAGCCTTAAGATAACCGAGCAGATTGGAATTGTCGTCTTCTGTAACACGGCCAGGTTCATAACCCATCATGCCGTGGTTATGAGTATCAACGATACCAGGAATGATGGTCTTGTCAGACCAGTCAACATCGGCTTTCAGTTCTTCAACGTCCTTTCTGACAATGTCAGTGATAACGCCGTTTTCAACTACTAAATAGCCGTCAATAACTCCGTCTTCCGCAATAATGTTTCCGCAATAGATAATCATGTTTTTTCCTCCTATACAAGATCTCTGTAGGTGATAAGCTGTACATCATTCTCCTGACACCATTTGATGACATCCGGTGACATCATCATCTCAGCATCCTTGGCTCTTTCCAGTGACAGGGTCGTGAATTTAAGCAGGTCAGCGTCAACATAGCCAGGATGGCAGATGAAGGCGCTGCAACCGTTGGCAACCAGATCTTCTCTTAAATCCATGAACTGCTTGACTGTGTCCTTATTGAGCTGATCATTAGGATCGAAGATCTTCTTCTGTGAAGCCAGGTTATTCATGAACAGAGCCTGCATCGGACCGTTCATGTTCAGTCTGGCCAGAATCTCAGTTGAATAAGGAATGTTTTCGCTTTCTGAGATTTCCTGGATGACCTTACGATAGTTTTCCGATGAAATGGAATGTTCATGCAGATATTCAGGCTTTCTGCCGGCCAGTTCAACGAAACGGTTGTACTGAGCCCACAGTTCCTTCTTAACTTCATCATATGGGAACAGTTCTGCTCTGCCCTCTTCGCTTTGCCATCTTGGATCTCTGGTTCTGACACCTGACTTGATGAAATAACCGTTCTCATCTACCAGGTGAGGTATTTCCTTTGGATCACAAACTGATGGACCGGCAACCAGGTTAAAGTCAATGCCAAAGCAGGCCTGTGGTCTGTCCTTCATGAATGATACGGCGAATTCGGCACTAGGCATGTTCGCAAACAGTCCGGTGTTCCTTAACACGCCTCTGTCGATCGAATCAACAATACCCAGAGTCACTGATCTGGTGAAACCGAAGTCATCGCCCTGAAACAATATTTTAGTCATTTTCCCTCTCCTTTATCAGTATCTGTCAACAATCAGGATTGTTAACACATATTGACAAAAATAGAGGGAGGCAAACGCCTCACCTCTATTATAGCGTCTTCTTTTTAGAATAAGCCGATTAATGCACCTACTAATGCGAAGATGAAGATCATACCGATTAACTGAGTTGGTCTCCAGCCCTTCTTGATCAGGTTAACCATGACGAACAGTAAGATAACGCCTAATAAACCTGGGAAGATTGAGTTGATGACGTCAGCGATAACGACTTCACCTGCACCAGTATTGATTGTTAAGGCGATTGGAACGCCAACCATCTGTGCAGTCATGGCACCAACCATCATCAGACCTAAGACACCGGCGCACTTTGTCAGAACCTGAATTAAGCCGCTGTTGAATACCTGGTCGATGAATGTAGTACCTAATGAGTAACCAGCTGTAAGTAATAAATACTTAGCAATTGACTGAGTTACGCCATACAGTAAGATGAAGATTACTGAACCTAAGAAGTTACCCTGTCTGTTCAAGCCGATAGCGATACCAGCTGCGATAACTCTTAAGCAGTTGAAGAACAGTGAGTCGAACATACCAGCGGTTGGGCCCATCAGAGCTGCCTTGATATTTTCGATTGTAGTTGTATCAACCTTGCCTTCTGCATGGTCTTTTTCCATAGCATAGGTTAAGCCTGCGATGAATGCTAATGGTACAGCATGTGTATTAAAGAAAGACTGAGATCTCTGTAAAGCGTCCTTCATTTCTGGAGAATCTGCTTCATAGATTGTCTTCAGAGCTGGCATTAATGTCATTGTGAAGCAGTTAGCTTCCATCTTTGTCATGCTGAAGTTGATGAATGTCATGTGGGAGCGCAGCCACATCTGCTTTAAGACACTGTTTTCCTGTGCGGTAAATTCTTTCTTTGCCATATTAGAAGAAGTCCTCCTCTCCTGTTTCAGCACCGGCTTTGACACCAGCTGCTAACAGTTCGTTCTTCGCATCGATAACTCTCTTGTGTGAGAAGAACAGAGTAATAGCGATTGCAGCACCGATCAGAGCGATTGCTACTGTGTTCAGGTGAGCATAAGCTACTAATACATAACCAACGAAGAACCAGATACCGATTTCGTTGTCCCAAACCATTGATGTCAGGATTGCGAAACCGACGCCGATCATCATGCTTGATGCGGCACCTAAGCCTCTCATGATGAATGGCGGTAACTTGTCTAAGAATGCGTTCAGACCAACAACACCAAATGCGATAGCGACAAACAGAACGACTGAGTTCAGTAAGTTGGCGATTGCATAGAAGCAAACGTTCTTAATGAAGAATGTGTTAGGGCTGTTGACTGCTTCCTTTTCCCAAACTGCTGCCATTGGTGAATATACTAATGGCTGCCAGAACTGACCGAATCCGTTCATAACAGTACCGATTGGAAGTGATAATGCGATACCATCTTCAATACCGGTGTTGTTAAGAATCGTGTAAGCTACTGCGATACAGCTGGCCAGAGTTGCGTCTGCTGCCTGTGAACCACCAATAGCTGAAATTCCCATGAATACTGCTTCCAGCTCAGCGCCCATAACGATACCAGTGTGGAAATCGCCAAGAACTAAACCTGTTAAAGGAGCAATAACGATAGGACGTGTGAGGCACTGCCAAGACAGGAATCCATTATCACATAATGTTACAAGATAATAGACTAATGCTACCTTGAATGCCAGACCTACTGTTGACATAGATTAGTTTTCCTCCTCTCTCTTTTCAAATCTAACCTAATACCTTATCAAGAGGTTCTGCTGCTTCATCTGGTACAGTCTGATAGATGCAGGCTACACCATAGTTCAGAACCTTAGCCAGCACTTCCTTCTCCTCTGGATAGAGGTACAGGTTGCGGCGATAAGTGTCTCTTTGTGAGCCATCACTCTTCTTCATGGCAATACGACCGTAGTTGCCGATGTCGATAAGAGCAGGCTTTGGATCCAGATTGTCCATCATTTTGATCAGGTCATCCGGATTGTTGACCAGCATCAGAATGTCATGATCCCCTGCTTTAGGGTTCTTCATGAGTTCGATTACCCGGTCTACTGTTCTGATAGCGACCTTGCATGTAGCAGGTGCTGCCATCATGAGGGATTTCTGTACAACAGTGTTATTAGCTGCTGCATCATTGGCGACGATGATTCTGTCAACGTTCAGATGTCTTGACCACTTAATGGCTACCTGGCCGTGGATCAGTCTCTCGTCGAGCCTTAAAAGTTTGATCATTATTTACCTCCTATTACTTAGAAGAAATCATCATTAGATTCTTCTTCTTCAGTCTGTTCTAATTCAACGACTCTCAGCATTGTTCTGCTCATTTCAACCAGATCAGCCAGTTCCTCGTCGCTGATTTCTTCTCTGACAGCCAGATCCAGTACCAGAGCCAGGTTGACACCGGCTACCAGTTTGGTATTAGGCTTGGTCAGGTAAGTATACATAACAGAGTTTACGCTGCCGCCATATAAGTCAGACAGTAACAGAACAGTGTCTTCCGGTCCTACAGTTTCGTAGAAGGCATCCAGATGCTCCTGAACTGATTCCTGTGTGACATAGGCATCAAATACCGTTACTCTGTCATTCGGTCCCATTAAGATTTCCAGTGAGCTTTTCAGTCCGCTGGCAAAATGTCCGTGTGATGAAATAAAAATTTTGATCATTTTGTCACCTCTACACAAATAAAATAACATTCACGCAATAATATGTGAATGTTATTTTTTGTTGTATTTTAAGTGCATATCATTATATTGCACCTTATAACGTGCACTAAGGGTTAAGGAACCTTCTTCTGACGATCCGGTCAAAAATCTTGTTCAAAGTTTTCTCTTTATCGTTAATAAGCTCTGTTATGGCTCCGTCAACCTGAAGCAGATATCTCAGAGTATGATCCAGTAATTTGATATTAGATAAATACATGCGCGGATCAGCTGATACCATTATCACTGCTTTAACTTCTACTGCTCGCTCATAATATAACGTCTGGTTAGGAAGATAGATGTCAACGATGTTTCTTTCTGTCAGTCCATATGGCATAAACATCAGGATGATACCTTTTCGTGATGAGTAATAATCCATTATTGAACGGGATTCGTAATATCTGTTAACAATGGCTTTCTGCGCATCGTTGTCCTTGCCGTAGCGGTAAGAAAGCGCCTCGATAAAGTTATCAACATTGCTGATATTTGTATTGCTGATGATATTCATAGTCTCGATTAGGAATTCTACTATTCTGCGATCATAACCGGTTATGAACATCTGTTCAAAAAGCATGACTTCACTATTGGATTCATAATCAAGTTCATGGAAACCTACTACCGGTACAGGATAGTTGTAATAGAGTATGAAGCTTGAATGCACAACAAAATCATAGTCATCAAAATTCAGTTTTCTCATTTCGTATAAATTGTATACATCAACATTGGCGATATAATCACTGAATTTATCAAGGAAATACTCCTTCATCTGCTGACTGTAGACCAGACCTTCAGTAGATGTAACCATTAATCTTAACTTCTTATACGAATATGTTATTCTCTTGAATACTCTTTCATATAAAGCTGCATAGGAGAAAACTACCGAATCCCTTATAGGCTGCTTGAACTGACGGGAAAGCAGTGTGATCATTGTTCGGGTCAGTTCCATCGGAACAGGAGAAATCAGTGTTTCATCCCCTTCAACGTATGTAACCATTCCGTATTTACTGGTATAGTCATAACGGTATTTGAGATACAGTTGCATCTGCAGTGATTCGAAATCCCGGCTGTATACCTTGAAGATATCAGTATCGTGAATCCTTCCTCCAAACATATCATACATATCCTTAATGATTTCCTGGAAGATTCTGGCATTTTCAATGATAAGAGGCAGCGGTATGTCAGATGGTCCGTTAACACGCATGTTTATGTCACGGTTGATTATCAGCAGTCTGGCAAAGTTAAGTATCTCAGTCTCATCAGGCTGAATATAGCTGCTGATAACAGGATTGGCGAAAACATTTTTGGCAACTTCATAGTCATAGAATTCCCTGATATCACCGATAGCATCATCATCAAGTACCACTGTCTTTCCCTGAGCAATTCTGTTTTTCATCAGGCATATCTGTGTTGACAGTTTCTTTGATGCGATATCTGACACTACTATCCTGCTGGCTCTGAGAACATCCAGGAATGCATGTCTCATGTCATCATAGTAATTCTTTCCTTCAAAGTTGAAAGCATCATTAAAAGGCTGATAAGGATATAGTGTCTGGTATTCATGGTACTGCGACGTGTGCAGTTCAACCAGAGCACTTCTTATATCCTGTTCCTTGCCGTTCAGATAATAACCTTTTCCGGCTTCAGAACAGACTTTTATATGATATGACTCCAGGAATCTTACTGCCCAGTTGAAATCTTTAGTAAGGGATGATCTGGACAGATACATATCCTCAGCCAGACTGTCAATCTTAACATAATCATCAATCAGCAGTCTTTGCAATATATACAACCTGCGGCTTTCCGATTCTATTGACTTGCCATGGAACAGCGAATTAAGGACATCGATATTGGAATAATAACTGTGATAATTATGTTCATCAATTGGTTCAATTTTATATCCTTTGGCTTTTAAGGATACGATTCTGGCGGTGTTTTCCTTTTCCAAAACAGAACTCAGATAGGCAATATCACTCTTAACAGTTCTCAATGAAGACATTGATAAATGCGCTAACTGTTCGGCGGTAACCGGTTCGTCAGCGTGATTAAGAGTATGAAGAATTATCATATGACGGTTCTTATCTATTCTCATATCAAAACACCTGTTATAGATATTTTATCATAACAGATATAAAAAAGAGATGATTTCTCATCTCCTTATTCTTATTCAATTATGTCCTTGACTTTCCAGCCCTTATAGCTTCCTCTATAGGCGCTGACTGTATCAGCCAGAGTCAGGATTGAATGATTGAGTTTCTCGATATCAGCGTCAACTGTATTTGACAGATATACTTCACCGTTATCATTGATGTCTTCATCAACTTCAAATCTCAGATCCAGAGCAACCTTTCTATATGCCTCAAAATCGCTTCTGTTGGCAAATACTATATAATGCAGCAGTTCCAGTTCACGGCATGGACCAATGACACCCATCATTGACAGGATCTTGTTCTTGATGGAATTTACCTTGTTTTCTGTCAGATGAGGGAACGGATTCTCTTCAACGACTGGTACTTCCGGCTCCGGTTCAGCAACCGGTTCCTTTACTTCTTCCACAACTGGTTCTTCGAAGCTTTCATCAACGATTTCTTCTTCCTCTTCAGCAACAGCAGGTGTTTCTTCAACAACCTCTTCTTCAGCGACTTCTTCAACAGGTGCCTCTTCAGCTTCTTCCATGATTTCTACAGGTTCTTCTTCAATCTCTTCAATTTCAGGTTCTACCTGTGGCAGAACTTCATCTGGAACTTCTTCCGGTTCAGTTACCTTTTCTTCTTTGGAACCTTCCATTACCTCATTGATGATATCCTCTATGTCAAGGTCATCCAGTGTGTCCAGATCAGATGTTTCAACATCAACCTGACCGATTACCGGGGCATTTTCAATGATGTTTACCTCAGGTTCTTCAACCGGTTCCTCAGCTGGTTCCTCAACAGGTTCTTCCTCAGGGTTATTGTTTTCAATGGCGTTCAGCAGATCTTCAATCTCAGGATGCTCTTCGGTAACAAGATTGACTTCCCGGTTGTCAGGAATATCCATCTCTTCAATACCTTCACCTAAATCAGGATCTTCCTGCGGTTCTTCATCAGATTCTTCCGGCTGCTGGAAATACTCTTCAGGCTGATTTTCCAGAGGATTTTCGATGATTACTGCTTCTTCCTCGACAGGCTGAACTTCTTCAGCAACTTCTGGTTTCTGCGGTTTTGGAGCCTTTTCAATGTCAATGAGTCTCTCTTCCTTCTCCTCTTCTGCTCTCTTGGCAAGGAATGCAGCGACGGCACTGGCAACGGCGGCAGCATAGATTACACCTTTTATAAATTTATTCATAAGACACCTCTTTTTTCGTAATTATAGTCATCTAAACTCAAATGTATTATAATATAAATAATTCAATTATAAAAGATTGAAAAGGAGCAGCGGATGAAAAAGTTAGCTTTGATCTCACTGATCCTGTTGATGGTTTTAAGCGGATGCAAGGGCAAGGAATTTGCCCCTTACGTTACCCAGAAACAGGTGATTCTGGATCTTAACGGAACCTACAAAGCCGAAAATCTCATTACTGACGTAGATAATATCGGCCTTATCTTTGAGGTTCTGGATAATAAAATCGATACATCCCGCCCCGGTGACTATCCTGTCACCTATCGTATTTCCTCTGCTAATGGTAAGAAATCCGTTGAGAAAACCTTCATTTTCCGTGTCAGAGATAACGATGCTCCGGTACTGACTGTCCCTGAGGAAATCAGACTGAAACAGGGCGAAGTCTTTTCCATCAGTAATTATGCTCAGGCTTATGACTCCCGCGAAGGAAACCTGACTGACCAGATAAGCTATGACGGTGTGGTAAATTCCTACCGCGAAGGAACCTATCAGATTGAGGTATCTGTCACCGACAGTTTCGGTAATGTCTCCCATGAAACCGTTTATATCATTATTGAATCAGGCGACAGTTCATCATTTATTTCTCAGATCGCCGGTGATTATACCGATACCACCTATACGTACGGCCAGGCTCCTGCCCTCACTTTAAATACCAACAATACCTTCACTCTTTATCTTAACGGCTGTTCCATTCTGTCAGCTGTTGAAGGTGATTACATCATGTATGAAAACCGCCTTTATCTTAAGAGTGATGAGTATCATTTTTCCGATAAACCGGAAGAAGACCTGATCTGTTTTGTGATCATGATGGACGGTACATTACGCTTTGAAAGCGAACTGAACATCTGTGCCCCAAGCTACGGCGACATTTTTGAAAAATCCAACTAAATATAACTATTTATATTTACCTTTTAATAAAAAGTGTGTATAATAGAAAAGCACGTTGGGAATTAGCCAAGTGGTAAGGCAACGGACTCTGACTCCGTCATTTCAAAGGTTCGAATCCTTTATTCCCAGCCAATGACAATCAAACCCCTGAATAAGGGGTTTTTTCGTGCGATAAAGCATAAAAATAAAAGAGTGTTTACCAGACACTCTCTTATCTTATTTTTCAAGAAGGGGGAAATGGGTCTCTTCTGATTTGACCTACTTAATTTATACTATAAATTTATGAAATGAATGTGAAATAATGCTGTACTTTTCATGAAATTGTTTCATTTTACTCTTTTACTCTTTGATACCGGCCACCTGATACATTTCATCATTGGAAATAACCACACTGACAGTCAGATACTTTTCGAACACATCAGCCAGCTGATCAGCTTCCGGCAGCAGTCGGCATACCTTTTCGGAAACATTGCCATGATGCCTGATGATCGCTTTTCGGGAAGCCCCATGAGCTATGGTCAGATGACCTCCCCTTTTCAGCATTTGCGAAAGGTGCTTTACCAAAGCATCATCGCTTTCAAAATGCGGCAGTGCATTGTATACAACAATGCAGTCAAACAGATGCTCAGGCACAAACTCAAAGATGTCGCAGCATCTTACCGTAACTCTATCACAGTTTTCAAACTTTCTTGCGGCAATGGCACACATTTTACCCGAAATATCGACAGCAGTCACGCTGTAGACATTTCTGTCAAGATAATCAGGTATCAGAACACCAGTACCGCAGGCAACATCCAGGACATCTGCCCCTTCCCTTACCTGACAGTTATCCAGAATGGTACCGATGACCTTTTCATTGCGGACCATTCCGGCATCCCAGCCTTCTGCCCATTCATCAAAAAACTCAATAATGCAATTCTTATCCATATTATGTATTCTAACACATTATCCCTTTACTAATTAGCGAAACCGATACTAATTATGTATAATTAATGTAACATCTGTTGAGTAATAATGCATAGAGGTATTGTTTATGGAGAATCTTCATTATACTGCTTTCATATCTTACCGCCACACCATGCCTGATGAAGCGGTAGCAAAGAAACTGCACACTCTGATTGAAAACTATCACATCCCCGCCAACATCAGAAAGACACTGGGGATAAACAAGATGGGCAGAGTATTCCGTGATCAGGAAGAACTGCCGTTATCAACTGACTTAGGTGCAGACATTCAGAAAGCCCTGGATAATTCAGATTGGCTGATTGTCATCTGTTCACCGCGCTATCTGGAGTCCAAATGGTGCAATGCGGAATTGGATTATTTCATATCCATCGGGAAAAGAGATCACATCCTGACTCTGTTAACTGATGGTGAACCAGGTGAATCCTTCCCTCCGCAGTTGTTGTTTGACATTGTTGACGGACAAAAAGTAAATGTTGAACCTCTGGCCGGTGATGTCAGAGCTGATACTGTTCAGGGATCTTTGAAAAAGCTGGAAAATGAAAAGCTGAGAATACTGGCTCCGATGCTGAATCTCAACTATGACGAACTGCGACAGCGTGACAGAATCAGAAGAACCCGCTTCATGGTTACAGCTGCCGCAGCTGTAATTGCCTTACTTACAGGTTTTTTGGGATACGCAATAATCAAGAATAAGCAGATAACCCGGGAAAGAAACCTGGCCATGAATAACCAGATGCAGTTACTGATTGAGCAATCGAATATCTCAACATCCTCAGGCAACAAACTTATGGCTCTGAAACAGCTGCTGGAAGCACAGGAGATTCGTAAAACAGTCGGTAACGCTAATGACAGTGCTTTCTCTGCCGCTCTGGAATATGCCCTCTATACTGATGATTTTGAGACCGTTTTAACCATAGACAATAACAACCGACAGTTTGACAAAATGATATTCTCTCCGGATGACAAATACCTTTTGGGCATAACAAACCTCAATTCAGCCTGCCTTATCGATACCCATACCGGCAAGATCCTCCACACGGTTTCCCGTGATGATGTCGGACAGCTGGACAGCGTAGGCTTTACTCTCGATAACAAGTACTTCTATATGGTTGACTCCTGGTACAATAAGGTATCACTGTTTGACATTCAAACCGGTGAGCCTTACCGTCAATACGATGCATCGGAAGGAAACATGGCATGGAATATCGGTGACAAGGTCTTCCCTTATGACGATCATCAGATTATCGTCGTCAAAAGAAAATGTCTGGTTTTATGGGACTATGTTACCGATGAGCAAAAAGAAATTCTGCCATGTGGTAACGGCACCTTTGAAGAATATGTTCAGCCGGTAATAATTGATCTTTCACCTGATCATCAGGACATAGTCATAGGCTCCCACGGCTACGGCATAGGCATGAAAATCATGTCTCTGGATGGTACCGTCAAGACCAATCTTGAATTTAATCCGGAAAGAGGCTACCGAGAAATCGTCTACAGCGGTAATGGAAAACATGTCGCTGCAGTATCCGGAACAATGTATTTCGTCTGGGATGCCAAAACCGGCAAAATCGAACTGTCCGGGGAAAAGGAAGATGACTGGCCTGAGTATATTGTAATGAACAATGACGGAACGATCGCTCTGATCATGAGCTCCAATTATCTGGAAGCCATCAGCGTCAGAACCGGAAAAACCCTGTGGACCAAAACTGCTGAGTCAAACATCGTTACTGAAGCCTATATGTCTGAAAACGGCAAATATGTCAGTGCTTCAGGCGGCATAAGCGGCGTCTTTGACATTGCCACCGGCAGCATTATATATGATGGACCGGCTACCCGGTTCTCTCATGACAGCCGCATGGTCATAGCTGATACCTATTACAACCAGCCTAAACTACTGGCTACCCCGGAGCTTTCCACTGTTACCAGAGTAAATAGTTTCAGTGAAAAACTGTTTACCACTCCACGTACTACCAATCTGTCACAGGTTGTTACCATCACTCTGAGACATAACTGTTCAGATCAGTATTCACAGGAAAGCGGCAGAACAACCGGTTCCTATACAAGCCCGGACACTCATTACGGTGCTTACTGTCATTATGACGGTTTCATCGAAGTATTTGACTTCAGTGACCTCAATAACCGGGTGAACATCTGCTGTCTCGCTGAACACTGCTATAACTGTATTTCCGACCTGATTTTCAACGGTGATCTGATGGCCAGCTGCGGCGGTTATGATCCGAGATGTGTCATCTATGATCTGCAGGCCAAACGGATAAGATATGTACTGGCAGGTACTGAATACTGTCATTACTGTGAATTCTCTCCAGACGGCACCAAAATCATCATGGTATGCGGTTATTACGGAAATAAGGCATTTGTTTATTCAACAGATACCGGCAATCTGTTATATGAATTCACAGCTCCTGAAGGTCATTATTTCCGAGATGCAGGCTTTACTAATGACGGTGAATCTGTAATAGCTGTTATGGATGATGGAAGTGCTATGGTCGGTACTCTGTATCTGAACATTGACGAAATGCTTGAGGCAGCTGCCGGGCGATAAATCAAAATAGAAATAAACTGTATAATCGCAATTACACTGTTTTTGTTTGAACACATATATTCTTTCCTGAATGAAAAAAGACTGCGTCTGACCGACTGCAGTCTTTTCAGATTATTTAATTACTTGACAAATTCAATGTATGCCATTGGAGCAGCATCGCCACGTCTGAAGGTTGTCTTGACAACTCTTGTGTAGCCGCCCTTGCGGTCAGCGAAACGTGGACCGATTTCGTCAAACAGCTTCTGAACAGCTGTCTTGCCTGTCTTTCCAACCGGTACATCATGAACATATGCCAGTGCCTGTCTTCTGGCGTGGAGATCGCCTCTCTTGGCCAGAGTAACCAGTTCGTCAACAACTGATCTCATTTCGAGAGCTTTCTTTTCAGTTGTTTCGATCTTTTCATATACGATCATATCTGTGGCAAGGTTACGAAGTAAAGCCTTGCGATGATCTGCCTTACGGCCTAATTTACGGTTGTGCATTTCCGGATATCCTCCTATCTTACATATCAGATGTACGGAAACCCTTACCTAAGGCTGCTAACTTATCCTTAACTTCCTTAAGTGACTTCTTGCCGAGGTTGCGTACTCTCATCATTTCATCTTCTGTCTTCTGAGTTAACTCTTCAACAGTCTGGATACCAGCACGCTTCAGACAGTTGTATGAACGTACTGATAAATCCAGGTCTTCAATAACCATATTGAAGCCCTTGACATCTGCTTCATCAGCTGAATCCTTGATGACATTGCCCATTTCGTTAACACTTTCCTTAATTGTGGTCAGTAATTCGAAGTGGTCGATCAGGATCTTGGCTGATAAGGCAACTGCAGTCTGTGGAGTGATGCTGCCATCAGTCCAGACTTCCAGCGTTAACTTGTCATAGTTAGCTTTCTGGCCGACACGTGTCCGGTCAACTGCGAATGTAGCCTTAGTGATTGGGGTGAAGATTGAATCAGTATAGATTGTACCGATACCCTGGCTTGAACCCTGGTACAGCTTCTTGTTCTCATCTGCACTGACATATCCACGACCCTTGCGGGCTCTTAATTCCATCTCCAGCTTACCGCCCTCTGCAACATGGGCAATAACGAGATCTGGGTTAAGACAGGTAACTCCGGTAGGATATTCGATATCACCGGCTGTAACTGTCTTAGGACCGACAGCATCTAATCTCAATGTATGAGAATCATCATCGATATCAAGAATCATGTCCTTGATGTTCAGGATGATTGCTGTTACATCTTCTACTACTCCCGGAATAGCTGTAAATTCATGGAAGACATTATCTATTTTGATTGAATATACAGCACCGCCTGGCATTGCTGATAATAATACTCTGCGCATTGCATTTCCCAGAGTTGTTCCAAAGCCTCTTTCCAGAGGTTCTACAACAAACTTACCATAATGCTCATCTTCAACGAATTCTTCTATTTTGAAATCTGCTCTTTCGAATTGTTGCATCAACTATTCCTCCTTGCTCACATTAACCACGCGGTCTCTTTGGTGGACGGCAGCCGTTATGTGGAATTGGTGTTACATCGTTAATTGCAGTAATTGTCAGTCCTGCGGTCTGTAATGATCTTACAGCTGATTCTCTACCCGGACCTGGGCCTTTGACGTTGACTTCAACAGTCTTCATGCCATGGTCAACAGCAGCCTTAGCTGCAGCTTCAGCGGCCTGCTGAGCGGCAAACGGTGTAGATTTACGTGAACCCTTGTAACCGATGGCGCCGGCACTTGACCAGGCGATGGCATTACCGTGTTCGTCACAGATTGTAACGATGGTATTGTTGAAAGTTGAATGAATGTGGGCAACGCCGGTAGCAATATTCTTACGTACCTTACGGACACGTCTTGTGGTCTTCTTATTTGTAGCCATTACTATCTTACCTCCTGCCCTTATTTCTTCTTATTAGCAACAGTACGACGTGGTCCCTTACGTGTACGTGCATTAGTCTTGGTTCTCTGACCGTGTACAGGTAATCCCTTTCTATGACGGATTCCTCTGTAGCAGCCGATTTCCATTAAACGCTTGATGTTTAAGTTGATTTCTCTTCTTAAGTCACCTTCGGTTTTGATCTTGTCGATTTCCTGACGGATTGCGGTTTCCTGAGCTTCAGTTAAGTTCTTTACTCTGATAGTCTCATCAACGCCAACCTTAGCTAAAACCTGCTTAGAAGTTGTCAATCCGATACCATAAATATAAGTTAATGCGACTCCCACGCACTTTTCACGTGGTAAGTCAACTCCAGCTATACGAGCCATATTCTTAATTTACCTCCGATTAACCCTGTCTCTGTTTGTGTTTAGGATTTTCACAAATAACCATAACGCGACCTTTACGCTTGATAACGCGGCACTTGTCACAGATAGGTTTGACTGATGGTCTTACTTTCATAAGTTTTACCTCCTAAATTACTTATGTCTATATGTAATACGCCCACGTGTTAAATCATATGGTGAGATTTCCAATGAGACTCGATCACCCGGTAAAATGCGGATGTAATTCATACGGATTTTACCAGAAACGTGGGCCATAATAATGAGCTCATTTGGCAGTTTCACCTTAAACATAGCCCCAGGAAGACATTCCTCGACTATTCCTTCTACTTCAATAACTTCTGATTTATCTTGCTTTGCCATCAGGAATTATTTATCCTCCTTATGCTTCTGCTCCCACAGATAGTTATCGATGGTTCTCTCAATGTCGAACCAGACTTTTTCAATTGCCTGAGAAGCATTGACATCATGTACAAGATTCAGCTTGCGGTAGTGTTCAAGTACCGGTGCTGTTTCCTGACGGTAGCTGTCAAGTCTCTTCTGCAGGGTCTCGCGGTTATCATCTTTTCTCTGATAGAGTTCACCGCCGCATACATCACAGATACCTTCCTGCTTTGGAGCAAGAGTCAGTAAGTTGTATGTGGCACCGCAGTTACGGCAGACACGTCTGTTCTCAATACGTGAGATCAGCAGTTCTTCATCTACAACCAGATTGATAACGATTGAGATATCTCTTGATGTCCCGATAACCTTGGTATCGAATACATTAGCCTGGACGAGAGATCTTGGGAAACCATCCAGAAGATAACCGTTATCACAGTCATCTCTTGATACGCGGTCAACAACCATTTCAATAACCAGTTCATCTGGAACCAGAAGACCAGCCTGCATGTATTCGCTGGCCTTCTGTCCCAGTTTGGTGTTATTCTTGACCTCTTCCCTAAACATATCGCCAGTCGAAATGTGAGTAACATCGTAATGTTTCTCAATTAATTCAGACATCGTTCCCTTACCGGCACCGGCAGGGCCCATAATCAATATATTTAGCATAGTCGTTTTTACCTCTTCATGAATCCTTTGTATTCTTTCTGCGTTAACTGATCTTCAAGATCCTTAACAGTCTCCAGAGCAACGCCGACAACGATGATGATGCTTGTACCACCCATGGTAATAGTACTAGGGATGGATGTGAACATACTTAACAGATGCGGTAATGCTGCAATGAAGCAAAGGAAGATCGCGCCCAGTAACGTGATACGGTTCAGAACCTTTGAAATGTAGGTCTGAGTCTCAGTACCAGGTCTGATTCCCGGAATATAAGATGAGTTCTTATTCAGATTCTCCGTAATCTTGGCAGGATCGACCTGCAGATTGGTATAGAAGAATGTGAAGAAGAAGATTAAGACTACATAAATCAGCAGTCCACCGATCTTGCTGAAGTCAGAGATATAATCGAATACCCGGATCAGCTTTCTGGTGAAATCAGTTGACTTATAGAAGCTTGCGCTGCTTATCAGAGCCATGATTGTCTTTGGGGCAACCATGATCGTTGAAGCAAAGATAACTGGAATAACAGATGCAGAGTTTATCTTCAATGGCAGATAGTTCAGGTTTGCACTGTTTCTTCTGTTGGTTGATGAAGTGTACTGGATTGGAATCTTTCTGGTAGCCTGTGTTTCAAAGATAACCAGGATGATGATTGCGACGTACATTACAACCAGCAAGGCAAACTTGAGGATGCCGCTGAAGGCTGCGCCTTCTGCTGCGCCGTTGACCAGTGTAACATATGATGAATAGAACTGATAAGGAAGGTTGGCAATGATACCGGCGAAGATAATCATGGAGATTCCGTTACCGATTCCGTAACTGGCGATTCTGTCACCGATCCATACCAGGAAGAATGATCCGGCAGTAAGGATCGTTGCGACATACATATAAGATGTGACACTGTTGTTAACCAGGATACCATAAGCCTTGTCAAATGTCAGGGTTAAGGTATATGCCTGAAGGAAACCCAGTACAACAGCCAGATAACGGGTTATCTTGTCCATCTTCTGACGGCCCTTCTGACCGTCCTTGGCCAATTCAGCTAAAGGTGGGATGACATCCATTGCCAGCAGTTCGATAACGATACTGCTGGTAATGTACGGTCCGACACCCATTGAGAATACTGAGAATGTCTGCCATGAGCCGGCACCCAGCATATTCATCATAGTGATCAGGTCATTTCCTGTCAGTCCTGTGACAAGCTTTGTTGTATCAATGTTAGGAACAGTAATAGCTGCACCTAATCTGAAGATAAACAGCATTCCCAGGGTGAACAGGATTTTGTTACGTGTATCCTTATTCTGGAATAAGGAAATCAACGTTTTAAACATAATTAGATTACCTCAGCCGTTCCGCCTGCTTTTTCAATCCGGGCAACAGCAGACTTAGAAAATTTATTGGCTTTTACAGTTAACTTCTTTTCTAATTCACCTTCGCCTAAGACCTTGATTCCGTCTTTAGCATTCTTAATCAAACCCATTTCCTTTAATACTGCAGGAGTGATCTCGGTGCCGTCATTAAAGTTGTTTAACTGAGATAAATTAATAATTGCATACTCTTTGCGGTTGATGTTGGTGAAACCGCGCTTTGGTAAACGTCTTGCCAGTGGAGTCTGTCCACCTTCAAAACCTAATTTGCCCATACCGCCGCTTCTGGCCTTCTGGCCTTTGTTACCCTTACCGGCGGTCTTACCGTTACCGCTTCCCTGGCCACGGCCTAATCTGAAACCATCCTTACGAGCGCCTTCAACAGGCTTTAATTCATGTAATTTCATTGTGTGACCTCCCTTTTAGTAACGGATCTTCTGAGGTTCTCTGTCTCTTAAGGCAGCAACCTTATCGATTGTCTTCATTGATTTCAGACCGTCAACTGTTGCTCTTACAACGTTGATTGCGGTTCTGGAACCCAGACACTTGGAGATAACGTCTGTAACGCCAGCCAGCTCTAAGACCGCACGTACCGGACCGCCGGCGATAACGCCGGTACCGGTAGCAGCCGGACGTAAGACGACTGAGCCTGCACCGTACTTGCCAACTGCTTCATGAGGAAGAGTTGTGCCAACCAGATTAACTCTGAATACGTTGTGCTGAGCGTCTTCAGTAGCCTTTCTGATAGCATCTGGAACTTCCTTAGCCTTGCCTGTTCCGAAACCGACACGGCCCTTTCTGTCACCGACAACTACCAGGGCTGAGAAACGCATTCTACGGCCGCCCTTTACAACCTTAGTGATACGGTTGATCTTGACTACGCGTTCTTCAAATTCCTTTTCCTGACGTTCAGGTCTTCTGTTGTTGTTACGACGGAAGTTACCCTGACGTCTCTGTGGTCTTTCAGACTTTTCAGCTGTTTCAGCAGGAGCTTCTTCAACTGCAACTTTTTCTTCAACTACTTCTGTAGCCATTGTTTCATTATTAGCCATTGATTATCCTCCTAGAACTCTAAACCAGCTTCTCTTGCTGCTTCTGCAAGTGCCTTTACTCTACCGTGATACAGGTAACCGCCACGGTCGAATACTACTTTTGTGATGTTCTTTTCCAGAGCACGCTTGGCGAGTTCAGTGCCTACAGTCTTAGCTGCTTCAACGTTACCGCCATTAGCCAGCTTTAACTGTTCAGAACTTGCTGATACCAGGGTGTGTCCCTTTGTATCGTCAATGATCTGAGCCTGAATATTAGCGTTAGAACGGAAAACATTTAAACGTGGACATTCGGCTGTTCCGGATACTTTGGTACGTACACGGGCATGACGACGTAATCTGTCAACATTTCTTGATCTAGTTTTTAACATATCCTATCTCCTTTCCCTGTTCTAAGCAGCTGTCTTACCTTCCTTACGACGGATGTGCTCATCCTTGTAAGCGATACCCTTACCCTTGTATGGTTCAGGCTTTCTGACTGCTCTGATGTTTGCGGCTAATTCGCCGACTCTCTGCTTATCGATTCCGGAAACAATGATCTGATCCTGCTTCGGAGTTTCGATCTTCAGACCTTCTTCTGCTACGATTACTACCGGATGAGAATAACCCATATTCAGAGTTAACTTGTTATCCTTGGCTTCAGCTCTGTAGCCAACACCAGTAATCTGTAATTCCTTCTTGAATCCTTCTGATACACCGACAACCATGTTGTGGAGTAAAGCTCTTGTCGTGCCGTGTAACTGCTTGACATGCTTCTCATCATTAGGACGTTTTACGGTGAGTTCAGCACCGTTCTGTTCAATTTTCATTCTTGAATCGAACTGACGAGTTAAAGTTCCCTTAGGTCCCTTAACAGTCACCTCATTACCTTCTGAAATTGTGAGTTCAACTCCAGCAGGAATGGTAATCGTTTTATTACCGATACGTGACATTCTCTTACCTCTTTCTACTTATTACCAAACATAGGCAAGAACTTCACCGCCAACGTGAGCAGCCTTGGCATCCTTATCTGTCATGATACCCTTTGAGGTTGACAGGATAGCGATACCTAAACCGTTCAGAACTCTTGGCAGTTTATCAGCCTGAGCATAAACTCTCAAACCAGGTTTGGAAATACGCTTTAAGCCGGTAATGACTTTCTCGTCGTTTTTGCCATACTTTAATGTAACAACAATGTTCTTATGAGCATCGCCTTCAACTGCGAAGTCAGTGATGTAACCTTCTTCTTTCAGGATTCTGGCGATTTCTAACTTTTCTTTGCTGGAAGGAATGACAACACTTTCATGCTTGGCTCCTACAGCGTTGCGAATGCGTGTAAGCATATCGGCGATTGGATCTGTAACCATCATAATTTCTGTTCCTCCTTCTTACCAGCTGGCCTTTCTGACACCCGGAATCTGACCTGCATAGGCTAATTCACGGAAGCAGATACGGCATAATTTGTATTTTCTTAATACAGAGTGAGGTCTTCCGCAGCGCTCACAACGAGTGTATTCTCTAACGGAATACTTGGCAGGCTTATTGGCCTTATTGATCATTGCTTTCTTTGCCATTGTCTAACCTCCTACTTGGTGAATGGCATACCCAGTTCTTCTAATAATGTGTATGCTTCTTCATTTGTCTTGGCTGTGGTAACGATAACGATATCCATGCCTCTGACGATTGTGACCTTATCATAATTGATTTCAGGGAAAATGAGCTGTTCCTTGACACCTAAGGTGTAGTTTCCTCTGCCGTCAAATGCAGTTCTGGAAACACCTCTGAAGTCTCTGACTCTTGGTAAACTGATTGAAACCAGCTTATCAAAGAAGTCATACATTCTTTCGCCTCTTAAGGTAACCTTGCAGCCGATCTGCATGCCTTCACGTAACTTGAAGTTAGCGATTGACTTCTTGGCTCTGGTGATGACAGGCTTCTGACCTGTGATCTGTGTTAATTCGGCAACAGCTTCTTCCAATGCCTTCGGATTGCTGATGGCATCGCCGACGCCCATGTTGACAACGATCTTGACTAACTTAGGGCATTCCATGACGGAAGAGTAATTGTAACGTTCCATCATTTTCTTAACGATTTCTTCGTTGTATCTCTGATTTAAACGATTCATTTAGCTCCTCCCTATTTCTTCTTCTTATCGGCCTTGATTTCCTTGCCGGTCTTCTTGTTGATTCTTACTTTCTTATCGCCGTTTACTACGTAACCGACGCGGCCAGCCTTCTTTGCCTTAGCATCATATAACATGACGTTAGAAGCATCGATTGGGGCTTCCTGAGATTCAATACCGCCATCAGGATTCAGCTGAGTAGGTCTTAAGGCCTTCTTGCGGATATTGACGCCTTCTACTACGACCTGGTTCTTTGCTTCATAAGTAGCCAGGACTTCACCGGTCACACCCTTATCCTTGCCGGCAATAACCATAACTCTATCACCTTTTCTGATCTTCATGTGACTTCCTCCTATAATACTTCAGAAGCTAAAGAAGCGATCTTGGTATATTCCTTTTCTCTTACTTCTCTGGCAACTGGTCCGAAAATACGTGTGCCTACCGGAGACTTGTCATCCTTGATGATAACTGCAGCGTTGTCATCAAATCTGATGTATGTTCCGTTAGCTCTTCTTACTGGATATGTTGTTCTGACGATAACGCACTTGACAACATCACTCTTCTTAACAGTTCCGTTAGGAGTAGCAGACTTGACTGTTGCTACAACAACGTCACCGACTGAAGCGCTTCTTCTGCGGCTTCCGCCTAAGCAACGGATAACCAGCACTTCCTTAGCACCAGTGTTATCAGCGACTTTTAACCTTGTTTCATTCTGAATCATAAGTCAACCTCCTATAACACTACTGCCTTTTCAACAACCTTTAATAAGCGGAAACGCTTTGTTGCTGATAAAGGTCTTGTTTCCATGATGGTAACTGTATCACCCATTTTAGCTTCATTGTTCTCATCATGAGCAACGAACTTCTTTGAGTATTTTGTACGCTTACCATACATGCCATGTCTTTTACTAGTAGAGACTTCAACTACGATAGTCTTTTCCATCTTATCAGATACGACTACGCCCTGATAAACCTTACGATGTGTTCTTTCCATACCTTAGTCCTCCCTACTGTTAAGCCCTGCCACTTTCACGCTCAGTCAGAACGGTCTTAATGCGGGCGATTGTCTTGCGAATTTCCTTAATTCTGGCAGGATTCTCCAGAACGCCTGTAGCCTGCTGGAATCTGAGGTTAAATAATTCTTCTTTAAGAGTATCGATCTGCTTGTTTAAGTCTAAATCGCTCTGTTCGCGGATTTCCTTCATCTTTTCCATAGTTATTTAGCCTCCTCTCCTCTTTTGACGAAACGTGTCTTGATAGGAAGCTTCTGAGCAGCCAGACGTAATGCTTCTCTGGCGACTTCTTCAGGAACTTCTGCTACTTCAAATAAAACACGTCCTGCCTGGACTACTGCTACCCAGCTGTCCGGGGCACCCTTACCACTACCCATACGGACTTCCAATGGCTTTTTAGTCTTAGGCATGTGTGGGAATATCTTGATCCAGACCTTACCACCACGCTTCATGTTACGAGTCATGGCAACACGGGCGGCCTCGATCTGATTGTTAGTAATATAAGCGCCTTCTTCGGCAACAATGCCGTATTCGCCAAATGTTACTTCTCTGCCTGCCTTGCTGCGTCCTTCATAACTGACGCGGTGAGGTCTTCTATATTTAACTCTTTTAGGCGTTAACATTCTCTGTTACCTCCTTTTTCTCAGCTGGTGCTTCCTGTCTTGGTTCTCTTGGAGCACGATTGTCGCGTCTGTTGTTACGTCTGCGATCGTTTCTCTGACCTGAGAACTTCGGAGCTTCAGGATCCTTAACCATTTCGCCTCTGGCAACTTCGCCGCGGCAGATCCATACCTTGACACCTAATCTGCCATATGTAGTAGCTGCTTCAGCTAATGCATAGTCGATGTCGGCTCTTAAAGTATGTAATGGGGTGACACCTTCTGAATATCCTTCACTTCTGGCAATATCAGCACCGCCTAAACGGCCTGCTACTGCGGTCTTGATGCCCTTGGCACCGGCGCGCATTGTCTTCTGGATTGCCTTCTTCTGAGCAGTACGGAAGCTGGCTCTCTGTTCGAGCTGTTCAGCAATGCTCTTGGCAACGATTGTTGCATCCAGATCAGGGTTAGCGATCTCGACAACGCTGATGCCTACGGTCTTATTACCGGTTAACTTGACCAGATCCTTCTTGATCTTTTCAATGTTTTCACCGTTTGTACCGATGACTACACCCGGACGGGCAGTCTTGATGACGATATCAACCTTGTTCTTCTGTCTTTCGATTTCGATGTGGCTGACATAGGCATCCTTGAGAGCTTTGAATAAGAACTTACGAATCTTAATGTCTTCCTGTAATAATGTGCCATATTCCTTTTCTGCGAACCACTTTGATTCCCAGTCACGGATGATACCAACACGTAATCCTACCGGTGATACTTTCTGACCCATATGTCTCCTCCTATTCTCTCTCGTCAACAACCACTGTGATGTGGCTCTGACGCTTCATGATTGGACTTGCTGAGCCCTTGGCTCTTGGCATCCAACGCTTTAAAGTTCTGGCTTCGTCGGCATAGCATGCCTTGACGAATAATTTTTCTTCATCCAGGTTGTGATTGTGTGTAGCGTTGGCTACTGCAGAATTCAGAACCTTTAAGATGATCGGTGATGTAGCACGCGGCGTGAACTTTAAGATGGCCTGTGCTTCCTTGATGTCCTTACCTCTGATAAGATCCAGAACCAGTCTGGTCTTGCGGGCTGACCGGCGTACTGATTTAGCTGTTGCTTTAACTTCCATATCGGTTTACCTCCTATCTGCCCTTCTTATCTTCTTCGGTGTGTCCGCCGAACTTTCTGGTCGGGACGAATTCACCTAACTTATGACCTACCATGTCTTCAGTGACATAGACAGGAACGTGTTCCTTGCCGTTGTAAACTGCGAAAGTGTGTTCCAGGAAAGCAGGGAAAATTGTTGAACGGCGTGACCAGGTCTTGATGACTTCTTTTTTGCCAGCCTTGTTCATAGCTTCAACCTTTTTCATCAGATGTTCATCTACGAATGGTCCTTTTCTAATACTACGACTCATTTTTCTCTCCTCCTATTCTTACTTAGCGTTACGACGACGTACGATTAAATCGCTTGACGCTTTCTTTTTCTTGCGGGTCTTTACACCCATGGCTTTCTTGCCCCATGGAGTCATTGGTGACTTACGTCCAACTGGAGCTCTGCCTTCACCACCACCGTGTGGATGGTCTACAGGGTTCATTGCTGAACCTCTGACTGTTGGTCTTTCACCAAGCCAGCGAGTTCTTCCGGCCTTGCCGATGTTGACCAGTGAATGGTCACCGTTGCCGACTACACCGATTGTAGCTCTGCAGTTATTTAAGAACTTTCTTACTTCGCCGCTTGATAATCTTACTAATACGTATTTGCCTTCAGAACCCAGGATCTGAGCACTGCAACCGGCACTTCTGGCGATCTGGCCGCCCTTGCCAGGCTTTAATTCCAGATTGTGAATGAATGTACCGTCAGGCATGTTGCATAACTGGCAGCAGTTGCCGACCTTGATGTCAGCGCTGTCACCGGAGACAACTGTCATACCGACCTTTAATGTCTCTGGGGCGATGATATAACGTTTTTCGCCGTCTGCATAGTTTAACAGAGCAATGTTTGCGCTTCTGTTTGGATCGTATTCGATAGCTGCAACCTTAGCAGGAACATTGTCCTTGTTACGCTTGAAGTCGATGATACGATATGATCTCTTATGGCCGCCGCCCTGATGACGGGTGGTGATTCTTCCTGTATTGTTACGTCCGCCCTGGGATTTAACAGGTGCTAATAATGAACGTTCAGGTGTTGACTTTGTGATTTCACTGAAATCCAATGACGTCATGTTTCTGCGGCCGTTTGTCGTAGGCTTATATTTCTTGATGCCCATGATTTTTACTCCTCCTTACGCATTGATATCCGGAAATAGCGTTCTTCTTCCGATAATTGTATTTTTTTAACCTTCAGTATAGAGGTTAATTGAGTATCCATCAGCCAGCTTTACTACAGCCTTGCGGATACCGCCGACAGTTCCAACATAACGTCCTAAACGCTTTTTCTTATTAGGCGTGTTGACGATGTTAACTTTTTCGACTTTTACATTGAAGATTTCTTCAACTGCTAACTTGACGGCTGTCTTGTTAGCGCCCTTAGCTACTTCAAATGTAACCTTGTTGTCTTCTTCCTGATTCTTCAGGGACTTTTCAGTTACGATAGGGCGAATGATAATGTCACGTGCTGCCATTACTGTAATGCCTCCTCAATCTTCTTAACTGCTGCTTCAGTAGCAATCATCTTGTATGAATTTGCCATGTCTAAGCAACTCAGACCTTCGGATGTAGTGAAGGTAGCGTTCTGCAGATTGCGCATGCTCATCCAGACGTTTTCCCAATCCTCTTCGACATCGAAGACGAACAGGGCCTTGCGGTCAGCACCCAGATCCTTCATGATCTTGGCGAAATCCTTTGTCTTGATTGTATCGAGCTGGATCTTGTCAACGACTGTCAGTGCATTGTCAGCTACAAACTGTGATAAGTAAGAGCGTAATGCCAGTCTGCGAACCTTACGGTTGATACGGTAGCCGTACTTTCTTGGAGTTGGGCCGAACACTGTGCCGCCGCCTCTCCACTGTGGAGCTCTGATAGAACCCTGTCTGGCTCTGCCTGTACCCTTCTGACGCCATGGCTTCTTACCGCCGCCGCTTACTTCTGAACGGCCCTTGGTATCAGCTGTGCCCTGACGTAATGATGCCTGCTGCATGACAACTGCATCAAACATGGCTTGCTGATTAGGTTCGATACCGAATACAGCTTCGTTTAATGCCAGTTCTCTTAATTCCTTACCGGTCTGGTCGAGGACTTTAACTGTTAAATTCTTAGTCATACATTAAGCCTCCTTTTCCTCATCGGTAATGTAGTTGACCAGTTCAACCGGAGCAACATCCTTAACCGGCTTGGTTGTGGTCTTTACGATAACCAGTCCCTTGCGAGGTCCCGGAACATTACCCTTGACGAGTAATACATTGTTTGCAGTATCAACTTTGATGATCTGCAGATTCTGGTTAGTGGTTGTATAAACACCTTCATGACCAGCCATCATTCTGCCCTTGTTGATGTATCCGTTGTTACGTCCGATAGTTGCCAGTGAACCGACAGCTCTGCGGACCAGGGATGCACCGTGAGTTCTAGGCTGTAATGCCTGGTTATTGCGGTAAACAGCACCCATATAACCTTTACCACGGGAAGTGCCCTGAACATCGACCATATCGCCTTCAGCGAACAGATCGCACTTTACTTCAGCGCCTAATTCCAGATCAGCCATCTCATCGCTCTTTAATTCACGGTAGAATCTCTTTGGAGCGGTGCCGGCGTTCTTTGCGTGGCCCTTGTTGGCCTTGGTAGCCTTCTTGTCGGTTAAGTCTTCCATACCGAGCTGAATTGCTACATAGCCGTCTTTTTCGATTGTTTTCTTCTGAGTAACAACATTAGGTGTCACTTCGATAACGGTCACTGGAATTAATGTGCCATCACTAGTGAAGACCTGTGTCATACCGAGTTTGCGTCCTAATAAACCTTTCATGATGTCTACCTCCAATGTCCTATAACTTGATTTCGATATCAACGCCGCTGGCTAATTCCAGAGAGCTTAATGCAGCGATGGTTTCCTTGCTGGCACCAACGATTTCGATTAATCTCTTGTGCGTTCTGATCTCGAACTGTTCACGAGCATCCTTGTACTTGTGGGTTGCTCTTAATACGGTTACTACCTGTTTTTCAGTCGGCAGTGGGACTGGTCCAACGATCTTCTTGGCACCGTGATTCATTGCTGTGTCAACGATCTTCTGACATGCTGAATCAAGTGAACGATGTTCATATGCCTTTAAGCGAATGCGGACAGAGTTCTTTGCTTTTGCCATGGATGTTTTCCTCCTTTTTGCTGTGTCTATTCCATGATAGACCCGCTCGATGCGAATTCCCCGGCTACACACCATGACAACGTATATCAGTGTGCCGGCAACCTCGCACGTCTATGCGGTCGCTTGAATATCATATCACAGAAAAAGTGCCCAAATCAAGCACTTTTTTCAGAAATCTCCTATTATATTAAATATTTAATAAACTTTACCTATATTAGGTTATTTTTCAGCGGTTTTTACTGCTGATTGTAGATGTCATTAAGGCAGACAATGCACTTTTTCCCGCTTTCCATGATGTGTTTTATGTCCATATCATCGATTTCTCGGGCATTCATCCTTCTTCCCAGGGCATCCAGCAACATTACCAGGTTAACTCCGGTTACTACCCTGATCTTATCGGAGAGCTTATAAGCACATCTGTTTGACGGAGTACCACCGTAGATGTCACACATGACCAGTACACCGCTGCCGTCATCAAGGCGGTTAATGGCCTGATCGATTTCCCAGTCAAATGTATCGACATCCTCAATGTCATAACATATGGCTTCAATGCGCGGTATGTCCTCACCGAAAAACAGCTTGCTGGAATCCAGCAGACCCTGGGCTAAATTACCGTGACTTAAAAGAAGTATACCAACCATGTTATTGTCTTCCTTCCCTTTTTTATCATTATAGCATCAAAAAAAGGGCCCCTTTTCATAAAGTTGCCCTTTTTATCAGTCTTCCGGTTATTAGCCTAAGATTTCAGTAACTGAACCTGAACCTACTGTACGTCCGCCTTCACGGATAGAGAACTTAGTTCCCTGTTCAACAGCGATTGGGTGGATCAGTTCAACAGTCATTTCGACGTTATCACCAGGCATGCACATTTCAGCGCCGCCTAAGTCTTCGATAACACCTGTAACGTCTGTTGTACGGAAGTAGAACTGAGGACGATAGTTAGCTACGAATGGAGTATGACGTCCGCCTTCTTCCTTAGTTAATACGTAAACCTGACCTTTGAACTTGTTGTGTGGATGAACACTGCCTGGTTTTGCCAGAACCTGTCCACGAACAACCTGGTCACGAGAGATACCACGTAATAATGCACCGATGTTATCGCCAGCCTGAGCATAGTCCAGAGACTTTCTGAACATTTCAAGACCAGTTACGACTGTCTTCTGAGTTTCTCTGATACCAACGATTTCGACTGGTTCATTCAGCTTAACAACACCACGTTCAACACGGCCTGTAGCAACGGTACCACGACCAGTAATAGTCATAGTATCCTCGATAGCCATTAAGAACGGCTTGTCATCTTCACGAGCTGGGTCTGGGATCCATTCGTCTACGGCATCCATTAATTCAAGGATAGCCTTTTCAGCTTCTGGATCGCCTTCCATAGCCTTTAATGCTGAACCACGGATAACTGGAGTGTTATCGCCATCGAATCCGTACTTGTCTAACAGTTCTCTTACTGTCATTTCAGCTAAGTCGATGAAGTCTTCCTGACCTTCCATCATATCGCACTTGTTCAGGAATACTACCATTGAAGGAACACCAACCTGACGAGCTAACAGAACGTGTTCGTTAGTCTGAGGCATTGGTCCATCTGGAGCAGCAACAACAAGGATAGCACCATCCATCTGTGCAGCACCGGTGATCATGTTCTTAATGTAGTCGGCATGCCCCGGGCAGTCAACGTGTGCATAGTGACGCTTGTCTGTTTCATATTCTACGTGTGCAGTATTGATCGTAATACCACGAGCCTTTTCCTCTGGAGCACCGTCGATCTGGTCATAAGCCATAGCTTGTGCCTTACCCTGCTTAGCCAGTACTCTTGTAATAGCTGAAGTTAAGGTTGTCTTGCCATGGTCGATGTGGCCGATGGTTCCAATGTTAACATGTGGTTTGGATCTGTCAAATTTCTGTTTTGCCATTTGTTTATTTTCCTCCCGTTATTTCTATTTCAATAAACATTTTAAAGCATCTCAACTAATAAATCAATAAATATTAGATTACCCCGCATTACGCTGAATAATCTCCTGAGTTATGCTGTAAGGCACCTGTGAGTAATGGCTCATCTGCATTACATAGTTGCCTCTTCCCTGGGTAAATGACCTTAGCGAAGTAGCATAACCGAACATTTCGGAAAGCGGAACCATGGCCTTTACGGCAACGGCATTTCCCCTTTCCACCTGGTCAACGATCTGACCTCTTCTGGAAGTAATGTCACCCATTACGGAGCCGAGATACTCGCTTGGAGCGGTAACTTCGACGTTCATGATCGGTTCCAGAATGACCGGAGCACACTTCCTGGCAGCTTCCTTGAGAGCCAGGGATGCTGCGATTTTATAGGCGTTCTCGCTTGAGTCGACTTCATGAGATGAGCCGTCAAACAGAGTTGCCTTGATATTGATTACCGGATAACCAGCCTGTAAGCCGCTGCTTAATGCAGCCCTCAATCCTTCTTCTGTTGGTTTGATGAATTCCTTTGGAACACTTCCGCCTATGGTTGCATCAACAAATTCAAAGCCTTTGTCTTCGTTAGGTTCGAATCTGATCCAGACATGGCCGTACTGACCGTGTCCTCCAGACTGTCTGACGAATCTACCTTCACACTCAGCTGCCTTTGTGATGGTTTCTCTGTAGGCAACCTCAGGCTTTCCAACATTACATTCGACGCCGAATTCCCTTCTCATGCGGTCGACGATGATGTCGAGGTGAAGCTCACCCATGCCCGCGATGATTGTCTGACCGGTTTCAGTATCAGTATATGTCTTGAAGGTCGGGTCCTCTTCGGCTAACTTGGCCAGCGCATTGCCCATCTTGTCCTGGTCATTGCGGGTCTTCGGTTCGACTGACATATTGATAACCGGATCTGGGAATACCATTGATTCAAGTTTGATATCGGCGCCTTCTGAACAGAGGGTATCACCTGTAGAAGTAAATTTGAAACCGATTGCGGCAGCGATATCACCCGCATGCACCTCGTCAATATCCTGACGGTGGTTGGCATGCATCTGCAGTATTCTGCCGAATCTTTCCTTGCGACCCTTGGTAGAGTTGTAGATGTAGGTTCCTGACTTGGCGGTTCCGGAGTAAACACGGAAGTAAGTCAGCTTTCCGACATATGGGTCTGTGGCGACCTTGAAGGCGAGCGCGGCAAACTTGCCGCCGTCATCGGCTATGACCTCAATCATGTCACCGTGGGAATTAACGCCCTTGTAAGGCGGAACTTCCACCGGTGAAGGCAGATAATCAACAACGGCATCAAGCATCTGGATGACGCCCTTGTTCTTATATGCTGCCCCGGCCAGCACCGGGAAGAATTCACCGGTGATGACGGCTTTTCTGATCTGAGCCTTGACTTCCTCAGCGCTCAGGTCTTCACCTTCCAGTACCTTCATCATGAAGTCGTCGTCGTAATCCGCAATCTTCTCACACAGATTCAGACGGTATTCTTCCATCAGGTCGACCATATCTTCCGGAACTTCGATAACTGTATCCGGCTGGTCGATGTCCGGAGAGAAAAGATAGGCTTTTCTTTCCACGATATCAACGACACCGTTGAAGTTAGCTTCTGCTCCGATTGGCAGCTGGATCGGGGCTGCCTTGGCGCCCAGTCTTGTGCCGATGCTGTCTACTGACATGAAGAAGTCTGCTCCGACTGCATCCATCTTATTGACGAATACGATACGGGGAACTCCATATGTGGAAGCCTGTCTCCAGACTGTTTCGGTCTGTGGTTCAACGCCGGCCTTGGCGTCAAGAACCGTTACCGCACCGTCCAGAACTCTTAAGCTTCTCTCAACTTCTACTGTAAAGTCTACGTGCCCTGGAGTATCAATAATATTGATCCTGCAACCTTTCCATGTAGCTGTGGTAGCAGCAGAGGTAATGGTTATGCCTCTTTCCTGCTCCTGCCGCATCCAGTCCATCGTAGCAGCCCCGTCATGGGTCTCTCCTATCTTATGGGTACGGCCGGTATAGTACAGTATACGTTCGGTTGTAGTTGTTTTTCCAGCGTCGATATGAGCCATGATGCCAATGTTACGAGTATGCAATAAGTCGAATTCTCTTGGCATACATTTATCTCCTACCAGCGGTAATGTGCGAATGCTTTATTGGCCTCTGCCATCTTATGAGTGTCTTCACGCTTCTTGCAGGCGCCGCCGACACCGTTGGATGCATCGATTATTTCATTGGCTAATCTCTGCTCCATTGTCTTTTCATTACGTAATCTAGCGTAATTTACTAACCATCTTAAACCTAAGGTCAGTCTTCTGTCCTGGCTGACTTCTACAGGAACCTGATAGTTAGAACCACCAACTCTGCGGAGTTTCAGTTCCAGAACTGGCATGATGTTTTCCAGTGCCTGTTCGAAAACTTCCATAGGCTGACGGCCGGTTTTTTCTTCAACGATTTCAAAAGCGTTGTAAAGAATTGTCTGAGCAGTTCCTCTCTTCCCGTCGATCATGATTCTGTTGATTAAACGAGTAACTAACTTAGAGTTATAGATTGGATCTGCTAATACGTCTCTCTTAGCTATATGTCCTTTTCTTGGCATTTTTAATCTCCTTTCACGATCTACGTTTTACTTCTTTGCTTCTTTTGGTCTCTTTGTACCATATAATGAACGGCCCTGCTTACGGTCTGTTACACCAGCGCAGTCCATGGTACCACGTAAGACATGGTATCTGACACCTGGTAAATCCTTAACACGGCCTCCACGGATTAACACAACACTGTGTTCCTGTAAGTTATGGCCTTCGCCTGGAATGTATGCAGTTACTTCCATACCGTTGCTTAAACGTACACGAGCGTACTTACGTAAAGCAGAGTTTGGCTTCTTAGGGGTCATTGTACCGACACGAGTGCAGACACCACGTTTCTGAGGTGAGATCGTTGCAGTTACACGACGCTTCAGAGTATTAAAACCACGATTCAAGGCAGGTGAATTTGATTTCCATTGCTTACTATCACGTCCTTTACGAACTAACTGATTAATAGTTGGCATTTCTTTCTCCTTTCTGTACACACTTCCGGGTGTGCCTAACCGCTCCCGTATATATGGCTCTTTCGAGCCACATATGCAAGCTTTATTATATTAGCTAAAGCAAAAGCTTTTGTCAACAGAAATTTTACTGTTTTGGTATGACAAATCTGATTGCCTTCTCCAGATCTTCAATGACGAAGTGCTGTCCGGCCACAAGTTCACCGTCAACACTGATTTCCATCACTTCCGGCGCTTCCAATTCAACCACCCTGGCACGGGTGTATGTAATGTATTTCTGGCACTTTTCATCGTCCAGATGGGTTCCCTTCATGTACTTTCCGATCAGGAAAGGAATCTTAAGTCTCGGTACCACGCTGAAGCAGCAGACCTCAGCCAGGCCGTCATCGATCAGTGAGCGCGGGGCGCAGTTGAAGGAACCGCCGACGTGGGTACCGTTGCAGACCGTACAGAGCATGTAGCTGCCGTCATTGACCGGCTTACCGTCAGCCTTGATAAGACACTTGTTGTTAAGGCCGGAGAACAGACCCTTGATAACACCGGTGTAATAAGCGTTTTTACCGCCGATGACAGGTTTTCTCTTTACATCGATCATGGTCTTCAGAACGACGGTATCAAAACCGAAGTGAACGGCATTCAGAGCATAGCGGTCCCCTACTTTCAGGACATCGACCATTACCTCTTCCCCGTCGACCAGTTTAGTCAGATCCATGAACCGGTCCTTACCGCCGAAATACTTGACATAGTCATTTCCTGAACCGACAGGATAAGCTGTCATCTGAGCATTGGAAAAGCCGATGACACCGTTGGCTACTTCATTGATCGTACCGTCACCGCCGCAGGCATAGAATCGGTACTGTACATCAGGGTTTTCACTGCAGGTGGTTTTGATGTACTCCGTGGCATCACCCGGTACACGGGTAACATAGACCTGATAATCCAGATCCTCGATTTTCAGCAGCTGATGGACGATCATGTCCGTTGAATCAGCCTTACCGGCTGCCGGATTGATGATAAATACATGCTTCATATTATCTGACCTTCCTTGATTACATAAACGTTTATTCTTTATTTATTCTAGCAGATTAAGACATTATGTTGACATTGAATTCATTTTTCTGTATCAAAAAGAAAAAAGATGTGTTATTGTAGTATAAGACGGAATGTAGCACAGCTTGGTAGTGCACTAGCTTCGGGAGTTAGGGGTCGTGGGTTCAAATCCCATCATTCCGACCATTTGAATAAACACGGCTGATACAGATCAGCCGTTTTTTATTATCACAAAGACAGAAAAAGAGGTCACTGACCTCTTGTTTTTCTTTTGTCAGGATACCTGCAGAATATCGTCGAGACAGCCGATGGAGATGTCCGCCGTTGAAACGACGATCACCTCATCACCAGGCTCAATGATGCTCTTGCCATCAGGTATCTGGACCTTACCATTACGGATAATGGCTGCCACCAGTGTATCGGGACGCAGGTTGAAATCCTTATCCATCAGGCGAACGCCGAACTTTGAGAATCTGTCAGCTGACAGTTCCAGTACCTCAACCTGGTTATCCGCCATGTGATAAAGTTTCTGCAGCTGCCGGGCATGTTCGGTGTTATTAAGAACACGGATATAGCGGAGAATACTGTTGGCGCTTATTTCATATGGTGAAACCGTATTGGTTAATTCCACTTTGCCGAGAACTGAGGCATAACCGGAATTGAGAACCTTGGTAATGATCTTAGGAACACCCAGCGATAAGGCAAACATCGAGACAACAAGGTTATTGGCATCTGAATCAGTAAGGGATACACAGGCATCATACTGAGCCATTCCCTCTTCTGCCAGGATCTGTTCATCGACCTCTTCAGCATAAGCTATTGATACATCCGGCAATAATCTCTCCAGTTCCTCACAGCGTTCCCTGTCAAATTCAACTATTTTCAGATTCATATCTGTAGCACGCAGCTTTTCCGCCAGATACAGTCCGACTATTCCGCAGCCCACCATCATGACGCGTTTAACCTTACGCTTGACATAATGCAGCTGTTCCAGCAGCTTTTCCATCTTGGTTCTCTGCGCCAGAACACTGATCTTGTCATTTGGCTGTAAAACGAAATTGCCGCGAGGTACAAAGGCTTTCTTGCCGCGGGTAACAGTGGCTACCAGCATGGAAATACCGAACTTATCATGCAGCTCACTCAGAGACAGTCCTGCCATCGGGTGGTGCTCTGTAATATTCAGTTCAGCCAGGGAGACGTTTCCGCCCATGAATGACTGTAAATTGATGGCCAGTGGCATCTGCAGCAGACGCATGATCTCATCAGCCACAGCCAGTTCCGGATTGACAATGTAGTCAATTCCGGCTTTTTCACGGAATATGGCGGCGTCCCGTGCATATTCACGTTCACAGACCCTTGCCACGGTATGAGCTGCCCCGAGTTCTCTGGCTATCATGCAGGCCATGATATTGGCTTCATCAGATGAAGTAACCGCAAAGAAAACATCCACTGCTTCCATACCGGCTTTCCTCAGTACACTGTAACTGGCACCGCTGCCGCAGATACCGTTGACTTCATATCTGTCAGTTATGGTTTCAATAGCCTTAGGGCTTTTGTCAATGACAGTAATATCGTGATGTTCTTCTGCCAGAAACTTGATCAGACAGGCACCGATACCGCCGGCGCCAACAACAACTATCTTCATACACTACTCCTCCCAGGTAACAGGTTTTTCCAGCATGGCTCGCTGTTTACGTTCTTCTATATTTCTGTTAAGCTTGTGTTTTTCAATAACGTGATACACCTTGCCTGTCGTCAGACCCTGAACCAGTATTGTAAAGAATATTGTCAGGTATGTCACCGTTAACAGAATCAGATAGGTTTCCTCCCGCAGGATCTCACTACATCCCAATACCAGAGCCAGTGACAGACCGCCGCGCAAGGCGCTCCATGTCATAAGCGTCACAAATTCAGCCAGTGAATAGTTGCTAGGCAGACGGTTGCGACCAACTATAAGCGAAGAAGCCGTTACACCAAACAGACGTGCTGCCAGTGAGATAAGGATCGCTGCCGGAATCAGCAGAATAATATGTTCTGATATGGCATGTGAACAGGCGGTAAGACCCAGCAGCACAAACAGAAGGCTGTTAAGTATGTGTTCAATGATCTCCCAGAAACTCTCGTAAAGATGACTGGAGTCGTATACTTCACGCTCTCTTTTGATACTGTCGCAGCAGTATGCATAGAACATGCCGCAGACTACACTGGCCAGAATACCGGAGAAACCGCTGTGTTCACATATGATATAGACTGAAGCAACATTGATCAGGCTGATCAGTATCTGCTGAACAGGATCTTTTGTTCGCTTAAACAGCTGAAACGTCAGATAAGAAATAGCCAGTCCTACCGCAAAGGCACCCAGGACTTCCTTTCCCAAAAGCAGCAGGAAGTTCTCACGGGCACCGGCACCTACCATGCTTTTAACAAAGACGAACAGAACAACACCGGTACCGTCGTTAAACAGGCTCTCCCCTTCAATGACGCTTGTCACGCTTTTGGAAAGGCCCAGCTTATTCAGAATGCTGGTTGCCGCAATCGGATCCGTTGGCGAAACGATGCACCCCAGAAGGATACAGGTCCAGATATCCATCGGAAGACGGGCAATCAGCGAGAACAGATAGAACAGTATTCCGTATAGGGTGGATGAAAGCAGTGTCGTCAACAGTGCCAGAAGAACAATTGGCTTGATGTTGGATATGAATTTGGAAAAATGCACCTTGCTGGCACCGGAGAACAGCATGAAACACAGTACACCTTCCAGCAGGAAATGCTCAAGATCCACTTCCGTTATGAAAGAGATGTTCCATTGCCACCAGCCTAGTCTTCCCGGTAACACCAGAAGAAGACCAATGATCAGTGAGAACGCTACAAGAGCGATGTCTGACGGCATGTGAAAAAAGCGCTTGTTTATCATTCCGATCAGAACGATCAGGCTGAGCAGTATCACCAGAAGCAAAAGCGATGTCACGACTTATCCTCCTTATCAGCAAGGTTCTCTTGCAGGATTATATCAATTGATGAAAATCATTATTTAATAAAATTATATCATTAAATCCCCATAACGAAAAAAAGGTTTTTCAACCTCTGAGATAAAAAAATGGTGGACGCTAAGGGACTCGAACCCCTGACCCCTTCCACGTCAAGGAAGTGCTCTCCCAACTGAGCTAAGCGTCCGGTAAAAAAAGTATACCACAATATTCAGTGATGTACATCTTTTTTTTCGAAATGTTCAGTCTTCATTCAGAACACAGTGTTTCATGAACACCTTCTTTATCGGACTGTATACTTCATCAACCAGGTGGAAACCGCATTCATCAGCGATCTTTTCCATTGCGGTGTTATCCGGATGATACTTTACCGTAATGCTTCTGGCCTGCAGATCTTCAAAGGCATATTCAACAGTTCTCCTAACGGCTTCCCTGCCGATTCCCTTATTCCAGTACTGCGGCAATAAATAAATCTGCAATTCGTAATTGCGGGTATTACCCTTGTTGTCACCCAGTCCGCAGCAGCCGATGAAGTGCTTTTTCGTATTGTCAAAAAGCAGCCAGTGCTGAGTGCGGTATTTCTCTTCATTGCTGAGTTCTTCCTTTACTCTGGCCTTAACTTCTTCCACTGAGTAAGCCCCGTCGACATCCAGATATTTACAGATGTCACGGTTGAGCCAGAGTTTTCTGGCCAGCTTAAGGTCTCCTTCTTCCCAGCGGGCAAATCCCAGTCTTTCAGAGGTAAACAGGAACTTACGCCCTTTTTCCTCAGTATATTCCTTACCGCTTTCAAACTCTTTCCTGGTTTTCAGAATGAAAGAGGTATCCCCCGGATTCAGGGAATACTCAAGTTTCTTTATCCTTTTGTGCTTGTATTCATTTCTGACAAAGTCCATCAGTATGTGACTGTGGTAGCCGTGAACGACCAGAACATCGGTATAATCCCAGGATATGGAATCAAGTATGTGGTTGAGTTCAATCTTGCTTTCGATGACCGTCATGCCATGAAGATCGACTCTGTAGGTTTTCATTTTTCCATGTCTTTGCGGAAGTACTTCATCTCAACTCCCGGCTGCATACCCGTATCAAAAGTTCTATTGCCTATGAAATCCAGTATTTCTTCAACTTCAACACTATCTTTGAGATATCCTTCATACAGTTTCATCAGCTTTACCGTATCGTTAACCGCCTGTTCCAGCATTTCCCGGAAACTGTCGGCTGATCTGAGAGTTTCATCACACGGATGGACCCAGGCTCTTTTCCGGAAGTTCATGGCGTCCATTTCGTAATCGTATTCCTTAGGAACCATCATGCCCGTAGCCATGCCGTGCTGGTGGAGTGCGTCTTCCAGAATTCTGACCCATTTGTTTTTCTTTCCCTTAGGGTCATAGAAAAGCTTCTGAATGTTGTGGAAATCAGCTATGGAATCCTTGACCTGCCTGTATGTCAGATCAAGATTATCGAGTTTCTTGAAGATCGGTCTTAACAGATTCCAGACTCTGGTATCAGTTTCTTCAGGATGCTGAAGCAGCTTGTAAGTCTGGAACTCCGTGACGTTCATGTTGTTGATCATCAGAACGCCCTTGTCAATCATCGTTTCAAAAAGCTGATGGCCGCTGCCGATGTCTTCCGTAAGGGAGTCAGTTTCGTAGAAAATATACGGATGTGCCGTATGGTCCAAAGCCCAGTGGCACATGAAGCCCATGACATAGGCTATGTCCAGATGATGCATTGATTCCTTGCTTTCTTCCAGCATCATGCGGAAATTATCATTTATGTGTTCCTTGTGCAGAACATCACCGTAATGAAGGACTTCATCGAAATCCTTTTTACTCTGCCAAGGCAGACGGTGATAAAGATAGAAAGGATCCGGTCCCTGACATCCCAGCATGAATACACCATGGTATTCCTGGATGGAGTTTCTGACCAGTTCGGTATCAGTCAAAGCGAGGGCTTTTTCCCCGCACATGCAATGGGCGATTATATTTGGCATATTACTGTTCCTCTACCTTATAATTCTACTAAATCCAAAAGAAAAGTAACAGTGACCTGTTACTTAATTCTCTATATAATGCTTACTTCAACAGTCTTAATGTGTTAAGTACCGCAATCAGCGTTACTCCGACATCAGCGAAGACGGCTGCCCACATCGGAATGGTTCCCATGATGCCGAGAATGATGAATACCAGTTTGCACAGAACAATAAACCACAGATTCTGCTTTACGACTGCAACAGTCTTTCTGGCAATCTCTCTGCCGGCAGCCAGGCCGGTCAGTGAGTCATTCATGACAACAACATCACTGCTGGCAATGGCCGTGTCGGTTCCCTTGCCTCCCATCGCAATTCCCACATCAGCCAGTGAAAGTACGGCTGCATCATTGGTGCCGTCACCGACAAATGCGGTCCTAAAGCCCATGACTCTGGCCTTGCGCAGGATTTCAACCTTGTCTTCAGGCATAAGATTGCCGAATACATCATTGATCTCTCCGATACTTCTTATCTCATCAACCTTTTCCTGACGGTCACCTGACAGAACTTCGATTCTTCCGACACCGTCTTTTTTCAGTTTGCTCAGTACTTCCCTGGCATCCTGCTTTACCTCATCAGCGAAAACCAGATGCCCGATCACTTCATCGGCAGTTACCACATAGACAGCTGTCTTATGCAGATCCTCCAGTTCCCGACTGCAGTTTTCACTGGCAAAACCGTAACTGCCCAGGAAATACTCTTTTTCGTTAACAACAGCTCTGACACCCTTACCCGGAACTTCACTGAAGTCCGTAACAGTGTCATATTCCTTATCTTTACCGTATCTGGTAACAATTGAAGATGCCAGAGGGTGATTGCTGTGTCTTTCAATGGAAGCACACAGTCTGATGAAATCATCCTGTTCCATGTTGCTTTCAGCTTCTTCAACAATGAATTCACCGCTGGTCAGAGTTCCTGTCTTATCCAGTGCCAGGTAGTCAAACTGACCTAAGGCTTCCAGATGTTCCGAACCTTTTACTAGCACTCCCTTGCGGCTGGCCATGCCGATACCGCAGAAGAAAGCCAGAGGAACGGATATTACAAGTGCGCACGGGCAGGATATTACCAGCAATGTGCAGGCCATTCTGATTGATTCATCATATGTCAGGGATGATACCAGCGGTCCGAGTGCTGCTAATGCCACAGCCAGTATTATCACTGTAGGAGTATAGAATCTGGTAAAGCGGTCAACGATGCTTTCCGTTCTGCTTTTTTCCATCTGGCAGTTCTCTACCAGTTCCCTGATCTTGGTAATGGTGGAGTCTTCCAGCGATTTGGTAGCCTTGACGACTAACAGTGAAGACATGTTCATGCTTCCGCTGATGACTTCATCCCCTGCTTCCACACTTACAGGCATGCTTTCACCGTTTATTGATGACATATCTATGGTTCCGGAACCTTCCTCAATGACACCGTCAACCGGTACCTCTTCAAAAGGCTTGACCTGCAGCAGCATTCCTTCTCTGACTCTGTCAGTGTCAACTTCAATGACCTCACCGTCCAGTATCCAATGAACCTTATCAGGTACACCGACCAGTAATGCTTCGATGTTGTCCTTAGAATGATCTACGGCCAGATCTGTCAGCAGTTCACCTAACTGATACAGCCACATTACCATAACCGCTTCCTCAGCTTCACCGATGAAGAAAGCCGTAATTGAGGCTACCGCCATCAGGAATTCTTCACTGGTCCAGCTGAAACTGGTCAGTCCTTCAACTGCTTCACTCAGAATGTCATAACCGATGATCATGTAAGCTAATGCGTATGTTGCGATCTGCCAGGAACCATTCAGCCGGAATCTGGCCAGCAGCCATAAAGCTGCTGAAGCAACCAGACGCAGGATCATTATCTTACGTGATCCTTCTTCATCTTCATCGTCACCATGATGATGCCCGTGATCGTGACCATGACTGTGGCCATGTTCATGCTTATGCGCATGGTGCTCATGGTGCTCATGCACCTTGTGATCATGATGACAGCACTCTTGTTCATCATCGTTATGTTCGTGTTCGTGATGATCGTGACAGCAGCACTCATGTTCATCTTCGTGATGATCGTGTTCTTCTGTTTCAATTATCTCTTCAGCTTCTAAGCCGGTATTGTTCTCTGTGTTACTCATTCGCTGATATGCTCCAATCCCTGTGAAAAAATGGTAAAGACATGACTGTCAGATAAACGGTAATAAATGTTCTTTCCTTCTCTTCTTATCTTGACCAGGTTTGACCGTCTTAAAATGCGTAACTGATGAGAAACTGCACTCTGCTGCATCCCTAAGGCATCGGCTATTTCCTGTACATTAAGTTCCTTAATGAAAAGAGAATACATGATTCTTATGCGTGTTGAATCGGAAAAGATCTTAAACAGATCAGCCAGATCAGCCAGAGTTTCCTCATCTACTGATTCCATCTGATCAATGGTTTCCTTTCTTAATTCATAATCGTCTTTCATAATATCTGTCATATCCACCTCATATGAACACTTGTTCATATGTTTATGATATCACCTGCTTATCAGTTTCGCAATAACCTTTCCATAAAAAAGAGAGCATTTCTGCTCTCACTGATTTTAACCTCTGTGTGTTTCGAAGTACTGTCCGGATACGTGATCCTGATACTCGCCAATCGGCAATACCGGGACACCCACTCCCTGAGCCAGTAAGAATGCCAGCACTTCAACAGCCGGAGCGAATTCCAGAGCACGGAATACCCCGCCTTTCACTTCAAACTCCAGGTCATTTTCGTCAAGAGGATTTACGCCAAAGACATAAGCCTGTCCCAGCTCATGCTTGCCGTAATCCGCAATGCCGTGTCCCATCCATTGGTCTTCCCCACCGTCATTTAAGGCGATCGCCACTGTGCCAACAGGGAATCCTAAAGGAGGTCCGTGCAGTCCGTCCTCAGCTTCATAGCCTACCGCCAGATAACTCTTGGCAGTTTCCAGGATCTTAAGTGCGCCTTCCAAAGCTACACCGTGAAGTGTTCCAGAGCCGTATATGACAAAACTGTCAGCCATTATCAGTTCATCTTTATGATCAGTGAACCATGCAACAGCCTTATCGACTACAGCCGGATGATTGTCAGCCGCCTTAACGGCTTCACCGAGATATTCATTAAACTGAGCAGCTGTGATATTACCTCTTTCCAGGGCAATTCTTAAACCGATTACCATCAGAGTCACTACACTGGTGCAGTAACCGATGGTACGGAACCAGAATTCTTCATAACCGCATCCCATATTTACATGGCTTTTGGCCCGTGAACCTACCGGTGTTGTTTCATCTTCCGTAACCGCCACAGTAAAGCATCCCTTTTCGTTCATTCTGTAAACCATTTCCTTGACCAGGGTTGATGTTCCGGTCTGAGACACAAAGATGTACAGAGCATCAGGATTGTAAACGCTCTTGTGATTGAACTGGTTAGCCATGAAAGTATGTACCGGTAAACCGGTGACTTCTTCCATGAAATCACGGGCTGTTATGGCAGCAGTATTACTGGAACCGGCACCGCAGATGACGATTTCATTAATGCGGTTAATGTCACTTCCGAGATAATTAACTAAGGCATCGGTATTTACCTCGGCATTCTCAACGATGGCCTTGGTCAGCGGTGCCACTCTTCTGATACAGTCAAGCATTGTGATCATTGTATTTTCCTCTTTCTCTTGTTTTCATTTTAACATGAGATACAGACAACCTCTATCAAACTTGGAAATCCTTCCGTAAAAAAACGAACAGTACTGCATACTGCTTGTACTGTTCTGTTGTTTTTAAAAAACTGCTATTTGAAGAAAACTATTTCTTCAGCTTTCTTTGATTCTGAATGCTTCGGTGCCGGAACGCTGTCTTCAGCCGGATAACCGATAGGCATCAGTAAGACGATCTCTTCACTCTCCGGTATGTCCAGCAGTTCTCTGACCCGGGCTCTTGAATAATGGTTTACCCAGCAGGTACCCAAACCCAGTTCATAGGCTTTCAGCATCATGTGTGTAGCGACAATGCTGCAGTCCTGATGACCTGAATTAAAGGTTTCTTCAAAAGGATTGTAATATACTTCGCTGTTCTCAGCGGTAAAGCATAATACTGCCGGAGCATTATAAGCGCATCTGCAGGCAGCTCTGAGCTTGGCGATTTTTTCATCACTGCAGACCACATAGATTCTCTGCCGCTGAGAGTTCTTGGCTGTCGGTGCCAGCATTCCTGCTTCAATGACCTGAGCCATTACCTCATATTCAATCTTTCTGTCACTGTAGTTTCTGACAGAATACCTTCCTCTGATAACCTCATCTAATTCCATTTTAATTCTCCCTTTTTCTGAGATACGGAGCTATGACCAGATTAAGTCCCGCTTCTTTAGCCTTCTTGACAGTTTCCCGGTCAATGCCTTCATCCGTAATTATTATGTCATAATCTTTCGGCAGACCGTGCACACTGAAGAATACCTGTCCAAACTTTGTATGGTCGATAAGCAGGATCTTCTCCTTGCTGATCCGCTGGACTGCTTCCTTGACCTTGCCGTCCATTTCGGTCGGAACAGAAGCACCCCGGACAATATCAAATCCCTGAGATGTTATGAAGGCCTTATCCACATGATGCGAGTTAAAGAACTCAATGGTACTGGAGCTCAGTGTAGCCTCCGTCAGACGGCTGTAAACACCCGGAGCGATGATAATGTCGATGTTCTCCTTGTCCTGGATGGTTTCAATGCTTCTGATAGAATTGGTCAATACGGTCATCTTCTTGTTCTTGAGGAAACGTCCGATGTTGTAACAGGTCGTCCCGCAGTCGATGTATATTGAGTCTCCCTCATTGACAAGCTTGCTGGCTTGATAAGCAATAGCCATCTTTTCATCCAGCGCATTCTTGTTTTTGAGCATGAAAGACGGTTCACTGGCAGCGCCTTCATTAAGGCTTGCCCCGCCGTAATATGTTGTGATAACACCCTGTTTCTCCAGCACGCTTAAATCACGGCGGATCGTCATCGGAGTAACATTGAATTTCTCTGCCAGAGACATTACCACAACTCTTTTTTCATTTAACAGTTTGTCGAAAATAGCCAGTCTTCTATTTGTAGCGTTCATTATAATTTACCTCTGTTCTATGTTTATTTATAACAAAAATAACTTTTTTTTTCATTTGTTTTGCATCAAATCCGGGGAAAAGCACAAAAAAAAAAGAATCCTCTGATTCTCAGTTTCTACCATAATGGTGCCGGTTGACAGAATTGAACTGTCGACCCCTTCCCTACCAAGGAAGTGCTCTACCTCTGAGCTAAACCGGCAAGCATTATAAGTATAATAGAAAAGTACTTTGATGTAAACAGTTATCTTTTTCCGAATCTTTCCAGAAGTTTCTTCATGGCATCTTCGTAAGTATAGTCGTCTTCCTTCTTCTTGGCAGCCGGCTTTTTCTTATTCTCAGGCTTTCTGTTTCTGTCTTTCTTCTCTGTGGTTCGTTTAGAAAGCTCCTGCAGAGGAATCAGAGAAAGCTGAACTCTGCCTCTGGCTTCATCGATCCGGGCTACATAGACCGTTACAATGTCTCCTACAGAGACTATATCAGACGGATGATTGACTTTCTTCATGCTCATTCTGGTAATGTGCACCAGACCGTCTTCATGCAGTCCGATATCCACAAAGGCACCGAAGTCAACAACGTTTCTGATCGTTCCCGATAAGGCGTCACCGACCTTGAGGTCGCTGATCTCCAGAACATCACTCTTTAACAGAGCCCCTTCAAACTGGTCGCGGTAGTCTCTTAACGGCTGTCTGATGGCATCTTCAATATCCTTCAGGGTATAGCTGTCAATGCCCAGTTTTGAGATCTTGTCCTCATCAAAGCTGATGTTCGGATCTCCCAGTTTTTCAATGCCGCAGACTTCCATGATCTTACGGGCAGAAGCATAGCTTTCCGGATGGATCGCAGTTCTGTCCAGAGGTTCATTTCCATCGGTAATTCTTAAGAATCCGGCACACTGCTGGAAGGCCTTGTCACCGATCTTCTTAACCTTTTTCAGCTGTTCTCTGTTAGTGAACTTACCGTTGTTGTTACGATAGTCAACGATCTCTCTGGCACTTGCGCTGTTAAGTCCGGAAATATGTGTCAGAAGTTCTACGGACGCGGTATTGAGGTCTGCTCCGGTACGGTTGACACACATCATTATGGCTTCATCCAGTCTGTCGCTTAACTGTTTCTGCGGAAGGTCATGCTGATACTGACCGACACCGATTGACTTAGGGTCGATCTTGATGAGCTCGGCTAACGGGTCCAGCAGTCTGCGTCCGATGGAGACAGCGCTTCTTTCCTCGACATGCAGATCAGGGAATTCATTTCTGGCATTTTCACTGGCAGAATATACGGAAGCTCCGGCCTCAGATACTATTGCATAGCTGACTTTAAGATTGTTTTCATGAATCAGTTCAGCCACCAGTTTCTCGCTTTCACGGGAAGCTGTTCCGTTACCGATGGCGATTATCTCAACACCGTATTTTCTGATCAGATTCAGTAATGTCTTCTTGGCCTCAGCCACTTTGTTTACAGGCTGATGCGGATAGATCTTGTCAATATGCAGCATCTTACCGGTACTGTCCAGAATGGCCAGCTTACAGCCGGTACGGAAAGCCGGGTCAAAACCCATGACCACACGGCCCTTTAAAGGCGGTTGCAGTAACAGTTTTTCCAGGTTCAGTGAGAAGATCTCAATGGACTTGTTATGCGCTCTTTCTGACAGCTGGGAACGGATCTCTCTTTCCACACTTGGCAGTAACAGACGCTTGCAGCCGTCTTCACAGGCAGCTGTGATCTCGTCATTTACTATTGATTTTCTGGACTTGATAAGTGAGTCTGCCGCTTGTTCAATCAGAGAATTCATGTCATACTCAAAGTCGACGGAAATGACCTTTTCCTTTTCAGCGCGGTCAATTGCCATGACACGGTGATCAGCGATCGCATTGACTCTTTCGCTGCGGTCATAGTACATCTCATATACTCTCTTTTCATCTTCGGCATTTTTCTTAAGCTTTGTCACGATCTTACCGGTGTTGTATATGAAATCTCTGAATTCCCATCTCAGCTGAGCTGTATCGGAAATCTTTTCCGCAATGATATCTTCAGCACCCTGAATGGCATCCTTAACGGTCTTGACCTCATCATTTAGATACTTGGACGCTTCTTCATTAAGACTGCCTTCCTTAGGCATTGATAACATCCAGTCACATAAAGGCTGTAAGCCATTCTTTATGGCAACAGCTGCTCTGGTTTTCTTTTTCTGAACATATGGACGGTAGAGGTCTTCCACTTCTGAAAGCTTGGTTGCATCCATGATTGACTGCTTAATTTCATCAGTCAGTTTACCCTGCTGGGCTATCCGGTTAAGGACTGCTTCCTTACGGTCAGCCAGTTTCAGTTCATAATCATACTGTTTGGATATTTCCAGGATCTGTTCTTCATCCAGACCACCCGTCATTTCCTTACGGTAACGGGCAATGAAAGGAACCGTATTATCCTGACTCAACAGATCAAGGGTATTACGGACCTGTGTTATTTTTATCTTAAGTTTTACAGCGAGGCTGCTGATAATTGTCTCATTCATGTCAAATCACCTCGGCATCTATTCTAACATGAAAAGAACTGGTTTGAAACCAGTTACTTTACATCGTGCATTTGGAAATATTTAGCCGAAACATGCGGCTGTCTCTTGGCAATCTCGATTACCGGAATGTCGTTGACTACAGCCAGTTTGTAGGCGATCACCTGTACTACCGGAGCGAATTCAATGGCTCTGAAGTTCTCCGAAGCACATTCAAACGGCAGGTCGGTTTCATCAAGTGTATTAGCTCCGACAACGAAGCCTCCGCCTAATTCTGCCTTGGCGAAACGGGCTACAGATACAGCATAGAAGTCATCCATTCCACCTTCGTTGAGAGATACTATAATATCTCCCTTATCCATGCCCAGGTTAGGTCCATGTAAGCCGTCTTCAGCCTCATAGCCTACTGATTTATAGACCTTGGCAGTCTCCAGCAGCTTCAAAGCTCCTTCAACAGCTACACCCTTAAGTGCTCCGGCACCGTAGTATAACAGACACTTGCAGCCCTTCAGGGTTTCGACATTGTCATCAAACCATTTCAGTGCTTTTTCCACGATAATTGGGTGGTTTTCTGCTGCCTTGAGAGCATCTCTCAGATATTCCTGATACTCGCTTACAGTGATATAACCGCGTTCCTGACCGATCCTTAAAGCGATAACCTGCAGGGTCATGATGGTGCAGCAGACACCTACCGTACGGTATCCATACTCTTCATAGCCGCAGCCCATGACGACATGGCTTTCTGTCAGTAAAGCCAGCGGAGTTCCTTCCTTTTCCGTGACGGAAACGGTATGCAGACCCTTTTCAGCTGCCATGGCTGCTTCCTTCTCAACCAGAGTTGAAGTACCTGACTGAGAAACAAAGACATATACGGCATCCTCAGGGTATACAGTCTTCTTACGGAAATCATTAGGCAGATAGACCTGGACTTCCAGACCTGAAGCCTTTTCCATGAACAGCTGTGCCGTTACCGGACCGTTGTTTGATGAGCCGGAACCGATGACAATGATCTTTTTCAGCTTCTTGACATCTTCTCCCAGCTTCCGGATCATGGCATCCGTATTGACATCGGCATTTGCCACGATTTCCCTGATCTTCTCAGGTGTGCGTTTAATACAGTCTAACATTGTTACCATTTAATGTTCCTCCACTAATTTCAGCATATCCCCCGGGTTCTCACCGGCATTGACTTTTCCCATGGCCTTGATGATCTTGCCTTCCTCATCGATGAGGTAAGTTGTTCTGACCACGCCCATGGTTATTTTTCCGTACATGTTCTTTTCCTTCCAGACATCATAGAGCTGTATTACTTCCTTGTCGACATCAGCCAGTAATGTGAAGTTCAGTCCGTATTTTTCCTGGAACTTCTTATGTGAAGCTACTGAGTCCTTACTGACACCTAAGACCACCGCGTTGTTTTCACGGAAATGAGGCATCAGTTCCATGAAGTTGCAGGCCTGCTTGGTACAGCCGGAAGTATTGTCTTTCGGATAGAAGTACAGTACGATTTTCTGACCTCTGTAATCACTTAATGAATGCGGGATTCCATCCTGATCCAACAGGGTAAAATCCGGTGCAACAATACCAGTTTCCAACATATTTTTTATAACTCCTTGTTTATTACATTATACCAAGAATACCGTCAGATTTCTTATGTTTTACTACTGTCACATCAAAGATACAGACAATTGAACAAACGCACAGTTAACACTGTGCAGTGTTACAGACATTCTCCTTTTACAATATAAAAACCACGGAATGAAAGCCTTCCGAGGTTTATTTAATATTACCAGTTGACCGCAATATCTATCTGATACGGGTTGGTCAGGGCAAACAGTCCGGTATCACATACCATGCCCATTCCCAATGATGTTTCAACCAGGGAACCGCGCGGTCTTAAGCCCAGATGAGCTGCTACCATGATATATGGTCCCAGCATCTTGCAGCCATCTTCTCTGACCCAGTAAGGATCAGTATTGCCCATGGCTCTCATGATGGCAATAACACCGCCCATATCCAGGTTGTAATAGGTTTCCTTACCGCTTGGTCCGTTTATGGTACCCAGATAAGGAGTCAGTCTCTGACCGGTCCATGTACCGTAATAGACACCGTAGCTGACAGAAACCTTGTAGTCCCGGGTTGTCTGGTTACCGTTACTGTCCATGGCCGTGACCTTGACGTTATAAGTGCCGATGCTGTTGACATTAACGGAACCGGTCACTATATAATGGCCTTCTGACAGCTCCTTGGAATACTCCAGGTCACCGTCAACCGGGTCAGTAACACTTTCAATGTTATCCTTGAGATTATAGCCGTTACCGATAATAACGCTGACCTCTTTTTTCTTCAGCTTGATCTCCGGAGCAACCGTATCCTTTACCTCAATGGTACGGTAGAAATAGCGGTTTACTTCCGTACCAAAACTGTCATAATCTGTAAGACGGTATTTCAGAATGTGAACACCAGGTTCCATCTGGTTAACTTCATCACACATGACTGTCAGTTCTCCGGTATGGTCCCAGATCAGTTCAGCAGGATCCCATGTAGCTTCTCCGTATTCCAGTTTCGGAGCTACCATGTAAGTCATGGACAAAGAATCCCAGGTTTCCTGGTAACTTTCTTCTCTCATGCTCTTCATGTATTCAGAATATCCGCTGTCTACGTTCCCTCCGAATAGAAGCAGGCTGAATACACCCAAAACTACTCCTGCATTTTTCATTTCCATTCCTCTGTATTACAGGTATGTACTATTATAACACAACTTGCTGATCTGTCAAAAAAGCCTTTCTCAGGCTTTCATATAATATACATATGCATTCCTGCCATAATTCTTACTCAATAATGGGATTCTGTACTAAACTGAAAACCTGTTGCAAAAATGATTTTACAGCATTCTCGCTAACCACGATGTCCATAAAGATATCGTTATCATCCATTTCAATGTCATCCCTGATGTTTTCACTGCAGCACAGACATATCTTCTTACCTTTACTGCCTTTCAGGAAACGGTCATAATACCCGGCCCCATGGCCTAATCTTTCACCGTTTTTTCCTGCTGCCATGCAAGGTATGATCATCAGATCAAATTCATCAGATGTTTCACTGTCACAGACAGGTTCCATTATCCCATAACTGCCTTTCTGCAGATCACTTAATGACCTGATCCTGACAGCTTTCATGATGCCGTTGCCGTAACACTTAGGAACATATACTTCCCTGTTTTTCAGACTGTCTTCAATGATCAGATCAGTTGATACTTCGGTGTCCATTGATACATAACAGAAAATACGCTGACCCAAAATATACTCAGGTAATTCCATTGTTTTTTTCTGTATTACGGTACTGGCTTTTTTCAGATATTGGGAATCAACAGGATTTTCTCTGATCAGCTTACGAAGCTGTTTCTTGTCCATTACAGCATTTCCACGCCGCTGACATAGGTCTGAACGGCATCGAAATTCTCATCCAGGACAGCGATATCAGCGTCATATCCCTGCTTGATGTAGCCTTTGACATTGCCTAAGCCCAGCATGTTCATCGGGTTGCAGGTGCAGGAGTTGATGGCAGTAACGACATCGATACCGCTCTTGTTGATTTCCTTGCCCAGGATATGGCACAGCATGGCCGCACTTCCCGTTAAGGCACCATTCTGCAGACGGCATACCTCTTCATCCGTTACGCTGATTATTCCTTCCGGAGTATCATAGGTTCCCACCGGGAATCCCTTGGCCCGTACGGAGTCTGTAACAGAGATCAGGCGATCCTTGCCCTTGATCTTTGCCAGAATCTTGGCAGCCGGAGCTGATACATGGCAGGTATCACCGATAAGTTCGGCATACATGTCATCAAAGTACATAGCAGCACCTACTGTTCCCGGCTTACGGTGATTCAGAGGTCTCATGGCATTGTAGGTATGGGTGAATGATACGGCACCGGCCTCTCTGGCAGCCGCACACTGTTCAAAGGTTGCTCCGGTATGACCCAGGGTAACTCTGATGCCCATCTCGGTGCAGTGTCTGATGACATCCATGTTTTCCAGCATTTCCGGTGCCAGCATGACCAGTAAAAGATGTCCTTTGCAGGCTTTCTGGAAATCATCAATGATCTTGTTGTCAGGGATGACCATGGCAGAAAGTGTCTGAGCACCCGCAAACTCCTGGGAAATGAACGGTCCTTCGGAATGGACACCCAGGATATGGGCACCTTCATTACCTTCTTCAATGACCTTGGCAATGTTGCCGACATTCTCCAGAAGGGTTTCCCACGGTACACCTGCTGAGGTTGTCGGTAATGTTGATGTAACGCCTTCCTTAGGCAGATACTTCATCCACATTCTGATGCCTTCTTCAGTGGCATGATTGGCATCAACCATGTAGAATCCATGGTTATGAATGTCACACAGTCCCGGTAAGATCCAGTTATCTCCGTAATCCTTATCGGCTTTCTTGAAACCGTAAGGCAATACTGCCGTTATCTTTCCGTCTTCAATCTCAACCTGTAAAGGCTGCAGCTTTTCTTCAAAATATACGTTTCTGCTCTGAATGATCATATTAGTCCTCTACCCTTTCATTTACTGATGCTTTGATTTTCCGCCGGTATTCCTTGAACTTTTCAATATATCTCTTTATGTCAGCTTCGTCGAGCTTTCCATCTTCACCAAAGATAGCCATGCCGGCCTTGCTGGTACGAAACTTCCGGGTCATGCGGTCAATGTCCCGCTTGTCAAACTTTCCGTCGTCGCCCAGTATCCGTTTACCGAAGTCCGTTTCGGCGATTTTTTTCATGATGTCATCGGATTTCTTTCTGACATCCTTCAGTTCTTCTGAAATCTTATCCTTCATCTGCTGATCCGGCATGTTATTTCTCCTTTGACATTCTGTCGGCTATTGCCTTATCCAGCATTTCCATATGCTGACGGGAAAGAGCCCGGTATTCTTCCTGCTTTTCCTTGTCTCCCAGAGTTTCATAAATGGTGGAAATAAGGAATTCATTGACGCTGCGGTACTGTTCATCAAGTTCTTCATTCTTCCGTAACAGTTCCTTCAGCTTGCCGGTCTTCTTCTCTATACAGATATCGTAGAAGTTATTGACTTCTTCCTTGATGGCCTTGTTTTCAACAGTATCGGAAAGAGTATTGATCTGATCCTTGTAGTAGGCCGCTCTTTTCTTATCTTTTTCTGTTATGAAATAGTTGAAACCTCTGGTCGCAATTTCCTTCTTCTGGGCTTCATTAAGTCTTTTATCCTTAAATGAATCAAACATCTCAACGGTCTTCTTTTTGTCACCTGAAATCATAGCCCGGTTCAGTTTCAGATAGTCCAGGTTAAATGGAGGCACCCGTCTCTGAACGTCTTTTCTTTCCGTCATGGCCTCAAATTCCTGGATCTGACCCTTCATCAGCAGATCAGCCAGCTTGTTGAGGATGTTCTTTCTTCTCCAGGCCACAAAGAAATCATAGCCAAAAAGCCGGACGGCCAGAATGATACAGATAATTAAATACTTATTCATTGTTGCGTTCTCCTTTACAGTGATTTATCTCCGGTTATTCTTTCTCCCAGCCTGTTAGCCCATTTCTCCGGGAAAAACCGGTAATATGACAGATGTTCCCTGCTTCTTCTCTTCTGCAGGGCCGGCAGATTGGCCCATATGGCAGAAGGTATGCCTATTACTGGCAAATAAAGTGGTCCCAGTATGGCAGACTGAATGGTGTGGCCATACTCATGGACGCAGACTCTGGTATCATCAGGCCACACAAAGATAAACAGGCCTAGTGACAGTCCGGTATCGCGTTTCCATTCGGTACAGATCGAGTTTTTATACATGTAATGATGATCCCTGATGTGCACCAGAAAAACTACAAACCCCAGAAAAGTCTGTATTATTCCCCATGTGCACTGTAAAAACCAGTAAATACATCTGAGCATCTATAACAATTCTATTACATTTTATGGCTTTTGCCTACCGAAAGGACTATTCATCAACACTGTACACCACTGCCTGATAAGGTTTCAGTTCAACGGTCTGTTCATTCTGTTTCAAGTTATCGTAGTTGTTGATGAGTACTTTGCTTCTGATCCATTCAGGAAGCTGATAACTGACAGTCTTCTTACTGAAATTACCGACCACAAACAGCTTATGGCCGTTGTATTCACGGCTGTAGGCGATGATCTTTTTATTCTCATGATCATATTCCCGGGTCCTGCCGTAAATGGCTGTTTCATCATTACTCTTGATGGCCAGCAGTTTCTGATAATAGCGGTAGACGGATTTCTCAGCCTTCAGATCCTTTTCGATGTTGATCTCCTTATAGTTCGGGTTAATGCACTGCCATGTCCGGTGACCTTCATTAAAACCGCCATTCACGGACCCATTCCAGGCAAGAGGAACACGGGCATGGTCTCTGGCACCGTACCTGATGAAACTGAAAGCCAGTTTTTCTGGTACTCCGTATTTTCTGAGCAGGTCATAGACAAAGTGAGAAACCGGGTCCTTCAGCTGATCAATGTTCCGGAAATCACAGTTGACCAGTCCGGCTTCCTGGCCCATGTATATGAAAGGAATGCCGAAACCCATGTAGGTAATTGTTGCCAGCATCGTTGCTGCTTCGTAACGGTAATGCTTTGTATCAATGCTGAAACGGCTGACACTGCGTACATTGTCATGGTTTTCCAGAACCAGGGTATTCCAGCCGTCCTGATAATATGTTACCTGTGGGTCAAGAAGTCCTTTTTTGAACTGACGCAGATCAAACGGCTTCCAGAAGAATTTCTTGCCGGCAATGTTATCGGAGTCAAGATGAGCGAAATTAAAGATGGTATCAAGTTCATGGTTTGACCTTTTTACATATTCATGAGCAGCTTCTTGTGACGGGTGGTATGATTCACCTACCGTATAGCTGTCATAGTGCGAAAGTGAATTGGTATAGAGTTCCTGCAGGAATTCATGCATGCGCGGTCCGTCAACATAATACTGGGCACCTTTCTGATAGGTGTATTTATCATTGTCGTCCTGGATCGGATAAACTTTGGAGAACATGTTGAAGACATCAAAGCGGAAACCGTCAACACCCTTATCCAGCCAGAAGTTCAGAATATCTTCGATCTCCTTTCTGACCTGCGGGTTTTCCCAGTTAAGGTCAGCCTGTTCAACACAGAAAAGATGCAGGTAGAATTCATCACTGTCCCCTATCCTTTCCCAGGCACTGCCGGTAAAGGTTGAAGCCCAGTTGGAAGGCGGTAACAGCTTGCCGTTTTTACGGATTCCCTTTCTGATGATGTAATAGTCACGGTATGGTGAATCAGGCGATTCGATGGCCCGCTTGAACCACGGATGTTCAATGGAAGTATGGTTGATGACCATGTCCATGATCACTCTCAGTCCTCTGTTGTGACATTCTTTAAGCAGGCGGTCAAAGTCCTCCATGGTACCGAACTTTTCATCAATGGCTCTGTAGTCACTGATATCATAACCGTAATCATAATCCGGAGACTTATACAGCGGTGAAAACCAGATGGCATTCACTCCCAGATCCCTGATGTAATCAAGTTTGGATATGATTCCCTCGATGTCTCCCCAGCCGTTGTTTGTGGTATCAAGGAAACTGAAAGGATATATCTGATACACAATCGCTTTTTCAAACCAGTTTGTCTTCATTATCATTCACCTTCTTATACATACATTATACCTTCATAACAGTGTTAGGTGTTATAATTGAATAAAGGACGGTATAATCATATGATCAGTAACGATGCTGAGATACTCAAGCTGAAAAATAAAATCAAAATGGAAGTCTGCAAGCTGGCCTGGGCTGACAATCTCAATCAGGATGCGGTAGAGCAGATGATTCTGGACCTGTTTCCGGGTCCTAAGGCTACCTGGCGCTGCTGTGTCTACAAAGAAAGAGAAATAGTCAGGCAGCGTGTCAGACTGGCCATGTGTGAAAACGTAACTACCAATCCAAACAGCCAGAACATCGTTCAGGTCATTGAACCTGCCTGTGATGAGTGTCCTATCGCTACCTACATGGTCACTGACATGTGCCGTTTCTGTCTGGGCAAAGCCTGTCTTAATGCCTGCAAGTTTGATGCCCTGACACCGGGCGACAGCCATATGAAGATCGATCCGGCCAAATGCCGTGAATGCGGAATGTGTGCCAATGTCTGTCCTTACGGAGCCATCATTCATATTGAAAGACCGTGCAAGAAAGCCTGCCCTGTTGATGCCATCACCTACGATGAATACGGCATTGCTCAAATAGATGAAGAGAAATGTGTCAACTGCGGTCACTGCATCCATAACTGCCCGTTCGGGGCCATCGGTTCCAAAGTCTTCTTAGTAAAGATCATTGATGCTATCAAGTCCGGCAAACAGGTTATTGCCATGGTTGCCCCTAGCATTGAAGGTCAGTTTGGTGAAAAGATCGATCTGGCCAGCATCAAGCGGACTTTACAGAAGATCGGCTTCTCTGACATGGTTGAAGTAGGATTGGGTGCTGACATGACAGCGGTCTCTGAATCTCTTGAGTGGATCGAAGCACTGGAAGAAGGAAAGAAACTGACTACTTCCTGCTGCCCTGCTTTCACAGAGATGTTAAGAAAGAACTTCCCGGAGATTTACGAAAATAATAAATCAAAGACTGTATCACCGATGTGTGCCACGGCCCGTTATCTGAAAGTACTGTATCCGGATTGTGTAACGGTCTTTATCGGCCCATGTGTTGCCAAGAAAAAGGAAGCTCTGGATGAATCCATTGAGGATAATGCTGACTTTGTCATGACATATGGCGAGCTGCAGATCCTGATGGAATCACTTGATCTCGACTTCATTGAAGCTGATGAACATGACCAGCAGTCCAGTATCTTCGGTAAGGGTTTCGCCTCCAGCGGCGGTGTCGCCAATGCTGTTCTGGAAGTCATGAAGGAACGCGGTGAAAACGTTGATGATGTCAAACTGTTGAGATGTTCCGGCGGCAGTGAATGCCGTAAGGGTGTTCTGTTGCTGAAACATGGAAAACTGACTGAAGACTTCATTGAAGGCATGTTCTGTCCGGGCGGATGTGTCGGCGGTCCTTCCAAGAGAAAGACCGAGACCGAGATCACCAGAGCCAGAAAGAAACAGCTGAACAAGGCTGATGACCGCGGCATTCTGGAAAATCTCGCAACCGTTCCAATGGATCAGTTCTCAATGTCGGTAGATTATCACAAGGAAAAATAAACATATAAAAACTCCCGGTTCTTACGAATCGGGAGTCTTTTTTTATCTTGCTCTTTCTGAAGTCTTATTCTTCGTCTTCACCTTCGACATCAGCTTTTTCGGCTTCAACGGCTACCAGTGACTGCAGGCGAGCTTCTTCTTCGCTCTCCTGAGCCAGTCTTTCAGCCTTCACCTTGCGGGCTTCTTCAGCTCTGCGCTTGATTTCGATAGTTGATTCACGAACTGCATCGGTACCGGTTCCTGCAGGAATCTTCTTACCGATGATAACATTTTCCTTCAGACCTCTTAAGACGTCAGTCTTGCCGTTAACAGCTGCGTCAGTCAGAACCTTGGTGGTTTCCTGGAAGCTGGCAGCTGATAACCATGAGTCGGTCTCAACAGATGACTTGGAGACACCTAACAGAATAGGCTTGAACTTGGCCGGGATTCCGCCTTCCAGCAGAATATCACCGTTGAGTTCAGTGATCTTTCTCTTGCTGATCTGTGTTCCCTTGGCCAGAGCGGTATCATTACCGTCTTCGATAACGACCTTTCTGAGCATCTGTGTGATCATGATCTCCAGGTGCTTGTCAGAGATATCGATACTCTGGCTGTGGTAAACCTTCTTGACTTCCTTCAGAATGTAGTTCTGAACGGCTTCGACACCGGCGAAGTCTATGAGTTCCTTAGGGTTGACCTGGCCTTCAGTCAGCTTTTCGCCAGCCTTGACGAATGTACCGACCTTGATCCAGGAACGGATAACCTGAGTAGGATCGACCTTGTGGTCAAATGTTTCCTCTTCACCTTCGACAACTCTCTTCAGAGTGATTGTCGTACCGCCCTTTTCGTTAGGTTCGATTGAAACGATCTCACCGTCGAACTTGGCGATAACGGCTGGATGCTTAGGGCAGCGTGCCTCGAACAGTTCTTCAACACGCGGTAAACCCTGAGTGATGTCACCTTCAGCGTTGGCAACACCGCCGGTATGGAAGTTTCTCATTGTAAGCTGAGTGCCCGGTTCACCGATTGACTGAGCAGCCATGATACCGACTGCTTCACCGTTTTCAACCAGCTTGCCTGTGGCCATGTTACGTCCGTAGCACTTGCGGCAGATGCCGTTTTCTGACTTGCAGACGAAAGCGTTTCTGATCAGAACTTCCTTGATGCCGGCAGCGACGATTGCCTTGGCAGTATTTTCATCAATGAACTGATCCTCACCGATAATGAGTTCACCGGTGTTAGGATCGATGACATCCTGCTTGGAGTATCTGCCTACCAGTCTTTCGTACAGGCTTTCAATGACCGTACCGGCCTTGCGGTCGACGATCTCCGTTACAAGGTAGCCGTCCTCAGTCTGGCAGTCGTCTTCAACAACGACAACATCCTGAGCAACGTCAACCAGTCTTCTGGTCAGATAACCTGATGATGCAGTCTTTAAGGCTGTATCGGTCAGACCTTTTCTGATACCGTGAGACGCGATGAAGAATTCGTTAACGGTCTGTCCTTCACGGAAGCATGAATAGATAGGAACCTCAATGATTGATCTCTGATATCCCTTGGCACTCTTGGCCTGAGTAGGTTTACTCATCAGACCACGTAAGCCGGCTAACTGGGACAGGTTGTCCTTGTTACCACGGGCACCGGAAACCATCATCATGTTGATAGGGTTCTTCTTTGGCAGTGAAGCCATCAGTTCATTAACTGTTGTTGTCTTGATGCCGTCCCATAAGGTCATTAAGCTTCTTTCCCATTCAGGTTCAGTCAGTAAGCCTCTGTGATAGAGTCTTAACAGTCTTTCAGCCTGAACCTTGCCCTCTTCCACATACTGATGCTTGTTAGGGGAAACCTTAATGTCATTCAGGGAGATGGTCATACCTGCTACGGTTGAATACTTGAATCCGTTATCCTTGATCTTGTCAAAGTAAACGAATGTCTGGTCTTCGCCATGATATGGCTTGCCGTCTTCGTGAGCCTGATGAGATTCGGTATTGGCGTATCTCTTATAGACTTCAGCGATGATAGCACCCAGATCCTTCTTCTTTACGGCGCTTGCCAGAGGCAGAGCCTTGATGTATTCTCTGATATCTGTTCCGTAATCAACGAAATACTTGTCGGCCAACTTGACGTTCCAGCCGTCTGTTACTTCATTGACATATGGGAAATCACCAGGGAAGACATTGTTGAAGATGATCTTGCCAACGGTAGTGATCAGGTACTGTTCATTCTGCTCAGGTGTGAAGAAAGACTTCTTCAAAGACTTGGCACGGATGGCGATACGGGTGTGCAGATGTGTCTGCTTTTCATCATAGGCCATTAATACTTCGGAAACATCCTTGTATACACGGCCTTCTGAATCACCGTAAGTCTTCCATAATTCAGCGGAAGCCTCATCACCTAAGCTTCTGTATCTTTCGGCTTCTTCATAGAACTCTTCCTTGGTTTCTTCCATGGTCAGATAGAAGTTACCAAGCACCATGTCCTGTGAAGGTGTAACGATTGGCTGGCCGTCCTTAGGTGAAAGGATGTTGTTGGAACCAAGCATTAAGATCTTGGCTTCAGCACAGGCTTCTTCACTTAATGGTACGTGTACAGCCATCTGGTCACCGTCAAAGTCTGCATTGAATGCCGGGCAAACCAGCGGATGCAGTCTGATGGCACGGCCTTCAACCAGCTTAGGCATGAAGGCCTGGATACCCAGACGGTGCAGAGTCGGAGCTCTGTTTAACAGAACCGGGTGATCCTTGATGACTTCCTCAAGGATATCCCATACTCTGTCATCACCCTTGTCGATGAGTTTTTCAGCAGTCTTGGAGTTGGTGGCGATTTCCTGGTGAACCATTTCGTTGATGACGAAAGGTCTGAACAGGACGATGGCCATTTCTCTCGGCAGACCACACTGATACATCTTAAGATCCGGTCCGACAGCGATAACTGAACGGCCGGAGAAGTCAACACGCTTACCTAACAGATTCTGACGGAATCTGCCCTGCTTACCCTTTAAGCTGTGAGACAGGGACTTAAGCGCTCTGTTGTTTGATCCTGTTACAGGCTTGCTGCGGCGGCCGTTATCAATTAACGCGTCGACAGCTTCCTGCAGCATACGTTTTTCGTTCTGAACGATGATGCTCGGAGTACCGATTTCCAGTAACTTGTTCAAACGGTTGTTACGGGTAATGATACGGCGGTATAAGTCGTTCAGGTCGCTGGATGCGAATCTGCCGCCATCCAGCTGCAGCATAGGACGGAGATCAGGTGGAATAACCGGTAATACGGTCAGTACCATCCATTCAGGCTTCTGGCCTGAATTGCGGAAAGCAGCTACGGTTTCCAGACGCTTGATCAGCTTTTTACGCTTTTCGTTCTGGGAATCAGTATCAGCCAGTTCACCGATCTCGGCTGTGATCTTCTGATATTCCTGTTCAATGTCAACCTGTTCCAGCAGGACCTTGATGGCTTCGGCACCGATCTTGGCGGTAAATACCTTACGCTGATCCAGCGCTTCGTTTACTTCCTTCGGTGTCATTACCTGCTTGTATTCCAGGCCGCTGTCCTTTGGATCAGTGACGATCCACTTTACGAAATATACGATTTCTTCCAGTTCCTTCGGTGGGATGTTCAGCAGAAGTGCCAGTCTGGAAGGAGTTCCCTTCAGATACCAGATATGGGTAACAGGAGAAGCGAGCTGAATATGGCCCATCCTCTCACGTCTGACAGCTCTTCTGGTGATCTCAACACCGCATCTGTCACAGACGACACCCTTATATCTGACTTTCTTGTACTTGCCGCAGGCACATTCCCAGTCCTTGGTAGGTCCGAAAATCTTTTCGCAGAACAGACCGTCCCTTTCAGGTTTCTGTGAACGGTAGTTCAGAGTTTCAGGCTTCTTGACTTCGCCATGGGACCACTCAAGGATCCTCTCAGGTGAAGCTAAACCGATCTGTATAGAAGCAACATCATTAATATTCATATTCTTTCAGTACCTCCTCTATACTAGTTGTAATCATCATAATAGTCGTCATAACTGTCGGCACCGACAACAGCAGCTTCCGGAATGTCATCCATTTCGTAACCGCTCTGGATGTCTTCAACATCGACAACTTCACTGCTCTCAACAGCAGGGCCTGCTGCCTTCTTGTCATCTTCATTCTGTGATAAGTCAATGACGTTACCGTCCTTATCCATGATTCTGATATCAAGAGCCAGGGCCTGCAGTTCATGAGTAAGTACTCTGAATGATTCACCGACACTTGGTTCAGGTATCGGCTTGCCCTTGGTGATGGCTTCATAAGTCTTATCACGTCCGGCAATATCATCTGACTTGACAGTCAGAATTTCAGACAGTGTATATGCTGCGCCGTAGGCTTCCAAAGCCCAAACCTCCATCTCACCAAATCTCTGGCCGCCCTTCTGAGCTTTACCGCCCAGAGGCTGCTGCGTAACGAGTGAGTAAGGTCCTGTAGCTCTGGCATGCAGTTTATCGTCAACCATGTGAGCCAGCTTGATCATGTACATGACACCGACAGCGACTCTTTCATCGAAAGGTTCACCCGTCTGGCCGTCATATAACAGGGTCTTGCCGTCTTCAGAAGCATTGGTAGCTTCCAGGATCGACTTCAGTTCTTCATTATTGATACCATCGAATACCGGAGTTGCGAACTTGCATCCGAGCTTTTCAGCTGCCAGACCCAGGTGGATCTCCAGAACCTGTCCGATGTTCATACGGCTAGGAACGCCGAACGGGTTAAGCATGATATCAATCTTTGTGCCGTCTGGCAGATATGGCATATCTTCCTCAGGCAGAATCTTGGCAATAACGCCCTTATTTCCGTGACGTCCTGCCATCTTGTCACCTTCAGAGATCTTACGCTTCTGAGCGATGTAGACCTTGACGATGGCACTTACACCCGGATTGAGCTGAGCGTTGCTCTTTCCGCGGTAGAAAGTCTTGACATCCATGACGATACCGTCACCGCCGTGAGGTACCTTCAATGAGCTGTCTTTGACTTCGCGTGACTTTTCACCGAAGATAGCCAGTAACAGCTTTTCTTCAGGAGAAACTTCACTCTGGCCCTTAGGAGTTACCTTACCGACAAGAATGTCGCCTTCCTTGACTTCCGCACCGATCATGACGATACCTCTTGAATCGAGATAGCGGCAGCTTGATTCGGAAACGTTAGGAATGTCTCTGGTAATTTCCTCAGGTCCCAGTTTTGTATCACGGCATTCAATTGAATATTCTTCAATATGAATTGAGGTGAATATGTCATCTCTGACCATTCTCTCTGACATGATGACAGCGTCCTCATAGTTGAAGCCGTGCCATGTCATGAACGCGATCTTAACGTTCTGGCCTAAAGCCAGTTCGCCGTTTTCCATTGACGGTCCGTCAGCCAGGATATCACCCTTTTCAATCTTTTCACCTACTTCAACAATAGGCTTCTGGTTGACACAGGTACCGGCGTTGGAACGCATGAACTTTGACAGATGATAATCATGATCTCTGCCGTCTTCATTGACGGTGATCTTGAGTGCATCTACATAAGTGACAATGCCGTCATGATCCGCAATTAAGGCTCCGCCGGAGTCCTTGGCAACACGGTATTCCATACCGGTACCGACATTCGGTGAATGAGGCTTTAACAGCGGAACAGCCTGACGCTGCATGTTAGCACCCATCAGGGCACGTGTAGCGTCATCGTTTTCCAAAAATGGAATGCAGGCAGCAGCGACGGAAATGATCTGCTTAGGAGAAACGTCGACAAGTTCAACTCTTTCCTTCGGCATCATGACCGTTTCAGTCTGATAACGGCAGACACACTGGTCGTTTACCAGATAGCCGTCACGGACTTCGTTAGCCTGGGCAATGATATAATCGAGTTCATCATCTGCTGACAGATAGATTACATCGTCCTTAACCTTGAAGGTTTCCCTGTCAACGATACGGTATGGAGTCTGAATAAAGCCATATTCATTAACCTTACCATAGGAAGTCAGGTAGTTGATAAGACCGATGTTTGGTCCTTCAGGTGTCTCGATAGGACAGATTCTTCCGTAGTGAGTGGCATGAACGTCACGAACTTCGAAACCTGCTCTTTCTCTGGTCAGACCGCCAGGGCCCAACGCAGAGATACGGCGCTTGTTGGTGAGTTCAGCCAGCGGGTTCTGCTGGTCCATGAACTGAGACAGCTGTGAACTGGAGAAGAACTCCTTGATGGCTGATGACAGAGCACGGATATGAGTGATATTCTTCGGAGAAAGCTTGTCAACCTCAGTGATTGACATCTTTTCCTTGATGTTCTTTTCGACTCTGGACAGACCGATTCTGAACTGGTTCTGAATCAGTTCGCCAACCGTTCTTAAACGACGGTTGCCCAGCTGGTCGATATCATCAACCGTACCCACTTCATCCATCATGTTCAGCATGTATGAATACTGTGAATACATATCTGAAGTGATGATAGTCTTCTTTAAGGTAAACGGATCAATACCGATGACCTTGACAGAATACTCATCTTCAGGTTTTTTCTTAACATAGATTACCTGGTTGGCAGAGCCAACGAGGTATAAGGATAACTGAGCACCGCCCTTGACCTGCTCAACGACATACTGACGTGCTTCGTTGGTCAGGATCGGTTCCTCAGTATCAGGAATGTAACGGCTGATTACGAGTTCATCGTTGAAATCAACGTCGATTCCCTTTTCATCGATCAGACGGCCTAAAGAATACAGTCTGGAACCGTAGTTCAGTACGGAAATGACGTTTTCAGGAGTTAACTTGACTTCCTGGGCAATAACGCCGCCCCATACCTTGATGTTTTCAATGCCGGCCTTGGCTAAGGCATTGACATCACTCTCGGTCAGAACCAGACCTTCTTCGAGGTCGATCTTCTTATCTTTTACTTTTTCAGCCAGAATACGGCCGATCAGTCCTTTTCTGTAGGAGACCGGTACCGTTACCGCATCCGGATGTGAAAAGGCATACTTCTGAGGTAAAGCCTGCATGTACAGACCCTTGGCCAGGGTTTCTCTGACAGCTGCCAGAGCTTCCTTGGTGTTGATGTGGGTTCCTGCCTTGAGAACAGTCTTTCCTCTTTCATCTTTAATATCCTGAGCCAGATAATTATTCTTGGTACGGGCATATGCTCCCAGTTTCTTGGTGACCTTGTAACGTCCGGCCTTGTTGAGGTCGTAACGGCGGGCATCAAAGAACTTGGCGTTGATCAGGTTATAAGCACCTTCCAGAGTCGGAATTTCATCAGAACGCTGGTTTTCATAGATGGCCAGTAAGGCACGGTTCTGGAATGATTCCTTATCGGAGATGATCGTATTGACAACATCTTCGTAGTCTCCGAAAACACCCGTGTACATCAGCAGATAGAGATTCAGGAAATCTCTCTGGTCACTGTCCTGTTCAACGTCGTATACCGGCCAGTTGACAGCGCCCATGAATTTCTTGAATTCAGCCGTGTCGAAAGTATCCTCACCCTTTTCCGGATCGAGGGACATACCTACTGCCTTAAGCAGAATAGAAGATATGATCTTACGTTTACGGTCTACACTGACATTGATCAGACGTCCGACATTGGTCTTCTTGCCATCAGTCTGGAATTCCAGCCATGTTCCACGGCTTGGGATCAGTTCAGTATAGAATATATCCTTACCTGTCTTATCTTCCAGGTCAATTGCGAAATATGCACCCGGAGATCTGACGATTTGAGATACGATAACTCTTTCGGCACCGTTGATGATGAATGTTCCGGTAGGTGTCAGCATCGGGATGTCACCGAAAATGACTTCTTCATTCTTGGTATTGATTACGCCGGTGTTGACATCTTCAACCACTAACTCTGTATTCACGCGAAGACGAGCTGCGTATGTCAGCTCCTTGATTTTGCATTCTTCAACAGTGTATTCAGGTTCGTCGAATGTGTATCCTTTAAAATTTAATCTGATTTCACCTAGTCTTGATTCAACTGGGTATATTTCTTCGAATACTTCTTTTAAACCTACATTTTTGAACCAGTCAAATGAACTGGTCTGAATTTCAACGAGATTTGGAAGTTCGAGGGTACCACTTACTTTTGAATAATCTCTACGTACCGCTTTTTTTCCATTATGGACGAGGCGATATGTGTCTTTGCTCATTAACAACACCCTTCCTCTCTCTATTAGGGCCAGAAAACGCGATTCTAACCCATTATATACTATATCTTACAATTTTATCAGTCTTCTGTTTGTGTGTCAAACGTTGTTTTTACTAAAGATAAAATCCAATAACCCTTAACTCTGTCTTCGACAGTGGTTTTTCCCAGCCCAGAAAGATACTTCACGGCGCTTTCAGCACCCTGTTTCTTCCTGATTACGATGTACATCACACCATTGGGATTAAGATGACAAAAACCCTCTTTAAAAAGACGGTAGATATTATCTTTTCCTGTTCTTATCGGCGGATTGGTCACGATAATGTCGTACATCCTGTCTGTTTCAGATAATCCGTCCATGACCAGCACGGTGTTGTCCTGCCCGTACAGTTCGCTGTTTTCCTTAGCCAGCTGTACCGCAGTTTCATTGACATCGATCATGGTTACCTGTAATTCAGGATGATATTTCTTCAGCAGAATTCCGATGTATCCTATTCCGCAGCCCAAATCCAGCAGTTCACCCTTCAGAGATCTTTCAACCAGGTTTTCCAGCAGCACGCGGCTGCCATAGTCCAATGTTTCCTTGCTGAAAACACCGTCATCAGAGATAAAGGTTTCCATAGTAGCCAAAAACCGAAAGCTTATTTTCTTTCGGTTGGGCCGTTTACCATTGTTGGTGGTAAAGTAGTAGCTCATAGTTATGGCTTAATGAAGGAAGCCGAAGCCCTTGACCCGGCTTCCCTTCATCAGATTTTATTACTTGTATTCTACAACGCCGCCTGCAGCTAAGATTGCCTGCTTGATAGCATCAGCATCTTCAATCTTAACCTTTTCCTTAATTACAGAAGGCTTATCAGGTGCGCATGCGTCAACGATCTTCTTAGCATCCATTAAGTTCAGGCCTGTAGCTTCCTTGACTGCCTTGATGACAGCGATCTTCTGCTGGCCAACTTCCTTTAACATAACATCAACTTCAGTTGGTCCTTCCTGTACTTCTTCTTCAACTGGTGCAGCAGCCATTGCAACTGGAGCAGCAGCGGTAACGCCGAATTCTTCTTCGATAGCCTTTACTAAAGCGTTAAGTTCTAAAATTGTCATCTCTTTTAAAGAAGCGATGATTTCTTCATTTGTTAATTTTGCCATTTTCATTTCCTCCCTATAGACTAATTGGCTTGCTTAGCATCTGCGATGGCCTGAGTGGCGCGGGCAAATGAGCTGATTGGTGATTGCAGACAGCTTAATAACATTGATAACATGCCTTCCTTGTTAGGTAAGCCGGCTAACTCCTTGACTTCATTCTGAGAGATAACCTTGTTCTCAACGATACCAGCCTTGATGACTAATTTGTCATGCTTCTTAGCAAATTTGCTTAAGACACGTGAAGCGGCAATCTCGTCTCCACTTAAAGCAATGGCATTTGGTCCTTTCAATGACTGAAGCAGATCATGGTAACCCAGCTTCTCAGCAGCACGCTGTGTCATTGAATTCTTGTAGACTATCATTTCGCAGCCTTCCTCACGTAACGCTCTACGGAGTTCGGTAACTTCAGCGACAGTCAGACCACGATATTCAACAACGACAGTTGAGCCGGCTTTACTGATCTTGTCGACTATGGTTTCGACCAGTTCCTGCTTCTGTTGTAGAATCGTCTGATTCATAATGTCCTTCCTTTCTTCAGTATCATTGTCAATATACCAGAAATGAAAACCCGTTTTATCATAGACAAAACGGGCGAAAAGTCTCCATAACTTACTTTTTCTACCTCGGTAACATTTTTACACCTTGCGGTCGTTACTGTCTATGGTATATTGTTACAATCTTTTTTGATGTGAATTATGCAGCGTGGTCAACCTTAATGCTTGGTGCCATGCTGGCGCTCAGTACGACGTTCTTAATGTACTGGCCTTTTACAGCTGCCGGTCTGGCCTTCAGGATTACTTCGTATAAAGCCTGCCAGTTTTCTGCCAGCTGTTCAGCAGTGAATGAAGTCTTGCCGATCATGCAGGCGATGTTGCCTTCCTTATCGGTACGGTAAGTAACCTTACCTTTCTTGATTTCATCAACGGCTTTCTTAAGATCCATTGTGACGGTTCCTGTCTTAGGGTTAGGCATCAGACCCTTAGGTCCTAATAACTTACCTAATCTACCTAACTGACCCATCATGTCAGGAGTAGCTACGATTACATCGAAATCGAACCAGCCGCCCTTGATCTTTTCAAGCATGTCTGCTCCACCGACGAAATCAGCACCGGCTTCCTTAGCTTCCTGCTCTTTAGCGCCCTGGGTGATAACGAGTACTCTCTGTGTTCTGCCTGTACCATGAGGTAATACCATGGCACCGCGGATCTGTTCATCAGCGTGACGAGGGTCAACATTCAGCTTGAAGCTTGTCTCTACTGATGCATCGAATTTTGCATAACTGACTTTCTTAACCAGTTCTGCAGCTTCCAGAATAGGATATAATCTTGTCTTGTCAATTAACTTGGCTGCTTCATTGTACTTCTTACCGTGCTTTGGCATATCTTATTCCCATCCTTCTATTACGATACCCATGTTGCGGGCTGTGCCGGCAACGATCCTCATTGCAGCTTCAACATCGTTTGCGTTGAGGTCAGGCATCTTGTAAGTTGCGATCTCTCTTAACTGATCGACAGTGATCTTTCCTGCCTTCTGAGCCTTAGGGCTTCCAGAAGCCTTCTCAATACCAGCAGCCTTCTTGAGTAAGTGTGCGGCAGGAGTTGTCTTGCAGACAAAATCGAATGACTTGTCTTCGTAGGCGGTGATGATTACAGGTACGATATCGCCTTTTCTGTCCTTGGTAGCATCGTTGAATGCCTGGCAGAACTGTGGCATGTTAATGCCTGCAGAAGCGAGGGCCGGACCTGGACGGGCTCCACCCGCCATGAACTGGAGCTTACATACTTTTGCAACTCTCTTTTTCATAACGTTCCTCCTTTTTTTCTGTTATGTCGTGGTAATGAAGTTGTTGCTCCTTCTCCCACAATTAAAATGCTTACTTGCGTAGCTTTTATATAATACTATTTCTGTATAACCCAGTCAAGTATTTTTGACTATTTGGAATGGAATAATTTCTTGGTCTGATATTTCGGTTCACACGTCAGCATGATGCCGAGTTTTCTGAAGGTATTCTCGTCATTCTGAGACAGAATTACCGTGGAATGAGCCTGCGCACCCTTTAATAAAGGCAGGTTCTTGATGGCCTTATCGGCGAACGGATTCATCTGCGCGGAGATGGTAATAGCTACCAGAACTTCGTCAATATGCAGGCGCGGATTGTTATTGCCGAGGTACTGAGTCTTTAATTCCTGTACCGGGGCAATGATGTTCGGTGACAGTAACATAATGTCATCATCCAGATTGCAGATGGCCTTCATGGCATTGATCAAAGCTGCAGAAGCAGCACCTAACAGTGAGGAATTCTTGCCGGTAACGATGCGGCCGTCTTCCAGTTCAATGGCTACAGCTGGACCGTTGGTCTCCTGAGCCTTCTTCAGAGCCGGCTCAACGCATTTGCGCATGTATGGCGATAACCCGGCCTTGTTCATGATGACTTCCATCTTCTGGATCAGATTCTCCGGGGCATATCCCCTTCTGACGTCAACCAGTGTGTGATAGTATCTTCTGATGATTTCCTGATTGCTGGCTTCTCTGGCCACTTCATCATCCACGATGCACATGCCGTTCATGTTGACGCCCATGTCAGTCGGTGAATGATAGATCTCTTCATTTGTGATCTGCTTGAGGATACGTGACAGTACCGGGAAGATCTCCACGTCACGGTTATAGTTGACGGCGGTGATGCCGTAAGCCGCCAGATGGAACGGGTCGATCATGTTGATGTCATCCAGGTCAACCGTAGCTGCTTCATAAGCCAGGTTTACCGGATGGCTTAAAGGCAGATTGAAGATCGGGAATGTCTCATACTTGGCATAACCCGCATAAATGCCTCTTTTGTAATCGTGATACAGCTGAGACAGGCAGGTAGCCATCTTGCCGCTGCCCGGACCAGGAGCGGTTACAACTACTAACGGTCTGGTAGTTTCAACATAATCGTTACGGCCATAGCCTTCATCGGAAACTATCTTATCGACATTGGTCGGATAACCGTCAATCGCATAATGCAAATATACTTTTATGCCCATGTTTTCCAGCTGATGACGGAACGCATCAACCTGGGCATTGGAAACATACTGGGTAATGACAACGCTGCTGACATATAAGCCGATGCCGGTAAAGGCATCGATGAGTCTTAAGGCATCCTGGTTATAAGTAATGTCCAGGTCGCTTCTTCTCTTGCTTTTCTCAATGTCATGGGCATTGATGGAAACGATGATCTCCACCTTGTCTGCCAGCCGTGAAAGCATCTTTATCTTGATGTCAGGCTGGAAACCCGGCAGTACTCTGGAGGCGTGATTGTCATCAAAGAGCTTGCCGCCGAATTCCAGATACAGCTTATTGTTGAATCTGGCAACTCTCTCCATGATCTTGGCTGACTGCAGCTTGATATACTTCTCATTATCGAACGCTACTTTTTTCATGCAAACTCTCACCTCCACAAAAAAACACTTTTAAATTATATCACAGAACACCGAAGTATTCTAAGGCTTTTTTTATTCCGTCGTTATATGTTTCTGCCGTTATGTAATCAGCTTTTTCCAAAGCCTCTTTCTGACCGTCTGCCATGGCCACACCCATACCGGCATACTCCAGCATTTCCAGATCATTAAGGCTGTCTCCAAAGGCCATGCACTCTTCTCTGGAAGCGTTAAGGATCTTCAAAAGCTCTCTTATTCCGTCCTTCTTGCTGACACCTTTCAGCAGGATGTCATATATAAGCGCACCCCCATCGACACAGTCTGTATCCTCAGAGAATTCCTTTTCAAACTGTCTGGCCTTTTCAGCAGAAGTAACCAGAGCTCCTCCAAACGGCGAGAAGTCATCAGGCCTCTCGGTAACCGTTTTGCTTTTATAGAGTTCAAAGATCTTATCGATGTTTTCATTATTAACCGTTATATAGGAACAGTCTTCCAGTTTCCAGAAATATCCCATGTCATTTCTGATGCAGAATTCATCGATGCGGTCACACAACTCCCTGTCAAAACGGACAGACCACAGGATATTGCCCTGACCGTCCGCTACCAGATGTCCGTTAGCTCCGACAAAATAATCGTATTCAATACCGTTTTTCTCAAGCATGACTGCTGCCTTAGGCGTACGTCCGCTGGATATGACAACGGTATGCCCCTTTTTTCTTAACTGCTTAAGAGCTTCCATGGCACTGGGAACAAAGTTCCAGTCACGGGAACTGGTCAGAGTATTGTCTATATCAAAAATAAATACTCTGTAACTCATCAGATGTCCCCCAGGATCTCAAAGTAATCAACACAGTATCCCTTTTCATAGTATTCAGGGAACATTGCCTTAAATTCAGCATCTCCGTAACTCTTGGACTCAGGCATCTCTTCCATGACCATGCGATATGCATCAAAGCTGATACGGCAGTTTTTGATCTGCTGACCGCAATAAAAACTTAAGACATCTCCTCTTACCGCATTGATCTGATCGACTTGCTGAGTGTAAATGTACGTGGTCATCAGCTCTTCGTCATTATCGGGAATGCTGATATATCCTTTATCAGTTACCATGTATGTTTTGCCGTTTATTTCCGTACAGCTGAGATAGTTGGTACTGACAGATTCAATGGTATACAGATGCTGTGCTGCCTTATCACTGTAGACATCCACGCTTCTGTCTCCTCTGACCACATAGAAGCGATCCCCGATGTGATTGACCATCAGGACATCACCGATCTGCCGGGGTGAACCGCCCAGAGTCGAGTAAACCATGACATTGATGCCGGAATATGTGTATGTATCAATGTTTTCAGCGTGGTAGATAATGGTTCCTGAGATATCACTGATCTCATCTCCCCGTTTACCGCTGGCATATTTATAAGATTTATAGTCCCTGTGATTGGTCGTATAATAAACAGCCTGTTCACCGAAATAAACTTCTGCCGGAAACTCAATATCCTTATGGAATATCTCATTGCCGTTTTCATCTGTAACAATTATTACCGCACTGTCATCCTCACTTCTGGTAAGTACGGCCGCAAAAGCCGGAGAACCTGCCTTGTGACATCCCGACAGCATCATTAAGAATAATAAGAATATTATTAAAAGCTTTTTCATTCTTATTGCTCCTTACGGTATACTGACACCAGAAAATCAATTACGGTATCAATGCTGTCATATTGTTTCAGGCGGTCATTATTGCCGCTGTAGGTTGTATGGTAATACGGCGTCATGCGCCATAATGTATCGATGTCCTCTCTGGTCTCCAGGGTTTTTTCATATCTGATGTTTTCCTGTCTTATCAGCGTAAATCCAGGAAGATCATAACCCTTTTCCTCATTTACATAGGCACTGTCATAGACAATTGACTTCATCTGATACAGGTGATCCTTTCCCGGGTTTACCGCGATGACATATCCTCCCGGTTTAATAAGGCGGGCAAACTCTTCGCCGCTGTAAGGAGTAAAAACGCTCATCAACCCGTCAAGGCTTTCATCCCCCAAAGGCAGATGAAAGACACTGCCTACAAAACAGGTTGCATTTTTATTACTCTTAGCTGTCATAGCCACACCCTTGCGGGCGATGTCCACGGCATAATATTCTATTTCCTTATCAACATGATTGATGATCCAGTTCAGATAGTATCCAGTGCCGCATCCCCGGTCCAGAAAACTGCCCTTTTCAGGAACCAGTTCATTTACCAGAGAAGCCAGATGCCGGGCTAACGGCTGATAATATCCCTTGCTCAGGAAAATTCTTCTGGCTGCCAGAGATTCATCGTTATCACCGGGATTACGGCTGTGTTTCTGGTTGGCCAGGATCAAATTGACATAGCCTTCCTTAGCTATGTCATAACTGTGACCGTCCTCACAGACATATCTTTTTTCCTCTTTAACCAATGGTCTGGCACATTTCGGACATCTTAGCATCTTTTTTTCTCCAATTAGTATTATTTTACCATACATGCGTTATAATAATAACTGAAAGTGAGGTCAGCTTATGGATTTTGAAGGTAAGGATTTAAAGAGTGCACTTGATAACTGTGAAAAGGCTCTGTTCTATCTGCATTCAGCTATGAATGAACTTAACCGGGCTTACGGCTGGGGTGTAGCTGATATTCTGGGCGGTGCCCTGTTCATTTCGCTGGCTAAGCGCAAGAAGATGGAAAATGCCGACAAGGATCTTTTACTGGCTAAAAACAACATCAACAGAATGCTGAGGATCTTCAATTCCGACACCAGCATCACAGCCGTTGATTTCATGCCGGGCGGATTCTTAAGTACCACTGATTTCCTGTTTGACAACATCGTTTCCGACATACTGGTTCAGGAAAAAATCCGCAACGCCCGTGCCAGCGTCAATGAAACCATTGCTAAGCTGGAAAGCATCAGAGAAAAACTGATCGCAGCACTTTATTAAACCAGAACCTCACAGTGTGAGGTTTTTTATTTACCTGCATAACAAAAAAGGCAGCTGTCTGCCTTTTCAGTGTTCATTAGAATGCTTAGTCAAGTTTCTCCAGATCAATATAGGAAACATCGGTTGGAGTTTCCTGGCTGAACATGATGGTCAGTACGGTTGCGATCTCGGTTTCGTCATTCATTGATTCAACGACACCTTCAACGTTCGCAAACGGGCCGGACAGAATTCTGACTCTGTCACCGACCTTGAAGTTGACAACCAGCTTCTCATCAGTAAGTTCAAGCTTATGGAGGATATTGATCATTTCTTCATCTGATACCGGTAACGGTTTGGCACCGCCGCCGCTTGATCCGATAAATCCGGTAACACCTGGGGTATTTCTGATCTGATACCAGGCATCATCTGACATTATCATATCTACGAAGATATATCCCGGGAACATGTTTCTGGTCTTGGTGACCTTAACAGGCTTGCCGTTCTTTTCTTTATAGTCGATTTCGGTTTCTTCAGCGACAACTACCTGGAAAAGGTTCTCTTCCATACCCATTGTATGGATACGTTTCTCCAGATTATCCTTTACTCTGTTTTCGTGGCCGGCATAGGTATTGACAACGTACCACTGTCTCTTTTCTTCAGTTTTCTTTTCGTCCATTATGCACCTACTCCTATTAACAGTAATGCCTTGGAAATAATGAGATCACATAACATAAAGAAGATACCAAACAGTACGCAGAAAAGCAGAACCTTTCCTGTGCTTTCCATCAGCTCAGGGAACTTTATCCATCTGATACGTTTGATTTCGGTCTTGATTCCCTCAGGTGTAAACCACTTTAACTGAATTGGAACGTCCTTTAACGGTTTTTCTTTAACTTCTGTTTTATTCTTATTCTTTTCCTGTGCCATAATAGCCTCCTACTTCGTCTCTTTGTGCACGGTGTATTTTCCGCACTTCTTGCAGAATTTCTTCAGTTCGAGACGATCATTATGAGTTTTCTTGTTTTTAGTGGTCGTATAATTGCGAGATAAACATTCTGAACAAGTTAGAATTACCTTTTCACTCACTACGAAAACTCCTTTCTGCTTTCTAAATGTAGCACAAATGACCCCTGCTAGTCAAACAGAGAAATGATTTTCTTGCGGCTTTTTCGTAAAGAATTGTCTATATACTTGGGATTTACGGTCATGAAGTCCGCAATTTCCTTATATGTATACCCTTCAATGCGGTATTTCAGAATCTGGCCGTCAAGACTTTGAGCCGGTACTTTTCGAAAGATGTCGCTTTCCAGTTCCCTGTAATTGTTCTTGGCTTCGGAATCAGGTTCATTGGAATCCACCGTATCCATGTAACAGATGTCATCCGCATCTTTTACCATGTGATCGAGTGAAACCACCCGTCTTTCACAGGCGTAACAGTAATTCATTTCCTTTCTCTGCCAGGCTGCCATTTCGCGGCGGATACACAGTTTGGCAAAGTTATTGAAGCTCATGTTGCGGTCATCTCTGTAACCGCACACCGCATTATACAGTCCGATCTTGCCGGCCTGCATGGCCTCATCACGGCTGATGAAACTGCGGCCCTGTGTCAGCTCCTGATACAAGGCCACCATCACCGGATAATAATAATCAGACAGAGTCTCAAAGGCTCTATCTGATTTTGCTCTGGTCATATCTACCAGTAAATTCAAATTAATGTTTTCTCTTTCCTCTCTGGTCATGTGTTCTCCCTCTTTACAGAGGAAAACGTTGTGAATAGATCTGGTAGAGAAGAATGCCACACGCCACCGAAGCGTTAAGAGAACCGATATCCCCTTCCATAGGAAGTCTGACCTTGAGGTCACAGGTTTCCGCAATCAGACGGCGCATGCCGCTGCCTTCCGATCCGATGACCAGCACGACCGGCATGTCATATCTTACCCGACGGTAATCCTGAGCCTGGTTAACATCAGTACCGATGATCCAGAAGCCCATTTCCTTGAGTTTTCTCAGAGTCTGAGCCAGGTTGGTAACCTGGGCGACCTTAACTGTCTCAATGGCTCCCACTGATACCTTGGCAACCGTTCCGTTCAGTGACACGCTGCGGTTTTTCTCAATGATGACACCGTCACCGCCCACACATGACATGGTGCGCAGGATGGCTCCCAGATTATGAGGATCCTGCAGAGAGTCAAGTGCGACGATCAGCGGCTGTTTTCCTTCCGGAATCGCTGATACGATCTCCCGGATCGAATATGTCGGATATTCTCTTACTTCAGCTATATAACCCTGGTGGTTTCCCTTTACCAGTCTGTCAAGTTCTGCTTTTGAAACATACCTGATCTTTATATTCTGTGCTTTGGCCAAATTAACTGTTTCGCTGTCCTTGCGCCCCTCCAGCAGAAACAGGGTCAGAATTTCACGTTTATCTTTCAGCATTGAACTGACAACGTTTTTCCCGTATACATATTGTGACATACTATTTCTCCTTCAGGGTCCTGATAATGTCCCATAACTGTCCCAGTCTGTCCATCTGTCCCGAAACATAGAGATAACCCCATAATGCTTCAAAGCCGGTGGACATGTGGTAAGTAACAACATCCGTATTCTTCGGGGCCTTATGAGCCTTACTGTTACGGCCTCTTTTATAAATGTCTTCTTCCTCTTCGCTTAACAGCTTTTCTGCCAGCAGGTATTCCATGATATCAGCCTGCGCTTTAGCACTGACAAACTTATTGGTGTGTCTCTGCATCCGGTCCATCTTCACTTCCAGATCAATGACATGTCTTTTGACCGTCAGGGCATAATGCGCATCACCAATATAGGCTAAGGCTAGTGGACTGTATTCTTCCGTTTTCATTTTCCGTTCCTAAAAAAGGGAAATAATCCCTTTATATGATGTGTCTTTCCTGCAGCTGGGCACGGTACTTGTCAGCTGTCTCGAAATCCTTGGCGGCCTTGGCTGCGTTCCATTTCTCATAAAGTTCTCTGTCTTCATCCGTCAGTTTTACTTCATCAATGAAGATGCCCAGAACTGATAACATTCTCTTGACGGAACTGTAATAAGCTCCGACAGTGCCGAAATCGATCTGTCTCTGTCTTAAGGACTGGTTGAGCTGCTTTACGGTATCAAAGATAACCTTGTAGGCATTAGGCGTATTGAGGTCATCTCTCATGGCATCCATGAAAGCGTTCCAGTTCTCTTCAGCTGCACCTTCCAGATTGACATTAGCCAGCTGTGCCTTGACTTCTGCCTGATGCAGTGCCTGTTCGATTCTGGCCATCTCGCTTCTGGCTGCCTCCAGTGTCTCTTCCGAGAAGTTAAGAACATCGCGGTAGTTGACTGACAATAACAGCCATCTGGTGATGTTGGAGCCTAATTCCCCGATGACATCCTTAGCCAGCTGAATGTTGCCCAAAGACTTGCTCATCTTGCCGCCGTTGAAGTTCAGCATGCCGTTGTGAACCCAGTAATTTGCCAGGTGATGTCCGTTGACGGCATTGGACTGAGCCATTTCGTTTTCATGGTGCGGGAACTTGAGGTCCTTTCCACCGCCGTGAATGTCAATGCATTCATGGTTGAAGTTATCACCGATCATGACGACGCATTCGGTATGCCATCCCGGTCTGCCCTTGCCCCATGGTGAATCCCACTGGATACCGACATTGGTCTTCTTCCATAATAAGAAGTCCAGAGGGTTATGCTTCTTGTCATTCTCTTCAACTCTGGCGCCGACCATCAGGTCTTCAGTGTTCTGATGTGACAGCTCACCGTATGACGGGATACTGTCAACGGCGAAATAGACTTCTCCGTCTTCAACATAAGCGTTGCCGTTTTCAACCAGCTTTTCAATGAACCTGATCATTTCATCCATGGTCTCAGTGACACGCGGTGTGGCATCAAGCTTTTCCGTGTTCAGTGATTCTCTGACCTTATTATAGGCTTCGATGTATCTGTCAGCTATTTCAGTTTCCTTAACGCCTTCCTGCTGAGCCTTATTGATGATCTTGTCATCAACGTCAGTAAAGTTGGATACATATTTGACATTATAGCCGTCTGCTTCGAAAACTCTTCTCAGTGTATCAAAAACAACAATGGGTCTGGCATTGCCGATATGTGCATGGTTGTAAACCGTAGGTCCACAGACATACATATTCACCTGCTTTTCATGAACGGGCTTAAACTCTTCAACCTGAAGTGTCAGCGAATTGTACAGTTTCATAATCTATCTTCCTCCTTCTGTGTACCATTTAGCATTATAGCATGAAATAAATGTTTTGTGTTGTGATAGATAAGATATAATAAAAGTATAGAAAACGGAGTTTACAATATGAAAATACTAGTCTTCGGATCAACAAACATTGACCACAATTATAAGATGCAGCATATTGCCAGACCAAAGGAAACAGTTACTTCCTTAGGTTATGAAGTACACGCCGGCGGCAAAGGTCTTAACCAGGCCATTGCCTTCGCCAAAACCGGCCAGCACGTATATCTGGCTGCCGTTGTCGGCCATGATGCCAGAATGTTATTGAATGTCATGGAAAAATACGATGTTGATACCAGATATCTCAAGAAGATAGATGCTCCTAACGGACATGCCATCATCCAGATCGATGAAAACGGTGAAAACAGCATATTCCTGTATCCGGGAACCAACAGTGCCATCACGGCTGAATATGTTAACAAGGTTCTCAATGACTTCGGTGAAGGTGATTTCATCATTCTGCAGAACGAGATCAACCTTCAGGATTACATCATCAACAAAGCCAGCGAAAAAGGCATGGTCATTCTGATGAACCCATCCCCTTGCGATGACTCTCTTAAAGGTCTGCCTCTGGAAAAAGTAGGTTATTTCTTCATCAATGAGGTTGAAGGAAACATTCTGACCGGTGAAACCGAACCGGAAAAGATCCTCGAAAAGATGGGAGAGATCTATCCGGATTCCCGGGTCATTCTGACTCTGGGCGGTGACGGTGCCTGCTATAAGGACAAGCAGCAGTTCTGCGTACAGCCGGCCTACAAAGTCAAGGCTGTTGATACCGTTGGTGCCGGAGATACCTTCATGGGGTACTTCAGCTACGCTCTGTCCCAGGGCATGACACCGCAGCAGTGCCTGTTACTGGCAACCAAGGCTGCAAGCATAACTGTCACCCGATATGGAGCCGCTGAATCAATTCCTACCCTGGAAGAGATCAGAGAGATATATCCTGAATAAAAAAAAAGAAGAACTTCAGTCATGAAGTTCTTTTCTTATGCCTAGTTTGACATCAGCAGTCTGATGAGCTTTATCTTTTCCCACATCAGCTTGTCAGGAAGCTGAAGATAAGGGGTATTTGCCGGTACTCCCTTCACCGCCAGTCCAGCCTTGCGGCATACCTGTCTGATGCGGTGGATATGATAATCCGAACTCACCACAACGATCTTACTGCCGCTGGTAATAAGCTTTTTGGCATATGATATGTTGGTTTCCGTATTGGTTGAGGAATCCTCAACAATCAGTCTTCTTTCCGCAATACCCGCCTTCTGCATGTACCGCTTCATCGCTGCTGCCTCGGAGATGTTCGAACCTTTGGTTATACCCCCGCACAGAACAGCTGTACTCTGAGGGTTCTTCTGCATGTATTCTATCGCCTTGTCACATCTTAAAGTCAGTATTTCCGTCATCTGATTATCCTCAAGACCAAATCCCATGACCAGAAGATAATCAGCTCCATCGGTATTACGATCTTCACAGGTAAACAACATAAATGCTGAGAAAGCTGTGTTAAACAGCAGAACCAGAATAAATATCAGGGACAGGAAACGGCCCAGAAGATATACCTTCTTCTGAGTTTTCATAATCACTGAGAAAACTGCCAGTTCAACTATTGTAACAAAAAGCCACAGTAAAGCGTGTACCCAGTTATCAGTGAACATCCACGCCGTATAAGCTATGTGGGCCAGCAGATACAGTATGATCAGAACATTGGAAAAGCCGAATTTTCTCTTTTTCTTTTTCTTTGGTTTTTCCTCTTCAGGCTGTTCTTCTTCCGGTTCAGTTTCTTCCTGTTCCGGTTCATCCTGTTCATCATCCTTTGAAAAACCAAACAATCTCTTCTTTTTCTTAGGCTTTTCTTCTTCCGGCTGAGCTTCTTCTGGCACAGTTTCCTTCTGTTCCGGTTCTTCCAGTTCAGCTTCTTTCTTGATATAATCTTTCAGATATTCGTCATCCATAGCCTTATTATAGCACATTTACTTTGATGCGTTTCAATGATAAGATTGAGGTGTATTTAGAAAGGAAAAAGCTTATGAAATATCCATTTCCGAAAGTAGATTTACATTTCCATCTCGATGGTTCCATCGTTCCGGAAGTAGGCTGGCGGATCGCCCAGGAAGAAGGTGTCGACCTGGACATTCACACTTACGAGGAATACATTCAGCTGACAACGGTACCGCCTTTATGCACTGATGTTTTTGAATATCTGGCCAAGTTCGGACCAATTGTCAAACTGATGCAGACAAAGGAACACTTAACGAGAATAACCTATACAACTATCGAAAGAGCCTGCAATGAAGGTCTGTTCTATGTAGAGATCCGCTTTGCACCTCAGCTGCACTGTCAGAAAGGACTGACTCAGAGAGACGCTGTTGAAGCCGTTCTGGAAGGTGTCAGAAAAGCCCGGGAAGACTTCCCTGCCATCAAGGTAGGCATCATCTTATGCACAATGATCGAATTATACGATAACCATGATGAAAACATGGAAACCGTCAGACTGACTGAAGAATACCTGGGCAAAGGTGTTGTGGGAATTGACCTGGCCGGCGGTGAAGACAGCGTTCCGATGCGGCATTATGCCGATCTGTTCGTTGATTACCACAAGAAAGGCTTACCAATGACCATTCACGCCGGTGACAACGGCATCCCTCAGAATGTCTCAACCGTAATCGATTGGGGCGCCACCAGAATCGGACACGGCAAACACTGCTGGTATGACAAGGATGTCATGCAGAAAGTAATCGATACCGGTGCTACTCTGGAAGTATGCATCACCTCCAATATTCAGTGCCGTACCGAGAATTCCTATAAGGAACACCCGATCAAGAAGCTCTACGATGCCGGTGTAAAGGTAACCATCAATACCGATAACCAGAGTATTTCCAACATCAATCTGGAATACGAATACGATAAGGCCATGGAAGAACTGGGCTTCACCTATAATGATCTGATCCAGTGCAACATCAACTCCATTGAATGTTCATTCATGCCTGAGGAAGAAAAGCCGGCCTATATCGAAAAACTTAGAAGCTATCTGCAATAAAAGCCACAGATCTGTGGCTTTTTTTGTTCTGAACAACAGGTCATACACTTGGTGCGTGTTAAGGCACCATGGTATAATTATGGTAACAAACAAGGAGAACCACTATGATAATCAAAAACGCCAAAGTCTTTATTGATGGACATTTTGTCTGCACTGATGTCAGATATGACAACCAGAAGATTACTGAAATAGGTCCTGATCTCTGTGGTGATGAAGTCATTGATGCTCAGGGTAATTATCTGTATGCCGGCATGGTCGATTCACACTGCCATGGCGGGTTCCTGCGCAGTTTCAACTATACTACTTCATTCAAGAACAAAGGCACCCACGAGGAACAGGTCCGTTATCTGCTTGATAAACTGCCTTCAACAGGTGTAACAACGGTATATCCGACATTGGCTGTGGTATATCCGCCAGTTGTTGAATGTTATGAAGACATGAGAGACTCTGTACGCACCATTCGTAAAGTTCATAAGGATTACAAAGGTGCCGAACCTCTGAAATTCCATTTTGAGCATCCATTCCCTACTTTGGACCGTTATCTGCATCCGGGCTTACGTCCGGCAACTCCTGAACTGGCTGACCTGGTAGTTGAAGGCGACTATTCCGATGTCGGTATCTTCGGCATTGCTCCGGATTATGAAAACGCCATTGAATTTATTGATTATCTCGTCAGCAAGGGTGTTGACCCGGAAGACGGTTATACAAAAGCCACGGCAGCCCAGACCAGAGAAGCTGCCGAACATGGCATGAACCAGGCTTCCCATCTGTTTAACGGCTATCAGCCGATGCATCACCGCATCAGCGGACCGGCTGAAGGCGTGCTTATGGAAGACCGCATCATGGCTCAGCTCACACTGGACGGCTATCATGTCAATCCTGAATGGATCAAGCTTACCATACGCATCAAAGGACTGGACAGATGCTATGGAATCACTGACCTGAGCGGATACAGCGGACTGCCTGAGGGAGAAAATGTCATGGATGACGGCGGTATTATCGTCACTCATGACGGATTCAACTGGCGTCCTGACGGTCACCTGCTGTCAGGCAACATGGTAGCCAATGAAATCATGAGATGTGCCAGAGATGTTGTGGGACTGTCAATGGAAGATGTCGGTTCCCTCTTCTTCGAGAACCCGGCCAAATGTTTGAGACTGAGCGACCGCGGTAAGATTGAAATCGGACGCAAGAGTGATTTCGTCATCATGGATTACGATTACAAGGTTCTCAAGACCATAATCAACGGTGAAGTATATTATGAAGCTGACTAACATACAGATAAACGGCAGAATACAGCTGGCTGAGATCATCGATAATGAAGTGTTTGCACTGGATACCTCCCTGACTACAGAGGATATCATCAGACAAGGAAGTTTCCGGTCGCTGGAAGGTCTTAAAAAGGAAAAAGTTGATAATCCGGTATATGCCAATCTGGTCAGCAGTGAAAAGGTCATCTGCGTTGGCCTGAACTATCCTAAGCATACAGCCGGAATAAAGATGAAGGATCCCGACTATCCTGTTCTGTTTAATAAGTTCCGTGATTCATTGATTCCGCACAACGATCAGATAATCATCCACGAAGGTGAAGACACCTATGACTATGAAGGCGAACTTGTCGTGGTTATGGGTAAAAGAGCCTTCCGCATCAGCAAGGAAGAAGCAGAAGACTATGTCTTCGGTTATTCCATCGGTAATGACGTTACCTGCCGTGATGTCCAGATGCGTACAGGTCAGTGGCTGGCCGGTAAGGCCATGCCTACTTTTGCCCCGTTAGGCCCATGCATTGTCACAGCTGATGAATACAACTGGAGAGACAAGGTGATAAAGTCATATGTAAACGGTGTGTTAAGACAGGAAGGCAACACCAATGAGATGATCTTCAGTGTCGCTGACATCATTGCCTATACCGCCAGATACATTCCGCTGGAACCGGGAGATCTTATTTACACCGGTACTCCTTCAGGAGTAGCCATGGAGCTTGGCGGATACCTCAAAGACGGGGATGTCGTTGACATCGACATTGAAGGCATAGGACTTCTCAGAAACACCGTACGTAAAGATAAATAACAAAAAAAAGAAGGCTCGAGCCTTCTTTTAAAATATAATTTCTGAAGCAGCTGCCCTCAGGTTTTCAACAGCTTCTTCATGACTGTTCGGGAAATGTCTTCCGTTATCCAGAGTTGAATAGACCTCATAGTCTTTCCTTATCTCTTCATCCCGGCTGCCTACCACCATTATTACACGTTTGTCCGGTGATCTTTTCATTACTCCGTCGATGACCTTACCCTGAAAACTCTGCCAGTCCAGTCTGCCCTCTCCGGTAATTATCACGTCAGCATCCTTGATAATATCATCATACTGAACGATATCCAGTATTCTGTTAATGCCTCTGTCCAGTCTGGCATTGGTAAAGGCTATCATGCCATAACCAAGGCCCCCTGCAGCTCCGGCACCTGGTATTCTATCTGCATCAATATCAAGATCATTCCTGACAACCTGTGACAGATGCCTGAGTCCTTCATCCAGGAACCTGATGTCTTCATCATTCCGCCCTTTCTGACGGGCAAAGACATAACTGGCTCCAAACGGTCCGTACAGAGGATTGGTAACATCACACATGGCAGAGATATCTGCCTTTATTTCTGCCGGAACAATATGACATATGTTCTTCAGAGTCTCTCCGACCGGTACAAAGGAGTTACCCTGGTCATCATAGAATCTGATACCCAAGGCTGACGCAAAACCGCAGCCGCCATCCGTCGTGCAGCTTCCTCCCAGACCAACACAGATTTTATCAATGCCTCTGTTAATGGCATCTCTTACCATCTCTCCGACACCATATGTTGTGGTCAGACGCGGATTCATTCTGTCCAATACTAACGGTAATCCGGCACAGCAGGCCATTTCGACAACCGCTGAGTTATCATCAGGGAAATAGGCATATTCAGCCTTCATTCTTTCAAAATAAGGACCACTGACTTCGGTTACGATCTTTTCCCCTTTCCTGCCCTGCAGAACAGCTTCAACGGTTCCTTCACCGCCATCCGCTACAGGTATGACTAAAACATCATGCTCCGGATGATTCTGTTTTATGGTATTCATGATGATCGTTCCCGCCTCCAGAGAACTCAGAGTTCCCTTGAAGGAATCAGTAATCACTATGATCTTCATACTCTCTCCAAAAAGAAAAGCGCATGACAGCGCTTTTAAAAAGCCTTACAGTTCAGTTGGCACACTGACATTTCTGCCGGTGAACAGATCCCAGAAACGGAATGAAGTATAAGGTAATTCCGTATCATTGCTGGCAACCGTAATACCGTATTCCTTCAGAACATCGAAATAATCACGGTTTGGATATGCGTAATGCAGACATACATGTCCCTTTACGACGATCTCTGAGCATTCCAGATCAGGTATATCACCCTGATTGATGTAAGCCTGTTTAACGATCAGGGAAGCTGTAGTGCCTGAAGGTCTCTGTTCTCTGGTAATGTTACCTTCTTTTGACACATAGAACCAGTCATTCCATTCACCGTCAATAAAAGTAGCAACATAGTACTCATCGTAAACACCCTTATCCATGAAATACCAGCACTTGTTACCGACACCGCCTAAATAAACAGTCTGATCATTGAAAGCTATGGCATATTCAAAACCATTAAGTTCTTCTATGAGCCTAAAAAAAGATTTTCTTTCCATCAGAATACCTCCTTAAAAACACTAACTGTATTCCTGTATCTATTGTAACATTTATTGTCTTTTTGGCAAAGTAACGAAAATAAAAAGGACATGGACCATGGTCCATGCCCTTATTGTTCGTAATTTCAACTACCGAGCAATGTGGATTTCGTCGCCTTCAATAGCAAATGCCTGTTCAAGTTTTTCCGTGAGTTCTTTCATTGACATGATCTTGTTTAAAACAACTACACGTGGATAATCTTTAATCCGAGGAGCAATGTCCTTTCCGACGACGAATAAGTCTGCTGATCTGACGTTGATCTCTGAGAGAGAAGTGTGATCAGCTTCCACGCCTTCGATTCCAAGGTTCTTTAAAGCCTTCTCGATGTTCATCTGAACCATCAGAGAGCTTCCTAAACCAGAACCGCAGCAGCACATGATTTTACGAATTTTTGCCATAACAAATGCACCTCCTTGTAAAGCAAATTCTTTTTAAATTACTTTTCTTCCTGTCCGTTCTTGAAGCCGCTTAATACCATAGGTAATACGAAGACGACAACACAGATGCACAGTAATGGGATACCCTTAACTACCTTAGCCAGGTTACCGAATAATAATGCCATCCATGAGAAGTCAGCATCTGAGAATGTCGAACCCTTGTCTAATGCATCGAATACTGGCATACATAATGCTGGTAAGAATGTGATGATTAAGCCGTGTACGAATGAACCTAAGACACAACCCTTAATGCCACCTTCAGCATTGCCGAATACGCCTGCTGAAGCGCCGCAGAAGAAGTGAGGAACAACACCTGGCAGAATCAGAGCCAGACCTAAACCTGCATTGTTTAACATGATCAGGACGATCAGACCAACAACGCCGCCTAAGAATGATACTAAGAATCCAATCAGAACTGCGTTTGGAGCATATGGGAATACAACTGGGCAGTCGATAGCAGGTACAGCACCTGGAACGAGCTTTTCAGCAATACCCTTGAATGCAGGAACGAGTTCGCCAACGATCAGACGTACACCTGACAGAATGATGTATACAGCACCAGCGAAGTTTAAGCCACGCTTGATTGCCCATACTGCCCAGTGAGTCTTAGTGTCACCAGCACCCATCAGTTCTGCTAAGTTAGAGAACTGACCTGGATCCTGCTGGAGGATTCCCTTAGCAACAGCAACTGCTGTGACTACGAGGAAGAATACTACCATTGTGATACCGATTGAAACAGTGGTGTCACGTAAGAATGTTAAACGCTGAGGGAAATCGAGGTCTTCTGTAGACTTGCCGCCCTTGAATAACTTACCGCACTGAGCTGCTACCCAATAGCCGAAGCCACCGAAGTGACCGAAACCTAATTCATCAGTTTCAACAATCTTTTCCATGGATGAATGCAGGAACCAAGGTGAGAATGCAGAGATGAATGCTAATAAGCAACCACCAGCAAGCCACAGAGTGAATCCGCTTAAGCCGCCTAAAGGACCTAATAAGACTGCCAGCATGCATGCCATGTATAAGCTGTGGTGACCTGTTAAGAAGATGAAATGCATCTTTGAGAAACGAGCAAGAACGATGTTCAGGATCAAACCGATAACCATGATATATGAAGTGTCCAGACCGAACTTAGTTAAAGCCATAGCAACGATAGCTTCGTTGTTCGGAACAGTACCAGTCATATTGAATGTCCAGTTAAACAGTTCGCCGAATGCGTTTAATGATTCTGTCTGAATGACGCCAGCGCCAGCGCTTAATACTAAGAAACCAACGATTGTCTTAATAGTGCCCTTGATGACATCTTCAACAGGCTTCTTCTGGAGGATTAAACCTACCATAGCCAGCAAACCTACTAACATAGCAGGTGTTGCTAAAATGTTAAGAATAAAATCTAGCATATAATCTCCTTTCAATTTTCATATTTGCTATTTTTTATGTGTGATACTACATCTCCGCATTTTCGATAAACAGGTCATATATCTCCTGCGGTGATGTTGAACCCAAGATCTTCTGCTCTTTCTCTTCATCTCCGAAGATACTTGAAACAGCTACAATACCATCCATGTGTGAAGAATGGTCAACTGCACATAAGGCAACCAGGCATAATACCTTATCCTTCTCTTCCGTGAACCGGACAGGGTTTCTCAGAATTGTGCAGGCCATCTGTGTCTTGGAGACACCGGCTTCACTGGATGCATGGATCAGAGCCATGTGGTCGGTCAGAACATAGTACGGACCGTAGTCTTCAGTCATCTTAAGAACAGCCTGTTCATATTCATCAGTGCAGCATCCGTCCTTAACAAGTGGTTCGAGTGCGAGGTGAATAGCCTGTTTCCAGTCTTCAACACCGTCGACGATAACGCAGTTTTCAACCTTAATTAAATCCTGTATCATGTTTACCTCCTTCATTATGCTTTTTCCTTTTGTAAAAAATAATTATATCAGCGATATTAATCTAAATCAACAGGCGAAAAAGCATAGTACTCATATCATAAGATAATTATATTACGCTTTTTGGGAAATAACATACATAATTGTGAAAAATTCACCACTTTTCGTTCGTTCGTGCGTTTTTATGACATATTTTGTCAAAAAATAGCTTGTATCACATATTCAACAGTGCTTTAAAAGGATTATAATATATGATGGAGGTATATGAAATGACCAAACAGATGATAGGAGCGATCCTTCTGATGATAGTTCTGGCAATATCAGTTCCAATGTTTGTCAGAACGTTTATCTGGAAGAGATTTCTGAAACACATGAATGCCAACGAGGATGAAAAAGCACTCGGAATCCTTGAAAGCTGGTATTACCGAATCTGTTTCGGCGGCTACAATCAGAAATGGAATCTTCTGCGTTTCTACATCTCCCGCAACAATACTGAAAAAGCCAAGGAATGTGTTTACGGTCTGTTAAGAGATAAACTCAGCAAGGAACAGAGCTATCAGGTCTTCACCAATGCCTTCTTCTACTTCACCACGATCCATGATCAGGAAATGTCAGCCAAACTGTTAAGCCGTCTGGATGACATCACTGAAGATGACAACCGAGAGTATTTCCACATGTTCTATCGCATCATGATTGAGAACAAGAGTGAAGACATCAAAACCGTCAAAAAGATGATTGAAGACAAGGAAAAGGAGAAGGACTCCCCTTCCAGGGAGAAACAGCTTGGCATGCTGCAGTATCTGCTTGGTATTCAGTACTATAACGCAAAAGACGAAAAAGAAGCTGAAAAGTGGTTAAGAAAAGCGCTGAATCATGTTAAGGATTCACCTTTGGAAAAAGAAATAAAGAAAATAATTCATTAATTAACAGGAGGGATATTATGGAATTATTAGTCGATACTGCAAAACTTGAAGACATCGCTACCGCGTGTGAGTATTTCCCCATTTCAGGTGTAACCTGCAATCCTTCTATCGTAAAGAAGAGTGCCAATCCGGATGATTTCTTTGATCACGTCAGAAAGATCAGAGCCATCATCGGCAAGGAACGTACTCTGCATGTTCAGGTAGTAGGTACTGACAGTGATACCATGATGGCCGAAGCCAAAGCCCTGGTAGAAAACATTGATGAAGATGTTTACATCAAGGTCCCGGTCACCAAAGAAGGACTGAAGACCATTATCAGACTGAAAAAAGAAGGCTACAATGTAACCGCAACAGGCGTCTATGATACCATGCAGGCCTATTATGCACTGGCTGCCGGCGCTGACTACATCGCCATCTATGCCAACCGCATGACTACTTACGGTGTTGATCCTAACCTGTTATATCAGGAAGTTCAGAACAAGATCGAACGTGAAGGACTGCCTACCAAGCTTGTTGCCGCCAGCTTCCACACTGCCGGCCAGTTAAGAGAGGCTTACACTTACGGCTGTGAAGCCATCACTGCTCCGCTTGACCTGATGATGATCACTTTCAGCAATGAGAACGTCAACAAGGCCATCGCCAACTTCACCAAGGACTGGGAGTCAATGTACGGTGAAGGCTCTACTCTTTTAAACGCCAAGAGATAAGAAACAGTAAGAAAGTTGTCATTTCATCATGGCAGCTTTTTTAGTTAAGTAAGGAGAATAAACATGCCAATTCAGATCTCACCATCCATCATGTGCGCTAAGGTTGAGGAATTCTATGATTACTGCAAGCTGGCTGAAAAGGTCGGCTGCCCTTTCATCCACTTTGACATCATGGACGGACATTACGTACCTAACAGTGCCCTGGGCACTCAGCAGTACAGTGATATCAAGCGAATAACAAACCTGCCAATTGACATTCACCTGATGGTAACCAACCCGGAGGAATATGTCGACATGTTCAATGTTCAGGCTGGTGACCGAGTTGCTTTCCATCCGGAAACCTCAAAACATCCGTTCAAGCTGTTGCAGACTCTTCACAAAAGAGGAATAACAGCCGGTCTGGCTGTAAACCCTGGTACATCACTGCCGTACATTGAAGAACTGCTGGTAGAAACCGATTATATTCTGGACATGACTATCAATCCGGGATTTGGAGGTCAGAAGATCGTACCGGGCGGAATGGAAAAGATCAAAAGAATCAGACAATTCCTGGATGAACACGGAAAACAGGATGCTCAGATCCTGATTGACGGTAATACGGTTATTGAGAATGCCAAGCAGATGTATCTGAACGGAGCAGATGTCCTGATCGTCGGACCATCTACCCTGATGAAAGGACCTGACAGATTCGAAGAACTGTATCATGCATATAAGAGCACAATAGACGCAGTCAAGTAAAGCAACGCAATTGACTTTAATACCCCCTGGGGGTATACTGATAAATGAGATAAGGGAGGAACATTTATGAAGTTAAATAAGTATATTGACCACACATTACTGAAAGCCAATGCTACCAAGGAACAGATCGTAAAGCTGTGCCGGGAAGCCAGAGAATATGATTTTGCCAGCGTATGCGTCAACAGCTGCTGGGTTGCAACCTGTAAGAAGGAACTGGAAGGAACAGACGTTAAGGTCTGCACCGTTATCGGCTTCCCTCTTGGTGCCATGAACTCAGTTGCCAAGGCTTATGAAACCAAAGAGGCTCTGGCTGACGGCGCTGATGAATTCGATACAGTCATCAATGTCGGCCAGTTAAAAGCCGGTAATCTGGACTACGTAACTGATGACATTGCCGCAGTTGTCAAGGCTGCCAATGGTAAAACCGTTAAGGTCATCATTGAAACATGCCTGTTAACTGATGAAGAAAAAGTCGAAGCCTGCAGATGTTCAATTCAAGCTGGTGCAACATTCGTCAAGACCTCAACCGGTTTCTCAACAGGCGGTGCTACACCTGAAGATGTCAAGCTGATGTACGATACCGTTCATGAAGCAGGACTCAAGGTTAAAGCTGCCGGCGGCATCAGAAGCCTGAAGGATGCCGAAAAGATGATCGCAGCAGGTGCTGACAGATTAGGCTGCAGTGCCGGAATGCAGATCATGAAGGATTACGAAGAAAGCAAGTAGAATCCCGAAATCTAAAACAAAAAAACCATCTGTATTGAACAGATGGTTTTTTGCCCTTTTTCATCAGTAATTGTATACAAGGAAAAATCATTTTATAATAATATTAACAATTACATAAGGAGGTATAACAATATGGAAAAGGCTCTTTTACAGGAGAACAGTATCCAGGAAACCTGTTCTGTCTGTGGAAACAAGCTGACGCGATATGGCAGTAAGCAGCTAAAAGACGGCATGTTGTGCAGAAACTGTGCAAAGCTGTGTTCCAGATGGCTTGAGAAAGCTGATTATGCTGAGAGAACAGTAGAACAGATCAAAGAGCATCTGGACTACCGTCGGAAGAATCAGGAACTTGTGGGCGAGTTTAAGGGAAACAAGGTCATCGAAGGCAAATATAATCTGTTCATTGATGACGACAACAAAACCTTCCTGATTACAAAGCGTTCTGATTTCGTGAAAGACAATGCTGATGTTTTCAACATTGCTGAAATCGGTAAAATCGATATTGTCGAAAGAAAGTATGTAAGAAGAGATGGCTCAGATGTTTATGTACAGCTGTATGTAAACCATCCTCAGTTTACAACTCTGAAGTTCCAGGTCAATGAATTCGGCTGTCTGAATAAAGACAGTGAAGAGTACCAACAGGCATTGAAACTGGCATATGAGTATGTTAATGCTCTCAAGGATAGAAAATAAGTGGAGGTAACAGTTATGGAATCAAATTCACAGGGAAGAAAAAAACACATGGTTGACGGAAACGTCAGAAAAATCGCCAGAAGCGGTGAAAAGGTTGATGAAGCAGCCAAGGAAGCCAAGGCAGAACTGAAGGCTAAGAAAGACAGCAAATGCATTTTTTCCAAGATTGCTGATCTGTTTAAGAAGTAGGAATGTAAGGAAATGTTAAAAAACAGATTTACTAAAGGATTAATTCTCCTGTTAGTCTGCTGCCTGTTACTGCCGGTTTCAGGATGCAAACAACAGGAACGTGGATTATATGACTATTACTATCCAAGTGGAACAACTTATACAACTCAGTGGAAGCTTGGCAGCAATGTCGGCAAGCTTGATTCTACTGTAGCAAACGGAGTCAGAGCCAAGTATACCAATATCATCGGTAACAACCAGGACGTCGTAACTATCATGGTTTACATGTGCGGTTCTGACCTTGAGTCAAACGGTGCCATGGGTTCCTATGATATTCAGGAAATGGCTAGCGCCGCCATCAGTGACAAAGTAAATGTCATCCTGTTTACAGGCGGAACAACCAAATGGCATATCAACCAGATAAGCACTAAGAACAACGCCATATATCAGGTATTTGAAGGAAAACTGGGGTTACTGGTTGAAAACGCCGGTAATGCTGCCATGGTAAGCCCTTCAAACCTGACAAACTTCATTGAATTCTGCGAAACCAATTTCCCAGCCAACCGTTACGGTCTGATCTTATGGGACCACGGTTCAGGATCAGTCGGCGGATACGGACGTGACGAAAAGTATCCTAATAACGGTTCCATGAGCCTGGCCGGCATTGATAAGGCCCTTACAGATGCAGATGTCAAATTTGACTTCATCGGCTTTGACGCCTGCTTGATGGGCAATACCGAAACAGCCCTGATGCTCACTGAACACGCAGACTATCTGGTCGCTTCCGAAGAATCTGAACCAGGTATCGGCTGGTACTATACAGACTGGCTCAATGCCTTAAGCAAGAATACTTCAATACCAACCGTTGAACTTGGAAAGGCGATTGCTGACAGCTTCGTCTCAACATGCAAGACAAAGACACCTAGACAGCCTGCTACCCTTTCAGTCATTGACCTGGCAGAAATGGAAATTGTTGACGCCAAACTCTCTGACTTCTCGAAGTCAGCAACTCAGCTGATTCAGAATCAGCAATATAAGACAGTTGCCGCAGCCAGAAGCGGAGCCAGAGAATTCGCTACATCTGCCAATGTAGACCTTGTTGACCTGGTCGATATGGCCAGCAGTATTGACACCCCGGAAGCCAAAGAACTGGTTTCCTCACTGTTAAACTGCATCAAGTATAACAATACTACAAGTACAATGACTAACTCCTACGGTCTGTCAATCTACTTCCCGTACAGATCAAGCAAGTATCTCAAGACGGTAACATCTACATATGATGAGATTGACATGAATGCTGACTATTCACGGTGCATACGTAACTTCGCTGCATATTCAACCGGCGGACAGGTATCATCGGGCGGCAGTTACAATGCAACTCAGTCATTCCAGTCATACAATACCAACAACTATCAAACTCAGACCAGCAGCGACAGCATTTACCAGCTGCTCAACCTGTTCACATCAGGTTCTCAGCAGACTCAGCAGCAGTCCAACTACTCTCCATTACTGGAATTAGGACTCAACCTGTTATTAGGAACCCTGATGAACAGTAGAAGTCTGACAGATTATATCGCTGAAAACCACTTTGATGCCGACCTCACATGGAAGAACGGAAAGATCAAGCTTACCGAAAAACAGTGGAGCATGGTTGACGACCTCAAGGTCAACGTATTCATAGATGACGGCAAGGGCTATATCGATATGGGCTGTGACAACATCTATGATATTGACGCCAAGGGTAACCTGCTGAAGATCAAGGACAAGACCTGGTTAGCCGCTTCCTCAGACGGAGAGAACTGGATGGTAATCCCTTACTATTATCTCTACTGCACAAAGGATGGCGAAAAAGTTGTCAGCAGTGTCGGCAGAGTTCCAGTCAGAATCAACGGTGTAAGAGCCAATATGTTACTGCAGTTGGATGATGAGGGAATCGAAGTAGCCGGAATCAATTACCGGTACGATGATGCCGATGTCGTAGCCAAGTATACTTCCGAGCTGAATGATGGAGATAAGATCGAATTCATCGCCGGATACTATGATTACAAAGGTAATTACATGGCATCATATGTTCTGGATGGTTCAATCACCTACCATGGCAATCTGTATTTCGGTGATGTCAGCATCGCTGATTACAAGACAAAATCAACTTATCAGTTCAGAGATATTTATCAGCAGAACTATTGGACAACTCCAATGGAATAAGTATCCAAAAGCATAACAAAAGGAAGGATTGTTGAGATCCTTCCTTTTTTCTTTATCAACAGAATGATTACAGTAAGCCTTTTACTGTTTCAATCAGGTCAGCAGCAGTGAGTTTGAATTCCTTCTGCAGCCACTCAGGAGTTCCTACCTGACCGAACTGATCATTGCAGCCATGGCGCTTGAATGGTACAGCTACGGCATTCTCAGCCAGTACTTCAGCAACAGCAGAACCCAATCCACCGATGATTGAATGGTTTTCAAAAGTAACAACGGCTTTCTTGCCCTTCACTTCTGACAATACCAGTTCAGCATCTAAAGGCTTGATGGTAAACATATCAATGACTTCAACTGATACGCCCTCAGCTTCCAGCTGTTCAGCGGCATCCAGAGCATCTGAAACCAGCTGACCGGCAGTGATGATCAGAACATCCTTGCCTTCCTTTAACACATTGCCCTTGCCGATTTCAAATGTTGAACCCGGTTCATAAACATTGCGTACATCCTTACGGTTGGCACGTACATAATGAATGCCTTCCATCTTGGCGAATTCTCTGATGATCCATTCCAGCTGAACGGCATCAGCAGCATCGGTAACTACGGCTGTAGGCATAACTCTCATCAGGGCAACGTCTTCCCATGTAGTATGAGTACCACCGTTAGGGCCTACCGTGAAGCCAGGGTCTGAACCGTACACATTGATTGTATTGTGAGCATAAGCACCTGACAGATATAACTGGTCATATACACGTCTGGTTGCGAATGGTCCGAATGTATGAATGAATGGCTTAAATCCCTGAACAGACAGACCGGCAGCAATACCAACCATGTCAGCCTCAGCGATACCGCACTGAACGAATCTTTCAGGATGAGCTTTTTCAACAATTGTTGAGCTGCTGGCACCTGCCAGGTCAGCTTCCAGCATGACAACCTTTTCATCTGTATTCATTACATCGGCGATTGTCTGCATGACAACCTTAGCTAAAGGTGTTCCCTTTGACTTGCGATCTTCAGTTAACTTGAACATTATGCTTCCTCCTTTTCAATGAAGGCTTTCAGAGAGGCAATTGCATCATCTGCAGCCCGGTTGATCCGGTCATTGTTAAACTTGACGGAGTGGTTGCTCTTGAGTTCCTCAAAATACTTGACGCCCTGACCCTTGATTGAGTCTAAGACGATGCAGTTAGCTCCATCCTTGTGATTATGAGCATTTTCAATGGCTTCAGCGATGGCTTCGATATCATCACCCTTTACCTTCTGAGTATAGAATCCGAAAGCTTCCATTTTCCGTACATAGTCAAACGGATAGAGAACATCCTTGGTATAGCCGTCCAGCTGACGTTTGTTGTCGTCAATAATTACGATGCAGTTATTCAGTTTTCTGGCTGCAACGAACTGGAATGCTTCCCAGCACTGTCCTTCATTAAGTTCGCCGTCACCGACGATCATGTAAGTGTAGCGGTCCTGGCCTTTCAGTTTCTGTCCGAGTGCAATACCGGCAGCTGAACTTGTGCCCTGACCTAATGATCCTGTTGTCATGTCAACACCAGGTGTTTTGGTTCTGTCAGGATGTGACGGAAGCATTGTTCCGCCATCGTTAAGAGTCATCAGCTTTTCCTTAGGGAAGAAGCCCTTCTCAGCCAGAGCTGAATACCATGCCGGTCCTGAATGTCCTTTTGACAGAACCACCATGTCGCGGTCTTCCATCTTAGGATTTGCAGGATCAACATGCAGATACTTTCCATACAGCACTGCCATGAGTTCAACAATTGACATTGAACCGCCTAAATGACCGTAACCACGGTGCTTCAGAAGCTCAATAACATCCAGACGGATCTTCGCTGCCAGAAGCTGCAGTTCCTTTAATTCTGTTTTCTCCATTATTACCTCCCAATATTCGATAATATCTGTCATATACATTATACAAGATACTGTCAATAAAAACACACAATAAAATAAAAACATACCGGAAAGAACTTGTGATAACAATTAATGTATACACAAAGCAACGCTGTGCTATAATTGTATTACACCATTAAGACAAATAATCATTACTACCGCAAAAACAATGGGGTCAGTGTACCCAGAAGGAGGCAACAATGGGAATATTTGATAAATTACTGAAAGAAGGACTGGACGCCGTAAAAGAAGCTGTCAGCGACGAAAACAAGGAAAAAGCCAAGGAACTCTTCAGCAATCTTAAGGAACAGTTTTCTGATGAAATAAAGGAAATCAAGGAGAAGGTTGAAGAGTATAAGGCTGAACAGGCCAACAAGGAAGAATCAATTCCGCAGGATAACTATGAAGAGCCTGAGGATGGAAAGACCTGCCGTGAAAGAATTCTGGAATGCATCGAGAATGAATTCCCGCAGTATCATGTTGCAGAAAATGTTTCACCTAGAGAATTAGGCGGACAGGGACGCTTCATGGATTATTCAATGCTGATACTTGATGAAGACAACAAAATCCAGCTGATAATCATGCTGATCGGCAAAACCACTACTGCTCACAGAGAATACCGCTGGAGCCGTGAATTCGCTGAAGAAAAAGGTGTTAAGTTCATCAACTTCATCAACCACTATCCAAACAGACCTGAATACATTTCAGCAAGACTGCATAAATACCTGTAGTCTTAACATAAGCAGAAAGAGAAAAGCAGCAATGCGCCTGTGGCGGGTGCAGCATGATCTTTATCGTGGCTTTACAGGCAGTCCGATCATGTACCACCTGGTAACGTAAGCACAGCTTACTTCAAAGCATTTTCTCTTTCTCTTTTTATCTATGAGTTTACTTGAGCAATTAAGTCAGAAGGAAACCTGGAAGGATTTCCGCATTTATAAGGCTGAAAGAAATCAGCTTTCAAAAAGAGAGCTTAAAGAGCTGGATGTTTTTATTGAGGAGCAAAAGTATCTGAGTGTTACCGATACTTTTTCTTTTGGTTATCCAACAAAAAAAACCATCTCAAAGATGGGTTCGGAAAAGAAAAGAACCGTATACAGCTATTCTGACGATGAAACATGGGTTCTTAAAGTGCTCTCATGGCTGCTTTACAGGTATGACTGTAAGATACCTGAAAGCTGTTATTCCTTCCGCCCGCACAAAACCTCCAAAACAGCTTTTGACAGCATCAGAAAAATACCTGAACTGGACAGCTGTTTCGTGCTGAAAGCTGACATTCATGACTATTTCAATTCCATCAATGTAGATAAGCTTTTGATAATACTTCATCAGGTCATTAATGATGATGAACCTCTTTATCAGTTCATCGAAGGATTGCTCACTCAGGACAGATGCTATTACAATTATGAACTGATTACGGAAAAAAGAGGCGCCATGGCCGGTGTCCCTTTAGCCAGTTTTCTGGCTAACATCTATCTGATGGACATGGATCTGCTTTTCGAGCAGGAAAACATCCCCTATTACCGTTACTCAGATGACATCATTATCTTCTGTAAGGATGAAGAGCAGTTAAAACACGCCGATACTCTTCTGAAGGAAACCTTGAAAGAAAAGTGTCTGAAACTGAACATGAAGAAATACCATGTCAGTGAACCTCATCAGTCCTGGGAGTTTCTGGGTTTCAGCTATCACGAAGGTCAGATAGACCTGTCTGACGGTACCATTGAAAAGATGAAAGGCAAGATCCGCCGTAAGGCTCACAGCATTTACCGCTGGGAAAAAAGGAATAATGCCGATTATTCCCGCGCTGCCCGTTCCATGATACGCAGCTTTGACTACAAGTTCTATGATCTTTCCGGCAATAACGGCTTCACCTGGACTAGATTCTATTTTCCAGTAATAACCGTTTCTGACGGTCTGCACAAAATCGATCAGACAATGGTTCAGTATCTGCGTTATCTGAAAACCGGACGTCATTATAAGGGTAATTATGAAATATCCTATGATTATCTGAAAAAGCTGGGCTATACTTCACTGGTAAACGAATACTATACATGGAAAAAGGAAAACGAAGAGCTGAAAAAAAGTGGTTTGTAACCACTTTTATTCTGTTGTCAGTTCAGGTGTTTCCTTCTTGACAGTCTTGGCTGTTTTCTTACTGAAGATTCTGTCCTTGAGGGATAAGACCGGCTTCTTCAGTAACAGGATTACAGCGATCCAGACCAGCAGATGCGGCCGCATGTAAATAACATCAATGATGAAATCTTCGATGCTGCGGATAAAATTGCTCCGGGATCCGTTAAAGGCATTTGCCAGCTTCTGCAGGAAACCTGTTTCTGAATATGTCTGAACTTCACGGATAGTCAGTTCAATTGTTGAATATGTTACATCGGCATCCATTCTGTTCTTATATGTCTGCAACTGAGTGAGTTCTATTTCAACCTCACTGAGTCTTTCTTCAATCTGAATGATGTCGCTGAGATCCTTGGCATTTTCCAGTAACTGTAATAATCTGGTATGCTGGGTTTCCAGAGCCTGGATCCTGATATCGTTGTTGTTATACTGCTCGGTAATGTTATCAACATTGGTAGAGATGTTGATGACACTGCCGGATGAGTCTCTTAAACCCTGAACGAATTCATCAAAATGCTGAGCCGGCACTCTGACTGTCAGATGGAAGGTCCTGCCTGTTCCACCTGATTCACTCATGCTCTGAGTAATGGCACCGTATTTCTTCATCAGCTCTTCCAGTTCATTAGTTAACGCTGCATAATCCTTGGTTTCCAGGGATACGGAGCTTCTGTAGATCAGTTTTTCATCAGAGAGCTGTGGAGACCGCGAATTGGCTTTCATACTCTGAGACTCTTCAAGAATGGAATAATCACCGCCATCGCTGACATAATAGTTTCCGTTATAGCTATCATCACGAGGTTCATACCTGTCCCGGCTCTTTACAGAGCATCCTGCCAATAATACGATACATAGAAAAATGGTAAACAATCTTTTCATCTTCATTTCCTTCCCTTCTTGTCCTTCTACCCTTAATGACAGAGAACGCATGTCTCAGGTAACGGAAAGAATTTCGTTTTTATGGCGGGAAATGTTAAAATGTAAATAATCATCTACTAATGGAGGACAATATCTCTTTATGACCAAGAAAATCTATGAAAATGTTGATCAGTTACCTGACGGTACTGCTTCTGACATTATTACTGAAGGCTGTATTGTACTGGAAGGCGGTGCTTTCCGTGGTCTGTATACCCGGGGAGTACTGGATGCCCTGATGCTGAATGACATCAATTTCAGAAGTACGATTGGAACGTCAGCCGGTGCTCTGGCAGGTTATAACTATGTTGCCGGAAACATTGGAAGAATGGCACGTTTTAATCTTACATATCGTCATGACTCCAGTTATGTCGGTATCAGACCTTTCATGAAATCCCACACAATCATCGATCTCAATCTCTGTCTGAAGGATTACAACACTGTTGAACCGTTTAATACCGCCCGTTTCTTTAATCCGGAGAAAAGGTTTGTTGCAGTATGTACTGAATGCCGGACCGGAAAAACCATTTATTTTGAAAAAGACAAATGCAGCAACATCGTTGATGCTGTTAAGGCTTCCGCATCAATGCCTTTTGTCTCAAAAATGATAGATGTTGACGGAAAATACTGCCTGGATGGCGGAGCCAGCTGCAAGATTGCCTATCAGTGGGCCATTGACCAGCAGTATTCAAAGATAGTCGTTGTCAGAACCCGTGACAATACCTACCGTAAAAAGACCGAAGAACGCAATATAGCCAGAAAGGTCTACCGTAAGTATCCGGAATTCGCCGAAAGCCTCGATAAGAGCAACGGTTCTTATAACAGACAGTGCGACGAAATAGAAAAACTGGAAAAGGAAGGCCGCATTTTCGTCATTTCGCCTTCCCAGAAGGTTACCGTCAGCCGTCTTGAAGGAAACATGGATAAACTGGCTGATCTGTACTGGCTGGGCTTCAATGATGCCCTGGCAAATATAGAGAAACTGAAAGAATATCTCTCAGAATAAAAAAAGACCGGATCATTCCGGTCTGTTTACTGCTTTCCGCAGAGCTTCTTTAAATCTCTTCTTGAAGGATTCACTGTTGACATCCAGTGCATAACGCACATTTTTGTTTGGCTTTACCAGCATATCCCCTGTTGTGACTATGCGTCCGACACCCGGTCCGTTCTGCCATACTTCCAGTGATATGTCATGCCATTTTGTTATAAGAGACGGGTCGATGGCTGCTGCAACTGCCAGAGGATCATGCATTGCTCCGCCTAATACACCCTCTTCATTCACATAGTAATAATATGCCATGTCATAAATGTGCTTAGATGCCACAGTAGTGATTTCTTTCAGGAAACTGATGTCGTCTTCCATGATAACTGTCTTCAGTGTAACGTCAAGACCTATCATAGTCAGATCCAGTCCGCTTTCCATGACGTATTTGGCTGCTGCCGGATCATTGAAAATGTTAGCTTCAGCATATGGGGTAATGTTACCCTTCACTGTTAAAGCCCCGCCCATTATGGCTATCGTACCGCACAGGGACATTGCTTCCCTGTTTTTATTTATGGCGTTGGCCAAGTTGGTCAGAGGACCAAGATTGACAATTATCAGCTCTTCCTTATACTTTTTGGCTGCTTCGATCATGAAATCACAGGCACTTTGATTCTTTGGCTTTCTCTGATTGTATTTGAAACTGACATTACCCACGCCGTTATTGCCATGAATGACCTTAAGATGGTCACTTACCAGCCAATCATTCTGACCCCATGGGTATTCCGCGCCTGGGTATACACCGATTTCAGGATGGCCAAGTTCGCAAAGAACATCAAGGGTGTTGCGTACAGCATAACTTAAATAAGTGTTTCCGAAAACAACCGTTACTCCTGCTAAGGATACATCCTCCATTCCCAGAACCATCGCAATCGCTAAAGCGTCATCTATACCTGTATCAACGTCAAGAATCAATTTTTTCATGATATTATCCTCCTATTCCATTATACAGAAAAACAGCCGTTATGGCTGTATTCTGTTTTACAGTTCTTCAACTTCTTCTGATTCACCAACCGGCTGCTGTGAACCGCCATTCCGACCTGATCCGTTTCCTTCATCCGAAGGAACTTCTGAGCCAAAGCCGTTACCGCCACCGGGATTGAACCCGTTATCTGATGGCCCGTTTCCTCCGCCAAAAGGATTAAACCCGTTACCGGAAGAGTCTCCCGGATTAAAGCCGCTGTTTCCTCCGGAGAAACCGCCAGGGCCAAAGCTGTTACCTGATGAATCACCTGGATTGAAGCCATTACCTCCTCCAAAGAAGTCACCAGGGTTAAATCCATTGCCATTTTCGTTTCCCGGGAAGTCGCCTGGATTAAAACCGTCGCCTCCGCCAAAGAAGTTTCCAGGATTGAATCCGTTACCGCCACCGCCAAATGAGCCCATAGAACTGATATTCAGATCGGAAGCATCAACTTTATCGGCATTATTCTGCTGGCTGGTTACTGTTGCCAGTTTACCATTAAGCTGTTTTTTGATGCTTTCTGCTCTTAACAGGCAGAACTGCTTCAACCGTGCTGTTGCGGTATCAAACTGACTGACACTGTAGAAAGCAGATGGATCCTTTTCCACATATTCTCTGATCATGTTTACTACGCGGTCATATTCTTTTTCAAACTTTCCGGAATCAAAGTATTCGGTTATGAACTGTTGATATACAGTGTGATACTGTTCTGTATATTCCTCGCTGCTGACGATCCATGACCACATTGGTCTGTCAGACTCACTGGCACCGGATAAAGGTGAATCAATACCCTGATTTATCAGTGATGTAGCATCATTCCCAGCTCCCATCGCAAATGCCCCGAAAGCCAGATTGTAATCCCATGGAATCATTGTCAGTAAACCGTCGTTTTCGTACAGATAATAGTTATGAAGCATATTGCCCGTATAACTGTCATAATTCATGACAAAGTTATGAACCACAAAGTACCTTATTGTGTTGTCAATATCAACGCTTTCTTCAACATTGCCTTCTGACAGATTCTTAAGTGCTTCAATGACACGGTATTCATCTTCTTCCGTTACATCCGTTTCGGCATTATCGAAGATTTCACTGTAGCTTTCAAGATTATCATCAGTATAAACCAGTGAAGCACTGTTACTGCTGCCGAATCCACCCATTGAGCCAGGCATGTTGCCGGGATTGAATCCACCCTGACCATTGCTGCCATCTCCGGAGAACGGATTGTTTCCATCAGGCGGTGTCATATTTCCAGGATTAAAACCTCCCTGTCCGTTACCATCACCCTGATTGAATGGATCAAATCCTTCCGGCATATCCATTCCATCCGGCATGCTGAAGTTTCCATCACCAGGCTGCCAGTCATTTTCTTCTTCCGGCTGTTTATTGTCATTCTGTTTTTTACCGCCTCCGATATTGCCCAGCATTTCCGATTCAGGTTTATAAAGATCACCCTCGGAATCAGTATTTACATCCAGAAAAACCTGATCTACCTCTTCAATGGCCAGATACAGTCCAAAATCTTCACCATTGATGGTCAGCCATACATAGCTGCAGCGGGAACTCAGAGCACCTGCTTCATTGAACATCTGATAACTGAGATAGTCTTTCATGTATGTCGCATCGGAATAGATATTGCTCAGATTCAGTTTCTTAATGCCCTGATAAGTCTGGCTCTTGTCATACTTACTGAAATTGATCTTGAAACTGTAGCGGTCAGAATTACTGTCAGCCGCTACACTTGACAGACTTGTATTGCCTTTAGTCGCAAATGACACTCCATTGACCTGATTACCGTCTATTGTGACATTAACTTTATATTTAGTCTTATCCAGAGGGTTGGCTTTAAGATCTTCCCAATCCTCGTTGCTAATTTCTATATTTATCTGATGTACATAAGACGTATCAAAAATATCATCAGTTTTCTCAATAACTGTATTCTCTATATTTGTACTGGCAGAGGTACATCCCTGCAGCACGAATAACAAGCATAATATAACAACATAAAACTTCTTCATTTTCATCACCAACAACATAATAGAAGTTTCTTCTGAACATCGTGTGAACACATTGTTATTTTTTGCTGAAAAAAAAGACAGTGTCATGCACTATCTGATTCTTTCCAGATCTCTCTTGAATCTGTCCACAGCCTTCTTTATCTGATCCAGCTGTTTCCTTTCACGGCGGTCAATAACTCCATCATCCTCAGTCGCAGCCACTTCACAGGCCTGCTGAAAGCTTTCAACATAACGTATCATAGTATTCAGTTGCATTTTTATATATGTATTCATTCTTCAGTCCTTTCCACATGAGTTTCATTGCCCTGTTTATTCTCATTATACTATATAGGTTATGAACACAATCGTATTTAAATTTAATAATTATTCTCATATTTATTGAAGAAATATTCTCATGATGGTAAAATTGATAATAGTTCCCAATTTAGGAGGTTTTCTATGACAGTCAGAACCAAATACCGGACAAAACAGCGCAAGATCCTCATGGAATATTTTGAAGCTAATCCTCAGACACACATGACAGTCAAGGAGATCTGCGATTATTTCCGCAGTCATGACATTTCCTGCGGTCAGGCAACAGTCTACCGTCAGCTGGAAAGTCTGGTTAATGACGGAATCATCAGAAAGTATGTCATAGATGAGAACTCCCCTGCCTGCTATGAATACCTGGGCGAAAAGGAAGAAGATCACGATCTCACCTTCCACTGCAAGTGTGAAAAATGCGGCAAGCTAATTCACATTCAGTGCCACCGGCTTCAGGATCTGCAGCAGCACCTGAAAAAGGGACACGGCTTTACGGTCAATCCGTTAAGAACCGTTTTATACGGACTGTGTGAACAGTGCCGGAAACAGTGAGGAAACCTGAATGACAGTAAGAAACACTTACGTTTCAAGAAGATTACTGACTGCCTTGATGACAGCGGTTTTAATCATGTCGGTATTTGTTTCACTGGCTTATGTAATTGAAGAAGCTGACCATGAATGCAGCGGTAATGACTGCCCTGTATGCCGGACATTGTCAATATGCCGCAGAAGTATTCACGGTACCATCACCGTCATTTCTGCAGCTGCTGTATTAATAATTACTGTTCATATTGTTTTATGTTCCTGCAGTATCTGCATTGCGGAAAACAGCGGTTTTTCTCTGATCACACAGAAAACACGAATGAACAACTGAAACTCCAGTTAAGGGATACATATTACCTGTTCTGTATCTTTTTTACGTTTACAGGCTATTCACATGACTGGAGGTTGAAATAATGAAGAAAATATTGCTTGTACTGATTACTGCCTTCTTAATGGCAGGTATTCTTTCCGGCTGCAGCCGTCAACAGGATCATGATCCTGAAGATAAAAAACTGCAGATCGTAACTACGATCTTCCCCGTTTATGACTGGGTGATGAATGTTCTGGGTGACAATCCGGGAAATGCCGAAGTCACAATGCTTCTGGATACCGGAGCTGACCTGCACAGTTATCAGCCTACCGCTGCTGACATGATGAAGATTACTTCTGCTGATATATTCGTTTATGTCGGTGGTGAATCCGATGAATGGGTCGAAGATGTTCTGAAGAACTCTTCCAATGACAAATGCATTGTCATGAATCTGATGGATATTCTTGGTGACAGGATCAGAGAAGAAGAACATGTCGAAGGAATGGAACACGATCATGAGGAAGAAGAAACCGAATATGATGAGCACATCTGGCTGTCACTGCGCAATGCGGCAGTACGGGTTAAACGGATCGAAGAAGCCCTGAGCAAAGCCGACAGCGGCAATGCTTCCGTTTACCAGAATAATCGGTCATCATATATACAGAAACTGGATGATCTGGACAGACAGTACCGGGCAGCTGTCTCCCGGGCTTCGGTAAAGACTCTTCTGTTTGCGGACCGTTTCCCGTTCCGCTATCTGACCGAAGACTATGGGCTGAACTACTATGCGGCTTTTGCCGGATGTTCAGCTGAATCGGAAGCCAGTTTTGAAACTGTCACCTTCCTGGCCCGGAAAATTGACGAACTGAATCTTAAAGCGGTTCTGACTATCGAAGGAACCGATCACCGCATTGCCGACACGGTTATCAGAACAACTGTGTCAGGCAATCAGAAAATCCTGACCCTGAATTCGCTGCAGTCAATAACTGCCCGTGATGTTGCTCAGGGAATCAGCTACTTAACCGTAATGGAAGAGAATCTGAAAGTATTGAAAGAAGCTTTACAATAGGAGGATACAGGCATGGCCCTGATAACAGCCAGGAATCTGTCCCTGGGATATGATTCCCACATAATCGTAAAAGATCTGAATTTCTCTCTGAACGGGGGAGACTACCTCTGCATTGTCGGAGAAAACGGTTCAGGCAAAACAACCCTGATGAAGACCCTTCTGCATCTGATCAAACCGGCAGCCGGTGAGATCATTACAGGAGACGGTCTCAAAAAGAATGAAATAGGCTATCTGCCGCAGCAGAGCCTTATTCAGCGCGACTTCCCTGCTTCAGTCTGGGAAATCGTTCTTTCCGGCTGCCAGGGCCGCCTTGGAAAAAAGCCTTTCTACAGCGATGAACATAAAAAGCTGGCTGAAGAAAACATCAAGAAAATGGGCATCACGGATCTGCGCAATAAGTGTTACCGGGATCTTTCCGGCGGACAGCAGCAGCGTGTTCTGCTGGCCAGAGCTCTGTGTGCCACTCAGAAACTTCTGTTACTTGATGAACCGGTATCCGGCCTTGATCCTAAAGTAACAGCGGAAATGTACAGTTTGATTGAAAGACTCAATAAAGACGGAACTGCCGTCATAATGATATCTCATGACATCATGCGGGCAATCCGTTATGCCAGTCACATTCTCCACATCGGCTCTGATGTCTTTTTCGGAACACGTGAAGAATACATTACCACTAAAATGGGACAGAATTTCCTGAACCGGGAAGGCGGTGAACAGGCATGATCAGCAAGCTTATCTTCTATCTGGGATTCCCGTTTGTCAGATACGCCCTCATTGTCGGTGTTCTTATTTCCCTTTGTTCCTCCCTGCTGGGAGTCACACTGGTACTTAAACGCTTCTCCTTCATCGGTGACGGTCTGTCACATGTAGCTTTCGGTGCCATGACCATTACTGCGGTTACCAGACTGACCAATGACATGCTGCTGGTGCTGCCGGTAACTGTCATCTGTGCCGTCCTGTTACTGAAAAACGGTCATAATACAGTAATAAAAGGCGATGCTGCCATTGCCATGATATCCGTATCAGCTCTGGCCTTCGGATATCTGTTAATGAATATCTTCCCTACCAGCGGTAACATCAGCGGTGATGTCTGCACTACTCTGTTCGGTTCAACTTCCATTCTGACTCTCAGTAAAGGTGAAGTCATACTGTGCGGAGTTTTGTCACTGACAGTAACGATACTATTTATCGTTTTCTACAACCGCATCTTCTCGGTCACATTCGATGAAGACTTCTCACATGCCAGCGGTACCGATACAGGCTTCTATAACCTGATGCTGGCTGTTATAATAGCAGTAGTGATAGTCCTGGCCATGAATCTGGTCGGATCATTACTGATATCTGCTCTTATCATATTCCCGGCTCTGTCAGCCATGAGAGTATTCAGAAGCTTCCTGTCTGTGACAGTATGCTCTGCCGTTACTTCCGTCTGCTGTGCTTTTGCGGGAATAGTCATTTCAATTCTGGCCGGTACACCGGTAGGTTCAACCATTGTTGCGGTTGATGTTCTGGTATTCGCAGTATTCACGCTCATAGGAAAAAGGAGGTAAAACGATGAGAAAAGCATTTATCATAGTTCTTATACTTCTTACATGTCTGACAGGCTGCGGCAGTTCCAATTCCGGCCGCACTTCTTCCAACATCAAGAATGTTGAAGACGTGCTGAAGGAAAAGACTGAGCAGAACAATGAGCAGAAAGAACCGGCAAAGCCATCTTCAGATGAGAAAAAACCGGTAAATACCGGCTTACAGTACGGTAATGTTGACATTGACCTGACTCAGCTGTCCAGTACAGTTGTATATTCCGAAGTCTATAACATGGTTACAAATCCTGATGACATCACCGGAAAGACCATCAGAATGCAAGGCTATTTTGCCTCTTATCATGACCCGGAAACAGACAAGTATTACTTTGCCTGCATCATCCCTGATGCTACAGCCTGCTGTGCTCAGGGCATAGAATTCATTCTGGAAGGCGATTACAAATACCCTGATGATTATCCTGTCGAAGGTCAGATCATCACTGTAGCAGGCATATTTGATACCTATGCCGAGTATTACCAGTCAGGTGATACTACATACAGACAGGTCTACAGTACCTTACGAAAAGCCGTACTGGAGAGTGTTGAATCAAGCTAAAGAAAACTGAGAAATCTCTCAGTTTTTTCTTTGGTTAATTAAATGTCGCGTGATCTGAAGGCCGGGTATTTGGCTTCAGCATCCTTGATGATCTTCACTATCAGTTCCAGAAGTTCTTTTCTGAACCGGTCATAGTTTTCCGGATGCAGAGTACCCATGGCATTTATGGTGCCGTCTTCAAAGCCGAATGAGATCTGGAACCATTCCTCATTACTGTAATCTTCAGCTGACTTGTCCCAGTTATACCATTTTATGATTTCGTATTTCTCAATCAGAGCCTGTATCTCATCAAAATAAATGTCTTCGTCAAACAGTTCAGAATAATAGTTGTATTTACCCGGTTCAATGAACTCGCCGCTGACAGAATTGATTCTGATATCAAAGTTCTTGCGTCCTTCCCGGTAATGGCGGATGACTCCTTCAAAACTGTCTGAGCCTGAACTTCCCTGCTGTTTGAAAGTGATCAGAAGAGACTGCAGCTTACCTGATACACCCTTCTCGATCTGCTGCCGGTTGCCCATTTCAATCAGCCGGTCGATGTACGGATTAACAATCCTCTCAACTTCCGTCTCAAAATCTCTGAACCCGTCCGGTGCACAGTTACTGCCGTGAATGCTTTCACTGTTACCATCCGCAAATGACATGTAGACAGAGAACCCGCTGCCGTCCATCACATACTTGGCATACTTGCTGTAACCGTCCCAGCGGTAAGCCTTATGCTTGACATACAGTTCATAGATATTTGCCAATAGATCACCGCCCGTTTCCATGGATATTTCACCCATATCCGGATACATCATGCTCTCATAGCTGATGGTTTCACTGCCGTCATCTTTGGCCTCTATCTTATAACTGTAACTGTTGCCGCCGATGGTACCATCATAATGATAACTGAAGGATTTCATCGGTCCTTCATTTTTCTTGGCAAAGATACCCTTCCCTGACTTTCCGGCCAGCTGACATCCGGCCAGCAGTAAAACCGCAGAAATCACCATCATAAGTATCAGACCTTTCTTCATTAATCTATTCATCTTGCTTATTCACCTTTTAACATAATCTATTCTAGCACGTATAACCTGTTATTGGCCAATATTCACATTCAAAGCCTAGTATCATCATATTTGTAAAATTTTGCACTTTTATATAAAATAATGGAGTATGTTTAAAAGGTTAAGCGGATCTATGGAGCCAAACAGAAGGATCAGAACAGCAGAATCGGTAATTCTGTTTATTTTGGCTGCCGTCATCATCATCTGTTACGGCTGGGGATTTTCCCGCATCAATAAGAATGTCGGAGAGATTCATCATCTTGATCCTGTTGAAATGCTCCGAGATGATTCAGAAGAAGACTACGACGATTCATATACCGTCTGTGATGTCATTTACCGTAACGGTGAGGATTTCCTGACGGTAAGATACACATATGAAGATTACATTGAACTGGAAACTGATACGATCACAGCTTACGGTGTACAGACTTCCGATGGTACCAGACTGTTCTTCAACAGTTCAAACATTACTCTGAAAGATGTTGAAAAAGCCTATAAGGAAAATGCCACTGATCAGATGATGACCGTCTTCAACCTGGCTAATTCACTGGTTATAGTATTCTTATCCGTATGGATCGTTATGTTCTTCTCCACTGTCTTCAGCACTTATGAGAAGATCTGGTTTGTCTCTATCATGGTTCTGGCAACCATCTTTGCGGTACTGTTCCCGGAAGAAAGTGCCAACGGCGTCAATGGCATCATAATAATGCTGCTGTATCTGTTGGATACCTTCCTCAACATTCTGTGTGAGTTACTGATCTCCAAGCAGTCACGCTATAACTTCCTGGTTTCCGTACGGGTTGAGATCACTGAGATAGCCATCTGCATTGTTTTAATGTACAGATTTGCGACAATGGTTACTACCCTGTTCTTCTGGCTGCCTATCGATATCCTGAGCTTCATCAACTGGAGCAAGCACAAGGATGATCAGCAGGACGAACTTACCATGGTAAGAAGGCTTAAAGGCTATCAGGAAGTACTGATCCTTATCGGTATTGCGGTATGGACAGTTGTGGTAGGTTATTTCCTGAGCGGGCTGGACATCAAGACTGATTTCTTTACAAACCGTACCATGGCAACAACCATCGCCTATCTTGATGCCTGTGCTTCCGCAGTGGGGGTCGCTAACGGCTTGTTCATCTTCTTCCGCTTAAGAGAACAGTGGATCGCCTGGTATGCCTGTGCTCTGCTGGAGAGTATCATTAACGTACTGTCAAGTCAGTATGTCCTGTTAATTCTCAAGCTGGGGTACTTTACAAACACAACTTACGGGTATATAAAATGGACCAGATATATCCGCTCTCACAGTGAAGAACAGCCTTCACTGTTCTGAATTGATAAACGTTTTATTATTTGATAGAATATCTATGTTATTAATTATTTTATAGAAGGTGGTATGATTTATGGCAATTGAAGCAGGCGATTTCAGAACAGGATTAACTATTATTGTTGACGGTGATCCATGGGTAGTACTGGACTTCCAGCATGTAAAACCTGGTAAGGGTGCAGCTATTCTCAAGACCAAGATGAAAAACCTGAAAACCGGTTCTACACAGGAAAGAAACTTTAACGCAAGCATAAAGTTTGAACCAGCAACTATCGAAAGAAAAACCGCACAGTATTCTTACATGTCAGATGACACTTATTATTTCATGGACATGGAAACATATGAAACCTATGAACTGAGTGAAGATCATATCGGTTTCAACAAGTATTTCCTCATTGAATCCATGGAAGTAACCCTTATGTTCTTTGAAGGTGACTTACTCGACATTTCCGTACCGGACAAGGTTGAACTTACAATTACGGAAACAAGCCCTGGTATTAAGGGAGCACCTACAACTCAGACTAAGGAAGCTGTCACCGAAACAGGTCTGACATTAAGAGTTCCTCAGTTTATTGAAGAAGGCGAAAAGGTACTGGTTACCTCCGCTGATGGAAAGTATTCCTCAAGAGCTTAATAAAAGCTCTTTTTCGATTATGAACAAAGTTGTTCTCATTACCGGAGGTGCCAAGGGCATCGGTGCCGCTATTGCCAGAGAACTGGCCCGGCAGCAGTATGACATCGTTATCAACTATCTGACTTCTGAAAAAAAGGCCCTCCAGCTGCAGGAAGATATTCTTAAGACTTACAGTGTTAACTGTCTGGTCATTAAGGCAGATGTATCAAAAGAAGACGAAGTTGAACGGATGGTCAGACAGATAGAAGACAGTCTGGGCGGAGTTGACATACTCATCAACAATGCCGCCGTTGATCTGTCTAATCTTTTCCATCTGAAAACAGCGGATCAGTTCCGCCGTACTCTTGATGTCAATGTTGTAGGAGCTTACAACTGCAGCACGGCAGTAAGCAAGCACATGCTGGAGAATAATTACGGCCGCATTATCAACATTTCTTCCACTAACGGCATCAATACCTATTACCCGATGTGTTTTGATTACGACGCCTCCAAAGCAGCGCTGATCAGCCTGACTCATAACCTGGCCATACAGTATGCTCCTTGCATTAACGTCAATGCCATCGCACCGGGATTCATAGGAACCGAAAGCGAACTTGACGGATATGACGAAGAATTCCTGAAGGAAGAAACCGAAAAGATCCTGAAACAGAGATATGGGGAACCTGAAGAAGTTGCCCATCTGGTTAAGTTCCTTATCAGTGATGAAGCAGATTACATAAACAATACCATCATAAGAATAGACGGAGGACAAAAAGGGAGCTGTTAAGCTCCCTTTAATACACATATATAGAAGAATGAAACAAATACTTTTTTATGTGCAATGATGATTTAACCAGCCATGTGACAGTTATTCATCCAATAGTTTTAATATGTTTTCGATGAAGTCCTGAGAATTTGGAAAATAATATGTCTTGTTATTGATAGCAATTCTGCCTGATGTAATGTTAATAATTTCATAACCAATCTCATTGCTATACACAGTGAATGTTATCAGATCCTCATTAATATGATCTATTGTTCCGTCTGAAAACAAAGTGCCGGGCATTCTGTAGTATCTGTATTTATCAAGCATACTAATGATTTTTTCTTTGAAAGGATTATTCACCTTGCCATAGTCTGTTGTATCGATTACAGGTTCCCCATAAACCATTTTAAATTCAGTAACAGCAATTGACATCTCACTGTCTTGAACAATGTGCTTATTTAAAGACAAAGGGAAGAAATAAACTAATGCAATCATTATTATAGAAATCAGCAAGATATAACAGGAGATATTACGGATTCTGTGTTTTAATTCCCTCATATTGTTTTCGGCATATTGTACTGTCATCTCCAGTTCTTTATCTCGTTTATCTGATTCTGAAGGAGCATTCTGCTCGTAATTATCAGCCTGACTAACCGTGATATTTGTCATGTCTCTGTTTTCAAGCTCACCGGACAGAAGCTCATATACCGAGATTCCAAGAGTATTACTGAGAGGAATCAGCATCGAAATATCAGGTAAAGTATATCCATTTTCCCAGTGAGAAATAGTCTTAGCTGTAACACTCAGTTTTTGGGCTAAAACCTCCTGTGTCATATGTTTTTCCTTTCTCTTCTGAGCAATTATCTTACCTATTGTTTTAGTATCCATAATCGACTCCTTTCATAGTAATAGTAATGTTTTTTCCGTTTAATTAACATCTCAGAAATTGAGACTCTTCCTGTTTTCTGCCATTTTTACTGTCTTTGTACATAACCTTCTCTCTTCCTGGCTCTTATTAGAATGGCACAGCAAATTTGCTGTGCCTTTTATCTATTTAACGGCTCTATTTCCATAGATATTCATAAACCTCATCTGCTTTAGTAAAACCAGGCTTTCCATTTAATTCTTTTACATTGTGTGCATTCAGAAAGACTCTTTCTTTTTTTGTGATTGGACAATTTACATCATGATTATCCTAACTGTCTTTCTTCAGTATATTTGTTAAAGCTAAAAGAACAGACAGTTTCCCGTATTCCAGGGATAACCCGCCCTGCATGTAAAGTGTGTAAGGAGGAACTACCGGAGCATCGGCACTCAGCTCGATTGTGCTGCCCTGAGTGAAAGCCCCGCAGGCCATCACTTCATCGAAAGGATACCCAGGCATCGGTGCCGGTAATACCTTGACATAGGAATCAACCGGTGAAGCCTCCTGTATGCCCTGAGTAAAGCTTACCAGGTTTTCAACACTGCCCAGTTCAACAGTCTGAATGATATCTGTTCTTTCTTCGTCATAACGCGGTGAAACGTTGTTATAGCCCAGCTTTTCCAGCATATAAGCAGAGAATACGGCTGTTTTCATGGCGCTTCTCACGGCTGAAGGTGCTACAAATATACCCTTGAAGAAAGAATTGTTCTGATTGAAATTAGCCCCCTGCTCTTTTCCGATACCGGGAGCCGTCAGTCTGTCTGCTACCATGGCGATCAGATCTGCTCTGCCGGCTATATAACCGCCGGTAGACGCAATACCGCCACCCAGATTCTTCATTAAGGAACCGACAACTATGTGTGCTCCGACATGTCCAGGTTCTCTGTCTTCAACCAGTTCACCGTAACAGTTATCAACCATGATGATGACATCCTGGTTGACCTTTCTGATCTGTTCAATCAGATGACCTATTCTGGAAATATTCAGTGAGGCACGAGAAGAATAACCGCGGGAACGCTGAATCTCAGCCAGCTTGACATCCTTTCGACTTAATCTTTCAATAATGGCTTCTTCATCGAACTCATTATCCTTAAGATCGATCTGTTCATATCTGACACCGTTGGCCTTCAGTGACTGGCTGGAATCACCGCATAAACCTATCATTTCCTGCAGGGAATCATATGGCGTACCGGTCAGGGAGATCATCGTATCACCGTGTTTCAGCAATGCGGAAAAAGCCAGATACAGGGCATTGGTCCCGCTCATTATCTGCGGACGGACCAGAGCATCTTCACAGCCCAAAACCGTCGCAAAGATCTTTTCCAGCTTGTCTCTGCCGCTGTCGTAATTGCCATAGCCGTTAATGTCAGCGAAGTCAGTATATGATACCCTGTTCTCAATAAAAGCCGAAAGAATGCGGTCTGAATTGATCAGACATACTTTATCAATACGGTCATATATTTCTTTCAGAACATCATCTGACTGCTCGGCCATTTTCAGCAGTTTTTCATCTATTTTTTCCAGAATCATGCGATTTCCCCCGCTTTCTGTGTCAGTTTACGATTTATTTTAACATATTATCATTAAAACAGGCGAACACCCGGCGATATTTCAACCGGGTGTTCTTAGTTTCTTAGGCTTAGGTTTTCCTATTAAGGTCTGTAATGTGATGAGAAATATCTCTTTTTTACCGGAGATACGGTAGTATCAATGCCGACATCCTCGCAGATCAGTGCTGATAATACCTGGAAAGGTATGACATACTGCAGAGGTGAAAGAATATCAGTTGTATGATATGAGAATCTCAGATCCTGCTGTTCTGTCGGGAAGTCATCTTCTGCAGTGACAACATAGACATGTTCACTGAAAGCATCCTTATAATACGGAATGGCTTCTCTGGCTCTGTCTTTCTCCTTATCACCTTCTGATACGATGACAAAGAAGTAGACATCCTTGTCAGGATAAGCGCGGAACGGTCCGTGCATCTGTTCCTCAAACTCATAGCCGAAACACGGACGGGCATAGGTTTCAAAGAATTTCAGTCTGGCTTCCAGAGCTGTTGCCCAGTTATATCCGTAACCGGCAATGCTGCTTCTTTCCATCTTCAGGAATTCTTCTCTGTTGCGGTTATACCAGTCAATGGATTCGCTGACGACGGAATCAAAGTTATCGGCCAAATCCAGTGCATCCTTATCCAACTTAAAGAATTCTTCTTCAGAGATGATGCCCTTCTTTCTGGCAATCTCAATTGCCATGATATAGAACTGATACAGTGTCTGAGTAAAGCCTCTGGTTTCCGGTCCGATCTGTTCCTCTTCACAGACCAGATGACAGTAGCAGTCAGTCAGAGTTTCCAGAATGCTGTTGAGCTGTTCGGTTACACCAATGGTGAAATAACCGTCTTCCCTGGCCTTTCTGGCTGAATCGCAGGTGGAAATAGAATCACCGTGCTGAGAGAAGCAGATCACACAGATCTGATCCTTGCTGAAAAGTCCGGCAGGATCCGGGTTAACGTGATTGGTAAAATATGTCGGCGGAATCGCTACACCTTCAATGTGCAGCAGGTTCACAAACATGTTCTTTATTATAATAGCAGCATGGTTGGAAGTGCCTGACCCTAAGAAGAAAACCTTCTTGAAGTCGTGAGATGTAAAGGCCTCTACGAAATCCTTCATGTATTCTTCTCTGATTTCATATGTCTTCTTCAGTACACGCGGAGTGTCCTTGACATGGCCTATCATTGATAAAACTTGTCTCTCCATCTTTATATCTCCTTTACAATTACAATGTATAGACTTTTATATAAAATGTCTATACAATTGATAAAAAAAACAGTCATTTGTTATAATATAATATATATTGTTTTGCAAAGGAGAAACGACTATGGAATTATACGAAAGCATCATGTGGAAATACATCAGTGAAGAAAAAGACATACTGCAAGCTAATCTGGAAAGAAACGATATTGCTGTGCTGGCTTCCCGGCTGACCGGATATCAGACAGTATATTTCGTGTCTCACGGCAGCTCCTACAACGCTTCAATGACGGTGGCTCCATTTTTCATGAAGTACGCCGGCATAAATGCCATCTGTGTTACAGCCGGTAACTTCATTTCCTGTGAAGACCGTGTTTCCCTTCTGGATAAGCAGAAAACCCTGATCGTTCTGATCTCTCAGACCGGCAACAGCCGCGGCACTCTGGAGGGTGCACTTATGGCACGCCGTCATGGCATTGATACATTAGGTTTATCCGCCAATGACAGTGCCACTCTTAAGGGATACACTGATTTCTTCCTGACTCTTAACTGCGGTGAAGAAGACAGCAATGCCAAGACCAAGGGCATGAGTTCCACGATTCTTGTATTACTGTTACTGGCCATGGAAATCAGTGTTCTGAAAAACAGAATCACTCAGGAAACAAAAAAAGCGATGATGAAAGAGCTGTACCAGCAGTGTGAGGAACTTGAAGCCGTACACAAACTGACTACTGATTTCTGTGACAAGACCAGTTTCGGCAAGGATATGGAAAACTTCTACATCATCGGAACTGACATGAACTACGGTCTGGCTCTGGAAGCTCAGATCAAAGTCATGGAAACGATGTGCATTCCAACCTGTGCCGTTGACAGTGAGGAATTCTCTCACGGTACTCATCGTTCAATCAATGAAAAGACCAGTCTGCTGATAATCCGTACACCTCAAAACGCTGACATGGCTCAGAAAACATATGATTATTTCAACATGATTGCCAGGGTATCAATGATTGAAACCTTTGATGACAACCGCCGGGATAATGTAGTCAATATCCCTTGTCATCCGCTGACCCAATCCGTTCTGACCATCGTTGAATTCATTCAGATCATCTCGGCTTATGCTCCGGAATACAATCATCTGGACCCAAACCGCGATGCCAACAACGAGTTTACCGAACTGGCAGAAACAAGAATCTGACAAATAAAAAAACAGACCTCGGTCTGTTTTCTTTTCGGTTTATTCTACCACTGTCCGAATTCTGCAGGATGCTTCCGGCTCTTAGTTGCCAGTTTCTTGCCGAATTCTTCCAGAAGCGGATGTTCAGGTGTGGTAAGTCTGCCACAGGCGAAGTCTGCCAGTAACGGTGCTACCGCCAGATAAGCAAGAGGCATGACTTCATCAATCAACTCAACCTTTGTTGAAATGACATTCGGATCATCGCTTTCACCGCATTTTACCAGTATAGGCTGGAATGAAAGTTCCTTGGCTGCCTCATAGATGGCTTCAATTCTTCTGTTAGCCTCAGGGTTAGCTGTATCATAGGCAATAATTGAATACTTCGGAGTCATCGGGTAAAGAGGTCCGTGCAGGAATTCTTCACATTCATATGCCGTAGCGTGAATCTTGACGGTCTCGGAGATCTTGAGTGCTGCTTCAGTAACAGTACCGAGGTTGGCACCGGCAGAAATAACATAGAGTTCCTGCAAGTTATAGAGTTCCTTAACATGAGAATCAATGTATTTATGAGCTGATGCCTGCAGTTCTTCATGAGCATCCATAGCTTTCAGGATCTCTTTCTTATACTTTTCGGCACATGCTTCACAGATCTCACCCTTAGCCAGCTGAGCTTCAATACCGAATAACATGAAGTATTCTGCCAGGGTGGCAACACCCTTGGTTACATAGCCAACTGTCTCAACACCGACACCCCAGTCAACAGTTAAATCGCATATGTCACCAAAGTCACTGTGAACATCGGAAGTAATGCCTATGGTTCTGTGTCCCTTGGACTTTATCAGTTCCAGAGCTTCAATGGCGTTTGTGCTTCTGCCGCTCTGTGATACGACTACGATGAAGTCATCATCGTCAAAACCTTCATTGAAATAGGTGAAAGTGAATGGCGGAATCAGCTTTACTTCCTTGCCCATGATCTTCTTCAGGAAAGGAAGACCGCACATTGATCCGTTGTGTGATGATCCGCAGGCTACGATAAGGATCCTCTTATAATCTCTCTTGAGATATTCATCTACCAGAGACTGTGTTAATTCCTTGCTTCTTTCAACATTGTATCTGACCTGTGCCGGTGTTTCCTGCACAAAATCAATCATACTGACCTTCTTTTCAGTCATATTTATGCCTCCTGTTATTGCGTTTTTCTTGTTTTTCTTATCAATATATGAACTTTTAGGTCTCATAAAAAGGGATATCTCCCTTTTTTAGTTTTTAAAAGTCGTCTTCGTCCTCATTTGCAGCCTGGTTGGCGACTATGCCCATGCTGTACTGCTTAGCCAGGTCAACCTTGCCAAGAATATCTTCAAGGGTACCCTCGTTGCTTGCTGCCAGTGCTGCTTCAATCAGTAATGGAAGATTAGCTCCATAAACGATATTGATCTTTTCATTTCCGGTACTTACCTTCATATCCAGTGCCTGGTTAAACGGTGTGCCGCTGAATAAGTCACAGAAGATTACGACTGCATCATAATCCTTTAATGCTTCAACAGCGTTTTCCAGTTTAACTCTGATGGAGTTGAAAGCAGATGCATCATCAAAATCACATGCGATAATGCCATCCTGAATACCTGTTACCAGGGTAACTGCTGATGTCAGACCTGTAGCGAAATGCCCATGTCCGGTTACGATTAAACCTATCATTCTTCCTCCTGTAAATGGCCACTGACTTCTTTAAATGGCCAGATATTAGTGTCAATACCGATTTCTTTCGCTCCTTTTGCCGCTACAAACTGCATCGGTACGGTATATGCTAATGGAGCGATGTATTTGTTGTAATGTCCTTTAAAGATTATGTCTTTATCGGTAACATCCTTAATTAAGTCTCCGCAGGAGATTACATGGACTCTCTGAGTATAGTTCAGGAATGCCTTTCTTATCTGATGCATTCTGTCCAGTTCTCTCTCATCAGAACCAATCATTATGATCGTGACATTGCTCTTGAGTGTTGTGGTTGCGCCATGCATGAATTCTTCAAGTTCATATCCTACCGTCGGATAGCGTAACATCTCGGAGATCTTCAGCCAGCCTTCCAGCATCGAGCCGTAGTCAATGCCGTAGCCTAACACATAAATGCGGTCACTGTTAAGAATGGTAGTCTTTACTCTGTCGTACCATGCTTCACTTTCCTTAACCACATCATCAAAGTCACTGATCAGTGTTTCCAGTTCACTGCAGTACCTATTGTACTCTTCTTCTGAAATTGTCTTCAGTACTCTGGATAATTCAAGTGCCCAGAGGTAAACACTTATTAGCGATGTTGTATAGCCTTTTGTTTCCGGTGGTGTAAGTTCTGGTCCAACCAGAAGTTCGCATACAGCATCAACATGTTTTGTCAGTTCACTGGAAAGATTTGATGTCAGAGCCAGAGTTGAAAAACCCTCGTTTCTGGCATATTCCAGCATATTAACGGTTGAAATTGATGTCCCTGACTGCGATATGCCTACGCACAGGATCTGACTGTTCTTTACAAGATTATATCTGTTAGCACATTCATAATACTGATAAACCGTAGGATAATGAGCCTCGGCATCAATTCCAACCATATGCTTGAAATAATATGCAGCGATGTTGGAGACGTTATAAGATGTGCCTGAGCCAAAGAAGATGATCTTCTTGATGTCATTTTTCAGGAAATACTCAATAAACGGTTTAACAAAGACTTCTTTTTTACGATATGTTCTGTCAAGCACTTCCGGCTGTGACTTCATGTAACCTAATACAGTTGGCTGGTCATTACTCATAACATTCCTCCATTGCTTATAACTTCAACAGTTTTTCGTTGATTTCTTCTGGAACAACTTCAGGGGTTGTCTGCCAATAGAATCTGACTCCGCGGTTGATCATTTCCTTATAGGCAGCCAAGTCTTCTTTGCTGGCATACAGTGTCTGTGAAATCTGAACAGAATCGACACCATTACTTGAGTTATTGCCACAGCAAACTTCCTTGATTTCTACACCTTTGTCCATTAATCCCAGTAACCAAACTGGAGAATTGACGATTACGATGACGTTTGCTCCCTGGTCGACACCGGCATTTAACTTTTCAGCTGCCTTGTCAACAGGCCAGATAACCAGCTTTGCAGACTGAGGCATGCCAAGACGTAAAGCCATCTTTCTTGTCTCATTTACTGCAATGTTATCATCAACGATGATAGCTCTGTTGATTTTGAATTTAGGGAACCATGTCATGTAAACCATTCCATGGATAAGACGGTCGTCAATTTTATACTGATGAATCATACTATTTACCTTTCTAGAATTCTAAGCCTTTTTACTACGATTAGCCGACGATTCTTAATACACCAAGTACGAAACCGATGAGAGCGAGAACCAGAGTGATCTTGCCTGAGCTCCAGCCCTTCTTGATCAGGCTGTATCCGCACAGAACACAAACTAATGGTAATAACTTAGGGAAGATTGAATCCAATGTTTCCTGAATAACGAATGTTTCACCGTTAACTTCGAACTGTAACGGGCAAGAAACACCGCACCACAGAGCGATCATACAACCTGCAGATACCATACCTAAGATACCGGCACAGTATGTGATAAGCTGTAATTTTCCGCTTGTTTCCAGTTCGCCCAGGAATTCCTGTCCTCTTGCATAACCGATCTTTAATGAATACCATCTGGTTAAGAAGTTAGGAATGTTGAATACTGCGAGCAGTACTAATGGAGCAATTGGATTACCCTGCTGAGCGAAGCCTAATGCTAAGCCAGAAGCTAATAATTTGAAGATGCCCCAGAAGAATGCGTCACCAACACCGCTTAATGGGCCCATCAGAGCGACCTTTACGGCGTTGATTGCTTCAAAGTCATAGTTTTCTTCTTCCTTAGCCTGTTCTTCCATAGCAATTGAGATGCCCATGATTAATGGTGCAGGTGCAACTGTCATGTTGAACGGAGCCAGGTGTCTCTGTAATGCCTTCTGATAATCGGCATCATCAGTCCAGATCTTTCTTAATACGTGCTGGATTGCAATACAGAATCCAACGCCCTGCATCTTCATATAAGTGAAGTTTGCCTGCATTAAGAATGATAACCAGAAGATCTTTGTAAAGTCCTTCTTTGTGATATTGTTCTTTTTGCTTACGTATTCAGTCATGATTAGTCCTCCCATTCATCGGCTACAGCGGCTACTGCCTGCTTACCGCCGAATTTGTTGGCAATAATGTAGTAGATCCATGCCAGAGCCAGACCAATTGCACCGATACCGATCATGTTGTATGCAGTACCTGCGAATGCTGCCAGAGTGTATCCAATCATGAAGAATGGGATCAGCTCTGTATCCATCATGATGGATAACAGCATAGCGAAACCATAAGAGTTCAGTAACTGTCCAGCGCCACCTAAGCCGTTTTCCAGCCAAGCCGGGAATTCAACGCTCATAGCTTCTGAGAATGCACCAGCGGCAAGTAACCATGCTAAGACAACTGCGAATTCAACTAATACTCTTAATACTGCAGCAACCATGAATGTTGAGAATACCTTGTTGTAAACACCGTTGGCTACGTCATTGTCAATCTTAACATCGAAGTAACCGAATGCAGTGTTCCACAGGCTTTCTGCGAACTGCATGATCATTGATGCAGGTAATGCGAACAGCATTGCAGCTTCGAATCCCTTACCGGAAACTAAGGCAACAACTGTACCAAGGAAACCACCTGTAGTAACGTCAAGGTGAGCAACAGGGCCGATACCTGCAGTACCCATCCAGATCATCTCAAACTGAGCACCGATCTTAAGAGCTTCAGGAATGTTTCCTAAGATTAAGCCGACAAAGAAGCTTGTGCAGATTGGCTGACGGAACTTACATTCACCAAACCAACCACCTTCCATACGACAGAAGGCACAAGCAGCTGCCAGCAGCACCATTTGAATAAAACTCATTTTTCTTTCTCCTTCTATTCAATTTAATGTATGTTCTTTCAGTGATTTTCCACGGCTAAATCACTGTTAAAACCCTATTAATATAAAAACAGTCTAATTCATTTTACTATGTAGTACCGGATTTGTTAAGTATATGATTCATCTTAACAACAGTGAAACAAAAAGAGACAACCTCTTTTTGTTTGATTTGTAAAAACAACTGTTTCAATATATATACAAATTATATTAAATGTATAGACAATTGTAAAGATATGGGCATTTTCTCTGCTTAAATGTATATACAATTATTCAAATAACAATTATACTATATACAAAGGTAGCATTTATGAAAGAATCAAAATACAGAATCATTGAAGAATACATCCTAAAACAGATCGAAAACGGTGAACTGTCGGTTGGCGATCAGATCATGACTGAGGAACAGCTGAGTCAGATGTTCTCTTTTTCCCGCATGACAGTCAATAAAGCTCTGAATCATCTTAATGAAGCAGGTTATATAAAAAGAATCCCCGGCAAGGGAAGCTTTGTTGCCACACCGGTCTACCATAAATCCTCCATCAGCATTTCCAGTTTCTCCGAGGATATGAAACAGATTGGATTGAATGCCGGTTCAAAGCTCCTAACCTATCAGGTCGTCAAAGCCTCTGCTTTTCCTGACATCAGGGACAAACTGAATCTCAATAATGACGACATGATACACTACTTCATCAGACTGCGTACAGGTAATAACATTCCCATTGCGATTAGCTACAACTATGTCAGTGCCAACATCGTTTCGGCAATTGACATCAGCCAGCTGAATCAGTCATTTTACGGATATCTTGATTCCCTGGGTATCATGCGAGTAGCCAAGGACATGGAATTAAGTGCCTACCTGCCGGATGAACAGCAGAAACAGTACCTTCAGATCGACAATACCGCACTTTTGGTGGCAACCCATGTCACCTACACTTCTGTTAACGGCAGAGAAGTCCCGTTTGAATACTGCAAGACCTGCTATAATGGAGACTCCTATTCATACACATTCAACTAAAGAAAAAAGAATGAACCATCATTCTTTTTCTTCGCTTAATTCCTCGTAGATCTGTTCTGTTTCCTTTTCATCATAAGGTTCATCTACGAATTCCTTTTCAAATCTTACCACGATGGAAGCCAGCTGCGCCGCTTCCATTTTTTCTTCTCTCAGGTTCTTGCCGTCATAAATGATCAGATCTGAGAGTTCCCAGATGAAGAACCATACCAGAATGACAATGAATTCATTGAAGAAATTGTCACTGGCCATCCTGTTGACAAAGAAGAATATGACTGTAAATACCACCGCAATCACAAAGAAGGCGATGATACGCCAGGTAATGTTATTGAGTTCCATCTGCTTGTCACCAAGCTTCAGCTGATAGTAGTCCTGGATGGTCTCAACTATGGCACTACGCTGCCTGCGGCTGAACTTCATGCCGCAGATTTCCAGAACGATCGGATATTCCACCGGAATGTAGAAGGCATTGCTCTCGATGAAGCGGGCAAAGTGCTCATTCAGCCATTCATAGCCTTCGACGGAATATCGATCAATGATGTCATAATAATCAGAGACATTACATGAAATGACCGCAATACCGTCTTCCAGATAGAAATCCTTGACATACCTGTTGTAGTCGATCTTCATCTTCCGGATCCTGCGCTTGTTTTCTTCCAGTCGTGATCTTCTTGACTTTCTAATTGCCATAAAAACCTCCCGGGATATGTTACCATTTTTTTATATATAAATAAATATCCTTATAAACCAAACAAAAAGGAAAGTGTGCTTTTAAAACAACTTCACTTTCTTTATACTTTCTGCAGCGTTTTCTCAAATGCCTCGTTTTTCTTCTTCCAGTATCCTTTAAAACTGATCCGGTATTCAGCTTCTTCAAACGGATAGTTACACCATTTACTCAGGAATCCTTTTTCAGCCTCAAGAGCATCAGCGCCATTCTCGATGATCTTTCTTTCCAGAGCATCCCTTTCAGAATAGTATTCATCAGGGATCTGCTTACCCAATAGTTTTCTCTGCCTTTTTTCGGTTTCTTTCCAATACTGAGCATCATTATCCACGCCTTCGCTTATAATGCCGCCTGCTTCAAAGCCATACGGTTTGAACACGGAAAGACAAGGACGTGAACTGCCGGTAATATACACTTTTATCTGATCAGAAAGTTCAACGACCATCGAAGCAGTGGTCTGATCAGCAATAAGGTCCCCGGCATGCATGCATACAGATGAAACTGTTCCCCTGCACATCGGATCATCTACGGTATGCTGACGCAACGCTGCAAACCGGTCAAATACATTATCAAGTTTATGGGTACAGGTAGTCTTCTGACGCAAAGCGGAGGCTGAAAACTTCGTAAACAGGAAGTCAGAATGTTTCTTCCGAAAATCACATCTGCCTTCAGAATAGACGTCACCGTCTTCCCCTATCGTCAGTCCGTTGGAAATAGAAGCTGCCTGTCCTTTGCGGTAAACCCAGTTCTTCCCTGCCGTTTCCAGCACATAGATCTCCTTACGGTCCATGATCAGGAAGGAATTGTCATATTCAAAGTTCTTATCATAGCCGCAGTTACCACCCTGACCGTATCTCTCCAGCAAGTCAGTAATAACCTTTACCGCTGAATAAGCATTATTTGCTCTTTCCAGAGCCAGTCGGAGCAGATCCATTCCTATAAGCGATTCCTTACCGTATTTCCCTTTGGTAAACACTGCTTCATTACCGATGCAGACACCGTGTTCATTAACACCCATCTCACCGCCCCATAACCATACCGGTCTGGACAGTATTATCGCATTTGTTTCCGGAACCTGATCAATTGATATGTAAGTGCATTTCACTGTTTTTTCAGCATGCTTTTCCCTTTTATAAAACTCTACGACCTGAGGTTCATTAGGACTTCTGTCAGAATTCTTGGCAAACAGAGCCAGTTTTTCACTGACTATTCTTCCCATCGTATCGCACATAACAATTATCTCCCTTCACTGAGATATCTACATTATAAAAGAAAAGTGATGAAATCATCACTGTTTCTCATAGAATACCTTACCGTTTATGACTGTCTTTAATACCTGATAGTCATCGTCCATCAGGATCAGGTCACTCTTTCTGCCGACTTCGATCTTGCCTCTGTCGCTTATTCTCAGGCATTTTGCCGGGTTTTCCGTAAACAGACTGCCTACTTCTTCTCTCGTTAAACCGACCTTCTGGTGGGCTGCTTTCATGATCTGGTTGCATGTCATGTTTCCGGAGAGAATGTGTCCGTCCGTACGCCAGTTGAACCCGTCTCTGGTTACGACTTTAGTACCGTCAGCCAGAATGTTATCACCGTCAGGCAGGCCTGAAACACTTGACAGGTCAGTAATACCATAGCAGTTTTCAATTCCCTTTGTTTTAATAACCAGCTTGACCCAGGCCGGATTGACATGGAACCCATCCATGGTGATCTGTGCCTTGATTCTGTCATCCAGCATGATTCCGACTACCGCATTTGACTTGCGGTGATGCATCGGTTCATAGCCGTTGAAAATATGGGAACAGGTAGCCAGACCGTGGTCAGCGGCTTCGATCATCTGTTCAGCCGTACACTTGGTATATCCGGCTTCAGGAATGACACCCTTGGAAACGACATAATCCATCCATTCCAGAGCTCCTTCCATCTCCGGAGCCACACAGATAAAACCGACATCAGAATAATCACCGCTGGTCAGAAAATCCGAATGTTCCTTTGTAGGCAGAGGATACTCTCCACCCTCTTCAATGTATCTGTCCAAAGTAAGATACGTACCTTCAAAGTGGAACTTCAGCAGATCAGCACCCTCAAGCGTACTTCTGATGGATCTGACGTGTCTTACCGCCTCCGCTTCTTCCCGGAAATTGGTCAGATCCATAGCCAGAGTCGGGAATACCGTGGTTACACCTGTTTCCGGCAGCTTCCTGGCCAGATATCTGACCTGCTCATCACGGCTGCCCGAACTGTCTGTACGGGTCTCATGGCCGAAACTGCGCATGAAACCGCCATGGCAATGGGCATCAATTACACCCGCATACAGATAAGCACCTTTGGCATCGATTACTTCATCATCCTGCAGATCATTACCTATCTCCAGAATCTGTTTTTCATTGAACTTTACTTCCGTATCATGAAACTGACCGTCAATGAATACCTTTGCGTTCTTAATTAACATAACTGTTCTCCCAGGTATACAACCTTTCCCTTTAATATTGTCTTAATTACATTATACTCATCATCCATTATGACAAAATCACTTCGGCGTCCTACTTCTATTTTACCTCTGTCCTTTATACCCAGACATCCGGCAACGTTTTCCGTGAAAATGGATCCTACTTCTTCCTTAGTCAGTCCGACCAGATTGCGGGCCTTGTACATTATCTGATCCATGGTATTGTTACCGCTTTGGATCGTACCCTTTTCATCCCTGATGAACCCGTCTTTGGCAATAATGATCCTGCCGTTTTCCAGATAATGAATTCCTTCCGGCAGTCCTGAATGGGATGACAGGTCGGTAAGTCCGTAGATATTGTCAAGTCCCTTGACCTTGATCAGGAATCTGCACCAGTAAGGTGAGACATGATATGAGTCCAGAGTCAGCTGACACTTGATTCTGTCATCGATCATGATGCCCACATCTGGCCCGTCAATGCGGTGATGCATCGGTTCAAAGCTGTTGAACATGTGCGTGGTCTGATCCAGTCCCCTGTCGGCTGCCCGGGTAATGGTCGAGGCTGAAGCCTTGGTATAACCTGCTTCGGCATGAACATCTGTTTCAGAACATAACCACTCCAGATATTCCATTGACCCTTCCATTTCCGGAGCTATTCCAATCAAGCAGACATCGCTTAGATCATTATCTGTCATAGCCAGGGTATGTTCCCTGGATGGCAATGTATCGTGGTTATGCATGAATGAAGAATGATGCTGAGGATTCTGATAAGCTCCTTCAAAATGGAACATGAACGGATCGGCACCTTCTACATCCTTTCTGATCTCTCTGATCAGCCTGACACATTCAACATACTCATCAACAGTCAAATCACCTATGGTCGGCATGATGCTGGTGACACCGTTTTCCAATACCTTGCGGCAGATATAGCGGGCCTGCCGTTCAGGCTCACCGTATTTCTCCCAGGTTTCCTTTTTGACATTGGCCTGGAAGCTGCGCATGAAACCGCCGTGAATATGGCAGTCAATTATACCGGCATAAAGATCTTTACCTTCAGCATCGATGACTTCTTCACCTTCGGTATCAAGGTCTTTCCCTATCTTAAGGATCTGTTTTTCATCAAAAAGAACATCACTTTGTTCAAACTTCCCGTTTCGGAAAATATTGGCATTTTTAATTATCATAGTCGCTATCCTTTTTCTTCATTATAGAAAAAGAATCTGGCGAAAAAAAGCCTAATGACTTTTACCCTGTGCTAGAATATCTGTATAGGACGAGGACATACAATGAGCGAAGTAAAAAAACACAGACTGAGAAGATTTGACGGTAAGACCGTAAGTCTCACTGCTATTGACGGTAACATATTTGAAGGAATATGTGAGTACAACAGCCGTGATTACAATTATCATGAATTCGGTTACGATGAAGACGGACTGCAGATGGTCAACTTCCTTTTCATCAACAGTAACATTGTCAAGATCAAATCTCTGGAGGATGTTGAAGGTCCTTACGGACATTTCAGCGCCCCATATGGGACTTTGGAGGAAATGAATCTGACAGATGATATTGATCTGCTTGAAGACTGGTATGACGAAGGTGATGATATCGAAGTGTTCCGCATGCTTAACTGTCTGGAAGACCACCTGGTCAGAAACGACAGAAAACGGGAGATCATTGATGTATTAAGGAAACTGCATAAGGTCAATGCTTCCCCGGCTGTAAAAGCCAGGATCGCCGACATTCTTTATCCTGTTGACTACTATGCTCAGATCTTCCGCCGCAAGTCCTTCCATATCTTCAAGGATACGGGAGAAATCTCAGATGAAGATCTCAGAGAGCTGAAACTTTTCATTACCACTGTTACTCCTCTTTATCCTGAAATAAGAACAGAAATCACTGTTGTCCCGCAGAGTGAAACAACCTGTAAGCGCGGGCGGCAGTACTGCATCACGTTTTACAGTGAACCGAAAGAAGGTTATCTGCGTAACATCGGCTACATCGGTGAACAGATCGATCTTTATTTAACTCAGCACAATATAGGAGCTTTATGGTTCGGCATCGGCAAGCCTGAAGAACCGTCACCACAGGGTATGGAATACGTGATCATGATCGCCATTTCCGCCATGGCTGAGGATAAATTCCGCAAGGACATGTTCAAGGCCAAAAGAAAATCTCTTGAAGAGATCTGGAGCGGTGATACTCTGAATGTTGCGGAAATTGTCCGCTTTACACCAAGTGCCTGCAACACCCAGCCTTGGATCACGGAAAATAACGGTAATGAGCTGACTGTTTACCGCTATAAGAAACCGGGTAAAAGAGGCATCATGCCGGCGGCAGCTGTCCAGTTCTATAACCGCATCGACATGGGCATCTATCTGTTCATGCTGGAAACATGTCTCAAACACGAAGGTTACCGATTTGAAAGAACACTGTTTGAAGACGACGGTTCTGAAAACGAAAAAACACTCACTGCCAAATATCAGATAAAGAAAGCATAAATAAAGAATACCCGCGCAGGTATTCTTTTTACGTTATGACTGTTTTACCAACACGCCGCAGGCAGGAGGCAGTGTATCTTTTATTTCTGCCGAACTGATGATCTTCTTACCGGTGAAGGCATACTCCCTGTCAGAGAAATTGACGATCAGGCGGTATCTGCCACGCTCGAAGGTCAGCACTCTTCCACTTTCCATTATTCCCCACTCTGAATCTGTCAGATCTTTAATCTTCTTTCTTAAGGAAATCAGTTCACAGATGAAATGATACAACGATTCAGGATCTTTTTGTGCCGATTCAGCAGATAATGTATTCTCCCGGACAAAAGGCAGATAAGTCTTTCCTTCTGTATGAGAAAATCCGTGATAAGGTTCCTCATCAGTCCAGACCATAGGCAGACGGGTTCCCGTACGCTGATATCCACCGTCAACGGAATCAATATGGTCTGTCTTCATTTCTATCTCATCGCCATAGAGCACAAACGGAATGCCAGGTAAGGTAAATAGCATCAGATAGAACAGCTTAAGCTGTGATCTGTTGAGATAGTTGGCTATTCTCCAGGTATCGTGGTTGCCGCTGATAAGCGCCAGATAACCTTTCTGCTTTTCCGCTTCCCGGAATCTTTCCCTCATGTCCTTTAACATGAACTGCATGTCCATGCCGCCGTTGATGATAGCAGTGCCTCTGGTGGAGTAGTTGCTGCGGAACAGACGGTGATAGAAGTTATCCCAGTGATCAAGGACGAAGTCAGCGTCAAATCCGGCTTCCAGAGACTGGTTAGGCGCCGACCATTCACTGACAAAGAAAGCGTCTGGATATTCTTTTCTGATCCTGCGGAACATCCACCTCCACACTTCTCCGGTGGCCTTCTTGTCATCGTCGTTTTTGACCAGTGAATCAGCCATGTCCACACGGAAGCCGTCTGCCCCGTTGCTTAACCAGAATCTCATGACATTCAGCATGTAATTACGGGCGGCAAAAGTTCTTTCATCCTTATATGACATCTGCCATGAAGGATAGTCTATTCTCTTGAAGCCGTAGTTGAAGGCTGGCTGATGAGCAAAAAAGTTGACCATGTAACAGCCGTTACGTTGATACATACCGGAGATAAGTCTTAAACCCGGTTCCAGATTCCAGACATTGTCATTCCAGATGAACAGATCGCTGTTTTCATTACGCTGCGGTTCCCGGCTTTTCAGGAAATCTTTATTTAAGAAGGAAGCATGTCCGGCAACCAGATCGCACAGGATCTTAATCCCCTTTTCATGAGCTTTCTGACATAATTCACGGAAATCATCCATGGTTCCGAAACGGGGATCAACATCAAAGAAATCCTCAACGTCATAACCGCCGTCTTTGAACGGTGACAGATAGAACGGATTGAGCCAGATGGCGTTGAAACCCATGTTCCGGATATAATCTAGTTTCTCAATTATGCCCTTAAGATCACCGACACCGTCATCATTACTATCACGGAAAGAAGTCGGATAGATTTCATATACGATCAGATTACGGAATGATTTCTTGCTCATGATAAAAGCCTCTTTTCTTTACTATATTGTAACATAACCGGAGACGGTCTATTTACTGCCAGTTGTGTGTCTTTATGAACTGCCATACCTCATCAGCAGTCGGTATACCGCTTCTGCCGCCGATCTTGGTGCACTTGAGAGCTGCCGTTGCGGAAGCGAACCTGATGCATTCTTCGATGCTGAAACCTTTGTAATATCCATATACGAAGGCGCCATGGAAGACATCACCGGCACCGGTAGTATCCGCAACATCAACCTTATAAGCATCAAAATACCTGATTTCATTATCGATCAAAGCAGCACATCCCTTATCACCCAGAGTGGTGATCAGAACCTTCATGCCATACTTCGACAGTTCACGCATGTTTTCTTCCAGTGTCTTTTTACCGCATACTTTGGCCGGATAATCAGCACTGGTAATCACAATCTCACATAACGGTAATAATCTGCAGCCGTTCTTGATCTCTCTGTCACCACGGCAGGCATCATAGGAAACCGTAACACCCTTTTCTCTGGCATATCGGGCAATACGGATATCGTCTTCATAATGACCGCCATCGATATGGAGTATTTCAGCATTGTCAATCAGCTGTTTTCTGATATCGGTAAGTTCTATTGCCGGAGTGTTTTCCTTATTAGCCAGGAATGTTCGAGAGCCGGTTTTACTGTTAATAAGCACATAGGAAACCGTGTTGACATAACCCGGCAACATTTCCACACCGTCAACGTTGATTCCTTCATCGATAAGTCCCTGTAGTATCTTTCTGCCGGTATCATCATCACCTAGATTACCGAAGAAAGCACAGTTAACTCCCAGACGTGATACGGCAGCCATGGCTGTGGCAGTCATGCCTCCGCCCTGAGTCTTCTGTTCAATTACTCCCGCTGCTTCGTCCTCTACCGGAAAGTTAGTAAGCTTCAGCAGAATATCATATACGGCAGTTCCGGTTCCTACTACTGGTATCTTCATTTAAATCACTCCCTGTTACCATATTAGCACAAATAATGGTTCACTGAGGTGTTTAGTAAGGCGGTATTGTTATATACTTGTAGTGTGAGGTTATAAACATGAAAAAGTACTGTCTGAAAGTTGCCGGATTAAAGAGAGAACTGCCGTTTGTGGACATTAATGAAGAACTTGCTTTTGCCAGCTTCGTGGTCATTTCCGATACCGAACTTGTCAGTGCGGCTGGGAAACTGCTGGCTGAAAAGATCGGTGAGTGCGATGCGATAGTCACCGCAGAAGCCAAGGGCATTGCCTTAAGCTATGAGATCAGCAGACAATTGGGTCACAAAAACTTCATCGTAGCCCGCAAATCAGAAAAGAGCTACATGAAAGATACGATTGAAACATCAGTCAAGTCCATTACCACCATTTCCAAACAGCATCTCTACCTGGATGGCAGTGACATTGAAAAAATCAGAGGCAGAAAAGTTTGCCTTATTGATGACGTTGTTTCCACCGGCCAGTCTCTGGCTGCCCTGGAAGAACTGGTCATCAAAGCCGGAGCGGATGTAGTGCGGAAAGCCTGCATCCTGGCTGAAGGAGAAGCTGCAGACAGAAGTGATATCATTTACCTGGAGAAACTGCCTTTATTCCGTAAGGTATCCCAGGGAGAATATGAGGTGATATAATGACAGACATCTTTGAGTATTTATCAGATAACGCCTATCCGGGCCGCGGCATCATAGCCGGACACTATAATGGCGAATGCGTCATTGCCTATTTCATCATGGGCCGCAGTGCCAACTCCCGTAACCGCATCTTTGCCAGAGAAGACGGCATGATCGTTACCAGAGCCTTCGATGAATCAAAGGTTACCGACCCTTCCCTGATCATCTATCATGCTTTCAATAAAGTCAATGATAGTCTGGTCATTACCAACGGTGCCCAGACAGATGCCATCTGCCGGTCCATTAAAGAAGGAAAAAACATGGCCAAGGCTCTGAAAACCTGGGAATATGAACCTGATGCACCTAACTATACCCCTCGCATTTCAGCCGTACTGACAGAAAAGACATGTCAGATTTCAATACTGAAGAATGAAAACGGCAGATGTCTCAGAAAGTATTATCATTACAAGGCAGCAGATGGTATTGCCCATTTCATTTCAACCTATGACCATGACGGTAATCCGCTTCCGTCTTTCTCACAGAAACCAATAAAACTTATAATCAATGAAGATATCGAAGAATTTGCTCATCATCTGTACAACAGCCTGAACTATGATAACAAGATCAGTCTGTATGTCAGATTCGGCGACAGAGATATTATCCTTAACAAGAACGAAGGTGACTGAAAATGAAGGAAATACAGCTTAAATACGGTTGCAATCCCAACCAGAAACCTTCCCGCATATATCTGGAAGACGGCAGTGAACTCCCTCTTGAGGTTTTAAGCGGCCGTCCGGGATATATCAACTTCCTGGATGCTCTTAACGGCTGGCAATTAGTCAGGGAACTGAAGGAAGCCCTTGGCATACCAGCTGCTGCCAGCTTCAAGCACGTTTCACCGGCCGGAGCTGCCATCGGACTCAAGCTCAGTGAAAAGCAGAAAAAAGCCTTCTTTGTCGATGACATTGAAGGACTTGATGATTCTCCTTTGGCCTGTGCTTATGCCCGTGCCAGAGGCACTGACCGCTTAAGTTCCTACGGTGACTTCATTGCCCTGTCAGATACCTGCGATGTCACTACTGCCAGACTGATCAGAAGAGAAGTCTCAGACGGAGTCATCGCACCTGGTTATGATGAAGAAGCCCTGGCTATTCTACGTCTGAAGAAAAACGGCAATTATAACATCATAAAGATCGATCCTGACTATAACTGCCGGGAAATTGAAACCAAACAGGTATTCGGTATTACCTTTGAGCAGAAACATAATGACTTCAAGATCAATGAGGAATTATTAAAAGACATTGTTACTGAGAATAAGGTATTTACACCGGAAGCCGTTAGAGATCTTATCGTAGCATTAATAACTCTTAAATATACTCAGTCAAATTCAGTTGTCTTTGCCTATGACGGACAGACAACCGGTGTCGGTGCCGGACAGCAGTCCCGAATCCACTGTACCCGCTTGGCCGGGACAAAGAATGACACCTGGTTTATGCGTCAGCATGACAAGGTTCTGAATCTTCCTTTCAGGGCTGATCTCAGCCGTGCGGAAAGAGACAACGTCATTGACGGCTACATCAATCAAAATGAAAGCGATGTTACAGCCCCGGAAAACTGGACCAAGTATTTCACGGAAAGACCTGAACCTTTAAGTGTACGGGAAATCAGGGAATTCCTTGACTCATTAGACAATGTATCCCTGGGTTCCGATGCCTTCTTCCCTTTCGGAGATAATATTGAACGAGCTCATAACAGCGGTGTCCGTTATGTAGCCCAGCCGGGAGGCTCGATCAGAGATGACAATGTCATCGCAACCTGTGATCAATACGGAATAGTAATGTGCTTTACCCACATGAGACTGTTCCATCATTAAAAGAGAAAAACATGTCCATAGAAAAAGAAGTTTTCATGAAGTCCCTGATCAACACGGACCGGCTGATACCCTTTGGCTTTACTCAGGAAGAAAACTGCTATTACTACAGTGAACTTTTTCATGACGGCCGTTTCTCAGCCAGAGTAACCGTTGATGAACAAGGTTCACTGAAAGCTCTGGTCTGGGACATCGACAGTGATGAGGAATATCTGCCTGTCCGCATTGATACTGCTACCGGAGAATTTGTCAGCATAATACGTCAGGAGTTTACGGAAATCCTGGAGAAGATCCATACAGAGTGTGCCATACCTCAGTCCTTTCTTTATCCGCAGGCTAATCGCATAAAGGAACTGATAAAACTGAAATACGATGAAGAACCTGACTTTCCTTTCAAGAAACTGTCTGATTACGGTGTATTCCGTTATCCGGATAACCAGAAATGGTATGCTCTGATCATGAACATACCATTCAATAAGATGTTTTCGGGTGACAGTGAGGAAATCATAGAAATCTTGAATGTTAAAATCAGAACACAGGACAGAAATACCCTTCTGAATACACCGGGAATTTATGACTGTTATCACATGAACCGCAATAGCTGGGTCTCGATCCTTCTGAATGAGTCCTTAAGTGACGAAAGAATCATGGAACTGGTAGATGTCAGCCGTGATCTGATCAAGGGAAATGCCACTGTACCAACAGTCAGCAACATCTGGATCGTACCGGCCAATCCGCATTATTATGACATCGACACTGCTTTTCTTAAGAAAAAAGGTGTCGTCTGGAAGCAGAGCAGCGCCATTAATAAAGGTGACATTGTCTACATGTATGTCGGTGCACCTGTATCCGCTGTCAGATACAAATGCATCGTTACTGAACCTTATATTCCTTATGAATACTCTGATGAAAATCTCTCCATGAAATACCTCATGAGAATGGATGTTATAAAAGAATATCTACCTGAATACTGTCCTTTTGCCAAGTTAGGTGAATTCGGTATCAAAGCAGTAAGAGGACCGCGCAGAGTACCGGCAAACCTTGACGAATACCTCAATGCATATGAACGTTAAAAACAGCTCTTCGAGCTGTTTTATTCATTATTCGTGGGTTCAACAGTGACCGTATAACCATTGGCTTTACTGCCGCTTATTTTTATATCATATATCTTCCCAAAATCTGCTGTCCAGGCTATTTCATTGCATCTTTCCGTGATTTCTTCCGGATAAAAATTAGCAAAAGTCGGATCTGTATACTCAGTTATGATTCTGAACCGGAACCAAAGATCCACTTTATCATCATGACAGTTAAGTTCCTGTTTATTCCAGACACTGGTCAGTACCTCATCATGTTTTAACAGCGATTTATCAGCATTTGATACACCACCGCCGAAATCATGGCCATTGGCTGTATAATCATAGACCAGCAGACCTATATCTTCTTTCAGATCAAGCTTTATGCGTAAAGCAATCTCATCTTCCTTGACGATGTACTCGTCCGGGTTAAGCCATTTCCACAGAATAACCATACAGAGCACAGCAGCAATCGCAACAGCAGTAATTACAATTTTCTTTTTATTCATCTGTTATACTCAGTTGTCCCATTCACACACATACAGCAGCTTTTTATCTGCCTCATACATGGCAAATACAAAGTTTTTGTATTCTGAAACATCTTCGTTTCCACTGTTTTTGTTCTCAAAAAAGTAATAACCTGCTTTTGGTATGTCAACAGCCGGAAAAGTTGAATGAGTTCTAATATCCCACATGACCATCGCCATATTATCAGATACCGGCTGATCCTTTAATTTCCCAAAATCAGTCAGTCCTCCCGTTTCACTGAAGTCAATTATGATCAGCCTCAATCCGTCTCCGTCAAGACCGCCGTGACTGTCATCATATGAAATGAGCTTCCCAGAATTAAGATCGATATCAAGCTTTTCTGAATACTTCTTGATGTAGTATTTCCGGGGATCTCTTGGCCAAAGCCCAACAAGACCAATGATAATCCCTGTTACAATTAACAATACCAGGATTTTCCACTTTTTCAAAAATTCTGTTCCTCCTTTGCTGGTCTGTATTCAAGCAGATCTCCCGGCTGACATTCCAGCACTTCACACAGTCTGGCCAAAGTGCTGACTTTGACTGCTTTGGCCTTTCCTGTCTTAAGAATGGACATGTTGGTTATGGTGATGCCCACCTTTTCTGACAGTTCTGTAAGACTCATCTTTCTTTTGGCCAGCATGACATCAATGTTGAAAATGATCTCTCCATCCATATGCCATACCTCAGATCGTCAGATCGCTTTCCTGCTGCAGATCTGCAGCCTTTTTAACCAGGTGGGAAAGCGTTGCTGCTGCTATTGTTACTGCTATACCAATGAATACTATTACTAATGACCGCAGTATTACCCCTGCGTGATTCATATTCATAAACATTAAGACTATGTTACCAATAAAGAGAAACCGTGAATCACTTCCGGCTAACAGGGAGATCCACTTGAAATAGTCTGCATTCTGTAGGCAGAACGACTGATCCTTTCCAATGTTGTCCACTATCTTCCAGCAGAAATAAACTATGATAAAACATGGTATCGCAAACAGCCAGCTGAATATCAGCCACGGCCAGTATCTGTTGGCGAATTCCGGCCATTCTTCTACAGTTGATTTACCGATGGCAGGTACAATCATAAAGAAGACAATCAGTCCGCATATCGTTACTCCGATTAATATGACTTTAAGCCATTTGGCAAGTGTTTTCTGTTCCATAAGATAATCACCTCTTTTACCAACAGTATATTCTTGTGATTTTTGATTTTCAACTATTTTTTATCGAATTGCGATAAATTATCCATAATTCGCAAAAAAAGAGGGCTTTCGCCCTCTGTTATTTATCCTTATAATCCGTTCTGTTATTTCATGTTAAGGTCGCGTTTGATAGCTTCATGTCTTCCCTTGACATCTCTGGACCAGTTAGGACCCCGGGCATACAGATCCGCCAGTTCTGCCAGGGCTGCCGGGACATCAATTCCCTGCGGGCAGGCATGAGCACACTGACCGCATCCGATGCACATTGAAGGCTTCTTGTCTTCATCAAGTGCATCCATTCTCATGCCGGCAGACATGGATGCTGCATATTTATAATCGTTGTAGCATTCCAGCAGATAAGGAATGTTCAGACCCATTGGACAGCCTTCACAGCAGTATCTGCATCCGGTGCAAGGTACACCCTTTTTCAACCCCTCAGCGATCTGCATCAGAGTATCAACTTCGTTTTCATTCAGTCCATCATAGTGGTCAAATGTATTCAGGTTATCCTCAACCTGACTTACTTCATTCATGCCCGAAAGAATGACCTTGACATTATCCAGTCCCTGCAGATAACGGAAAGCAAATGAAGCATCTGTAGCACTCGGTCTTAACCGCTGTAGTTTCTCATGGTTTTCATCACTTAAAACTGCCAGCTTGCCGCCGCGGCAAGGCTCCATGATCCAGACACCCAAACCGTGCTTGGTGATAATGTCGTATTTTTCCTTAGCCTTCTGTAAGGTCCAGTCCAGGTAGTTGCACTGGATCTGTACAAATTCAAACATGCCTTCATACTGTGTCAGAAGACGTTCCAGCAGTTCGGGACCGCCATGGAATGAGAAACCCAGATGTCTGATCTTCCCTTCTTCCTTCATCTTCAGAACATCAGGAATGATATGGTATTCTTCACTTTCATAGATCTTAATCGACCATTCCGTAATGTTATGAAGCAGATAGAAATCAAAGTAATCAGTCTGACATCTCTGCAGTGAAATGTTGAACAGAGCGATGTTGTCAACCGGTCCCGGCAGTGAATGTCCCGGGAACTTGTCTGCCAGGTAATAGCTGTCACGCGGATATCGTCCTAAGGCCTTGGCAACGGCACCTTCGGATTTACCGTTTAAATACGGATAGGCTGTGTCAAAGTAATTGACGCCTTTTTCAATTGCCAGATCAAACATGGCATTGACTTTTTCCTGATCTACTTCCCCTGTTTCAGGATCAGTTCTGAAACGCATGCATCCAAAACCCAGTCTGGACAGTTTAAGCCCGTGAAAGTCGCTGTATATCATATTGGTATGTCTCCTTTTCTTCATTATATATTGTCAAAAACCGGCGTGCAAACGAACTGAAAAACAACATATTTACCTGTTTTCAGAAAATTTCTTTCTGTGCGCAGATATTTTTTCTTTTCTCTCTATTTACAAAAAACACATATTGTCAAATAATGATTTACTAAGCATTTGGGGGAAGGTGTATCATGCAGTCAGGCAGTAAGAAAGCATACAGTAATCTGAATGACATCAGAAACTTCAATTTCAGCCGTCCTTCCAGGTATTTCAAGGATGCCAGACGGTTTTTCATGCCGTTTCAGCAGGGTGTAGCCAGCAGTGAGAACTTCTTTGAGAACACAATCGTCCTGTTTACCGAAACGGACAAACCGAACAGGGATCCGGACTACGCTTCCCCTTCCGGCAGTGTCTACTGGTATACGGATGAGGGTGTCATCAGAGGCGCTGATCACTGGGGCAACGGTGTAGACACCTGCGACTGGGCACTGAAGCTTAATAACGGAAAAACCATTTACGGTGTCAACAGCTGGGATGTCAAATGTATTAAAGAATACAAATACGGCTTTGCCAGATGGGATGACTTCGTTTTGAAGACCAGAACCATTGAAATAGACAGCAAGCCTGTAGATATAACCTTCAACAATTCCAAAGGACACGACACCATTGTCCATAACGGCAAGAAATATCACCGTGTGATCGTCGAATCCTGGGAACCGGAAGAAGCATAGTAAAAGATGGGATCAACCCATCTTTTTTCTTTATTAATGCAGAATCGACATTGTCAGGAACAATGTTGACAATAAGGAAGCAACCAGGGAGATAACCGTGATCTGAGTATTGATGCTCGGACCGGCTGTATCCTTGAACGGGTCACCTACCGTGTCTCCGACAACGGCAGCCTTATGAGCTTCAGAGCCCTTACCGCCTTCATTGCCTGCTTCAACATACTTCTTTGCGTTGTCCCATAAGCCGCCGGCATTGGACATGAACAGTGACAGTAACAGACCTGACAGAATGTTACCTACCAGGAAGCCGCCGATGGCGTAGACACCGCCGATGAAACCGACAGCGATTGTTGACATGATGGCTACCAGACCAGCAGGGATCAGTTCTCTGATGGCACCGGAAGTTGCAATGTCAATGCACTTGTTATATTCAGGGTCAACCTTGCCTTCCTTAAGACCGTCTATGGTATTGAACTGGCGGTGGATCTCCTCGACCATTCTCTGAGCGTTACGGTCAACTCCCAGCATCAGCATGGCTGAGAAGACAGCCGGAATAGCCGCACCTACCAGCATGCCGAAGAATACCAGCGGATCCATGACGTCAAAGCCCTTGACCAGTTCCATTCCCAGTTCCAGAGCAGCGTCGTTTACTTCTGACATGAATGTGCCTAACAGAGCGATAACAGTCAGACCAGCTGCGGAAATTGAGAAGCCCTTTGTGATGGCTTTTACCGTATTGCCGGCAGAGTCGAGTTCGTCGGTGATCTCCAGAACTTCATCACCCAAACCGCCCATTTCAGCCAGACCTCTGGCATTGTCAACGATTGGACCGTAGGCGTCATTGGAGACTATCATGCCGACGATTGACAGCATGCCGACTGCCGCAATGGAAATACCGAATAAAGCATATTCACTGGAGAATGCCGGATCGATGGATTCGCACAGTTTATAGGAAATCATAGTTGAGATTCCGGTACCGATCATAGCTGGTAAACTGGACATGAAGCCGTATGAAATACCGGAAAGAATGGTGAATGCCGGACCGGAAGCCGAGGCATGAGCCACTAAGTGTACCGGTTTCTTGGTATCGTCAGTAAAGTAGTCAGTGGTAAAGCCGATAACAACGCCGACCAGCAAACCTAAGATGCAGGCAGCCCAGACTTTCCAGGAAAATCCGAACACTGCCGTGGCAATGGCCGTTAATACGGCATAGATACCGGTTGTAACATATGTACTGGAATTCAAAGCGCTTGTCGGGTTGCCGTTTTTACCGATCTTGGCAGTCATGACACCCAGGACAGAAGCTAACAGACCTAAAGCTGCATAGCAGAATACCGTAATGACATTATTGTGATGGCCTGAAACCAGGTCGAGCTTCCGGGCAATTACCAGAGCAGCTGCCAGGGAAGCAACGTTGGAGTCAAACAGGTCAGCACCCATGCCGGCAACATCACCGACGTTGTCACCGACGTTATCAGCGATAACTGCCGGGTTACGAGGGTCGTCTTCCGGAATGCCTAACTCAACCTTGCCGGTCAAGTCTGCCGCAATGTCAGCAGTCTTGGTAAAGATACCGCCGCCGACCTTGGCAAACAGAGCCAGGGAACTGGCACCGAAGCTGAAGCACAGAACAGCCTGAGTATCACCTGTTACCAGGTAAACCAGCGAAACACCGAGAACACAGGCACCGACAACAGCCATGCCCATGACTGCGCCGCCTCTGAATCCGACCATGAATGACGGTTTCAGACCCTTCTGAGCAGCTTCTGCACTTCTGCCGTTAGCCAGAGTAGCTACTTCAATGCCGATCTTGCCGCTTAAAGCTGACAGAACCGTACCGCACAGGTAGGAAATTGCATTGATGAGGTTCTTTGAGAATGAACCTTTCCATACCGGTGATGGTAAAAACAGCAGAATGATGACAGCGACACCGCCCGCAAAGGCCAGCAGTATCTGGTCCTGTCTCTTCAAGAATGCTCTGGCACCCTGCTGAATCAGACCGGAAACCTTAGTAATCACAGCATTTTCCTGAGGCTGTTTCTTGACCCAGACAAACAGCCAGGCAGCATATCCGAAAGCCACAAAACTTACCAGAATGCTTAACAATAACATTACCGATAGAGTCATATAATATCCCTCCAAAACAAAAACACTTTGGTACCATTGTATAACTTTGACCCTTCATTGACAATTTATATGACAGATAAATGTATTTTTTTGATACTCCTTCTTACTTTTGAATGATATATTAGAACTGAAATATGACAAGGAGAACAGTTATGCTGACAGGAAACATCTATACTGCTGAAAAGATCACCGACATCATCACCAGAATAAGGATGCCGGGCAATGTCTTTGCCTATATTGCCGAAGGAAGTGAAAGAGCTGCTGTAATCGACACGGGATTTGGACTTGGACCTTTCCGTGAATACGTGGAAGAAAAACTGCAGGGCAAACCTTATGATCTCATTCTGACTCACGGGCATTTGGACCATGCCGGAGGTGCTGCTCAGTTTGATCAGGTTTATATGAATCTGCGGGATCTGGAAGTAGCCCGAGCTCATACCGAAAAGAAACTGAGAGCCGGCTTCATGAAAGGCAGCGGACTGGAGTTTGAAGACAGCGATCTGGCTGATGAGAAAGCTGAAGGCTATACCCCTCTGCAATACGGTCAGAAGTTTGATCTGGGGAATGAAGTTCTTGAGATCGTTAACTTGGGCGGTCATACTCCCGGCAGTGTCGGCATTCTGTTCACGGAAGAAAGAATCCTTCTGGCCGGTGATGCCTGCTGTTCCTTTACGCTGTTATTTGGCGGCAAGGAATCTCTGAGTGTCCGCGAATACCGCAATAACCTCATTGAGACATGGGAAAAGTATCATGACAGATTTGACACCATGATCTATTCTCACCCTCATAACTACGGCGGTCCGGAAGTTATGACTCAGATGATCGAACTGTGCAATGAGATCCTTGAAGGCAGGGATGACCGCATTGAAAAACCCGGCATGTTCGGCCAGCATTCCTACATTGCCAAGGCAACAGATCAGTTCGGACGACGTCCGGACGGCAAGATTGCCAACCTGCAGTACGCCGCTGATACAGTATAAAAAAGAAAGCTATTCCCAGCTTTCCAGTATTTCTTCCGTTATCTTAATGTAGCGAATCGACTTCTCCGGAGTTACCACCGGGGAAGTTTTCTTTCCGGCCAGAATGCAGTCACTGTAGTGCTGCAGTTCATAGCACATTTCATAATCTACAGGATGTGATATGGTCTTTACCAGTTCACCATTCTGGTAGACATACCGCTTACGGGCTTTCCAGTAATCAGGTATGACTATTCTGGCCTTTTCCAGGTAGATGACCAGACCGTTGTCAAAAAGGATATCTGTGGAAACATTGCTGCTGGCGATCACATTATCCTGCAGCAGCAGTGTTACACTCATCTGGTCTTCAACATCGTAGCTGCCAAAAGCCGGTAAACCAACATATTTCTCGATTCTGCCGCAAAACAGTTCACATACTGACAGAAAATAGGCCTCATTGCCTCTGAGTACTCCCCCACCGTGTTTTTTCTGTTTATGCCAGCCTCCGGCATAGCGGCTCTCGACATAGGACTGATGGAATTCCAGAAAACGGATCCTGCCGTATTCACCCGAATCAACGATCTGTTTCACTTCCAATATGGTCGGCAGAAACAGTACCTTTATGGCTTCACAGATGAACAGGCCCTTTTCTTCAGCTACTCTGAACAATTCTTCCCGCTGTCGGGAAGTCATGGTCATCGGTTTCTCCACTATCACATGTTTACTGTGTTCCAGGGCCTTCAGGGCACACGGATAATGCAGAGAATTCACTGTCGGCACATATACGGCATCAATGTCAGGATCTTCATACAGTTCGTCATAACTGCCGTAGGCTTTTTCCAGACCATTTTTCAGTGCAAATTCCCTGGCTTTGGCCAGATCACGCGATGCCACGGCTGTAAAAACACTGTTATCAGTATTCAAAGATGCCCTGATGAAACGCGGAGCAATGCCGGCTGTTGAAATGATTCCGTATCTGACTTTTCTGTTTTCCATATGTATTTCCCCATATAAAGTATACCATCAATAAATGATAACTCCTCAAATGACACTCATCATATTATAATGTTACTGTCAGGAGGTTTCTTTCATGCCTTATTTACATATTCATAACATCGATCTTCACTATGAAGTGGTCGGAGAAGGATATCCGTTTATCTTCCTTCACGGTCTGGGCAATGACTGCAGTCAGACCATGGAGATGTATAAGCCCCGGGAAAACATTCAGTGTATCTACCCGGAGCAGAAAGGTCATGGGCTGAGCAGCTGCGATGACCATATTACTTTTGATGATTTCACCAATGACATCATCGCCCTGGCGGATCATCTGGGATTACAGGAGTTTATCCTCGGGGGCATATCCATGGGTGCTGCTGCTACCATTCATACTTATCTGCAGTATCCTGAAAGAATCAAGGCTCTGATCCTGATTCGCAATGCCTGGGCTGGGGAAACCATGAACAGAGAAAACGCCAATCTTTTCATTGCCCTATCTGAAGCATTGAAGGAAAAATCACCGGAAAAACTGAAAGAATCAGAAGCTTATAAGGAATATTTATTAATCGAGGAAGAGACTGCTGTTTCCATGGTCGGCTTTTTCGAAGAGCCGGCAGCTCTGAGATATCCTGAAAAATTTGCCAGAATACCAGTTCAGGCACCGTTTGAATCACTGGATGCTCTGAAGGAAATAAAAGTTCCTACTCTTGTACTTGCCAACAGGCAGGACAGCATCCATCCTTTCCACAGCAGCGAACTCATTCATGAGGCCATAAAAGGTTCCGTTTTCCATGAAATCGCCTGCAAGAAAGCTGACAGAAAAGGTTATTATCATGACCTTGACGTCTACATCAATGAATTCATAAATTCACTTGAACTGTAAACATCAGCAAGGATGTTTTTTACCGGCAAGAAAAGAAAAAGCAGTCATTTCTGACTGTTGAACTACCTATATGTGATCGTCGCTTGAGGAGGACGTTTTTCCTGTATGTAACGTCCTTAACCCGGACGATAGGTTATATATGTTAACGTTGTTTTCCAACGGTTTAAGGTGTATGTGAATCGGTCTGTTTCAACCGAGTAGTTAATAATACCTGATTCAAAAACCTTTTGCAAGAACTTTTTTACAAATTTTTAAACTTTTTTCTGCATCTTAAAAGTGCAGAAAACTGACACGGAAAAAGGAGTTTTTCTTCGGAAAAACTCCTTTTTTTCCTATCTTTTCAGCCTTATCAGCGGATATGGAATTCGTCTTCTGTCTCAGCCAGGGCCTTATCCATTTTCTCGGTCAGTTCCTTCATGTCCATGATCTTAAACAGCTCAACAATGCGCGGATACTGACGGCACTGATAGACAATGTCACGGGCTACTACCAGCAGATCAAACTTCTGAGCAGACAGTTCACCAAGAGAGACATGTTCAACTTCAATGTCCTTTATGCCCCTCTGCTTGAGATATTTCTGAACATTCAGCTTAACCATGAAAGAACTGCCCATTCCTCCACCGCAGCAGCACATTATGTGTTTTATTTCAGCCATAACTACCAAACTTCCTTTCAATACTATTACTGTCTTTATTATAACGCAGATTTCAGAATCTGCTCAGTATTTCTCGTTCCCGCATGCCTAACCTGCCGTTGGTCTCCCGGTCATAATCAACCATGGAACATTCATCGGCTGCCAGTCTCATTGCCAATTCTCTTTCATCATACGGCAGCCATTCACTTAATCCTTCACCGTTAGGATCTCCCGTTTTCGCAAAGTTAGCCCAGTAACTCTGCATTTTCTCTGAAAGCTGCCAGTCCTTTTTCTCATACGGTCTCCAGCAGCCATCCAGTGTACCGAACTGATAGCGGTTATCACAGGAATGCGGAACACCGGCATCATCTCCCGGCTGAGGACGGTCAAAAACATATTCATAGACATTCTTTCTTCCCTGTTCAACCAGAACTCTGCCAAAGGCACGCGCCTGCCGACAGGTATTTGAATGGAACATTGGTTCTTTTTCATTGGCACCTTCATCAACGGTACAGCCAATGATGACATCAGCCTTACCGGTTTCTCCTTGAATTATCATATGATCTATAGTGTCCGGCAGAACATAACCGTCGTTATACATGCCAAAACCGTAAAAGAAACCGAGTTTTTCATCGTTTATGTCTCTTAAGACCTGCCAGTCAAGTTTACGCATTTCCTCAATACTGCTGCATCCCAGACTTTCCATTATCATGGTGCCTTTTCTTTCCAGATTATCTCTGGTCTCTTCATTCATCATTGAGCCGATACCGCCGGCTGACTGGATGGAAACATGTCTGATCAGATCACGCGATAACGGTGAACAGAACAGTGCCAGTGAGCTTCTTCCTCCGGAAGACTGACCAAATACCGTAATGTTGTCAGGATCACCGCCGAATCCGGAGATATTCTCATGGACCCATTTCAGAGCCCGGATCTGATCCTGCAGGCCGTAGTTCCCGGCCGATCCATGTTCGTTCTCCAAAGCCAGTTCAGGATGAACATAGTAACCGAATATATTCAGACGATAGGTAATCGATACCACAATACAGCCATGACGGCATAATCCGTCTCCGCAGTATTCATAGTCTGAACCGTACCACTGCTGTAAACCGCCGCCGTGAATGTACATCATGACCGGCAGCTTATCGTTTTCACTTTCGGCCGGAGTATAGATATTAAGGTATAAACAGTCCTCTGACATCTTCGGTGGATACGGATAGTTTTCCATCATTACATAAGGATGGTCGCTGTCATCATTGATGTCGTCAACGGCATCATTCCAGCGGTCAAACTGAGCGCAGGCATCACCATATTTATCGCATAATCTTACCCCTACCCAGCTTTCCGGTTCTTCAGGCGCTTTCCACCTTAACTCACCTACCGGCGGCTTGGCATATGGCACACCGCGGAAAAGCGCAAATCCGCCATTGGATCTGACACCTTCAACCCATCCGTATTTTGTCAGGACTCTGTTTATCATAGTCGTTTCCTCCCATTCCATTTTCGCACACAATGGATTTCAAATGGTATCAACTCATTTCAAAAATGTAAAAACCCCATATCAGAGATACAGGGTCTCATACTTATAAATTATTTCTGTCAGATATGCTTTTCCAGCCAGCCTTCGCACAACAGAGCCCACTTGTGGACCTGCGGAATATCCATGGCCAGATCATTGTGACCGTCAGCCATTGCCAGACCGTGTACACCTTCAGGGAACAGGTGCATTTCAAACGGAATGCCTACCGCTGTCAGAGCGCTGCCCAGAGTAAAGGAGTTACGAGGGTCATCACTGTTGGTCTGCCAGATAAAGAACGGCGGAGTCTGTCTGGTGATGTTCACTTCCGGTGAATAGTAAATAAGTTCTTCCTTATTCGCAAAGAACGGATTTCTGATGTGATCGCTGAACGGGTCAACAAAGAAGCCGCCCGTCATACCGGCAAACGCAAAGGCACCGTAACCTAAAACAGCTCCGTCAGGACGGCAGGATTCCCTTTCAACCGGATCTTCGGCTTCCTTATTGCCGTAGTCAAAATGGGTAGCAGCATTGCCTGACAACATGCCGCCGGCTGAGAAGCCCATGCAGATGACCTTATCGGTAACACCCAGCTCATCCTTTTTGCTTCTGATGAGTCTGATGGCTCTCTGCATGTCATCCAAGGCATCCTTGCGGCCATAAGGCTGCAGACGGTATGTCAGTACGGCCGTATTGAATCCGGCTGTAGCGAAATACTCAGCGACGTTGAAACCTTCACATCCTGTTCTGGTGGAGAAACCTCCCCCGCAGGCTACAATGATGGTTCCTCTTTTTTCTGTCATGTTCTGGCCCGGAACGAAGATGATCGACGGTTCAGTCTGCAGAGGATCTCTGTTATCCCAGTTAGGAGTCTGCCCTTCAGGCCATAGTGGAATAGCATCAAATCTTTTAACAGCGTTGTTCCAGGTTTCCATGTTCAGCTCCCTGTTCATGGAACCGTCTTCCTTGCGGTGACGGGAAATATTGATGACAACACCGTCTTCAGCTACCAGTTTTCTTATCTCTTCATAGTTGTTCTGATACATATATATCTCCTTTGAAAAAAGTCCATACCCCTCCCAGGGCATGGACTTCAGTATGTTTACTAAATCAGATTCTTCTCTGTCTCAGCGTCAAAGACGTGGATCAGGTTAGGATTGAAGTTGAATGTGAACTCCTTGCCTAAGGAAACGCTCTCCAGATCGAGGTTGGCTGTCGGGATAACAGCTACGATATCGTCACCGTTGAGGTTGATGTGCAGGTGCACTTCGGAACCCATCATTTCTGATACTTCGATAACACCGGTGAATCCGTCTTCAGCCATTTCAATGTGAACAGGTCTGACACCGACGACAACTCTCTTTTCAGGTACATTGTTAGCCTTCAGGGCTGTCTGATACTTTTCAGCCAGTCTGATGCCTCTGTTCTGAATGGTAATGTAGTAATCACCGTCTACGATTGATAACGGAATATTGTGGAAGAAGTTGATCTGAGGTGTACCGATGAAGCCGGCAACGAAGACGTTATCAGGATGGTTGAATACTTCCTGAGGAGTACCTACCTGCTGAATGAAGCCGTCTCTCATGACGACGATTCTGTCACCTAAGGTCATGGCTTCGACCTGGTCATGGGTAACATATACGAATGTTGTGTCGATCTTCTGACGCAGTCTGATGATCTCGGAACGCATCTGGCCACGCAGCTTGGCGTCCAGGTTACTCAGAGGTTCGTCCATCAGGATGACCTGAGGCTGTCTGACGATGGCACGGCCGATGGCGACACGCTGTCTCTGACCGCCGGAAAGAGCCTTTGGCAGACGTTCGAGGATCTCAGTGATCTCGAGAGTCTTGGCGGCCTCTCTGACCTTTCTGTCGATCTCGTCTTTCGGCAGCTTGGCCAGTTTCAGTGAGAAGGCCATGTTGTCATAAACAGTCATATGAGGATACAGTGAGTAGTTCTGGAAGACCATTGCGATGTTCCTGTCTCTCGGTGAGATGACATTGGACAGCACATCACCGATGTACAGTTCACCTTCGGTGATCTCTTCCAGACCGGCGATCATACGTAATGTAGTGGACTTGCCGCATCCGGAAGGTCCGACTAATACGACGAATTCCTTGTCCTTAATGAACAGATTGAACTCCTGAACGGCTACAACGCCTTCATCAGTGATCTGCAGATTAGGAACGAACCCTTCTTCAGGTGGAAGATCCTTTGCCTTCTTGGCAGCTCTCTTGTTGGATCTGATCTCCTCCCGGGTGATAGGGTAGATCTTCTTGATGTTCTTTAATGTAATACTTGCCATGTGTTTTGCTCTGGCAGCTCAGCCTCCGCCTTACTGCCTCATCTTAAACCGACACGAAGGATTTAAGACATTCTCAGTATGTCTCCACGATACTGACCCGCGAGCCACGGTATTCCTCCTTTTCTTTTACTGCATAGGAAAGTGGAGAGCAGTATTTCAATCATATTATGACAAATTAAAGGCTGTTTGCCTTGTAAATATGTAAACATCACATGCAAAAAAAACTGAATTGACTTCAAGAATAGAAAATCAAAACAGTAAAGTTCATTTTTTATTCTTTTGACAGTTATGGCAATGATATGCTGAAAATGGATTAAAAGGAGCTGTAATAATATGCACGAAATTAAGACCGTAAATGTTAATGGTGTTACCCTGGCCTACAGAGAATACGGCACAGGTGACAAATATCTTTTATCAACTCAGAACTTCTTCTTCAAGGATTCACACATGGCCTTGCTGGGACAGCCGCCATATGACTATCACTGCTTCCTGGTATACATGAGAGGCTACGGTGAATCAGATCATATATTCGATCAGACCCTGCGTGATTATGCCACGGTATGGGGTGAAGACCTGATCGCCTTTGCCGAAACAATGGGAATTCCGTCATTCTACTATACGGGCATTTCCCATGGTAACTGGGCTGCCTGGTACATCGCCTTCCACAGACCTGAACTCATCAGAGCCTATGTCTGCTGCGACGGTATCACCCAGTATCACGAACAGAGAGATTTACCTGCTCCGTTAGCCAAGATGAGAGATCACGCTGATGAATTCGTCGGCAACGAAGAGCAGTTAAGAAAAACTGCATGGATCGAATTATGGCCAACCCAGAACCCGGAAAGGCTGGCCAGAAGACAGGCCAACTTTGAAGAACACCTCGACATTCTGATGCACAGAAAAGCCGAAGAATTCGGCCTTCCGATGCTGGGCGACATGACCGGCTGCAATGCCAAAAGTCAGGAAGAACTATTGGAAAGACTCCATGAGATCAACTTCCCTGTCATGATCTGGGAAGGCGGTCTTGACCCGTTAGCCACTCCGGAAGCAGCCCTGGAAGTTGCCAAGGCCATTCCTGGTGCTCATTACCTGATGTATCAGCACTTAGGCCATGGCGGCGCTGATGAAATGCCGGAATTAACGGCCCGTGACTGCGACCGCTTCTTCAAGGATGTCGAAGGCAGAATCCTGTAGGAGTAAACAATTATGAAACTCAATGTGGCTGCTCTCTTCGGGGAACACATGATCCTGCAGAGAGACAGCGAACTTAAGATATGGGGTACCGGTGCCGAAAATGACACCGTTACTGTTGAACTGAATGAGCAGAAAGCATCTGCACCCGTTATTAACGGTGAGTGGATGGTAGTTTTGAAACCGGAAGAAGCCTGTTTCAGGACAACAATGACCATAAGTTCCGTAATTACCGAAGAAGTCATCAGTTTCCACGATGTAGCCATCGGCGAAGTATGGCTGGCTACCGGTCAGTCCAACATGGAATTTCTGATGAAATACGATTATGATCTTCCGGAAACAAAGGAATTACCGGATGATGAATATCTGCGCTGCTATACCACACCGCAGAGTGCCTATCTGGGCTATCTGGAACTTGACAGTAAGCCTGCTCAGGGTTTCTGGCGCAAGTGGACCAGCTATGACAACCGCATCAACTTCTCTGCCGTGGGAGCCTACATGGGCATGATCCTAAGACAGAAGCTCAATGTTCCTGTCGGTATCATTTCCTGTAACTGGGGCGGCAGCCCTGTCGCTGCCTGGACAGCCATGGAAGATCTCAAGGCTAATCCGGCTTTAAAACCAATACTGAAGTGGCATCAGGATGCCTGTGACTCAACCGACTGGGAAAAGTACATGGCTGCTTCTGATGTCAAACCGGCTCCGATCTCACCTCAGCAGCAGCGGTTCAACGACCGCTTCATGATGGGTGAGGACATGAGTGAGTTCTTCAAGAACTTTGACCCTTCCAAATTGCCGAAAGTCGACTATGCTCCTTATAATCCGGGACCGCGTTCCATTGTCAGACCGGCCGGTTTATATGAAAACATGCTGAAGAAAACCGCACCATACGCCATTAAGGGTGTTATCTGGTATCAGGGTGAAGATGATGATGCCAGAGACTGGGTTGATTTCTATGATGAAAGCATGAAAACCATGGTGGCCTGCTGGCGTAAGCTATGGGGCTGGAAGTTCCCATTCTTCCAGATCGAACTGGCACCTTTCAGAGGCGTAGGAATTACCGGTGCCAAGAAATATGATATTTTAAGACAGAAGCAGCATATAGCATCCATGAATACTCCTGATATGTATAATGTCTGTATTCTCGATGCCGGAGAGGAATTCAATATTCATCCACGCCACAAGAAAATTGTGGGTGAACGCCTTGGCCGCATGGTCATGAAACATGTCTACGGTGATAATTCACTGGTAGCGGATTGTCCGGAATTCAAGAGCGCCACAGGCAGTGACGGTATCTTAGTTATACGTTTCATTAACACTGCTGAAGGTCTGAAAGTCAAAGGAGACCTGAAACAACGGTTGAAGTTATATGGTGACGATAAATCGGGTGATCAACAGCCAGAATGGGATTATCAGTATTTAGTTGAAGGCGATAAACTTATCCTTACCGGAAAATGGGAATACCCTCCATTTGTAAAATACTGTGAGGAAAACTACTGTCCTGCAGTTTTGTTCAATTCTGAAGATAATCCTGTTTTCGAGTTTTCTATACCATATTGGGGTATCTATTATGGAGATTTTAAAGAATGAAGATCAAAGATGTAATTAAGCGGATCCTGGCTTACCATCCTGACATTCCAAACTATCACGGATGCGATGACTACAAATGCGGTAATCCGGAAGACGAATGTACAGGTATCGTAACAGCCTTAAGTCCTAACATTCATGTAATCAGGGAAGCAATCAAGCTGAATGCCAACCTGATCATCGTCCATGAACCGACCTTCTACACTTCGGCAGATGAGCCGGGATGGAATGAACCTTTTGAAAACTCCGTTTACGAAGAAAAAAAGAAACTGCTGGATGATCATGGAATCGTGGTATGGAGAGACCATGACCACATGCACTTCCATAATCCGGATTCCATCTTTACCGGGGTACTTAAGTATCTGGGCTGGGAAGACAAGGCGGAAGTTGATTACGATACCGGTCTGTTTGCCCACTATTATATAAAGCTCGAACCAACAACTGTAAAACAGTTATCAGAATACATTATTGATAAGATCGGACTCAACGGTGCCAGAATCATCGGCAATCCTGATGATGTCGTTTCATCAATTGCCTTTGTCGGTCACCTTTATCCGATGGATTATCACAAAAAAGACGGTACCAGCGGCGAATACTCCGTCAGCATCATCGACGTACTGGAAAGAAAAGCCGATGTAATCTTACCTGGTGAGGTAATTGACTGGACCGTACTGTCATATGTCAGAGACGCTGTTGAACTAGGCAAAGCCAAAGCTGTCATCAACATCGGACATTTCAACTGGGAAGAACTGGGAATGAAGTATTACAAGGACTGGCTGCCTGACCTGATCGACAACCGGGTACCGGTAACTTATGTTCCTAGTAAAGATATGTACAGATTCGTAGTCAAGGGAGGAATTGAAAATGAAGATTAATGAACTGCTTCCATTAGCCAAAATACATGGACGTACTGTCTATGACGAAGAAAAAGAAGCCCTGTACTGCAACTGGACCTGTTCAGGTTTTACGGTTGGCGTAACAGGCAAATATCTTAAGGCCAAGGTCATCGCTGACAGCGATCAGATTGCCGGATTCCCTGGCGGCCCTACCCCACCGGCTGACTGGCCATGCATCGGTGCCGAAGTAAACGGTGAACTCATCAACCGCCATGAATGCCGCAACACAGAGCCTGAGTGGCTGACCATGTGGGAATCAGAAGAAGAAACAACCGTCAACGTCAGAGTAATGAAACTGTCAGAAAATGCCAGAGGCAAGCTGGCTGTTCTGGAAGTTGAAACTGACGGTGAATTCCACAAATACGAAGACAATAAAAAGACCATTGAGCTGGTCGGTGACTCCATCACCTGCGGCTTCGGCATCGAAGCACCGGACAATGCCTTCATGTTCAAGACCTCTGAGGAAAACGGCTGGATCACCTACGGTGCTTTAGCAGCCAGAGAACTCGGTTATGAATATTCAATGATCTGTGAATCAGGCATCAACGCTGCCAGACCGGAACATCCTTTATGGGAGATGCATGCCATGGAAGATGTCTATGAATACACCGATGAGCTCTATGCCAAGAAATACGGAAAGCCACTGGAAAAGTGGGACTTTGAAGCTCATCACAATGACATCGTCGTTCTCAACCTGGGAACTAATGACAACAACCCAATCAAGTTCTACCGTAACTTCAATGACATTGAACCGATGGAAAACTGGTTCCATGCCAGATATAAGGAATTTGTCAAGCAGGTAAGAAGATGCAACGGTCCGGAAACCGTCATCATCTGCTCATTGGGCTCAATTGATACTTATCTGTATCACCACATCAAGGAAGTCGTTGCCGAACTCAGACAGGAAACCGGTGATGAAAAGCTGTTCTGCTTCGAATACATTCCTCTGAATGTCATGATGGAGGGAATCGGCGCAGCCGGCCACCCAAGTGCCAAAACTCATGTCCGCATGGGCAAGGAACTGGCTAACTACATCCGCAAGTTCTTAGGAGAATAATATGTTAAAGGAAAAACTGTTAAAGCTGCGTGAGGGAGTCGAAGGATGGGTACCGCCGGTACTCTCTGAAGACATGCCTCACGGAGACATGCCGGGTGACAAGATCCGGATCAATGAAACACATATTGCCAAGGCATCAAAGATCTTCCCTGCCCTGATCGATGAAATGGTTAAAACCGACAGAGAGAAGATCGTTGTCTCCGTCTTCGGCGGATCAGGAGTCGGTAAAAGCGAAATAGCTTCACTTTTAGCCTATTACCTGCAGTCATGCGGCATCGGAGCCTATGTAATGTCCGGTGACAACTATCCAAGAAGAATACCTTTATACAATGATGCGGAAAGAGCATCAATCTTCCGCTCGGAAGGTTTGAAGGGCTTATTAAAACAGGGAGCCTATACTCCTGATAACCAGAAAGTTCTGGATGAATTATGGGCCCATGAAACTGATGCTGATCCAAAGAAGACTGAAACATATCCATGGCTGACTTTCTATCAGCAGTACGGACGTGCCGCATTGGCCCAGTATCTGGGAACTTATAAGGAACAGGACTACGATCAGGTCAACTGGATCATCAATGCCTTCAAGGAAGGTGCCGAAGACATCTTCATGAAGAGAATGGGACGTTCCGAAGACGCCAGATGGTATGATCCTGTCGATTTCAGAAAAATTAATGTTCTGATCATTGAATGGACCCATGGCGGCAATGAAAATCTCAAGGGTATTGATATCCCTGTTCTGCTGAACTCAACACCTGAGGAAACCAGAGAACACCGTCGCTTAAGAGCCCGTGACGGCAAGACTGACTCCGCATTTACAACCATGGTTCTGGAGATCGAACAGGCCGAACTGGACAGCCGTGCCAGATTTGCTAAGATCATCATCTCCAAAGCCGGAGAATTCCTGAATCCTGAAGACTTTTAAAGGAGGACTTGTTATGGAACAGAAGAAAATGAGTATTGGAACTTTACTTAATGCCTATCCTGACAGTATCGGCGGAAAGCTCTCCGATATCATTTCCCTGCTGAAAAAGGAAGAATTCAAAGACACTTTCCAGTCGTTCTACATCCTGCCAAGTGTCTTCAATACCGACCTGGACAGAGGCTTCTCATTAATTGACTATGAGATCAGTGAGACCTTAGCCGGTAAAAATGACATCAACGACCTGCATGAACTCAACATCGATCTGATGATGGACTTCATCCTCAACCACATTTCCGTACTGTCCCATCAGTTCCAGGACATCATCAAAAACGGTGACCGGTCGAAATACCGTGATTTCTTCATCGACTGGAACAAGTTCTGGGATGGCTGCGGTGAGATGACTGAGGGCGGTTACATTCAGCCTGATCAGAAGTACATCAAAGACATGTTCTTCCGTAAGGCCGGACTGCCTATTCTGATGGTCAGATTCCCGGACGGACGCGATGTTCCTTACTGGAATACCTTCTATCAGGAAGTAATCTATAATCCGATTGATCCGTTGGCTCTTGTAAAACAGCACAACCTGCAGTATCAGACCGCCGTTGAGATCAGCAAGATCGTCAACAAGGCTCTGAAAGAGAAGAAAAAGCCTGAAGACATCGACTTCGGACAGTGGGAAGAATATGCACCAATAGTCAGAGAATACCTGCAGGCCAACAGAAGCTATCTGGGCCAGATGGACCTGAATATTAAATCTCCTCTGGTATGGGACTACTACCGTCAGACTCTGAAGAAACTCTCTGATTACGGCGTAGCCATCGTCAGACTGGATGCCTTTGCCTATGCTCCTAAGGAACCGGGCGAAAGAAACTTCCTGAATGACCCTGGTACCTGGGATCTGTTACAGAAGATCGATGACATCGCCAGTGAATATGGACTGACCCTGTTGCCGGAGATCCATGCCAGCTACGGTGAAAAGACCTACAAGCTGTTAGCTGATAAGGGCTACATGGTATATGACTTCTTCCTGCCTGGCTTACTGATCGATGCCTTCATCAGAAAGAACGGCATCTATCTGAAGAAATGGGCTGATGAGATCATTGAAAACAACATCCGCACCGTCAACATGCTGGGCTGCCATGACGGCATTCCTCTGCTTGACTTAAAGGGATTGTTGCCGGAAGAAGACATTCAGACCATGATTGATACCGTTGTCGGCCGCGGCGGCTATGTCAAGGACCTCCACGGTGCCAAAAACGTATACTATCAGGTCAATGCCACATATTACAGTGCCTTAGGTGAAAGCGAAAGAAGAATGTTAATGGCCAGAGCCATTCAGCTGTTTATGCCGGGCAAGCCGCAGATCTGGTATCTGGACCTGTTTGCCGGTAAGAATGACTACGAAGCCATGAGAAGAGCCGGTGTGGGCGGACATAAGGAGATCAACAGAACCAACCTGTCTTTAGAAGAAACTGAAGAACTGCTGAAGACCAATGTCGTCAAGAAACAGCTGGAACTGTTAAGATTCAGAAATACCTGCCCTGTCTTCACGGAAGATGCCGACATTGCCGTCTACTGCAATGAAACGGAATTCATTATCAAGTGGACCAATGTCCATGGACGGGTCAAGCTTACGGTGGATTTCGAAAAGGAAACCTATACAATCGAATAAAAAAAAGATCTCAGCTGATCAGTTGAGATCTTTTTTCGTGTTTTATTCTAGTGTTCTATTTCGTAGAATCTGATCCACAGACCATCCTGCTCGACTTTGCCTTCACCGACAAACTGATTGCGGTGGAGATAAGGAGCCAAAAGCCTGCTGTCGGTATAGAAAGTCGGAACAGACTTGAAGGTCATATGCGGCTTGTCATCAGTAAAGAACGCGTTGTTTTCAACGTATATGTGACAGTCCTGACCGTCCTTGTCTTTTCCCGTTAACAGATAACGGGCTGACATGTGTCTTACTCCGGCCTGGTTGAGGATCTGAGTATCTACACCCCACGGTTCAACTATACCGCTGAAAAGTTCACCGTAAACCTTGCCGTAGAACGGAATCATGACTACATCGCCCTGTTCCGTCTGCATCTTAAAGCCCGGCTGATCAAACTCAACCTTGACTTCAAGTATCGGTTTTCCTTCCATTATGCTTCTTCCTTTGAATCGAACTTAGCCAGGCCGAACAGTCTTACGACATAATTGTTGGTTCCCAGCTTGTCATAGAAGTAGTGATACTTTTCCTGCTGTGCTTCATCCATCATACCGGAATTGTTATTGAGGTTGATGATGTCAAAGCTCTTTTCATATTTCTTCCATTCAGGCATGCCTTCACCGTTAGGATTGCCTGTGGCAGCGAAGTTATACCAGTAGCCCTGGATCAGTTCCATGAAGTCATAGTCAGCGCCTACCCAGTGATATGGGAAGAACGGGTTTCTTTCACCATGGTCTACACGGCCGAAGACATATGGCATTTCTGCGCAGTGAGGAGAACCGTCGTTATGGCCTCTTTCGGTCTCGTTTTCCTTGCTCATTAACCAGACATAGGCATTTCTGCCGAACTTGTTGGTAATTTCGCCTAACTTGGCAGAACCTAATAACATGATATCGGAAGCGATTGATGAAGCCCGCTTGGCTGCCTCAATGTTATTGGTGGCAGGATACCATCTCTTCATATCTTCCACTGCATCAGGGAAAGCCTCTGCCAGATAATCATGGAAGTTTTCAACAGAGAATTCGCTGGCTCTGACAGCCGGGAATTCCTGAGCACATGATCCGATCATGACATCGAAATCATTGAATTCACCGGAATCGATGATTTCTGAATATGGCTTAGGAATGAATTCACCGTCAACACAGAAACTGAAGCCAAAGTGACCCATGTTCTTGCTTCTGACGAATTCCTCGTACTTGTCAAATAACTCCCAGGCATCTCTCTTTCTTAATTCTTCAATTGACTTGCAGCCAACATAGTTCATGTATTCAACACCGAGATCTTCCATGGTCTTTCTTGGACCAGGCTGCATGAATCCCCAGTAAATAGGACCGCTTTCGATGGAAACACGGTTGATGATGCCCTTCATTAACGGTGATGCATGTAATGCACCTGTTCCGGCTGCACCGCCGGACTGACCGGCAACGGTAATTCTGTCAGGGTCACCGCCGAACTTGGCAATGTTTTCCTTGACCCACTGGCAGGCCTTGCGCATGTCGTATAAAGCGTAGTTACCGCTTGTTCCGCCAGCCTCAGCTGTCAGTTCAGGATGTGCAAAGAATCCGAAGAAACCTAAGCGGTAGTTGATGGTAACAACAACGATATCTTTTCTCTTGGCAAAACCGATACCGTCGCAGACAACTTCGCAGCCGCTTCCGGCGACCATGCCGCCACCATGGATCCAGATGAATACCGGCAGCTTGTCTTCTTCTGTCTTGGCAGGTGTCCAGACATTCAGATACAGGCAGTCTTCTTCATACTGAGAAGGAGCTAAGAACTGAGGTACACCGTGAACGTTTGCCGGCATGTCTTCAATTTCCATGACATGCTGAACAGCTGCAGCACTGTACTGTACAGCCTTACGTACGCCACGCCATTTTCCCGGATCTTCAGGATGTTTGAAACGGCGAGAACCTACAGGTGGAGCAGCATAAGGAATACCCTTGAAAACCTTGACGTTATCCTGGATATAGCCCTGCAGCCATCCCTGTTTGACCAACACTTTTGCATTTTCAAAATTTGACATAATTTCCTCCCAATTAATTATCTAAATTTCAAAATCATTTCCCATCTGAACGATAGCTGAAACCCTTCTTTCCTGAAGGTATTCGGACATAATGAAAATCCCATAACTATCTGATTCTATTGTAATAAAGGTCCTCTGTCATTAATATTAAAAAAGTGTTTTGGACTTTTGACTTTCACTTTTTGTACAAAAACAAAGTATTATTATCTAAAACAAAAGTGAGTTTTTTGAAAGAAATGTGAAATCGTATGTGTTTTAATTTAATCAGAGAGAAAGAACTCAACAATAGGGAGGAAATAAAATAATGAAAAAACTATTAGTTCTTTTACTGGCTGCTATGATGCTTTTAGCACCTCTGGCAGGCTGCTCCAAGGATAACGGCGGCGGCGAACAGGAGATTTCAACTATCACATTGGATATGTCAACACTGTTCATCGTTCCAAACCTGGAAGCAACACAGAAAGTTGAAGATGTTCTGAATGACTATCTGTTAAACACATTACATGAAACATTCAAGGTTCATCTGATTATCACTGCAATTTCTGACTATTTCCAGAAGATTCCTATGGAATTAGCCAGCGGCGGCGATGATGCACCAGACGTAGTTCAGGTATTCAGCATGGCTGACTGGGTAAACAACGGCTACATCCTGGCTCTGGATGACTATCTGGGCAAGGAACTGAAACCGACAGTTGACCTGATCGGCAACGTTCTCGGTTCAGGTAAGATGGCTGGCCATACATACATGATTCCTCGTTACTTCGGTACAGTTCTTGACTGGAAGTTCATCTACAACAAGAAGCTGGTTGAAGATGCAGGCGTTGATGTAACAAAGGCAACCAACATCGACAATTTAGGTGATGTATTAGCTGAATTAAAGACAGCTTATCCTGATGAGCACTTCTTAGTATACTGCGACCAGTTCAACAGACTGTATGGCTTAATGGACCACACTTCAGTAGTAGGTACATATGCTGCAACAGTTGGCACAAGTACAACTCTTAAGAACTACTATGAAACAGATGCTTACAAGAATGCTATCTACAAAGCTTATGAATTCCGTCAGAAAGGCTATGCTGACCCAGAAGGCTCAGCCAACACCTTATCACATGACGCAGTTGTCATGGGCGGTTCAAGCAAGGGCGTTATCATGGGCCACTCAGCTCAGGCAGACGGCATTGCTTCAATGTTCACAAAGACAAATACCTACGGTGCAGAATTCGGTGCTGTTACAATCGGTATCGATGACCTGTCAACAGATACATTAGGTATCGGTATTGCTCACTACTGCAAGGACCCTGCAGCTGCAGCACGTTTCATCAACCTGTTATACACTGATGAATTCGTATGGATCACAATCATCTACGGTGCTGAAGGCCAGGACTATGTATGGAATGCTGACCACACAAAGGTTAAATATCCTGATGGCATGGACTTCAACTCTGTACCATACAACTGCATCTACTCCTGCGGTATGATCGGTAACGGTTTCCAGGGTCTCGAATATGAAACATCCGATGAATCTGGTTCAGACCGTAGCTATGGTAAGGAATTAATGAACAAGGCATGGTGCCCACCTCTGTATGGTTTCACTCCTACAACTGTTAATGTTATGAATGAAATCGCTGCAGTATCTAACGTTGTTGACCAGTACAATAAAGTTCTGATCTATGGTGACGTTAACCCTGACGAAGTTTATCCACAGTTCCTGGCTGCTCTGAAGGAAGCCGGCATTGAAAAGATCGTTGCTGACTACCAGGCACAGGCTGATGAATGGCTGAGAGCAAACGGCTAAAAATTCATTAATAACTATTAATCATCATTATCATTAAAAAACATGGCGGGTAAAAAACTACCCGCCATGTTATAATATATAAGATAAGGTAATCTAATGAAGACATCATGGGTCAGGAATATCATCATTCTGCTTGTTAGCATACTGATTGCATCAGTGCTCTTTTTTGCGGTTGTCTCCCTGGCCTACAGCAGAGTTTACCAGCAGGTTATTCTTAACAACAATAACAACGCTGCCTCCCGTTGGACTTCTTCCATAGATACCAGACTTAACACTATTTACGAACACGTATACGATCTTACCGTAACTATATACCGCAATACACCTATCAACGAAGGAAGCCTTCCTGCCGATTACCAGATAACTCAGACTCTGCAGGACAGCATGAACAACAAGATGATGGCTTCCAATGACATAACCTGTCTGTTTATTCTGGATAGTGAAAGTGATCTGTTTCTTTATGTAAGCAACCCTAACCTGTCCCAGCAGATGGCTTATAACCTGAAATTATATACCAAATCATACTGTCTGGAATCAAACTCCCCTCTTAACGCCCGTAAATGGGATCTGCTCAACCTGCTGGAACGCGGGTATTACTATAAGGCCATTAAAATGGGTAAATACATTATCGGCGCCATGAGCGACTGCTCATATTACACTCCTGAGAACATGCCGTCTAACAACAATGAGAGCACTACCACTTTCATCAAGGGAGATCAGCGGATGGTTTTATGCAAAGGTGAAAACGATCTGGATTACCTGATTGATCCGGACAGAACCGATGATTATTTTTATGGTGAATATGCCATTTCCACTACTGAACAGCAGTCAGCACTGGCTTACACCGTCTATATAACCAAACCTCAGGGTTTCTCTACACCGTGGAAACTGGCTTCACTGTTTTTGATCGTCGACAGTGCCCTGTGCGTTCTGATGGTCGTACTGTTAATTGCCAGCATGAACAAGTATGTCCGCAGACCTGTTAAGGAACTTGTCGAAGCCAATCAGGAACTGTCTAAAGGCAATCTTGATTATAAGCTTGATCCTGAAGAAGCCGGATCAGCCGAATTCGAAGAGCTCTATACCAGCTTCAACGACATGAGTTCCAAGATAGACCAGCTGACCATTGAATCATATGACCTGAAATTAAAAAGAGAAGAAAACCGTCTGAAGATGTTAAGGGCTCAGATGAAGCCTCATACCTTCCTCAACGGCATTACCACTATTTCCAATATGACATATACCTCCAAACCGGAGGAAATAAGAGAATACATTGCTTCCTTTGCCAGATTTACCCGCTACATGCTGAATAAGTCCAACGACTGGACCACGGTACGTGAAGAGCTGCGGAACATCGAAAGCTATGTCAAGATGCAGAAGATCCGCTTCCCTAACAGTATTGAAATATCCTACGAATGTGATGAAGATATCATGGATGAAAAGGTTCCGTATCTGGTCCTGTTCTCCCTTGTTGAAAACTCCTTCAAGCATGCCATGACCCTGGTAAACACCATGTATATCAGAATAAGCGGCAGCTATTATGAGGAAGAAGGATTTAAGGGAATTAAACTGATAGAAGAAGATAACGGTTCCGGTTTCTCCGAAAATGCACTGGAAAAACTGGCTGAGCCGGAACGGGACGATCTGTTTACCAAGGAACATCTTGGCCTGACAAATGTACGCTACAGTCTTAATATGATATATAACAGAGATGACCTTTTAAGACTGTCAAATAAAGAAGAAGGCGGAGCCCGCATTGAACTGCTGATTCCGTCACAGGAGAAAGAAAATGAAACTGCTGGTATGTGATGATGACATTTCCACAATAGACGTAATACAGAGTCAGCTGGACTGCCGTCAGTTAGGCATTTCCACCATTTTACGTGCCTATAACGGTGTAATGGCCAAGGAGATCATTGACAGAGATGAGCCTGATCTGATCCTTTGTGACATCGGCATGCCTCTTTCCAACGGCCTTGATGTCCTGAAATACGTTTATGAAAAGAATCCGGATATTGAGTTCTCCTTTTTAACCTGCTATGAAAAGTTTGAATATGCCCAGATAGCCATAAAATACGGTGTTACAAGCTATCTGTTAAAGCCTTTTGATCTGGATGAGGTACGTGTCTGCATTCAGAAAATGATTGCCAATGTTGAGAAAAAGAGACGGAGCCATGATACTCAGCCTCAGAACCGGTATGACTCCCTGATGTCTTCCGTTTTCAGACAGGCCTGTGACGGTTTGTTAGGCAATAACCGTGAACTGGTAGATGCCGGATTAAGACTCAACGGCGTTAATTTCAATGCTGACAGCTTATGGCGCATTGTCTATACCTGCGCTGATACGACAGATGCCATCAGAAAGACCTGGAGTAAAGACCTTCTGATGTTTACTGCTTCCCGAATTCACGATGAAGCGCTTGTTCAATATGTCGGTTCAGCTCATACGGTTGTCAATGCCGATGACCGTTACCTGTGGAGTTTCTGTTTTGTCCCAGGAAATATCAGTGATGAGGAACTGCGTCAGCGCAGCCAGAACCTGATTGATTTCGGCAATGCTCACATGTCAATAAATCCTGTAATTCTGATCAGTGAACCATTCAGTTTTTATCAGGCTTCTGACGTTGTGCTTTCCCTCTATGACCAGATGCGCAAACTGCGTTTCCATGAAGGAAAGATCTTCTTCCGGAACCAGCAGCACACCTTTGACAACCTGCAGGATGTCTCACCTAATGAGAATCAGATCCTGTGGTATCTCAAGAAAAAGGATGAACAAGGATATAAAGAATATATTAGTTCGCTGATTGAGCGCATCAGGCCGGATGAAGCCGATTTTGAGCAGTTCAGAAAGGAACTGATCAACATCTTCGTCACTCATTTCCGTGATAACGGCATGAGTTCCAACCTGATCTTCATGGATCCGACCATCGTAGCATTAGACGAAAAAGCGTCTTCAGGTAAGAGTGCCATGCTGGCATATGCCGAAGGGCTGTTTACCCTGCAGCAGTCCAAGCAGCAGGAACTGTTGGATTCTGAAGATATCATTGTCAGAGCCAGAAAATACATTGACGAAAACTACCATGACAATATCGACCGTAACGATGTCGCTGCCGTGGCTTTCGTAACCCCTAACTATCTTTCAAAGCTGTTCAAGAACTCCATGAACATGAATCTGCGCGAATACATCAATCAGCTGCGTGTGGAAGAAGCCAAGCGTCTGCTTCTGTCTACTTCCATGAGTGTCAGTGAAATAGCTTCCTATGTCGGTTATTTCAATATTTCCTATTTCTCAACCGTGTTCCATAAGATGGTAGGCGTTTCACCTTTTGACTGGCGCCGGGATAAGGGAGGCAACTACGATGAAACTAAGTGAGCAGATAAAAAAAGACAGACAGCAGCTGGCTGAGTTTTCCAGCCTCTCCCAGAAACTGACTTTCATATGGGATTATTATAAAGCGCTGGTAATAGCAGTTGCGGCCATCATACTGGTCTCTCTGATTTCCTTTGTCAGCAACATCGGACGTGAAAACATCAATTTATATGTCGTGCTCCTTAATAACGATACCCTTGTGGCTGAGTATGAAGAAAGCTTTTTCAATGACACAATGTCCCGCCGGGGCATTGATATGAAAGGAAAAACCTCCAGCGTCAACACTGAACTCTCATTGGGACTCAGTAATAACGAAGCCGCCGACATGGAAACCATGCAGGTGCTTACCGCCCTTTTCTCCATCAGTGATCTGGACGTATATGTTGCCCCGGAAGAATACTTTGAATACTTTGCCGCCAACAATGGCTTCGCTGATCTCAGCGTCCTTATCGATGCCGGTCTGTTAGAAAAAGAAGACCTTTACCGCTATGATAACGGTACTGAAAACCAACCTGTTCAGGGTATAATTCTGCACGATGGCTCCCCTCTCCACAAGGCTGGGTACTATCATGATGATGTCATAATCGGTGTTGTGGGAAATGCGACAAATCTTGATGAAGCAATCGCTTTAGTCACGCAGTTATTAAGAGATAGAAATTGACAAAAGTATCGTACTTTTTTTAATGTATGATATTTTTTTTATAGTTAATATGAATATGGATAATTATACAGTAAAGGAGTGTTTTTATGTCTGAAAAGAATAAAACTCACAGCGCTGAATTTGATGATGTTTTGCAGGAACAGATCAAACTGCGGCGCAAGGAAAAATTCAAAAACGACTTCCCGCTGTATCTCATGATGTTACCTGGAATTCTTTATCTGATTGCCAACAACTACCTGCCAATGTTCGGTATTCTGCTGGCATTCAAGAGAATCAACTATTCCATTGGTATCTTCAAGAGCCCGTGGGTAGGTCTGGCAAACTTTGAATACCTCTTCAAGACCAAGGACGCCTTCATAATGGTCAGAAACACCATCCTCTACAATGCGTGCTGGATCATTATGGACCTTTGTATTGCGGTATTCATTGCCCTGTGCATGAACGAAATAGCTCAGAGAAAGATTGCCAAGGTCATACAGCCGGTTATCTGCTTCCCTTCAATGGTATCAGCAGTAATCCTGTCGTTCCTTGTCTATGCCTTCTTAAGCCAGAGCTACGGTTATCTGAACTCAACAATCTTCAAGGATAACCCTGTCATGTGGTATCAGAATGCCAAATACTGGCCATTCATCCTGACAATCGTTCACATCTGGCAGGGAGCCGGTCAGTCATCAATCATTTACATGGCCAGCATCGGCGGTATTGATAAAGGTCTGTATGAATCAGCCCGTATCGATGGCGCCAACAAGTGGGAACAGATCCGCTATATCACCCTGCCTCTGTTAAAGCCAATGATCACCATGATGCTGTTACTGTCAATTGGACGTATCTTCAACTCTGACTTCGGTCTGTTCTATCAGGTACCGTTAGGAAACGGTCTGCTGTATTCAACGACCCAGACAATTGATACTTACGTCTACCGTGCCCTGATGGTCTCCAATAACGTCGGTCAGTCATCTGCTGCCTCCGTATTCCAGGCCGTCATCGGATTCTTCCTCGTTCTGTTCTCTAACCTGCTTGTTCGTAAGATCAACCCAGAGAACTCATTATTCTAGGAGGACGTAATTATGGCAAAAGCAAAAAATAAAATCGTCATGATGAAGGGCGAACGGACGTTCCACTACATCGCATTGGTCGTAATGATCTCTCTTATGATCTTCTGCGTCGTACCTCTGATCCTGATGTGCGTCGTATCATTCTCATCCGAGAACTCACTGCTGCATGGCTACCGTTTCATTCCTGATGAATGGTCACTGGATGCCTATGCCTTCATGTGGGCCAAGAGAGCTACAATCTCCCGTGCCTACGGCTTAACCATTCTGGTTACCGTTGTCGGTACCACAATGTCACTGTTATTAACTTCATTATTCGCATATCCACTGTCAAGAAAGGATTTCAAGCCGAGAAATACCATCGCCTTCATCCTGTTCTTCACAATGCTGTTTAACGGTGGTATGACTGCTTCATATATCGTCTGGTCTCGATTGTTCCATATCAAGGAAACCCTGTGGGCTTACCTGCTTCCAGGTTCCCTGATGAGCGGTATGAACGTAATGCTGGTTAGAAACTACTTCAATGCCAACATTCCTTATTCAATCGTTGAAGCAGCACGTATTGACGGCGCCAATGACTGGACTATCTACTCCAAGATCATGGTACCTCTGTCAAAACCAATCATGACCACTATTGGTCTGTTCTCAGCCTTAGGTTACTGGAACAACTGGTCAGCCGGTCTGTACTACATCAACAACCCTAAACTCTATACCATTCAGGTATATCTGAAGAAACTGATGGACAGCATTCAGTTTTTAAGGACGACCGACCTTCAGGACGAAGCCATCTTACTGGCTCAGCGCAGCTTACCAACAGAGTCCGCACGTATGGCGGTCGCCATCATTGCCCTGATCCCTATCCTTCTGGTATATCCATTCATTCAGCAGGAACTTATCAAAGGCATGGTCGTCGGCGGCGTCAAAGGATAAAAGGAAAGGCACTGAACTATGCAATATCGTAAACCTTTTGATAAGGCCAGACCGGAAGAAGTCGGCATTCCAAGCCGTCTGATTCTGGAATACATTGACAATCTGGAACACAGCCAGACTGAAATGCATGGTCTGATGATCATGCGTCATAACAAGATGGTCGCTGAGGGATGGTGGGCACCTTATGGTCCTAACCTGCGTCATGGCTTACAGAGCCACACCAAGACCTATGCTGCTACCGCTGTAGGTATTGCCTACACCGAAGGCATCTTAAAGCTTGATGAAAGACTGATCGACATCTTCCCTGATGAATCACCTGAAGAACCAAGCGAAAACCTGAAACTGTTAACTGTCCGCGATGTCTTATGCATGGGTTGCGGCATGGATACAATGCCTTGGAACTCCGAACACTGGATCAAGGACTTCATGCATACACCTGTCAATCACAAGCCTGGCACAACCTACATGTACAACTCTACAGGTTCAACCCTGTTAGGTGCCATCGTCCGTAAGAAAACCGGACTGGGTTTACATGATTATCTGACACCGAGACTGTTTAACAAGATCGGCATCAATCCTGACAACCTGCGCTGGATGTGCATGGCTGACGGCATGGAAGTCGGCGGTGGCGGATTATATGCCACTACTGAGGACAACTTCCGCTTAATGAAGCTTTACGCTGACGGCGGCGTCTGGGAAGGCGAAAGAATTCTGGCTGAAGACTATGTCAAATTAGCTACTACCAACCAGAATGACTCTGCTTCTGAATCAATCAACAACCCTGAAGCTTTCGATAATTTCTTAGGCTATGGTTTCCAGATCTGGATGTGCAAGCCTAAACACACTTACCGTGCAGACGGTGCCATGGGTCAGTTTACGATCGTATTCCCTGACCTGGACATGGAAATCGCCATCAATGAAACAGCCGTCGGTGCCCACTGGGCTCAGAGCACTCTGGACATCACCTGGAAGTTCATTGAACAGATCAAGGCAGAAGGACCGATTGAAGCTGATGACGAAGGCTATGACAGATTATGCCGCAAGTTAAGAACTCTTAACATCGGCAACCCGGCCTGCCAGCCATTCTCACCGACGATCGAAGAGATCTCCGGCAAGAAGTTCAAGGTCGAAAGCGGAGACTTCACTCCATTCGGCGGCAACTTCATGATCGGAGCCGGACCTGACGGCATCGATACCTTCTCACTGGATTTCGATGATTATGGATTCCTGTGGAACTTCACAACCAGAAACGGAAGACAGGAAAAGATCAGATTCACCACTAACGGCACCAGATTCACCAACTATCTGGGTAAGCCTGAGGATCTGACTCAGATATACCTGGGTGATGCTTACTGGAAAGAAGACAATGTTCTGGTAATGCATGGCAGATGGGTAGAAACCTGCATCGAGGATACTTATAATCTGGTATTTGAAGGTGATGGATTCAGAGTTGAATCTGATAATACTTCAGCATTCAGATTCTTCAAACCTAAACCGATCTACGGTAAGAAAGTTTAACAGAAACTGCAGAGGTCCACACAGGTGGACCTCTTTCTTAAAGGAGAACAAACATGGGAAAAAGATTTGACATACTCCTGTTCCCTGGCGGCACCAGCAAGGCTTTCACCTTAAGCTATGATGACGGTGTCGTTCAGGACAGAAGACTGGTTGAGATTTTCAACAAATACCACGTAAAATGTACTTTCAACCTGGGATACGGTGTTCTGGGATATAAGGGAGATCCTAAATTCCCGATCGATATCTCACGTGTTGAGACAAGTGAAGTGAAAGAATTATATAAAGGCCATGAAGTCGGAGGTCACCGGTTATACCATTCCGATGTATCTTCCCTGGGAGCTCCGTACTCCATGTATGAGATCCTGGAAGATAAGGCTCAGCTGGAAAAACTGGTAGGTTATCCGCTGAAGATGTTTGCCTACCCTTTCGGCTTCTTCAATGAAAAGACCAAGGAATACCTGAAGATCGCCGGCTATAAAGGTGCCCGCACCATCAAGTCGACATTCAGTTTTGATCTGCCTGAAGATCCGTATGAGCTGAACCCGACCTGTCATCACACTGATAAGGAACTGATGGAACTGGCAGAGAAGTTCGTCACCATGCGTACCATTAAACCATCGATGTTCTATGTATGGGGTCATGGATATGAATTTGACGGCGGCAAGAACTGGGATCTGATCGAAAAACTGGTCAGCTACATGAGTGAAAACGGTAAAGATATCTGGTTTGCGACAAATGGCGAAATTTTGGATTATATCCAGGCCTATCAGATGTTAGAATATAGTGTAGATGGATCCATGATCTATAACCCTAGTGCTATAGATGTAGAGATCATGACCGCCTTTGGTCAGAAAGAAATACTGAAGGCCGGTAAGATCACGGAAATAGGAGAAACACCTTTATAAAATGAATTACAACAGTCCTTTCATAAAGTTTCTGGAAACGATCGCTAACATGATAATAGTCAGTATGTTATGGCTGATCTTTTGTCTGCCGGTCGTTACGATAGTGCCGTCAAGCTGTGCCCTGTATCATACAACCGCCAAGATCATCTTCGGCCCGGGCAAAGGCAACGGCGTTTTAAAGGACTTCTTCAATTCCTATAAGGATAATATCGTTCCGGGTATCAAGCTTACTCTGATATTACTGGTAGCCCGGTTCTTCATCTTTGAAGGTCTGTGGACCGGATGGCAGTTCTGGAAAGTAAGCATCTTGGGAATGTTATACTTCGGATTAGGTATCATCATAACCGCAGCAGTAACAACAGCTGTCATTTACATCCCGCCGGTACTGTCCCGTTTTGATGCCCCGATACTGTCAATCATCAGAATTGCGGTTTATTTTGTCATGAAGCATCCGTTACGCAGCATCTTCAATGTAGCTCTGCTGGCAGTTTTATCTTTTATGGTGGAGATGTTCCCATTGGCACTGTTAATCGTGCCGGGGCTGTACAGTGATTTGATCAGACTGCCTCTGGAGAAGGATCTGCAGCGGTTTGTGGAAGAAAACGGATTACGGGAAGCCAATGAAACAGAGACTGTTGAAAAAGAAGAAATACCGGAAGAAACTGAGTCAGTATATGATCTGAACCGGAAGCTTTCCCGTGAAAGAAAGAGCGGTAAGAAATAATGCCTGATATCCGTCTTAACGATGTTGCGATGATCTATCCATTCCAGAAGGTTACCGGGCTGTTTGACCGTAAGCAGAAACAGCTGATTTTAGAACAGCAGAAGGCCATGCCATATACTTCCAATGAAGGCGTCATCGCTTTACAGCACTTCAGTGCCGAAATAAAAAACGGTGAATTTGTCGTGGTTCTGGGACCTTCAGGTTCCGGAAAGAGTACCCTTTTAAGAATCATATCCGGACTGGAAAGACCGGTTGTGGGAGACATCTATTTCGATAATAAAGATTACAAGTTCGTCCCGGCTCAGGACCGTGATACCGCCATGGTATTCCAAAACTATGCACTTTATCCTAATCAGACCGTTTACCGGAATATCGCCTTTCCTCTGGAAGTAAAGCATGTTCCAAGAGAAGAGATTGAACCGCAGGTCAGAAAGATGGCCCGGATGCTGGAGCTGGAAGACAAGCTGAACCGGTTCCCGCACGAACTTTCCGGCGGTGAAAAACAGCGTGTCGCCATTGCCCGTTCCCTGATAAAGGATCCTTCGGTTCTGTTACTGGATGAACCTTTCGCCAATCTGGACCCATTAATGCGCGGTAAGCTGAGAAAACAGCTGAAGGAACTGCATCAGGCATTTAATACGACATTCATCTATGTTACTCATGATCAGTATGATGCCCTTTCCCTGGCTGACAGGATAATTATTCTCAAAGATGGCATAATGCAGATGGATGATACTACTGCCAATGTCTATAACTATCCGGCCAACCGTTTTTGCGCAGAATTTGTCGGCTCCCCTGCCATGAACTTCTTTGAAGCTGTCAAGGTCAGCCGCAACAATACCATCAGTATCCTGGGCCGTGAGTATCATCTGACCACGGGACAGCAGAAAAAAATCAGAAAAAATACCGGCATTGACGTCGGCATCCGCGGTGTTGATATCACGATAAAGGATGAAGGATATCCGGCAGTTGTCAGTTATACGGAGATCATCGAATCAGACATTATCATCCATGTAACAGTCGACGAAGGTAAGGAACTGACTGTTGTTGAGAAGCTGAACAACGCTGACGAGATGAAATATCTTGCAGGACAGGAAGTTCATCTGGTAGCTGACATGGACAGACTACATCTGTTTGACAGTGACGGTGACAGAATCTGATAAGAATCATATAAACCACGAAAAAACGCAGTTGTCTGCGTTTTTATTTTCTTTTTCTCAGATAGGCAATGACATCCTGTCTGGTAATGATTCCCATTAATACACCATAGTCATCAATGACCGGAACGAAGTTCTGAGCCATTACCCTGTCTACCAGATCCTCAATATGCGCATCTACTCTGACGGCAGGATTGAAATCCGGGCGGATAATATCCGCCAGACGGTACTTTTCCTGGCTGTAGATACTGTAATCCTCCTTGTTCAGCACATGCCAGAGAAAGTCACCTTCAGAAACCGTGCCTGTATATATGCCTTTTTCATTAATAACCGGTAAAGCAGTATAGCCGTAATGACGCATTTTTTCCAGAGCCTGTCTTAAGGTCCAGCTCTCTACCAGATAACAGATGGAGATCTTAGGCTTAAGCAGAAACAGGATACTGTCATTAACCAAATTCATATTGTCTGTCATGATTTGATTATAGTTTAGAAATATGAAATCAACGTGAACATGTATTCCGGTTATCTGATGCTGTCCTGAGCCAGCAGGAATTCTCTGATGGCAGCACACATTTCACCTATCTGTCCTTCAAATCCGTGGTTGGCACCTTCAACTGTAACCAATGTCCGGTCATGATACAGCTGTCTGAGCCAGTAGGAATATCCGACATCAACAGCCTGATCCCGGGTTCCATGTACCAGCAGGACCGGTTTACGGTACTTCATAACAAATTCCTCTACATGTATGGTCTGAGCGGTACGTAGATAGTTTCCGTTCAGTTTTCCGCCAAAGAAATCCAGTATATCAGGAATATGATCAGGATCAAATTTCATACCCAGAATGCCTCCTCCTCTGGCAACTTCCGGAATCATTACCGCCGCAGACAGCGGAATTATGGCCCTGAAGGTATCCGGCAGTAATCCACCAATCAGAACAGTAAGCAATCCGCCCTGGGAGTGGCCGCAAAGATACATGTCGGTAACAAAATCCAGAGTCTTGGCATAACTGACAACATCCAGCATATTGTTGATCCATTTATAAAGAGTATGGTCTTCAAATTTACCTTCACTCTTGCCGTGACCGTACATCTCGACTCTCAGGGAAGCAAATCCGATCTCATTAGCTGTATCAGCTGCTGCCTTGATGTGTACCTCATCCATGTGTCCGGTCAATCCATGTACCACTATCAGTAAAGGACACTTCTTTTTGTTTTCAGGCATCTGCAGTATGGCATGCAGCTTAATGCCGTCACTGTTAATATAGAATTCTTTCATAATATGTCTCCTATACATGAAAACCCAGGCAAAACACCTGGATTTTCATTCATAATTAATCTAATTTACTGTATTCAACCGCAATACGGCTGGCAACTCTGGCGTTGTTATAAGCCAGCTGCAGGTTACTGGCAAAGGAAACACCCTTGGTCATGTCCTTAATGGTAGCCAGTAAGAACGGTGTGATGTTCTTGCCTCTGATGCCTTTTTCATCAGCCATCCTGATGGCTTCGTCAATGACGCTTTCCATCTCCTTGAAGTCCAGAGCGTATTCATCCGGAATAGGATTGCCGATGACGACTCCGCCCTTTAAGCCCAGATCCCACTTGGTCTTCATGATTCTGGCGACTTCCTCTTCATTTTTGCAGTTGTAGTCCAGCTTATATCCGGAACTCTTGCAGTAGAAAGCCGGGAATTCATCGGTCTGGAAACCTAATACAGGTACACCATAAGTTTCCAGGTATTCCAGGGTTCTGCCGATATCCAGGATCTGCTTGGCACCGGCTGTTACTACAGCTACCGGTGTGTTGGCGAATTCCTGCAGGTCTGCAGAAATATCCATGGTATACTGTCCGTTTCTGTGAACACCGCCGATACCGCCGGTGGCAAAGATCTTAACGCCGGCCAGTGAAGCAATCAGCATTGTAGTAGCTACGGTCGTGGCACCGGTCTGGCCGGTTACCAGATAAGTAGCAACGTCTCTTCTGGAGACCTTGCCGACACCTTCGCCCTTGCACATGATGTCCAGTTCTTCCGGTGTCAGACCGACTTTCAGCTTGCCGCCGATGATAGCAGTGGTTGCCGGAATGGCTCCCTCGCCTCTGACGATCTCTTCAACCTTGTGAGCAAACTCAACGTTTTCCGGGAATGGCATGCCATGAGACAGAATTGTGCTTTCCAAGGCAACAACAGGCTTTCCCCGGGCAACTGCTTCCTGAATTTCCGGTGTTACAGATAAATACTTTTCCAAATTCATACTCTTCTCTCCTTCAAGATCTCTTCTATTAATTCCAGACTGATATTTCTGTTGATGGTATCTTCAGACATTACTGCTGCCATACCGGCACCGCAGGCATATTCCAGAGCCTTTTCAACAGTAAACTGATTCATTTTCGCATACAGGATCATGGCCATGAAGGCGTCTCCTGCTCCTGTAACATTTACTACCTCATCAAGGGGCAGCAGATGAGAATACATCTTATTTCCTTCTCTGTCAAGATACAGACAGCCATCTTTTCCCAAAGATACATACACTTCTTTCATGCCTCTGTTTATCAGGACTTCAGCTGCTCTTTCCAGACTCTCACTATCAGTGATTTCCGTATCGCTTAACAGACCGCATTCCATGGCGTTTGGCTTGCACATCATGACGCGTCCTATATAATCCTTTACCGTCTTTGCATATGCAACCGATACCGGATCAAGACAGACATTGTCATAATTATCAAGCAGGTACCCGATAACTTCAATGCCTACCGAAGGATCGGTAACGATCAGGGAAGCATTTCTTAAGATATCCTCGTTTTCACGCAGATAATCAACAGACAGATTCTTCATGATGTTCATATCGCTTAAGGACAGAGCCAGATCACCGTTACTGTCCAGTATTGACATGTATGTGGATGACACAGTATTTCTGACTGTCAGTACATGCGATACATCTATCCCGGCTTTTTCACTTTCACTCAGAATCTTGTGCCCGTAAATGTCATCTCCTACCACACTTAAAAGAACAGCGTTTCCACCCAGTCGGGCATAATTCTCCAGAATGTTTCTGGTAACGCCGCCAACGGAAACATGCATGTATCCGGGATTGGAATCGTGATAGTTGACAGGAGCATTACTGTGGCCGTTGATGTCGACATTTGCCGCTCCTATTCCTGCAATATAACCGCTGTTTTTCATCTGCTTTTCCATACTGTTATTGTACCATTTACAAGGTCTTTACTGAACCTCTTTCCTGCTTATTTACACAGATTCTGACAGTGATTTTTTCAACACGGTCAATCATATGTCTTTATCAATAATCCCTGTCAGAAGGCTCCTGTAAAGCCCTGAAATGGCAAAGGCACCCATCAGGGCGCCCTATATTTTTATTTTATATTATGAGATGATCAGATCACCGTTCTTCTTTCTTAACCGTGACCTTCTTTAAATTCTCCAGTATTCTGTGCTGTATTTCCTGATACTGCTGTATCTCTTCACTGCTTAATCCCTGATAACAGACGGACAGGAAATCGTCGCTGATTCTGCAAAGCAGTTCATCCAGTTTTCCTTTCTGATAGACATAGCTGATCTTCTTTTCACCAAACAGATCGACATCGGTTATCCTTAGATAACCCAGTGCTGCCATCTTCGTTAATGAAATAGTGCAGACAGGAACGGAAAGTCCGGTTAACGATGATATCTCATCAAGGGTACATATACGGTCGGTACGGTAGAGACAGTACAGGATCCTGACATCATTGACTTCCAGTTTACTCTGCAGGGCTACCGTATTTAAAAGTTTCATGAACAGGCTTTCACTCAGATAATTCAGCATGATGGCTGTATCATCCAGGTTTTCATCATAATAGACCTTACTGCCCTCTTCTTCACCCAGCTTGCGGGTATCGGATAACAGCGGAATCGCAAAGGCATCAGTGCTGACCGCTACCAGATAACTGTAGATGATCGGCTTTCTGGCTTCATAATCATCTTCATTGAGAATATGACGGTAGAAGTCATTATAGTACTTTATGACACTGGTCTTCATCCTGACAGTTTTCTCAATGCTGAGATTCTGCCGTACCAGGGAACCTTCCGTTTTCACATAATAATAGACAGGAGCTTTAAGCACCGCAACATTTTCAACATGCAGGAGATATTCCAGGTTAAATATGACATCTTCGCAGTATGTGATGTTCTCATCCATTCTGATGTGGTATTTCTCAATGATATCTTTGCGATACAGCTTGTTCCACAGAACACCGTAATAGAAATCAGCCGGTGTCAGCATCATCTTATCGGCATATTCATTACGGGTAATGACACCTCCGTCCTTTATTGAACCCTTGCGGGAAACCATCTCATCAACAACACGGTAAAAGTCCCCGATCACCAGCTGTACACCTTTTTTTTCCATCTCCCTGACCATCAGCTTGGTCGAATCAAACGGGATCCAGTCATCGGCATCAAGAAACTGAATGTAGTCGCCCTGAGCCAGTGATAAGGCCAGATTGCGGGTGGATGAAACACCGCCGTTTTCCTTGTGAACGGTTTTTACCCTTTTATCGGTTTCCGCATATCTGGTTATGATTTCCAGTGAACTGTCTTTACTGCCATCATCAACCAGTATGACTTCGATATCCTCATAGTCCTGCTTGAGAATGCTGTCAATGCATCTGCCGATAGCTTTTTCGGCATTATAGACCGGAACTATGATACTGACTTTGCTCATTCTTTACTTCTCCTTGAATAATACATACTTTTCCAGTGGGAACAGCACAGCTACCTGTACCACACCGGCAGCAAAGGCTGCGATGGTGCGGGAAGCCCCGGCTAATGAGGTATTTGCCAGCATGGCAGTGATATAACCCTGCAGCCATGTCGTAAACAGGATCAAAGCTGTCAGTACCGCAAAGTATCCTATCAAACCCCGCTTGGTTCCCTTTCCTTTGAAAGTGGTCTTCATGTTGACAAAATAACCGTAAACATTCGCTATGAAATTGGAAAGGAAAAACGGCAGGACATAACCCCAGGTCACCGCTCCATCTACCACATACTTGCTTTCCCCTTCAAACAGAACATCCGGATTGAAGATGCCCTGCAGAAAGGCAGGCAGTGTGGTCTGAACATTATCAAATATCAGAGGCAGCAGATTTGCCAGCAATAACTGAACCGCTGTGATTGACAGACTGACCAGATTGAACTTTACAAACTGCCAGATGCCATTGTTGCCGAATTTCTCATCAAGTTTCTTAAACATAAGCTTTCCTCCTTATGCGTACAACATCATTTTACTCTTATCTCAGGCAGGAAAAAAGGCAGATATTCAAATCTGCCTCTTCAGAAAAATCAGGAATTTTTCGCGATTACTTTAATTCAGCTAAGTACTTGATAGTTCTTACCATCTGTGATGTGTAAGAGTTCTCATTGTCATACCATGAAACTACCTGTACTTCATAGCAGCCGTCAGCAATCTTGGCAACCATTGTCTGAGTTGCGTCGAAGATTGAACCAGCAGTTGATCCGATGATATCGCTTGATACGATTGGATCAGTGTTGTATTCGAATGATTCAGTTGCTTCAGCCTTCATAGCAGCGTTAACAGAATCAACTGTTACATCTTCACCCTTAACAACTGCAACTAAGATTGTTGTTGAGCCTGTAGGTACTGGAACACGCTGTGCAGAACCGATTAACTTGCCATTGAGTTCAGGGATTACCAGACCGATAGCCTTTGCAGCACCTGTGCTGTTAGGAACGATGTTGGCAGCGCCTGCTCTTGCACGTCTCTTGTCGCCTTTTCTGTGTGGTCCGTCAAGAATCATCTGGTCACCAGTGTAAGCATGTACTGTTGTCATGATACCAGCCTGAATTGGGAACGCATCGTTTAAGGCCTTTGCCATTGGAGCTAAGCAGTTAGTTGTGCAGCTTGCTGCAGAAATAACTGTATCTTCTGGCTTTAATGTCTTATGGTTGACATTGTAAACGATTGTAGGTAAGTCATTGCCTGCTGGAGCAGAGATGACAACCTTCTTGGCGCCTGCTTCAATGTGTGCTGAAGCTTTTGCCTTGCTTGTATAGAAACCGGTGCACTCTAATACTACATCGATGTCTAATTCTTTCCAAGGTAAGTTGTGAGCATCTGCTTCCTTGTAGATAGTGATTTCCTTGCCATCTACTGTGATTGAGTTCTCGCCTGCTTCAACTGGATGATTGTAACGTCCCTGAGCTGTGTCATACTTTAATAAGTGAGCTAACATATCTGGGCTTGTTAAATCGTTGATAGCGACAACTTCGTATCCCTCTGCCTGCCACATCTGTCTGAATGCCAGACGGCCGATACGTCCAAAACCGTTAATTGCGACTCTTACTGTCATGTAAAAAATCCTCCTATGTTTCCAGTTAAATTATAAGATTTTTTTGGGTATTAAGTCAATTGAATACCCTGTGTTTAAACACAAAAAAGGAAGAGTTTCCGGTCCTTTTCTACACTTTGAATTAAGAGACGATACAGGTAAAAAACTCGATCCTACAGATCTTTTGATTTCGGTATTGCAATATATACGACAAAGGAACATCGTCCGTTTAGCCTGTTTCCAAAGAGAACGAGAGATAATCAAGAAATGAAGCCCATCAGTCTATTTCTGATGGGCTTTAAAATAATAACTTTTGGAAATCTTTTCTTCTTGTATTCTTATAAATACCTTACCGCTGTTCCATACATTTGTAGGTAGAAGTACTGGAACAAGTTTGTATCTAAGTCTAGATCATACCTCATGCCTATCACTGCATCTGCTCCTAAACGAGCAGCCCTTTCTTTTAATTCCTCAACAGCTATGAAAAAGGCTTTATCAAACTGATTGTGAGCTATTGTCGCCGCATTGGTAATGAACAGAGTTTGAAACACTTCCCAACCTGTAATCCTGTCTCCGGACAATTGGGCCAATTGTTCTTTTGTAGAAAACAGATCTTCATACTTTTTTGAAAGAGTCGAGAACTGGTCTCCTCTGTTGTTGACTTGAAAATAAACAGGGGCAATGATTTCATAATCTTGTTTTATGTCACACGTTGAGACAATAATGTTCTTTTTTTTAGCTAAAATCTCTTTTTCATGATTAGCTTCAATTATTCTCTCTTCCTCTTCATCATTGGATTTTTTTTGCCATTCTTCGATTGTCAAATTACGGAATTTCTGTCTTTCACTTTCTTTCAATGTATGGGGTGTTTTATTAAAAACACGCTGTAAGCAATCGTCACACACCAGACCGTCTTTGAACTCTACGCTGTTATCAGAGAAAACCATTTTTTTACATATAGAGCATTTCTCCATGTGTATTTCCTCCTCGTTTTGTTATAGACAACGGATTCATTTTTTTAAATTATCATAAATTAGGCAAAAGAACACAAAGAAACACGATGTATTCTCTTCCTTAAACTTTTAATACTCTTCTACACAGACTTCAAAATATGACTGAGGATGTGCACATACAGGGCAGACTACCGGAGGTTTCTTACCGAAATACAGGTGTCCGCAGTTACGGCATTTCCAGCATGTTTCTGATACTTTTTCGAAGACTTCCTTCTGTTCGACCAGTTCTGCCAGTCTCAGATATCTCTCTTCATGATGCTTTTCAATGGCAGCTACGCCTTCCATCTGTCTGGCGATTGCTTCGAAGCCTTCTTCTCTGGCTTCCTTAGCCATTCTTACATACATGTCAGTCCATTCTTCATGTTCACCGGCTGCAGCAGCCTTCAGGTTGTCGATTGTGCCAGGAACCTTGCCGCCGCATAAATGCTTGAACCATAACTTGGCATGTTCCTTTTCGTTATCTGCTGTTTCCTGGAAAATGGCGGCTATCTGTTCATATCCATCCTTCTTGGCCTGAGAAGCGAAATAAGTATACTTGTTTCTGGCCTGTGATTCACCGGCAAAAGCTTCCCATAAATTCTTTTCAGTCTTTGATCCTTTTAACTCCATGATATTTCTCCTTTTTCTTTATTCTACCATATTTACATGGTTAGGTGCATTTCTAAAACTCCTCATTGACAGACAGCGGAATACCTGAGGCATTCAGGGCTTCCGTAGTAGATGTGGCATTATATTCAAACAGGCTGTTATACAAAGTAAGGTTGTTGACCTTGGCCAGAATCTGCGGCTGCAGTCTGTATTTGGCTTCCGGTATCAGCATGTTCAGATTCTCGTGTTCCGATACCATTACCGTCATCTTATCCTTGTACTTGAAGCCATAGCACAGTAATCTCACCAGAGCTTCTCCGGTAAGATAGACGATCTCGTCCACGTAGACGTTTGACTGGTTTATCGCAAATACCATGTAACCCTCTACCTCATTATTACCGTTACGGTAAACAACGGTATTGTATTTTCTGTACTTGAAGGTTTCAAATCTGGATACCCAGTATTCGTAGTCTCTCTCATAATAACCGTTGAAGTTGGCCATGAAACTGCGGTACACATTGGTTATTTCCCTGACGGTAAAACTGCGGTCGATCCCGTCAAATGATCTGTTGGCCAGATCACTGCGGTTAAGGGAATAACGGCGGCGGTTATATACCGGTTCAAAACCCAGGCTGACAAAGTCAGACGGCGTATCCGTTATGGCCAGAGAGATCAGAACCTTGTGTATCAGTTCATCATCCACATCTTTCAGAAGTTCTGCCAGATAACTGCGGTTATTACGGTCTGCTATGCAGGCTGTAATGGTTCCTGCTGCCATGCGGTAATCATTGACGCGAAGTGTATGATAGTTTACCTGACAGCTGGCCGCTACGTGCCCGTTGATCTCATTTACGATGATGTTATTCGCATTAAAATATCTGGCAAAATATATCTCCATGTCATCATATTCACCCAGGTTTACCCACCGGGAATGAAGGTCGTAAATGGCCTGACGGTCAGACAGCTGTCCCTCTCTAATCATTTTTCTCTTCTTCGGCTTCCTTTACCTTGTATTCAGCATCAATAACCTTGTTTTCAACAGGGACTTTTTCCTTTTCCCTCTCTTCAAACTGCTTGGCGAAGTATTCAGCCGGGTTGGCTTCGATATCTTTCTTGGTTGACATACTCTGGAAGAATATATACCGGGCAAATATCAGTGCTACGACCAGCAGGAAAGAAAGCAGCTGCCCGATGACAGGCATCAGCTTTAATCCGACAAATACGATGATCGCAAATCCGATCCATTCCTTTATACCCATATTCATGACCTCACATTTAATTCTATCACATTAAGGAAGCTTCTGCTGTTTCTTCCAGATTTTCATAACCTGTCCGTGCGGAACGATCTTGCATAATAAAGCCTGTCCGCGGGCAATGAAACCGTAGATGCTGACATCGTTGCCCTTTGCCAGATCCTTCCAGGCCTGAGCAATGATCTGTTCAGGCTTGTACATTACCACGTACTTCCTGACGATCGGAGCCTTGTCCTTATCGATGGCACGGTCAAAGAACCTGGTCTTGGTCCAATACGGACATACAGCCATGCATCTGATGCCTCTGCTTTCCAGCTCGCTGTTAAGAGCGCGGGAGAAGCTCAGGACAAAAGCCTTGGTTGCGGCATAGATGTTGATGTACGGAACCGGCTGTAAGGCAGCCATTGAGGCAATGTTAATGATGCTGGAACCGATGTGCATGTACGGTATTACGGTCTTGATCATCTTGACCAGACCCTTGACGTTAAGATCGATCATGCCTTCAATGTTTTCCAGCGTCGTATTCTCAAAGGAATCAAAGATGCCATAACCTGATGCGTTGATCAGCAGTGCTACGTTGATCTCTTCCTTCTTCAGCTCCTGCCGTAAGACATCAAAGCTGTCAGCCTTGCTCAGATCCATAGGAAGCGATCTGACAACCGTATTGATCTGCGGTTTCAGATCTTCAAGGTTCTTCAGAGTACGGGCAATGACCCAGATCTCATCAAACTGTCCATGCTCGGTAGCTGTCAGGGCAAATTCACGGCCCATTCCGGAACTGGCTCCGGTAATAATGGCGATATTCTTCATGCGGACTCCTTTCTGCTGCGGTATTTATCCGCCAGATCAATGATCTTTATAAATCTGTGTCTGATACCGGACTTGCTGAGAACCTGTCCGGTCTTCTTTTCATATATCTGTGAAAGCTCAACGAAGCCGGCTTCCGGATTTTCATATCTTACCATGGCGATTTCCTGGTCTTTTTCTGACAGTTTTATGATGTTTCCTGACTCCACCAGATATTCCACGGCTTCATACTGCTTGCGGGCAGCAGCCAGGCTTTTGGCATCATTGGCGATCTCACAGTTGTTCCATCTGGATAAGCTGTTGACAAAGTCTCTCTGAATTCTGACATCCTCAAAGGTGAAGATGGCATCGGAAGCCCCCATCAGTCTTAAGAAGTCGGATATCTGCTCACTGGCCTTCAGGTAAACCACGTAACGGTCTCTTCTGGTGGTGATCTTCCGGGTGATGAAGTATCTTTCCAGCAGTCTTACCAGAAAACGGGCATATTCTTCGGAAATGCAGCTGATTTCCAGATGGTAATTGGTCGTATTCGGAGAGTTTATGCTTCCGGTTGCCAGAAAGCTTCCGGTAATAAAGGCTCTGATCATGTTGTCATTTTTCAGAAACTTCATACGCGGGTATTCCCGGATGCCTCCATCACGCCATAAGTCCAGATCTTCCAGAATATCAGTGACATTCTTTCTGATGACAACGGCATAGATGTTGTTTTTATACAGTTTGTTTTCCTTGACGACCTCTATTTCCGGTTTGGTACTGTAAAGATCCTGAACAAACTGGGAGATCATCCTTATGATGACCGCATTCTTGCTGCGGACGCGCAGTGAAAGTCCCCTGCTGGAAATGTTCATTACCGACAGCAGTTTCAGGATAGCGGAAAGCTCGGCTTTTTTAGCATCGCTGTTTATTTCCTGTCTGGCTACTTCTTCCTTGACTTCACTGGCAAAAGACATCAGTATTCCTCCATCACTCTGGCAAAGCTCTCCGATACCTTATCGGCATCATGTCTGACCATTCCGGTCGCAAAGCTTAACAGCGGATGCTCAATGACGACATACGGATGTTCACTGTCTCTTATACCCACTACCCGGGCATTTTCAGCCTTGTAGTTAGCCAGAATATCATCAGGTATTTCATCATTGGCCTTTACCACTATATCGACGATATCCTTACCCAGATGCTTATGTAAAGCCGCAACATGATCTTCCAGGTAATAGTTGTCGGTCTCGCCCTCTTCAGTCATGCAGTTACAGTAATAGATAACTCTGGCCTTGGTCTCACATAAAGCCTTTCTGATGTCGTCAATGATGATGTTAGGCATGATGCTGGTATACAAAGATCCGATACCTAAGATGATGTAATCAGCTTCCCGGATCTTTTCCAGAGCCTTTGGATTGGCTGCGACGTTTTCCCGGTAGAATACGTCAGCCACCTTACGGTGAGCAGCGGTAATGTTATGTTCACCTACTACAACACTCCCGTCAGTCATGTTGGCACACAGAGTGACATTATCAATCGTGCTTGGCACAATAAGACCTCTGACCTTCAGAACATTTGACAGGTCAACAATGGCCTGTATCAGACTGTCTGACTTACGGGTCAGAGCAGATAACATTATATTGCCCAGATTATGGCCGGACATCTGTCCGCAGTTATCATCAAAACGGTAGTTCATCAGCGTGTTCATGATCGTTTCCGATTCCGCCAGTGCCAGCATGACGTTGCGTATATCTCCCATCGCAGGAATGTTAAGATCACTGCGAAGTCTTCCCGTACTTCCTCCATCATCCGCAACCGTCACGATCGTTGTTAATTTGATATCTTCTATTTTTTTCAGGCCTCTCAACAGAGCAGACTGCCCTGTTCCGCCTCCTATGACTACTACTTTTTTCATACTTAAATGATACCATATACTGCACACCGAAAAAAGTGGACAGATTGATTTCTGTCCACTTGTTGCTGGTTTCTTTTTATGAGTATTCCAGAGGATTTGGATATCCCTGAGAAGCTATTCTTTCAATTTCATCTTCGCTTAGTCCCGGAAGAATGAAGTGTGCTTCATCATATTTCTCCAGGGAACTGACATCGATCTCCTTCAGGAAATCCTGATAGGAAATGGTTGCCAGCCTCTTTCTTTTCTGCATTGAGGTCAGTGAAGCCACAAACAGATCACATTCAATTGGATCACCGGTTCTGGCATCTCTGGCAAACGGTGAAGGATGCCGTTTATAAGGCAATACCGTATCAGTTGATGCCACAATGGCATAGGCTCCAAACAGCTTTCCTTCCTTATCGTTATAAAGTATCGGACTGGCATAATAGAGATCTCTTTCCTGCAGCTGATGCAGTAATAACGAGAATCCTTCCATGTCCTGATCTTCACCAAATTCAGTGAGCTGTGACACTGAAAGATACAGCGGATTTTTAACAGCCGGATAAATAATAACGGAGTCGCCATGACGGTTATCTCCGGTTTCCTTTAAGGCTGCAATGCAGTAATCAATAAACATCTTCTTAAGAGCATCAACTACTTCCAAGTTGAAGACATTGCCGTCCTGAATGAAACTGTTTACCTGCCAGTATTCCATTATACGGGCAGTAACACGGTACAGCACATCCATGTCATGAATCGTACAAGGCAACGGAAGAGAAAGATGTATTTCATCCCTGATGTTATCGTTCCAGTTAACTTCTATGCCTCTGCCTATGTGTTCGGGATTATAAAGAACGACAGGACCGTTTTTTATCTCGTCTTCCTGCAGTCGGCCATAGGCATCATGAATGCCATAAGCCAGATCATATTCACTCAGCACTTCAAAAAGAAGCGTTCTTCTTACTCCGGCAGTGCTTCTGATCGTTATTTGTGATGCCATATCCTATTCCTCTTTCCTTTCATCATAGTTCTCCAGGAAACTGTGGTATTCACCGTCAGCCTTATAGCCCGGGAACATTTCGATGTTGACCTTGTGCAGACTGTTGAAAATGCTCTTTTCAATGTCCGGATTGGTCTTCTTGAGCTTTTTGATCAGTTCTTTGATCTCCTTACGCTTGGAGAGGCTGTTTCCTTCCTCATCAACTTCACTCATCTCCGTAAAACGGCAGGCACACTGAATGAATTCCAGTTTGTTATAGTTAGCCCAGGAGATGATGTCTTCTTCATGAACGCAGTACATCGGCCTGATCAGTTCCATTCCCTCATAGTTCCGGGAATGCAGCTTAGGTATCATGGCCTGCAGCTGAGAAGCATAGAACATGCCTAATAACGGTGTTTCAATTACGTCATTGAAATGATGTCCCAACGCTATCTTATTGCAGCCAAGTTCCTTAGCCAGGCGGTATAGTGCCCCTCTTCTCATCTTGGCACAGATGTAACATGGATTGCTTTCCATGTTGTTGGCGATGGAGAAGATATTGGTTTCATAGATCTTTACCGGTATGCCGATAATCCGGGCGTTTTCCTCGATCTTCTTTCGGTTGACCTCATTGTAACCAGGGTCCATGACCATGTATTCAACTTCAAAAGGTATCTCACTGTGAGCCTGAAGCATCTGAAACAGCTTGGCCATGCACATGGAATCCTTACCCCCGGAAATACAGACCGCAATACGGTCATTTTCCTGAATCAGCTGATAATCCTTTATAGCCCTGATAAAACGCCCCCACAGCTTGTGGCGGTATTTCTTATTGATGCTTAATTCTATTTCTCTGCTTCTGTTTTCCATGACAGTTTACTTATATAATGATCTGAACGGCTTATAAAGAGCCAGGTATAATAATACGGCTACTACCGTACATACTGCTCCGTTAAGAGCGGTTACTCCGGCTGACCAGGTCAGAATGATTGAGGCTGCCTCGGCCGGTATTCTCAGTATTAATCTCTTGTAGAAATATCCGAAAATCGGATCAACGATGACATTAAAGGCCATGGCCGCAAAAGCGCTTAATCCCGCTGCCCAGATGATGTCCTTTCTTTCCGTCTTTTCCTGCAGTTTCAGTTTCTTAGCGGTAAAACCGGCAACCAGGGCGATCATAAACTTCATGATGAAGGTCTTAGGTGCCGATGTGATGTATCTTGGATCCAGTAAGTCAGCCAATGACAGTCCGACAGCTCCGGAGATACCGCCGTAAAGAGGCCCTAACAGCCAGCTTGACAGTACCACAACGGCATTGGCAACATGGATTGCGGTGGAGTGTCCCCGGGTTATCACAATGTTGATCTTACCGTAGGTAAAAACAACATAGTTTACCGCTATGAACATGACTGTATAAGTTAGCTTCTTAAGCCTGTTGTCCATTTAGACCCTCCCTTTAACTACCTAACAGTTTACATCATTAATGTGAAATTAAAAAGGGCTAAGCCCTTTATGACAGTTTCTTGTAGATGAAATTGCCGATGCTCTGAACGAGCTGGACAAATCCGATCAGTATTATTGAGCAGACTACCAGATACTCGGTTGAATACTTCTGATAGCCGTATCTGATCGCAATGTCACCAATTCCGCCGCCCCCCAGCGTTCCCGCCATGGCTGAATAACCCAGAATATTGATCGTCAGAAGTATTATTCCGTTCAGTAAACGCGGTATGGATTCCTTGAAGTAAACCCTGAACAGGATCTGCCAGTCAGAAGCTCCGAATGAACGGGCGGCTTCGATGACTCCAGCATCGGTTTCCCTTAAGGCATTTTCAAATACCCTGGCAATAAACGGGATAGCACATACTGTCAGCGGTACAATGGCCGCCTTGGTTCCGATAGTTGTTCCCACCATCGCCCTGGTCAATGGAATGATGATGACCATCAGAATGACAAACGGGAAGCTGCGGAACGTGTTTACCAGAAAACTCAGAACCTCATAAACGATGCGGTTAGGCCTTAAGCCATCCGGCGCCGTTAATGTCATGATGACTGCCGGTATAAACCCAAGAATTACCGAGAACAATGTTGACCAGAAAACCATGGTCAGTGTCTGAGTTGTAGCTTTTAAGATAATGTCTGTCATACTAGTTCAGCACCTCCCACGTTACCCCTTCCTTATCGAGGTATGCCGTTACCTTATCTTTCGCCCGTTCATCAACATTTATTACCAGTGAACCGAAAACATTGGAACGGAAATCTTCCAGTTTGCCCCACACGATGGAGAAGTCCATGTCCAGTTCCCTGGCCATCATCGTCACCACCGGATCAGAGCTCTTATCAGTGAAGAACAGCTGGATATTAACACCCTTTTCCGGCAGCAATCCGCTTTCTTCCTGTAAGAATGATTTGACTTCCTTAATAGGATGAATGAACAGGTCCTCAGGCTTGCCTTCAGCCAGTACTCTTCCATCCTTCAGGAATGATACTCGCTGGCAGATCTGCTTGACCACTTCCATCTGATGGGTGACCACCAGAATGGTGATGCCCAGCTGTTGGTTGATTTGCTGCAGCAGTGTCAGTATCTCTCTGGTTATCGCCGGGTCCAGAGCGCTGGTTGCCTCATCACATAACAGCACCTCCGGATCAAGAACCAGAGCTCTGGCAATGGCCACTCTCTGTTTCTGACCGCCTGACAGTTCAGCCGGCTTGGAATGTTTCTTGTCTTCCAGACCAACCAGTTTTATTAATGAGTTTATCTTATTTACAGACTGTTCGCTGCGGGTATTGATACCCCAGAACTTCATCGGCAGAGCCACATTGTCATAGACATCGAGTCTTTCCAGCAGGTTGAAGTTCTGGAAAATCATTCCCATCTTTTTCTGGAGCTGTCTTAACTGTTTCTTGTCTTTCTGCGACACTAAAACACCATCAACGGTGATCTGCCCGGACTGATATGACTCCAGGCCGTTAATGCATCTTAACAGCGTGCTCTTACCAGCACCGGACTGACCGATAATGCCGTATACTTCGTGATCCTGTATCTCAATGGAGATACCTTTGAGAACTTCGAGATCGTCAAAGTTCTTACAAACATCTTTTAAAACAATCATTAAACACAACTCCAGTTATTAATTCTTTATGGATTTACAGGATTGCCCTGAGCATCAACGAATGATGTGATGACAGCACCCTTATAAGTATCCTCAATATACTTTCTGACATCATCAGAAACGATAGCCTTTACTAAAGCCTGGATCTTTTCACTGTTCTCAGTGCCGGCCTTGACTGCTATATAGTTAGTGCGCTTGACAGTTGTTACTGCATCGAAACTTTCGATTTCCAGAGCCGGAGCCTTTTCAGGCAGTCCTGCTTCCAGAGCATAGTTACCGTTGATGACGGCAGCATCCAGGTCTTCCAGAGCACGAGGCAGAGAAGCTGCTTCAATTGGGACGATTTCAAAACCATGAGGGTTAAGAGACTCTGATCTGTTGATCACGTTAACATCATCTACTCCTGTCAGCAATCCCTTGGCTACCAGCAGTTCCAGAGCACGGTTACAGTTGTCAGTATCATTAGGAACACCGATCTCAGCGCCGTCAGGAAGCTCATCAATGGAGTTTACCTTAAGCGAATAGATTCCCATCGGTTCAATGTGTACGCCCACAACAGCCACCAGGTGTAAACCACGGCTGTCATTCTCACCGTTGAGGTATCCTAAGGTCTGGAAATAGTTGGCATCCAGTTCTCCGGATTCCAGAGCAGTATTAGGAGTGACATAATCGTTGAATTCAACAACTTCCAGTGTCCAGCCATCCTTGGCCAAAGTAGAAGCTACGACATTCTTCAGGATCTCGGCATGAGGTACTAAGGTAGCACCCACTTTGATGACCTTGTCACTGCCGCCATCCGGTTTGTTTCCGGAGCATCCTGTAAAGGTTAATACTAATAATAATGCGATAACGGTTCTGATCAGTTTCTTCATTTTCTTTTCCTCCTTCTTTAAGATGTCTTGAAAAGGACAGTGACGGTCTTTAACAAAAAACTGCGCCCACTTATAAGGACGCAGTGTTACGTGTTACCACCTTACTTCAAAATAACCTCACGGTTACTTCCTCTTCAAGTACGCTGATGAATATAATCAGATATACTCTATTGCTGTAACGGGCACACCCGGCTGTATCTACTTATCGATACAGCAGCTCCAAGACCATGTTCATCAGACTTCCCCATGTTCCTTTTCAGCTGCCGGAACTCTCTAATATGCTTCAGTTCTGATTACTCTTCTCTTCCCTGCTTATGAGTTAATTATATCCTACATGAAACAGTTGTCAACTGTTTTCAGGTAATGAAAATATTTTCATTCTTCGTTCAGTTCCCGGATCTTCCGGTATGTATCAAATGAGATGTGACAGTATCCTGTCGGATTCTTTATCAGGTAGTCCTGATGGTATTCCTCAGCATCATAGAAGTTCTCCAGTTTCTTCAATTCAACATAGAACTCCTCATATTTCTGTCTTTCATTAGCAAAGGCTTTTTCCAATACCTCAAGGTCTTCGTCATCAACATAATAAATGCCTGTCTGATACTGGGAACCGATGTCATGACCCTGCTGGTTCTTGACAGTAGGGTCAATACAGATGAAATAGGCTTTCATCAGCTTCTCAAGAGAGATCACTTCCGGATCATATACCACTTTAACTGTTTCGCGGAAGTTTGTCGTATCAGTGCATACAAGCTGATATGACGGGTTTTCCACATCACCGTTAGCGTAACCCACAGTTGTCTCAATTACGCCCGTAAGGGACTGTAAAGCCTTCTCCATGCCCCAGAAACAGCCACCGGCCATATATATCGTTTTCATACAAAACCACCTCAATTAGAATATATCATAACCATTTTATGTCTGAAAGCGTGATACTCAGTTATAATAGGAGTATGGATAACAAGGATTTCATCGAAAATGTAACAGTCTACCCTGAAACCGATAAGGAAAACAGGGAAATATTGGTTTATGACAGCGGTAATGCCCTGCAGTCGGCCTGTTATACCGACTACGACATGCGTTACCGGCTCGTTTTTGAGTACATGAAACAGTTTGACCGTGCCTTAAAACTCAATCCTGACGCCAGGAAGATTCTTCTTCTCGGCGGTGCTGCCTATGCCTATCCTAAACACATCATCTCCCAATACCCGAATATCAGTGTCGATGTGGTTGAAATAGATCCTATGGCCTATAGTACAGCCAGACAGTTCTTCTATCTTGATGAATTAATAAGAGAATATGATCTTGACAATACTCACAGACTGACAAATCACGTATGTGATGCATATGACTATATCTATCAGTGCAAGGAAAAATACGATATCATCATCAACGATGTTTTCCGGGATCTTGAACCGGTTTATTCCCTGATGACATTGTCAAGTCTTGCCCAGATGAAAACCCTGCTGAATCCTGAAGGATTCTATGTGGCTAACCTGTCCGGTTACCGCAAGCATCAGGATACGGAATATCTGCTTGATGAACTTAAGACACTCACTGAACTATATAATAATGTTCAGCTGTTTAAGGCCTTCAACTACCCTTACACGAAAACCGGTAACTACATCATTCTGGCTTCTGACACCAGTGAAACTCTGGATGACAGGCTGACATATAAAATCAATGACAGTGAAATCATAAACGGCATCAAAACAGTGGAAGAAAAATTCCACAAGTTCATGTACAGATAACTGCACGCGAAAACCCGCCGTAGCGGGTTCCTTTTTTATTGATTAATCCTCGTCGTCGATATCTTCAAACAGCCGGCCAAAGACGATGTCATCGAAGAATTCAATGATTCCCTCTTCAACCTGTTCCTTAAGATCCATGTAGTTGTGGATCTCATGTCTGTATCCGGTATAAAGAACAGTCTTTACTTCATTACCTGAATCGATCAGCCAGTTAGCTGCCTGATAGACACCTGTGCCAAACTGACCTACCGGGTCCTGATCACCGGCAATATTGTATACCGGCAGTTCAGCTGGAACCTTAGCGGCCCACTGCGGTCCGGTGATATCCTTCATCATCTGCAGGAAATACAGCCATGCACGGTTGCTGGTAGGTTTGGTGAAAGCATCAAACGGGTCTTCAGCATGGTCTCTCTGAACATATTCGTCATCGCAGATCCATTCATTGCCCAATTTTACACCTTCACTGCAGCGGGCAAACATCCAGCCCATGAACTGACCGCCCAGAGTAGGATCGGATTCGTCACCCTTGCCTTCATCAACCAGTTTCTGAACAACAGCGATACTCTCCTCCAGATTTGGCCAAACGCCTGTTGTTCCGCATATTGTTGCACCGGCCAGATCTCCACCGTATCTTGCCATGTACTGTCTGGTAATAAATGATCCCATGCTGTGACCGAACATGAAATACGGCAGATCAGGATACTTCTCGCATACCAGATCATGGAGTTTCTTCTCGTCATTAACCATGGTTTCAAAGCCCTTTTCACCCCAGTTGCCCCAGCTGTCATTTTCCAGAGCTGTTTTGCCATGACCGACATGGTCATCAGCAGCTACGATGTATCCGGCTTCCATGAAACTTGTGATCATGTGCAGATAACGACGTGAATGTTCACCGAAACCGTGAATCAGCTGAATGATACCCAGAGGTTCGCAGGCAGGTACATAGATCCAGCCATAAACCTGATCACGCTCGTTAAAAGATGTGAATTTTACTTCATGTAACATTTCATATTATCCTTTCCCTTTGACAGATACCTGTCAATGCTTATCTACTTTCAGTATAGCATATTTAGCCACAGTATCTCATCTTAAAACCTGACTCTTTTGAGACATCAAGAGCCTGATTTTTATGATTAGATGGTGTTTATACCATAATACATATCCTGTGAAATGATTACTCGATTATTTCTTCTAAATACTCAGGCAATAATAATCTTTTCCGTAAATACGCTATTAAATAACCTGTTATTAAGCCTGCAAGTCGGTAAATGGTTCGCATATTCTTGTCAGATGTTATCAGTGATCCAATCCCTATTCCAAGAATTGGAGCTAACGTATGAAAACAACATAATAGTTTGATTCGACTAATATACTCTTTTTTAATTGTACATGTTTTATTGTCATAAACTATCTTGCCGTTTTTTATTGAATATAGTGTAAAGAAACTAATCTTGTTCATACAAGATACTCTCCTTCTGCTATGATTATAACATATGAGTTTTAGTGACCATATTTGTCAGAAAATCCTGCGTTATGCAGGATTATTCCGTTATTTCAAGTGAACCGTCAGGAAGTCTTCTGAACTTCTTCATGAACTCCCAGGCTAAGCGACAGGTATTAGGTCTGATATTATGCATGTGGTTGGAGATGGATACCAGCTGAGTATAAATATTGCCGTCTTCGCTTTCAAAGCATCTGATGGTTGTAACACTCTCAGGATATTCAGGGTCTCCGACTTCAATGTTATAGTCACCCTTGATTCCGTAGATCTTGTCTTCCCAGTTTTCCTTATCTTCAAACTTACAATTGTATGGCTTTTTAATCTTGTTGACCTTGAACAGGTTGACCATTCTGTTGACACATTTTGCATCCTGGAATGGCAATTCAGCTAACGGTGACTGTTCACCGCCATTGTAGAATACCGGTACCAGAACGCTGTCATTAACACGGAAAGCCTTGGTAAACTGGCAGTTCTCACCGACATCAACAGTAGCATCCATCGGAGCAACTGCGGCTACCACTAATGGATATTCCTGATAGAAATCCCAAGACTTGATGCCACCCATGGAGAAGCCAGTAGCGTATACTCTGGTTCTGTCGATGGCAAATTCCTCAGCCAGCTTGTCAACGATCTCAACTGTTTCCGTAGCGGTAACGCCCAGATGCATTTCCACGGCACATAACATGAAGTTATTGTCTCTGGCAATTCTCGGCCAGTCACCGATCATGGCAGTGGCAATTGCGGTATCTCCGCCGCCATGGAAACACAGTACCAGCGGTACCTGATGAGCAGGATCATGGACATCCATGTCCTTGTTATAGAAGAGAACATAGCCTACTTCATGCTCAGGTCTGGTAATGCCTGGACCGACATTGTCATCAGAAGTCTTAACTGAGACTCTTACCGGCTTCATGATCAGTCCTTCCTTACGGCAGTTGAATGATTCTCTGATCCGACCGGCCCATCTCTTATAGTCACCGATGTACTTATCATACTGATCAACAACATCGAGCTTATCACAGACAGCTACTCTGTTATTACTCTTCAGCAATGCTTCATTGACTTCTTCACTGTTGCCGACGGAAACGATGCTGACATTCTCAAATTCAACTTCCGGAACAACTTTTGTATTCTCTAATGTTACGGCTGTCAGAGTGACATCAGCCATGCCGAGGTCGCCCATGCCTGCCTTGCCTTTGACTTCCTTCATGTAGTATTTTGCCAGATAATCGGCACCGGCATCCTTACCGTAGACATAAGCGGCTACCGGTGAACCGAAAATGAAATACTCAGGAACCGGATCAAATCCAGGTCTCTTCATTGCAGCTTCCATGAAACGGTTCTTTGGAACCTTGTCATCATAGAGAATGCCATGGCAGAAGCCCCACTGGCTGATCTTGGTCTTGTCAACGATCCGTTCGTACAGTCCTTCCGATTCATTCTCCCAGTCCTTCAGCGGATTGGCAAAGATCACCGTTCCGCCATTTTCGGAAGCGATCCGGGCCAGGCCTGTTTCTTCGGCATAGTCAACTGCTTCTTCCCTGTCAAGCTTTCTGTCTGGGAATACCAGCAGTAATGGCGCACTGTATCCGTAGTTAATGATGTCAGATTCCATGACATCCTTAGGTGCATAAACATAAACATCATGATTTTCAATCTTCAAGACAGTGAGATAGCCACCTGTTCTGGCTTCAACTGTTTCTACTGTTCTGATAGCTGTCATTATTTCTATCCTCCGTTTTTCCTATTTCATTGTATTAGTAACCTGAACATCAGGCATTAAATAAGAACATTTTCACTTACAAAAAAGTAAGCCCTGAAGCTTACCTGTCAAATTCATTCAAAAGTACAAATCCGTCACTGTCTTTTCTGGCATGATAGATGCGCATGCAGCGCGGACACTGTACCAGCAGCTGGTCATTCTGATTGATGCCTCTTAAGTCATAGGTCATTAATACGGAACACTTAGGACATTCTATAGACTGAAAACTCTGAGGATCGGCTTCCAGTAACGGCAGTATCTTAATCTCACCAAGCTGATGGAAATGAGCATAGAAAGTACGCATTTCAAAAATGCTGGCAACTGCCATTGTAGTTAAGCGATGAGAACCCAGCAGATGATCTTTTCTTTCTTCATCATGATAATACATGACCATTTCATCAGTACCGTCAGAGGCTTTTTCCTTAGTTACGATATAACATCCGATACGGGCATCTCTTTCGTCAACGAACATGTAAATGCGGTAACACAGATCGTATTCCTGCGGATCCGGAAGTTCCAGTATAACCATAGGAGTATTAATGTCCACTCTCATATGGAAACCGCCGAAGTCTTTTTCAGCATAAGGTAACTTCTTCCCGTATCGCTGATACTGTCTCAGGCAGGTCTGATAGAGGACCCGCTTTTCTCCATGCTGAAGAATGTCATCAAAGAATTCCGATGAACCCTGGATCCAGTCAGGCAGCATCTCACGCTGATATTCATACATTTCATCCATTTTGTTATACCTCGCTTCCATTATACCAAAAGAAAACTCAGAATTAACTGAGCTTACTTTTTAGCTGTTTTCTTTTTAGGCTTTATCATGTCCAGGGCAATCCTGAATCCATAAAGCAAGGTCGCGCTGATCAGCACCCCGGCCACAATATCAGTAAACCAGTGAACACCAGACAGAAGTCTTCCTACTACCGTAATGGCTGCCAGAGCATACATTACTATGGTGACGATCTTCAGGATCTTCTGATCTCTGATGTACTTATAGAGCACCCAAGGAGCACTGCAGAATACTACCAGTGCCAGCATCGTATGAGATGACGGGAAGCTGGCTTCCGGTTCCGTTTCACCTGGCATGATGATCGGGCGATAGTTGATCTCGGCCTTTTCAAAGATGACATACAAGGCAATGACAACCACATACAGCACACCTAAGGCAATGATGTTGCGGTCAACCTTCTTAAGGCTCTTGCCCAGAATCAGCTGAGACCGTCCGATAAACGCAAAGCCCAGACAGATAAGAATGGCCAGATAACCAAGCAGATTGGTAATGATATATAATGGCTTGTTGAAGGTAAAAATACCGGCAAAGAAAGCGTTTATATGGCTGAAGCCGACAGATGTCGCCTTCGGACCAACGATTCCCTTGTCCACAAAGCATACCAGTAATGACAGGATCATCGTCACACCGGCCAGAATACCAAGTTTTATAAGTCTATCTTTTTTCATAGTGTACCTCTTGTCATACAAGTATTACACCATCAGCCTGAAAAAGTCAAATTACCCTTCAAGTCTTCCGGTGTACTCTGCATCATTCTTCCCGTTTTTAATGACATTAAGCATTCTGAAGAATACAACCAGAGTAATGGCTACCATTATAAACGGTACAAATACCAGGTTATCATTCAGAGCTTGGAATTCATCAGCCAGTGAGAAGTCATAGCATCCGTGTAACAGGAACGGCAGGAAGAAGGCCCAGAACAGGTTTATCTTGTTTCCGGTCTTCTTGGCTTTGCCGATGAAATAACCCATCAGCATGCCGTAAGAAGCATGCATCATTGTAAATCCGCGAACCAGGATCTGCATGATGTTGGTGCTGAAGAAATAGACAACACTCTCAATCAGCTCAAAACCGATGGCTGTAATGCCCGCAAAGGCAATTACTTCCAGCCAGGAGATGTCAGCGCTGTTCTTCTTGATCATCCTGTCAGCTGTCATGTACTTAACGAATTCCTCAACAGCAGCAGCTATGATAAAGTCATGGAACGCGGCATTAAGCAGCGGGCTGACTTTGTCCAGACCGGTCAGTGCCCAGAGGATATTGACAACCAGGTCCAGTAAGGCTACTCCTAGCGAACACAGAACACCTTTCAGCAGCATTTTTCCGCAGTTTTTCTGATAGTTTTCTTCCTTGCGTAAGCCGCGCAGATAGAAAAACAGAATAGTACATGGAATAAAACTTACTATTAAAGCGATGATAACACCTAACATATTATTACTCCTTTTTTAAAATACTGTTCACTTCGTCTTTCAGTTTGAACAGAACGACAGCAGTGATTATGGCACAAACGATGATTGCAGCTCCTAAAACAACCATGGAAAGAGCAAGTATGGTATCTTCCCGACCTCTGACAGACAGACTCAGACCCAGGAGCGCCACATACAGCACCAGGTTAAGGATCTTCAGCATTCTGATAGTTGATTCACGTTTTGAACCGTAATCATTGGCGATCTTTTCCAGAACATCAAACAGAATGAACATATATACGGTTGAACCGATAGCTGCCGGTGTCTTGATGAGGTCTGTGCTGAGTTCCGGCTTGGCAAAATCAAGGAACCAGATCACGGCATAGGCAACAGTAAGGATAAGTGACAACCATTTAAGATAGATTTTATCCTTAACATAGTCTCCCAGATTGTCAAAAGCCAGGAAAAGCAGTATCCATCCAATAAAGCTAGGTGTAAAGTTTATCTGAGCGCCATTGACGATCAGGTTCAGATCAACCAGGGTAAACAGAAAGCCAAAAGCTATAAATGTTAATGCTTTTTTCAGATTCATAAATATTCCTACCTACGGTTTTATTGCCATTGGATCCTGGAAAGAATACTTTCCCAGATCCGGACATTGTTTTCCTTTAATTCATTTCTTGTATAATAATGCAGATAACACAGAGTCCTGCCGTTCTTTATGACCAGACTCTCAGCATACATTACCACATCATCTTTCTTATATGTGTAACACATGCCATCTGCTTTCTTTCCTGAAACATCTTTTTTAACGAAGCCTTCCCTGCAGTATCCCAGAGATTCCATCCGCTTGGCGATGATTTTCTCATCTCTGGTGATGATGTCTTTTCCTGACAGCATCATTGCAGCGAAACCGTTAACCTGCTGATATCCGACAGAAACGAGAATATGACTGTCAGGATCACTGATACATAAGCCTTTTCCATCATTCAGAAACTGTTTTTCTGCCATTTCCCGTTCAGTCATTTCATGAAAACTGTCGGGATATGACAAAATCATGACATCATCAATGCGCGTGCTTTTCATAATATCTCTCCCGTATAGCTCTGTCACGGTCTTCTCTGCTTACTTCCCTGTATCTGGTAGAGTAAGCGAATAAACCCATGGCCAGATAATAAATAGCTAATGACCGGACATGTACCATCAGTGTTCTGGTATAAACTTCATCAACAAACAGCAGGACATTGGATACCGCCAGTAATATAGAAGCTGCACGGATCTTCTTCGGCATGGTCATTGATGCTGATATCAGGGCCATCAGAATAACACTGTATACCACCATCTGACTCTTTGTTTCGGCATTGATGCCCTTTGACAGATAGATGATAACTACGGCTATGAAGCTTAATACGCCCCACAGCACATACTGCCATTTTTCCGGTTTGTCATATACAGTAAAGCAATAAGCCAGAATGGCCATGGCTGCTCCGAATATGACAACACCTCCGGCAAAGCTGAAGTTGATCGTCATGTCACCGACCATACAGACAAACAGGGCGATGAATACGTCTCGGCTGAGTCTTGAAGGCTGTTTACGGTAGCCTAGATAGGCATGATACAGTAATGCAACTCCTATGCCAAGTTTAAGCATGGCACGGGTCATCATGTACTGCGGCATCAGCCAGTAAATCAGTTCCTGTATCATAAACAGGGCCAACGCAATAAAGGTCAACGCTGCCGGAAGGACATTGTATCTGGTCTTTTCAGACACTAAACCAAGTTTCTTTTTCCGGCTGATCCTGTGAGAACCAGTAGCCCAGGCAATCAGGAAGCCCAGGATGTTAATGGCCAACAGCGGCAGTGTAAAGGCAAATATGACAATCTGACGCCAGCTCAGATTAAAGATATTGGCTCTTTCCAGATCGATGGCCAGTTCAGATGAATCGTTGATGTCGATATTGACCTCCTCAAAGGAATCACCGGCTGACAGATCAAAATACTCACTGTTTTGATCACCTTTACCAGAGTACATCGTTTCATAATCGCCGGCTTTCATCTCAGCATAATGAACTCTGTTGAATTCATTGTTGGTATAACCGACTTTTAGAGGAATGGCATGCATTTCCACTCTTTGATCGATATTGGACCTGATCATGATGCTGTAATCCATATCCTTAGGCAGCAGGATGATGTGTTCCCCGTTTACTCTTTCCATGAAAACATCCGGAGCATTAGGATCTTTCTTCCTGACAACCGTATTTTCCCATACAAACTCATCCGTGAAAGTACCATCGCTCTTAAGGCACTTATAAAGTTCATAGTTGCCAAGAACCATGATTGCCACATCGACATCGCCGCTGATGACTATTCTGAGATAGTCAAGCGAGTCAGTGTAGATATCATCAGGATTATCGTTTGAAAACAGCCATGACAGATATACTTCCGGAGTATGTTCACGGGCCAGGTTGCCTACCGTAGTAGCATCAGTACTGCGGTATTTGGCATCAACATCGGAACTTGTCAGATAGCCATATATCGTATATGCAATATATGTCAGCATGCTGTTGGCTTCCTTCTGGTTGGAATCATTGATCAGTTCCTTATCCCCTGCTATCTCCATCAGACAGGACATGATATTGGACAGAGACTTGTTCTGCCACATCTTGATGACTCTTTCCTGAAGATGTTCATAGTAGATCTTGCTGGTAGGAGCGATCTTCAGAAGATAGTTAAGTATGACCCTCAGTTTGGTATCCCATTCAACATTGTTGAAGAAATCCAGACCGAATGCCTGTTTATGAATTCTGTTGGCTCTGGCAACCTTGACATTGTAATCACTGTCGGTCTGCTGAGCCGGGGTATAAAGTGTGGTACCGTAGCGGTCATAACCCCAGTCCGCAAAAGCCAGGTTAGGAACCGGGTCCATCTTACCGCAGATATTGTATATGTTAGGATATTTGCCCGCTTCCGGGTTCTTAGTAGTTCTCGGAGTGGCAAATGTATAGGCATAAACTGAAGTGGTATCAAAAACATCTGTGTCAACCAGAAGCTTGGAGAAAATGTTGCTGACGGCTGCCGCTCTGGAGAAACCGGCTACCCAGACCTTGAATCTCTGCCCTGTCAGTCCGCACTTGGCAATGTAACCGAAAAGTCTGTCATAGACTTCACTGGCGGCACTGTAGAAACCCAGATGCATTTCATCATCGCCGCAGCTGAAATTGGACAGCCACTCATTGGTATATCCACCGCCGCAGACACCTACCGCAATCAGGGTAAACTCACCCTCTTCATCAACTATCTGTTTGTGACCCATGACGGTTGAAACGGTATAGAGTGATGGGTTTTTATCGTAGTCATCAGTACGCAGATCCAGGAAGTGACAGGTATCGAGGAACTGAGTCAGATGGCGGGATGGGTCATCCCGGCTGTTAGGGTCAAAGTTCGGGCGGAATGCTGATAAGGCCATACCGAAAGACAGTCTTGCCAGACTGTGGTTATAGTTTTCAGCAGACTTTCTGAAGAAACTGTCCTTATATTCAAAGGTCAGATTAGCCAGTTCTCCTGTCGTGTTGACGTCAAAGAGAACCGTTACATTGATGGTATCCGTTTCTCCCAGAAGATCATCTGCTCTAAGAGGTGAAATAAAAGCTGACAGACAGAAAAGAACTGACATCATAACAATCAGTAATCTGCTCATAGTATTTTTCATTTTATCTGAATACTCCATTGTACTATCTCCAACTGACCAAAGATATAAAACTGCAAAAACTCTCAGGCGTACTCCAAAAACCATATATCGAATATATGTGTTAAGGATAAGCTTCAGAGAGTTCTGAATTACAAACCTTTACTTCTGTTTTCAGTATATTTTATTTTATATAATAACGTCAATAATCTGTCCTGGCCTTAATATGTGATTATTTTAAAATATTACTGTAGCAATTATGTTCGATTGAGATATAATGTTAACATCTAACTGTTTTTTTTTTGATAAAAGTATTAGCGGAGTATTTATGAAAAACCTGAAAAAACTAACCATTTTACATTCCAACGATCTCCATGGAGATTTTCTGGCAGAAGAAATAGATGAAAAACTGATCGGCGGTGTCGGCATGCTTTCAGGTTATGTCAATAAAGTCCGCCGGGAAGAAAAGAATGTCATCTACGCCATTGCCGGAGACATGTTCAGAGGATCAATCATTGACTCAGAATACAGAGGAATCTCTACAATACAGATCATGAACCTAATCGACCCTGACATAGTTACAGTCGGCAACCATGAAGTTGATTACGGCATTTCCCAGCTGTTATTTCTGGAAAAATGTGCAGATTTCCCAATCATCAATGCCAACATGCATATCAGCACAAACAATGTAAGACTCTTCAAGCCTTATCATATCTTTGAGATGGACGGCATGAAGATCCTGTTCATCGGTATTCTGACTGAGGAAACCCTGCAGGCCTGCAAATCAGAAGGTCTGTTAGGTACTCTTATCGACATAGAAGATGCCGCTGAAGAGACCGGACGCATCTGCAATGCCTACCGTTCAACCGACATAGATCTTACTGTTCTTCTGACTCACATCGGTTTTGAACAGGACAAGAAACTGGCTGAACTGCTGGATCCTGCCTGGGGAGTTGACCTCATCATCGGCGGTCACTCTCATACTTTACCGGACGAACCGGAGATAGTTAACGGGATTCCAATCGTTCAGGCGGGTATCGGAACCGATCAGATCGGACGTTTTGACATAATGATCGATACCGACAACAACTGCATTGACAGTTTCACCTGGAAAACCATTCCGATTGACAGTACACACTGTCCGGTTAACATTGATCTGGAAGAGGTCATTCAGACTTTCAAGAAATGCACCGACCGCAAGTATAACCAGATCCTTACCACATTAGCCCACAAGCTGACTCATCCGGTACGCAACAGAGAAACATCTTTGGGTATATTCATCGCTGATGCCATGAAGACCGCATTAAACGTTGATATCTTCCTGATGGGTTCCGGAGCCATAAGATCTCGGGAATTAGGCCCAATCGTAACCCTGAGAGATCTGAAGGCCTGCCTGCCTTACGAAGATCAGATACACCTGCTCAGAGTAACCGGAAAGCAGTTAAGGCAGATGATGCTGCACATACTCAGAGATGAAGCCTTTATAGATGACAGCCATACAGAGTTCTTCCAGTTGTCCAGAGGACTGAAGGTCGAGTATTTACAGAAAGGACACAGATTGCTACAGTTCCGTTATAACGGTACGGAAATAACCGATAACCAGGTATTTACCCTGGGACTGGCTCATTTCCATTATCTGAATACCATAACCTCACTTGGCATTCCTATTGAAGAACTGCGTGCCAACGGTGCTGACCGCGTCATTTCCACTTCCACCATGCAGATCATTGAAGAATTCCTGATTTCCGGAAAAAGACAGGATGTCAAAGATCCGGGAAGACTCATTCTTCATCTTGATAAAGATCAGTAAATCACTAGAACACTTTAAAGGGCTGTCCTGCGACAGCCCTTCTTTTTTGTTATTTATAATTACTGTAATTCAAAGACAAATGCCTTGTTATAAGCTGAATGTAAGGCGTCATAGATCTGACCCGGCTTTTCAGCATCGCCAACCAGAACGACATTGTCACCGTAGGCTTCACATAAGGTTTCAATACCGGTTCTTTCGCTTCTGACACCCATGGCCAGTACAACGGTATCAGCCTTGATCTCTGTTTCTTCAGCCGTCTTGGTATCTTTTACCGTGACGCTGCCGTCATTGACGCTTACCAGGGCCTTGCCCTTGCAGACCTGACCGCCCTGCTTCATGATTTCCTGAACAAGATGCATTGTTACGCTTGGATACAGATTACCGCCGACCTTGTCGAGCATTTCAACAACAGTGACCTTATGATCCTTGCCCAATAATTCGGCAGTTTCCAGACCGGTAACACCGCCGCCTACAACAACCAGATCACCTTCGACACCTGCCTTGCCAGCCAATACGTCTTCAGCAGTTACAGCCTTTTCGATACCCGGCAGATTCGGTCTGACGGCCTTGCCGCCGGTTGCCAAAAATACTGCTTCAACTCCGCATTCCTTCAGTGTTTCCACATCAGCTCTGGTGTTAAGTTTTACGGTAACACCGGCTTTTTCAAGTTCAGCCCGCTGAGTTTCCACGAATTCTGCCAGCATGCTCTTGTTTGGAGGTAAGGCAGCCAGATTAACGGTTCCTCCCAGTTTTTCTGCTGCTTCAAACAGGACTACTTTGTATCCGCGCTTGGACAGTACAACCGCTGCCTGCATGCCTGCCGGACCACCGCCGATAACAGCTACTTTTCTGCCGTTGCCGTCCTTTACCAGCTTGTCTTCGCCATATTCAAATTCACGGCCTAAGATTGGGTTGAGCGTACAGCCTAAAGGTAAACCGTCATTGAGGATGCGGAAACATTCCATACATCCCAGACACTTTCTGATTTCAACATCCTGACCTTTCTTGGCCTTGACACCCCAGTTAGGATCAGCCAGGAAACCTCTGGCAATACCTACATAATCACTGGCGCCTTCTTCCAGCAGAGCTTCCGCAACGGAAGGACGCTTGATGTTATCAACAGCGATTACCGGAATGCTGACAGCGTTTTTAATAGCAGTTGAGAGATGTTTCTTCCAGCCTTCAGCGAAATATGAAGGTTCAATGATGGTCGCACCTGAATCGTAGGTACCGCAGCTGACGTTGATGCAGTTTACACCCAGGGCTTCCAGATACTTGGCCTGATTTACCGCATCTTCCAATGTGATGCCGTCTGCCAGGAAGTCATCACCGTTGATACGGACGGAGATCGGGAACTTTGGTCCGCAATAAGCCTTGATGCCCATGATGATTTCGGTAACGAAACGCATTCTGCCTTCAAAGCTTCCACCGTACTTGTCAGTTCTCTTGTTGGTATGCGGTGAAAGGAACTGGCTTACCAGATAGCCATGTGCGCCGTGGATCTCAACACCGTCAACACCGGCTTTCTGAGCAATTACCGCACCGGTCACGAATTTCTTCACCATGCCCTCTACTTCTTCTGTAGTCAGAGCTCTAGGCTTTTCACCAATGACCATGCAGGTTACATCAGAAGCCGATACCGGCTGCTTGCCGCCAATCAGACGGCTTGGAGTCTGGTTACCCGGATGGTGCAGCTGAACAAACAGCTTGGTGTTATAGGCATGAACAGCCTCAACCAGTCTGCTTAACTGACCAATGACATGAGTATTGGTGACACTTAACTGATTAGGTGTACCTACGCCTGTTTCATCATCAACACGGGTGATCTCCGTGATGATCAGACCTGCTCCTCCCTTGGCACGGTCTGCATAATACCTGATCATTCTCGGGCCCGGTTCGCCGGTTACTTCGGCCAGTGAACAGCCCATGGCCGGCATGACAATACGGTTTTTCAGTTCCAGATTGCCAATTCTGCCTGGCTCAAACAGTTTTGCATAAGTCATATTATTGTTTCTCCTTTTTATGCTTTGTCACTGTTATTATACCTTAACCGTTATTAAAACCATAGTTCTCATGCCCAACTTTGTGAACATTTTCACTTAATTCACTATAAGCACAGAAAAAACCGATCCATGACGAATCGGTTAATTTGTTTAGAATTCTTTCTTCTCCATCATACGAACTGTCCGTGAATAAAAAGCAAGTTCAATGATGATACCCACAGCTGCAAATCCTGCAGCTACTTCTGCCGGTGACATCTTATCCAGTGCATCCAACAGATTGCCAAAAGCATTCTGCAATACCGGTATCTTGACAACCGCAAACCGGATAACTGCGATAACACCGTAGATCAGGAAAAGAGCCAGACGGCTTTTTTCAGCACCGTATTTCAGATCAATAAAGATCATGAAGGAAATGATGATGAATGATACAGCCAATATCCGGACGCTGAATATCAGTTCATACTGCAGTTCAATTGTCTCCCCCTTAATCGTGGAAGTGACGAAATAAGTGACTGCCCCGATAATCGTACCGATAATTTCCATCAGAAGACAGAAGACATATTTCTCTGTAACATAGGTTTTTCTGTCAGCCGGCAGGGACATCAGAAACTGATATCCGTTCTCCAGTTCATCGTAATTGATCGTAGACAGTGCCATTATGCCAAAGACCATGGCCGCATACCCTATTATGAATGATCCACCCATGGAGAAACCCATGAAAAAGCAGATGCCAACATACAGAAACAGATTTCTTTTATTCTGAAAACTCAGACACAGGTCTTTTATTAACAAACCGTTCATAACACCTTACCTCCTGCCATTATCAGGATCAGATCGTCGATGCTGCCCTTTTCAATGACAACACCCGGATAGTTTTCCATATAATATTGTTTTTCATCGGTAAACAGACTGTAACCGAACTTTTCCTTACGATACGCAATGAGATGAGCCTTGTCAATTGTGCTGAATTTATCCTCATCAACCTTGATAACCCCGTATTTGTCCAGCAGATTATCAGTATCTTCATGCAGAATGATTCTGCCGTTATTGATCAGATAGATATCATCGCACAGGTTCTCCAGGTCACTGGAAATGTGAGATGAGATCAATATTGAGCAGTCTTCATTTTCAGCCAGATAGTTTCTCAAGATCTCCAGCACTTCATTTCTGGCTTCAACATCAAGCCCTGATGTCGGTTCATCCATGATCAGTAACCTGGCCTTATGAGTGATGGCTACTATTACTCTTAACTTGGCTTTCATGCCGGTTGAGAAATCCTTAACCTGCTTATCCAGAGGCAGTCCCAGTTCCTGACATAACCTGCGGAAAAGCTGTTCATCGAATGATGCATAGGTATTTTTAAGTATGGTGATAATACTTCCGACTGTCAGATAGTTACTGAAACCGGATTCTGACAGAGCAACACCGATGTTTTCCTTATCCCGGCTGCTTAATACTGAGGCTTCCTTACCGAATACCTTTACACTGCCGCCATCAGGCTTTATCAGACCCAGAATTGACTTTATTGTGGTGCTCTTACCAGCGCCATTTTTTCCTACCAGACCGCTTACCTGTCCTTTTGGAAGGTCAAGCGAAATATTCAATGAGAACCCTGAATAGTTCTTAACGAGGTTTTCAATTTTAATCATATTAATCCTCCATGATCAGATCGACAATTTCTCTGATCTCCTCTTTTGTCATGCCCGCTGAAAAAGCCTTTTCTATCACTGCGGAGAGTTCATCCTCCACAGCCTTGCGTCTGGCTTCATAAGCCAGCTGCCTGTCAGCAGCATTGACGAAACTGCCCTTTCCATGAACCGTTGTAATGAATCCTTCTTCTTCCAGAGAGTCATAGGCCTTTTTGACCGTCAGAGAACTGATTCTCAGTTCAGCAGCCAGAGTTCTTACCGACGGAAGGATCTCTCCATCCTTCATTTCACCCGTTATGATGGCATTTTTGATCTGAGATACCACCTGTTCATAGATAGGTACCATTGAGCTGTTGTTTATAATGATGCGCATATTCTTTCCAACCTCACAAACAGTATATAACAGTATATAACTGTCGTCAACTGTTATATGGTGTTTATTCATTACTTTTTTCCACGATAAAAGAGGCCGCAGCCTCTTATTTTCTTTATCCAATCTTTTTCCAGTTAAGACCATTCAGTGTTTCCTGATCCAGCTCAACACCTGAAACACCGTAGACATCCCCATAACGGTTTTCATATACATGGTCCGCTGCTGTTGAGACATCCACAGTCTGTCCGTAGGAGTTGGTATAGCTGTTGACACCCATTGTTGCTTCAGAGAAGCCCTGGCTTATGCGGGAATCTGATGCCATCTTCTTGTTGAAGGAATCCATCAGTCCTTCCGAAGCCAGACGGGAATTGCGGGCAATCATCCGTGAGGTCTTAGCCTGCATCCGTCTTAACTGTGCCGTCTTCTGTAAGGCAATGTTCTGATTGATGGCAGCCTGCTGACGGATCAGCTGCATCTTGCGGTTGATCGCATTGTTTTCTCTGACATCCAGGCTTTCATCCTGCTGAATCGAACGGACGAAGTTAAGGAATACCCCTGTAGCTTCCTTTTCCCTGTCAGCAAAGAACAGACAGCCATATCGGTGCTGTGAACCCCATAAAACAAGGTCAACACGCTTCTCACCGGGTTCTTCTTTCTTTACAGCTACACGCTGAGACACTTGAACAGGTGTCTGTTGCTTCTTCTGCTCTTTCATCTTACCCAGAATACCGCCCTTCATGTAATCACTGAAGGTCATCTTGCTGGCAGTTTCCTTAAACCGTCTGATATTCTCCCGGGCTTTTTCAACGTAATCATTTTCACCGCTCAGATTGAACTTCTCCCTGGCTGCAGTATAAAGTTTCTTCATACTGTCAGAAAAATCATTCAGGATAGCCGGACCATATACGAGTCTGGCACACTGATAATCCATGCCAGCCAGAACAATTATCTCATTATCGCCCTGTCTTCCCGAGAAACGGTAAAGACGGGAGAAACATTCTGCACTCTCAATGGTAGAATTCATTTCCAGAAACATGTCATACAGGCTCTTGTCATTCTCCAGCAGGCCTCTGGCCAGTTCCGGCTGACTTGCCAGAACTGTAGGCAGATCGGCAACCGCTGTCAGCTGCAGCGGTACTCCGGCATAGCCTTCAGCCCAGTTTCTAATATATGCTTCAGGTTCAATGTACTTATCATAACCAGCTTCCGTATGTTGTTGAACTAGGACAGCTACCGTTTTCAGGAAAGCATTACGCAGATCGGTATGAACATCTTTTGATGATGTCCTCATGTATATGCCACCATCAGGACTGCCGGCATTCATCGTCGCAACAAAAGGCACCATTTCTCCCTGCCAGTTCTCATCAATTCCTCCGGAAGCACTCCAGTCAGCAGGTATCAAAGCCTTACCCAGTACATTACCAGCCCGGGAAACAAAGGTTCTTTCTTCAAAAACTGTACTCATAGACGTTCCTCCTCGTGTTTATAATGACAGCCAGCCCTTTTCAACAGCTCTGTCCAAATTGGCTTTTAGCCATTCATATACTTCAGGCATGAAGTCCTTTATAACTGCCATGCGCTTTTCAACAGCACCACGTGTTACTTTTCCCTGTCCCCAGGTATGACCTTCTGTTAGGGTATTATGTAAAAACGGCTGCAGTCTGTCCATGCAGGCAGCATACTTCGCATCAGCTGTTTCCATGGCATCGAACTCTTCCCACAAAGCACGTATCATATGCCCCTGGTCTTCCGGAAGTTTACTGAAAAGTTTGTCTGCTGCTTCTTTTTCTCTTTCTGCTTTACCTATGTTTCCCTGAACATCATAGGCAAAGGTATCATCTGCTTCAATTTCAACCAGATCGTGTACAACGCACATCTGAACTACTCTACCGATATTCACAGGCTCTGAGGCATATTCAGAAAACAGCATTGCCATTACTGCAATATGCCATGAGTGTTCGGCATCATTCTCACGTCTGCTTTTATTGATCAGAACAGTCTGTCTTAAGACATCTGTCATCTTATCGATTTCAGCAGTAAACAGCAGCTGCTGATTCATTCTTTCATTATTGCCTTCAAGAAAATCCTGAACACCCATATGATACCTCCGGTGTTTAACACTTTTTTACAGTGTCATTTTACCATAATTCATCTTTTTCATGTAAATCTTGCCAAAGAAAAGACTGCCTTTCAGCAGCCGTTTATTCATTCATCTGACATGTATCGGTAAAGTAAATACATAAAGTTTACCGATTTTGTGTCTTAACCCTCTTTAATATAAAATCAATAATCAAACCTGCAATAATTATGATTGAATATGATATGATCCATATTTCAAAGTAGTTACTATACATGGCATTACCACGCATCGGATCAATATAACTAACCTTAAACAGCTGCGATAGAAAAAATGAAACAGGATAACCCAGAGCAACTGTATAAGGTGTAATTGTTCCTCCTATTATAACAGTTCCTGCAATACCAATTATTGCAGGTAACAAAGCCATATATGGAGCATCATATGAACCATATAAATCAAAAAAGCCAAATCGAATGATAAGGAATGAGCAAATTATCACAAATAACCCAATAACAATTCTTTTCTTCATAATAATGACAATCCTTTCCTGTATTTACTGGTTTGTTTTATGAATTCTCTGAAAATCACGTATCATTGACTCAATACAATACAACAGGAATAACAATCCGACAATCAATCTCCAATCCAAATTGATAATATCTTGTAATACTAATGCTGTATATATAAACGGAGCTCCAGCAAACACTGTGATCATATATGAGAATCCATATAACGGATAATTGAGAATAGAGGAATCAGGGTAAAATTGATATAACATAACACATATAGTGGAAACAAGCAAAACTCCAAAAAAGTGTCTGTAAATACCTTTGTTTTTAGTGTCTGTAAAAACAGAAACATATATAATTGTCGCTATTATAACTGATACAACTTTTAATAGCATGCTTGGATTCTCCAGAAAATCTTCTCTTAACATAAGGATATTAAGCAAACCTATAGCAACCAGAAAAACCAGACCTCTGTGCTCTGACATAAGTTTTGTTATTCTGTTGAGAATAGTTTTCATTTTCTATTATCCCTCTTAAATAATAATTGCTATCTTGCTTTCATCATATCTCTTCTTTCACAGATATTATCTTTCACTTTTATTAAGATATTGTGAATCAAAAAGAGGTTTATAACTTCTAGTTTCTCATTGGTGTAGCATATTATGCATGATGAATGTACCGATTACTAGTATGTATTAACAAAGAAACTTTTCATGGAACCGTAATTGTTCTAACCTAAACCCCAGGTCAGGAAAACCCACTCACTGTCCCGTGATAATCTGGCAAGGTATATCTGCCAGTCATTATATGTTTTATTTGGAGGTTGCCGTGCATTGCCCTTTTTCCCTGTTTTATATGTACACGTCAGAATCAAAACCTGTGTAAAGGTTTCATTTTCTCCAATCAGATTTTTCGCGTGTCCCAAGTCATTAGCGTATTCTATGATACTTTCTTCTGTTGCTCTTTCATCACCCATATAAACATAATTATTCAGAGAGACATCAAAAGAACTGGGATCAAGAGTGTTGATAACCCTAATTGCCTCATCAATATCATTTTTGGTATATATCTCTGAGTCTCCATAGTCTATATTTACTTTTGGTGAACAACCCAGAAGACTACATATTGCTACTATAATTAACAATACCTTTTTCATAACACTAGTGCTGATTATTGTTAAAGATATCGAAGAAGTACTGCAGTGCCTCAACTTTACTCATACCTGCTTCCATCTTCTGATCAACGAATCTCTTAACTGCCTTTGATTGTTATGGTGCTGCTGTCTGTAGTGACAGACTGGATGGATGGCTTCACCTTATCGATCCAAAGGACGATTAACATTTATGGAAAAATAGAAAACCACAAAAAAGCTATGAGCAAGCTTCAATCTGCACAAGTAGTTTCAAGTGTTCAGTATCTCATATCTTTTACAGTACCCTCTTATTGTTATTGTGCTAGATACAAAGCATAGTATTGTGGAAAATTCTCAGTAAGCTTGATTTCTATTCTTTGATTTGTTAGATAATAGCATACTTGTTATAACAAGGGTTAATAAATAATAACTAACTAAAATCAATCCAACCAACATACCTTTATACGAATAAAAATCTGCTGTTTTATCGGCTGTTCTTCCGACGTATAGACCAAAGAACTCCCCAATATAGAAAATAAAAAACGAGAACAAAACAGTAAACAATAATGACAGATTCTTATTTCGTTTATTTTCCAGTATAACCGCAATTAACAACATAACATCAAACACCAAAAGAAGCAACAGTATTGTTGTTTGGTTATTGTTGGAAAGAATGCCAATCATCCCGCTAATAATGAGAAATAGAACAACAAACACAATTGCCGGGATAATATTGTTAGTTATTTTTTCTTTTTTCATAAGTATACTCTTACTCTTCTTTCTTTTCATTATATTATTTTATTGAATCAATAACTCCACTATTTAACCTCATTTCTGGTTTTTTGAGCCTGGAAAACCGCAATAATCGTATATACACTCAGTAATACTATAATCAGATAAAACCCATATTCTATATTTGCTGTTACTGCTGTTCCATCACTTAGTATTCCTGAAATGTTTCTTATTCCATGAATCAGACGCCATATAATAAATAATGGAGATACTGCAATAATCATCTTTATTAATCGTTTATCTAGAAAGTGCAGATACTGTGACACCACTGCGATCACAAAGTAAGCGCATATCATTTTGAATGCTGCATTATCAAACTGCTTTAGAGTAGATGAACTGACAAATATTTCCCATTTTATATATGGAACATAAATAGCTAAGATACAGATCTCAATTGCCAGTATTATTTTCAAAACATTTCCAGTTGTATCAGTATTCTCCTTAAAACCATATTCGTTAGCGATAAGCTGATATCCACAGAAGAGAATCCATGTGGTATACACTATAATACAAATCCAGAGTAATGCCTCCATATAGTGATTAAATATGCAAAAACCATACATTCCACCATTTATTACTGATAATGTTAAATTGCCTAATATACCTGGAAATTCATCTGTTTTACTGTCACACAGTACATAGTTAAGTACAAAGGTTACTTCCAGAACAATTGAGTATAACAGGAACATCCTTTGAGTTTTCATATCATCTTTTTTCCTGTATATTAAGTAACTAATTGCTACTATATATCCTACTGAAGATACAAACGTTTCGATATATCCCATTCTAAAGTACACATTGCATGAAATTCCCATTGCTGCTGTGACAAGATGTATGATCAATAACCACAGCCAAGTTAGATTTCCTGTGGTTTCTTTTATATTTGCTCCGATAGTTTTGTTCGATACTTTCTCAAGCTGTTCTTTAATATCATTTATATCATTACTTATATTACTGACTGTTTCATCCGTTGAAGTTATTTTCTCATTAATAGAGTCGATTCCAGCATCAACTGATATCAATTTTCTGTTAACTTCTCTGTCAAGATTAATCTGTCCATCAAAAACTTCTTCAAGAGACAGATCGAACTCATTGCAAATATGAACAATATCATTCATTGTAGGTAACTGTTCTCCGTTTTCCCAGCGTCTGATCGTTCTTCCAGAAACACCTAACAAAGAACCCATTTCATCACGGGATAAATCTCTTGATTTTCTAAGTTTGATCATTAACTGACTAAGTTTCTTGCTATCTGGCTCTTTCATATACTTCCTTCTTCCAACAAAACATCTCTTGCATAACCATATCTGTCTTATGGACTTTTAATAGTATCATTAGGTTGATTAATATCTTTTATTACTCACTAATCACCTTTTTTACATCTTCATTATAAATGAAAACGAATAGAGAAAAGTGGCCAGGTTTGTCAAAAAAGTGACCATTTTTGTCCAAATAACCCTTCTCTACGTTTCCATTATACTACTTTAGAAATAACCTCCACACTTCTGCCATTATCACACATCATATTTCATGTTAATGTGGATAAAAAATTTAAAAGTACAAAAAAGGTTCCTTTTTGGAAACCTTGTTTTTACTTTGGTGGAGCATACTCTCCTCTATACCATACATTCAAAAAGCACTTATTTTACAGTTTTTTTTAATGGGGAACTATCACTAACCCCACTTTTTTACCCCACTTGTCTTCACACCGACAAACTTGAATTTCGTACTATATAAGCGTGGATAATAGAAGATTATCTGCGCTTGTTTCATAATAAGGGAAACAGATGGCCTGACGTAACTTGAATAGGGATATCTTAGGATACTCCCGGCGACAAACAGTCAGCCATCCCCTTAT
>JAFQZR010000014.1 GCA_017405785.1 Erysipelotrichaceae bacterium
TACTGTACTCTCTGTTCTTTACGCCTTTGGGTCTTCCTATCGCCATATTTGTTCCTCCTTTATTTCATCATAAGAAAAAGTAGACTTTGGATTAAGCCCTTTGACTTTTTCCATGTCTACTTTTATCTTACTAGTTCATTTGGAAGCTGGCCTTTCTTATGCTTTAGTTTTCAATGTATACAGTCTTTATTATCTGCGGTTCTAACGGTTTATCACGGAAATTTGTTCTGACTTTGGCTATTCTGTCCAGAACATCAAATCCTTCAACCATGTGACCGAAAGCCGCGTAGCTGCCGTCCAGATGAGGTGTATCTACATGACAGATAAAGAACTGTGATGAGGCACTGTCAGGATCACTTGTTCTGGCCATGGAAATCGTTCCTCTGGTGTGCTTTAACTGATTGTTGACACCATTGGCAGGGAATTCACCTTTGATGGTCTCTTTGGAACCGCCCATACCGGTACCGGTAGGGTCACCGCCCTGGATCATGAAGTTTTTAATGACTCTGTGGAAGATGATTCCGTCGTAAAAGTGTTCGTTAACAAGCTTGATAAAGTTGGCTACGGTGATCGGAGCATTTACTTCATCAAGTTCGAATTTCATCTTTCCGCCGTCCTGCATTTCAATAACTATCATATGTATTTCTCCTATCTGACCTTCATCTGTTTCTGAATTTCTCTGAAGGCGTCTTTTTCTTTTTCACTCTGACGCTTATCATATAAGGCTTTGCCTCGTGCTAAAGCAATTTCCATCTTGGCCAGTCCGTTTTTCAGATACATCTTGGTAGGTACTACGGTATATCCCTTAACAACACAGGCTTTTCTCAGTTTGTTGATCTCTCTTTTATGCAGCAACAGCTTTCTTAAGCGGGTTTCTTCATGATTAAAGATATTGCCTTCCTTGTACTGGGCTATGTGCATGTCACGGATAAAAGCTTCGCTGTTGACGAAGTCAATGTATGCGTCCTTGAACTGGACCGCTCCTTTTCTGACACTTTTGATTTCCGTGCCTGTCAGAACGATACCGGCCTCATAGAATTCCTCGAGGAAGTAATCGTGTCTGGCTTTTCTGTTTTCGGCAATAACCTTTTCCATAAAACTCCTTTAGTAAAAAAGACCGTGCGGCCTTTCTTATTTTAAGATTAATTTCAGAATTACTAGTACAAAGAACAGGAAACCAGCAATTAACGTAGCTAATGATAAAGCTTTTTCAGGACCTCTCTCTTTCATATCCTTGAAGAGATTGAGTCCGCCATTTCCGCCTGTAAATGCACTGCTGACACCGGCTGACTTGCCGCTCTGTAACAGTGTTAACATAATGATGGCGACTGAATCAATCATAATAAGAATATCTAACATGAAAACTGCTCCTTTCTGGTGCGCTAGTTTATTATAACAAACCTTATTTTCTATTTCAAACTATATTATAAGAATTATATTATTTTAAAACCTGAATAATGGGATCATGTCCCTTTTATATGCCTTGAAAGCAGGCATATCAGGTAGATTCACGGTAATAATTCTGTATAATATTAGTAAGAAGACATGACGACAATCAAAATATAACAATAACATGGAGGAATGTATCTATGGAAAAATATGTTACCGTTAAGGAAAAGGAAAAAGAACTGGAAGATCTGGTTTTCCGCAGTCTGTTTGCGGATTACAAGGGGAAATACCGCTGGGTATATGAACTTCCGATGCTGAAGAGCTTTTTCCTGTTGTTTGAAGTATGGAAAGTACTGGGACTGTCAGCCATGATCGTTGTATTCTTCATGTCTGTTGTATCACTTGTACAGGGTGGAGGTCCTTCAGCCATGATATTCAACATGGAAATGGGGGCTTTGGTCTTCGGTATAATGTTTGTTCTATCCATACCGGCATACTACATTGTCACCAAAGCCAATAACGGCAAGTATACCGTGCTGTTTGAAATGGATGACTCAGGAATAGATCACATCCAGATAAAGACAGATAAGGCTAAAGCACTTGATCTTCTGGTTACCTTCACGGGCGTGGCTACAAAAAGCAGAACCACAACGGCTGCCGGAATGTTATCGGCAACAGGCGGATCACTTTATTCAAGATTCTCCGATGTCAGAAGAATCAGAGCTTATCCGAAAAAGCATCTGATTACCCTGAGCGGAAGATTCATGGAAAACCAGGTTTATGTTGATGATGAGGATTTCATCAAGGTGTATGAATACATAGTACATCATTGTCCTAATGCGGACATCAGATAGGAGAAGGGTTATGAAAAAGATATTAGGATTTCTGCTGTGTTTAATGATCGTTCTGTCTGTGGCTGGATGTAAGCCAGTTAAACCGGATAATATTCCGTATGAGCCCAATACACCGGCTCCTGACCCGCATACGGGAACTTTTGAATCCGAATGCGGAACCCTGACGTTCAATGGGGACGGTAAAACCATTGTCTGCGATTTAAACAGAGAATTCGCTGATCTGACCGGATTACCGGAAGGAAAGAATGAAGGTAATTACGTCTTTCTGTCAGGAGATCTGCCTCCAAACGGCAGCGTGGAAGTCCGTTACGATGTGGCCCATGAACTGGAAATAACTGTTAATGACAGCAGAATAGTACTGGAGCTGGGAATAGCTTCGCGGGATGGCTCCAGTGCCCAGGCAGGTATTGATGTTGTTACGGCAAACAGGATACCGATCCTGCTGAAAAAAGACGGTAAGATGGTTACCGTCACATTTGTAAAGAAGTAAAGAATGGGAGATTACGAGTATGTATTGTTGGAAATGCGGTAAAAAACTTCCGGAAGAAGCAAAATTCTGTCCTTATTGCGGAGCAGAGGTCAGGATACCGGAAGAAATCACAATAACGGAAGACGGTAAGGGCGGTCTGGTTTTACAGGCACCTGAAGGAAGTACGGTAACGGTGTCTGATACCATTACAGTCAGGGAAGACGGAAAGGGAGGACTGATCTTCGATGTCCCGGAAGGCAGTACCGTAACGATCAGTGATCCTGATGAAATTCCCGAAACATAACACAAGTATTATCAGATGAAAAAAAGCCACATGGGTGGCTTTTTTATAATTTCTATAATGTGATTCTTGGCAGGGATTCACGAGGCAGTTTACTGGTTTCACTCTGTCTGAGCTGATTCTTGACATAATTCATCAGGACAGATATTCCCAAACCCACAATGATCGCCATAAATGCCCGTCCGGTACTGCTGTTGACCAACCCGAGGGCCCAGAAAAGGGAACCGACGAAAATGACTATTGTGAGGAAGTCAAACAGTTTGTTTTCCTGTTTTGACCAAGGTTCTTCCTTGCCGCATTTCCGGCATTTGCATACTAAATAACCTTTAGTGAAATCGCCTTTTTCAATGTCTCTCATGGCATTTACGACCTGTTCCTTAACCAGTTTCTGAGCACGTGCCATGGCAGTTGCATCTTTTTCAAAACCAACGGAAGTTGTCCGCTCACAACGGATATGACCTATTGTATCTCTGTTTTCATAACCGCAGAATGAACATCTGTAGGATACTTTTACAGGTATGTTCGCAGTTGATCTAGCTCTTCTTGCCATTAAATTCTCCTTTTATGCTACTGTTAATTTAATACTACAATACAAAAGCTTTTTTTCATAGGAGTTACAGCAATAATAAGACAATTATTTAGTGCGGTTTCTTCCGGTAAGCAAAAATCCTGTTGGATTACTGGCGTAATAACAAAAAGTTTTATATAATTGTATTTAGATACGAACAACTATTACGGAGGTATAATATGGGCGTTTTTGGTAATATTTTCGAAAGAAAACTGTGTGATATCTGTGGTAAGGAATGCAACATTTTCGGCGGTACCAAGCTGAAAGACGGCAGACTCTGCAAGGAGTGCGTTAACAAGCTTTCTCCTCGTCTGGAAAATTTAAAGCATCTGACAGTTGATGATATCAGAGATCATCTGGCATATCGTGAAGAAAACGAAGAAAAGGTAAAGAACTTCAATGTTACTCATGTCATCGGTGGTAAGGGAACAAAGCTTTATCTGGACATTGAAAAGAAAGAACTGATCATTTCCAATGAAAATAACTGGAGAAATACCAATCCTGATGTTCTGAATTTCAGCCAGATCGTCGGCAATGATGTTGATATTAAGGAAAACAGAACGGAGCTAAAAACTAAGGATGAAAACGGCAAGGAAGTCAGCTTCGATCCTAAGCAGTATAAGTACAGCTACAATTTCTATATCTATCTGGATGTCAATACTCCTTGGTTCAATTCAATTCCTATTAAGGTCAACGGTTATACTGTTGAAGGTTTTGATTCCTATGATTATGATACCTGCTACCTGCAGACTCAGGAAATGTGTGAGATTCTTGACCTTCTGAAGGATGATCAGCTGGATGTAGTTGATGAAGCCATCGAGTACTATAAGGAACTGGAAAATTCACCGAGAAAGAAGTATAACAAGACTTATTATGCCAACTCAAAGAGATATTCCCGTTCTTCTGATTACTACGAAAAGAAAGACCCGAGAAAGAATCACTACAAATTCTAAGATTTAAAAACTCCTGATCATTCAGGAGTTTTTCTATGCTCTGTTTTCGCTGCGCAGGAATTCAACAGTATCCTGCAGGGTTTCTCTGATATCTCTGACCCTGTATCCTAACTGCTGATCGGCTTTTTCATGAGAGAAATGGGCATTGGCTTTCAGCATGTGCTTGGAATATGTGGTTGACAGGGAACGGCGTTTTCGGTTTTTCTGCCATACTCCTGTAACCGGAGAAGAGGATTTCATCATCCAGCCAGGTATTGACAGTCTTACTTCTCTGACACCGCCCAGTTCATGAAGGATGCGGTATAATTCCTTAACCTTACAGAACTGGTTGGATAAGATATAAGATTCACCTTTTTCTCCCGTTTCCAGGCAATTGATGACTGTTTCAGCGACATCTCTGACATCAACCAGATCACAGCCGCCATCTGTACGTAAAGGTACTCTTCCGTTAAGGTATTCTTCAATCAGCTGGGTAGAATAGGTCTGACCGTAATCATATGGTCCGATTATTACGGAAGGTAATACCAGAGATGCATTCAGACCGTTTTCGCAGGCTCCTGTAACCAGTGAACCGGCAGCTGCCATGGTCTTGGCATAGATGCCAACGACCTTATCAGTACGGTAATCGTTTGTTTCCGTTAATACTTCCTTTTCTTCATCCAAAGGTATGGCACTGACCCCGGTCACAAAGACCCGGCGGCTGACGTGATAGCTGCTGGCCAGATCAAGTATGTTCTTGGTACCGATGACGTTGACATCCCAGACTTCCTGATTGAATTTGTAGTCCAGTGTCAGCAGGGCTCCGCAATGGATCAGCTGTATTTCATCGGTACTCGGACAGTCAAAAAACTCATCGAGAGTAGTACGGTCCGTGATGTCGCCGTAGAAGATCTGGGCCATCTCTGACAGACGGAAAGCATTGGGATCCTCAGGCAGAACCAGGGCTCTGATACGGCATCCTTTTTGGTAGAGACTTCCGACGATATTGTAACCGAGATGGCCTGTGGCTCCTGTTACCAGATATGATACTGACATGTGTTTTTCCTCTGCCTTTATTATAATACAACTTACCCGTCAAGTTGATATATTAAGGTAAATAGAGTATAATTTCCTTGATATTCAGGAGGAAATCAATATGTTATGGGTTTTACTGATACTTGTTGTTCTGGCAGGTCTGTACTATATCTCAACATTTAACGGTTTTATCCGTCTGCAGAACATGATCGAAGAAGCTTTCTCAACCATGGATGTATATCTTGTCAAGAGAGCAGAACTGATTCCTAATCTGGTAAATGTCGTCAAGGGTTATGCCAAGCATGAAACTGATACCCTGGAAAAGGTCATTCAGGCCAGAAATGCCGCAACAACTCATGAAGCCAAACTGGAAGCTGACAACCAGCTGACAGAAGCCTTGAAGAGTGTGTTCGCACTGGCAGAAAGCTATCCTGAACTGAAAGCCAACAGTAACTTCCTGTTACTTCAGCAGCAGCTTAATGACATTGAAAATGACATTGCCAGCTCACGTAAGTATTACAACGGTGTTGTCAGACAGTATAACACCAAGATCCAGAGTTTCCCAAGCAGCCTGATCGCCAATGCCAAGAACTTTGTGAAACAGCCTTTATTTGAAGTCAGTGATGACAGACAGAGAGAAAACGTAAAAGTAGAGTTTTAACAGAAATGCGTAAGTTACTTAGTCTTATATTAGCCCTGCTCATTGTCGCAGGAATAGTGTGTGTCGGTATCGAGCCTGTTGAAGCCAAGGAAGGCTTTGACATCGAGAAGCATGCAGTAGAAATGGAAGTCCACGAAGATGGATCTATTTTGGTTACGGAAACAATGACAGTCAAATTCCGCAGCCAGCTGCACGGTATTTACTTTGACATACCGAAGAAATACAACATGCGCTGGGAAATGGAAGGGGAAGTCATCAGAAAGAGCTATACTTTCCCGGTTACCCATGTCAAGGTGCTCTCTGATCAGAAAAAGGAAATATCTCATTATTCAAATTACGTCCGCATCAAACTGGGCAGTGCAAACGTGTACAAGTATCCGGGTGATGTGGAGACATATAAGGTTCAGTATGAAATCATGACCAAGGACCTTGATCTCAACGGCATGCAGATGCTGTTCATGAATATCACATCCGGTAAGTGGAATACCGATACCCACCGGGTAGAATTCTCCATTCAGATGCCAAAGGCATTTGACAGAAGCAAACTTCAGTTTGACAGTCCTGTCGGTGTTACCAGCACCTCAACAGGTCCGTTCAGTGTGGTAGTTACCGGCAATACGATTTCAGGTTCCTATAATGAGACTCTGGAACCGGGAGATGCCATTACGGTTCTTCTGATGCTGGGTGACAACTACTTCAGTTTCAGGGATTCAAATCATTACCGGGTTATCGGAGTACTGATTTCCGGTGCGATCACTTTACTGATGACCATACTGTTCTACATTTTCGGCAAGGATGATCCACTGGTTGAAACCGTGGAATTCCATGCTCCGGCCGGATTGACAAGTGCCGAGATCGGTGTCATCATCGATGGTGCCGCCAATGACGGTGACGTTGTATCGCTGATACTTGACTGGGGCCGCCGCGGACTTATCACCATAACCGATGACAAGGAACAGGGACTGATCCTGGAAAGAAAGGCTGATCTGGAAACCGGTTATCGTGAATATGAAGAAATCATGTATAACAAGTTGTTTGAAAAGGGTGACACCGTTAAGATCGATTCCCTTAAGAACAGGTTCTACAGAACCGTTCAGAGAACGGAAGAACGGCTTGACAAGTATTTCCGTGATAAGGAAAGAAGACTGTTTACGGAAACATCCGAAGTACTGCAGGTCTTCTATGCCTTACTGTCAGCTCTGCCTATCGTCATTGTGACCTTCATTGTCCATTATCATTACTATTATGAAATGGGACTGACACTGTTACTGTGCGGCGTTGAAGTTGTATCGATGATATTACTGTCATCACTGCTGATATACATGGAAAACAGAAAGTATATCCATAAGTGGTATACCAAGACCTTACTGTTTATCGTATGCGGAGTTCTGTTTGCCATTCCGTGCATGATCCTTATCTACATTGTCGGAGCTCTTAAGGCTAATCCGATCTATGTGATCATCGCAGCATTACTTAATATTCTGGTACTGGTGGAAACTGTCTACATGAAGAAGAGAACACCGTACTGCACTGATGTTCTGGGTCAGGTTCTGGGCTTACGCAACTTCATCATTGTTGCGGAAGAAGACAGACTGAAGGAACTGGTCAGTGAAAACCCTTATTATTTCTATGACATTCTGCCGTTTGCCTATGCCTTAGGTCTGACAAACGTCTGGAATGAGCATTTCAGAAATCTGACAATCGAACCGTGTGAATGGTATCACACCTATGAAGTCAACTCTCCGTACTACATGAACAGTTCACTGCATAACCACATGCAGACAATGGAGAGAACAATGACTACTCCTCCACCATCAGAATCAAGCTCAGGCGGTGCCAGCTTTGGCGGCGGAGGCGGAGGCGGCGGAGGATTCTCCGGCGGTGGATTCGGCGGTTCATCAGGAGGTGGCTGGTAAGATGAAGAAAATTATCGCTGTTGTCATGGTACTGGTCCTGTTATTATCAGGCTGTACCGGAAAAATCGGTGAAGAAGAAGCTTCAGTCGGCGTCGGCCGTAAAATGGACAGTACACAGAATTCATGGTAAAAAAGGAACAACTCGTTCCTTTTTATATATAAATAAGTATGATAATCTGTTATCATACTAAAAGGGGCAAGATATGAAGAACAAGGTATATGACATTTTAGGCGTTCTGTTTGGAAATTTCCTGCTGGCGGTATCGGTAGCGTATTTCGTCTTGCCTTTTGACATTCTTTCCGGTGGTGTTGCCGGGATATCCGTCATAACCAAGGAGATCTGGGGCTGGAGCCCAACACTGATCATTGATATCATGGTCGTCGGACTGTTTATCATCGGTGCCTTTGTTTTAGGTAAGGAATTTGCGATCAAGACAGCCTTAAGCAGCTTTGTCTACCCTGTTTTCCTGGAGATACTTGTACGTTTCCCGCTGGAGCTGGAAATTGACGTGTTAATGTCCAGTATCTTCGGCGGACTTATTGCCGGCATCGGGGTCGGCATTGCCTTCCGTCATAATGCCTCAACAGGGGGAACAGATATTATTGCCCTTACTGCCAACAAGTATCTAGACATACCTGTTTCCACGGCAGTAATGATCACTGACGGTATCATAACTGTCCGGGGACTGATCACTTACGGTCTGCAGGATGTACTTATGGGCATAATCTATATCTATGCATCTACCATCGCCATTAATAAGGTCATGGTACCTAAGACGGATGAGGCAATTGCCTTATACATCATTACCGAAAAGAAGAAGGAGATCTGCGAATTCATTCATACCGATCTGTTCCGCGGATCGACCATCTTACAGGGAAAGGGCGGATTTACCGCTCAGGAAAGAGACATTATTCTTACGGTTGTTTCCAAGAATCAGTATGTCAGTCTTTCCAGTTTCATTGAAAAGACCGATCCTTATGCCTTTGTGATCGTTTCCGATGCCAAGGAAATCAAGGGAGAAGGATTTACCTACGAATACAGAGTGTAGTTTTCCCTCTGTAAATGTTATAATATATATTGATATCTTATCGTCAGGAGGTATACATGGTTAATTTACAGAATGTTTCTAAGTCTTATAAGAACGGTGTAAATGCCTTGAATGATATAACCATCGAGATCAAGGATGGGGAATTTGTGTATGTAATCGGTGAGACCGGTTCCGGTAAAAGTACCTTCATCAAGCTGCTTGACGGGGAAGAAATTCCTACCAAGGGCCGTGTTGAAGTCAACGGAGTCAATGTCGGCAAGCTGAGATTCTCCAAAGTCCCTTTATACAGAAGAAATATCGGAGTAGTATTCCAGGACTACCGTCTTATTGAATCCAAGACGGTTTTTGAGAATATCGCTTTTGCGCTGGAAGTAATCAACAAGCCAAGAAGAGAGATCAGACAGAGAGTCAGAGAAGTTCTGGAGATCATTGATCTGGTTGACAAAGCCAAGAGTTTCCCAAGCGAGCTCTCCGGCGGCCAGCAGCAGCGTGTTACTATTGGGCGTGCCATCGCCAACAATCCAAGACTGTTAATCGCCGATGAGCCTACCGGTAACCTGGACCCTGAACGTTCCAACGAAATCGTTGAACTTCTGGAAAAGATCAATGAAGCAGGCACAACCGTTATCATGGTCACTCATGATATCAACCTTGTTAATAAGTACCGTAAGCGTACCATCAAGTTCGAATACGGTCATGTAGTCTCTGACAGCAGAGAGGGAGGCTATGTAGCTCATGTTTAGACTTATCGGAAGACATTTCAAGGAAGCTTTCCAGGGTATCTTCAGACATTTCTCCAGTTCCCTCAACAGTATTACCGCGGTAACGGTAACTCTTTTGCTTGTCAGCTTACTTACATTGATAATCGGTAACGTTTCTCAGATCACCAAGACTCTGGAGGACGAGGTCAAGATATTTGTCAAGATCGAAGATGAGGTCGAAGATGCCGAAATACCGGCTCTGACCAGAAAAGTCGAGAACGTCGAAGGCGTATCGATGGTTGAATTCTCCGATAAGGACAGCGAACTTGACAAGTTCATCAAGGAATATGGTGAAGAGGGGAAGCTGTTTGAGATCTACAGAGAAGACAACCCGTTAAGCAGGGCATTCATAGTTTCATTACGTGAAGGCTATTCCATTTCTGATGTTGCCTCACGTCTGGAAAAGGTTAAGGGCCTGACCGGCGTTGAATTCGGCGGTGTCAGTACTGAACAGTTCTTAAAAGTATTAAACGGTGTCAGACAGGGCGGTTATGTCATCGTTCTGGCTCTGACTCTGGTAGCCATCTTCCTGATCCAGAACACGATCAACCAGACCATCTTCAACAGAAGACTGGAGATCAGTATCATGAGACAGGTGGGTGCATCCAACTCCTATATCCGTCAGCCATTCGTCATCGAAGGCATCTTTATCGGATTAATGGGTTCGGTTGCTCCGGTACTGGCTACGATATTCGGATATAAATACATCTACGAAACCGTAGGAGGACAGCTGGTTTCCGGCATGCTGACACTGCAGCCGGTATATCCGTTCGCCTTCTATGTATCTGCCTTCCTGGTAGTCGTAGGTATCGTTGTTGGTTTGATAGGTTCATTCCTGTCTGTCAATAAGCATCTGAGATGGAGAAGATAACATGAGAAAACTGTTAGTGGTTTTTGTATCTTTATGCTGTATCCTGAGCTGTTTCTGCGGTACCAGAAATCTTGACAAATTCGTTTACCGCGCTGATGAAAACAGCGATTTTGAAGCGAACGAGGATTACTACTGGCAGTTATGCACTACCAGAGGCTTAGATGAAGCGACAAGCCGGATGTGTGCCCGTTTCAGAACATATGAAGAGAATAAGAGAAAGGCCATTCAGAATGAGATCAGTGACCTGAATTCCCAGATTGACGCCATCAAGGCAGATATTTTGAATCAGGGTCAGAGAATCAACCAGATCAACAATACCATCGCTTCGGTTCAGGAGCAGATCAAGGGTATTGAAATTGAGGTTAAGACTATCGAAGAAAACATCGATGACATCACCAATCAGATCATCGAAAGAGAACGGAAGATCGAAGAACTCAATGACGGTATTAAGGCCAGGATGGCAGCTTCTCAGGCCAGAGTATCTCTGAACAGCTACATCAGCTTCATCATGGGTGCCAGCAGTTTTGTCGACCTGTTAAGAAGAATCAGCGCCATTAATCAGTTTACTGAATATGATGTCTCCAGAATCAAGCAGATGGAAGAAGAGAAGGTTCTGTTACAGAAGGATAAGGAAGAACTACAGGCTCAGAAAGATGAGCTCAACAAGAAGAGAGTTGAGCTGGAAACCTATGAAAAAGACCTGTATACCTTACGCCGGCAGGCTGAGGAACTGATTGCGGAATACCGCCGCCAGGCTGAATATCTCAATGAGATGAAGCGGCAGCAGCAGATTGACATGCAGGCCTTACGGGATAAGATCGAGGAAATCGATGATGCCTTAAGCGGATACTATCCTAGCCCGGGATTCATCCGTCCATTAACCGGCGGATACTGGATATCCTCAGGATGTTACTATTATGTGCCGGGAGTACCTAGCAGCGGTTTCCATCCGGCAGCTGATATGGCGATCGGTGTGGGTACAAGTCTGTATGCCATCGCCAATGGCTATGTTGTCGCCACCAGAGGCGGCTGCGGCTATGGCTGGCTGGGTAATAACTGTAACGGCGGCTTCGGCAACTATATCGTTTACATGATCGAAGTTAACGGAACCTGTTATTTCGTCATTAATGCACACTTAAGTGCCATATATGTTTCCGTCGGTGATGTCATTCACCAGGGAAAGGAAGTTCTGGGCTTAACAGGAAGCTCAGGCAGTTCAAACGGACCGCATCTGCATCTTGAAATCATCAGATTCGGTACAATGGGTATTAAGAACGCTGTCAGAGAGTACAGCAGTGTAGGACGGATCTACTATACCATGGGCCGTAACATCAACTGGGCCTGCGCTTACCGCGGTGCTCCATGTTATGAAAACCCACTGGAGAAGTTAGGTCTGGTATATCAGGGTAGCTACTAATGGATTACAAACCGACTAAAAGAAAATCAGCATTCACAATCATACTGGTAATCGTGTTCTTAGCGTTAGCGCTGACGATTACTTTTGTCATTGGCTTCCAAGCCGGAAGGTTTGCGGGTTCTTCCTCAAATCAGCCTTCAGGTCTTGACAGCCGTTTCAGTCTCTTTGAATCTGTTTATAACATCATGAACAAGGATTTCTATTTCGGAGATGATTCAGAAGAATACAAGGACAAACTGGTATACGATGCGATCAACGGCATGGTTGATTCCCAGGGAGACATTCATACCGATTACATGACACCGGAAGAAGTCCGGGAGTTTACCGGTTCTCTTGAAAGCAATATTGTCGGTGTCGGTATCAGATACCGTGAACTGGACGGAGAGATCTTTGTACTGGAAGTCCTGAGAGATTCTCCGGCAGAAAGAGCCGGTCTGCAGGCCGGGGACATCGTTACGGCCGTGGACGGAGTAACCTGCAAGGAAAACTCGGTTGAGTATGTTGCCAAGCTGGTTGCCGGTGAAAGAGGAACAGATGTTGTTCTCACGATCAACAGAATGGGAAAGTTAATGGACATTACCGCAACCAGAGACATTGTCGGTACAACCGTATCTTCAACTGTCAAGGACGGTATCGGTGTTCTGACCATCACTTCCTTCGGTGACAAGACCGCTGAGGAAATGGCCAAGCACCTCAATTATCTGAAACAGGAAAATGTTACCAGACTGATCATCGACTTAAGAAACAATGGTGGCGGTTATGCTCAGACACTCGATGAGATGTGCACATACTTCATGGATAACGGCCAGATCGTCATGATCGAAGAAGACCGTGACGGTAATCAGATCATTGACAAGGTCAGAAAATCCAGAAAGATCAAGTATGATAAGATAATCATTCTGGTAAATGACAATTCAGCCAGCTGTTCGGAAGTGTTTACCTTAGCTCTTAAGGAAAACTGCAATGCCATCATCGTCGGTACGACAACCTACGGCAAGGGCCTGGCTCAGCTGTCAACAGTATTCTCTGACGGCAGTGCTCTTAAATATACTGATGTAATATGGAAATCAGGTAACGGAGTCTTCATCAACGGTGAAGGCATAACTCCGGATTATACAGTAAGATTACATGATGCGTTATATCTCAATTATCTGAATCTAGATGACGGGGAAGTCTATCAGTATGATCAGGTCAGCAGCAAGGTTTATACTGCTCAGGTAATGCTGGACTTTTTGGGGTACAGCGTTGACAGACAGGACGGCTACTTCTCAGAAGCAACCAGAGATGCCATCACGGCTTTCCAGAAGAACAATGGTCTGGAAGTAAACGGCCTGCTGGATAAGCGGACTGCTTCAGCCATTGACTCCAAGGTGGTCAGTGAATGGGGCATTCACAAGGACAAGTACGATACCCAGATGCATAAGGCTCTGGAACTGGCAAAGCAGTAATTATGAGTGACAGTTTCAAGCTTGTTTCCGGTTTCACACCGAAGGGCGACCAGCCTTCAGCCATTGAACAGCTGACAGCCGGTCTGCTGAATGATGAAAAGTATCAGGTATTACTGGGTGCTACCGGCACCGGTAAGACCTTTACCATAGCCAATGTCATAGCCAAAGTAAATAAACCTACTTTGGTTTTTGTTCATAATAAGACTCTGGCCGGACAGCTCTACAGTGAGTTCAAGGAACTGTTCCCGGAGAATCATGTTGAATACTTCGTATCCAACTTCGACTACTATCAGCCGGAGGCCTATATTCCGAAGTCTGATACCTACATTGAAAAGAATGCCATGATCAATGATGAACTGGACATGTTGAGACTGGCTGCCTGCAACGCGGTACTGGAACACCGCGATACCATCATCGTGGCTTCTGTTGCCTGCATATATGCTTCCAGTGACCCGGCTCAGTATAAGGACATGTTCTTTACCTTAAGAACAGGGCAGAAGATACCGAGAAATGAATTACTGAGAATGCTGGTATCCAGACAGTATACCCGTAATGACCTTGATCTCAAGAGAGGTACCTTCCGTGTCAGAGGTGATGTCATTGACATTTCTCTTGGTTATACTGATCAGTTCATCTTAAGAGTTGAACTTTTTGATGATGAGATCGACAGAATAAGTGAGATCGATACCATCACCGGCAATACATTACACTCATATCAGCTTTACAATGTTTTCCCGGCTACCGGCTATGCCCGCAACCAGGATGACATCAATAAAGCCTGTGACAATATCGAAGAAGAACTGAAGGAAAGACTGCAGTTCTTCCGTGACAATAATAAACCTCTGGAAGAGGAGAGACTGGAACAGAGATGCACTTATGATCTGGAAGCATTAAGAGAGTTCGGTATATGCCCGGGAGTTGAAAACTATGCCCGTCATCTGGAGTTCAGAGAACCGGGAAGCAGACCGTATACCTTATTTGATTATTTCCCGGATGATTTCCTTCTGGTAATTGACGAATCACATGTTACCGTACCTCAGGTAAGGGGTATGTATAACGGTGACCGCAGCCGTAAGGAAACTCTGGTGGAATACGGATTCCGTCTGCCAAGCGCTCTGGATAACAGACCGTTACGTTTCAATGAGTTTGAAAGTCTGATCAACCAGGTCATCTTCGTTTCGGCTACTCCTGGTCCTTATGAGCTTGATAAGGTCCATAACCATGTAATTGAACAGATCATTCGTCCTACCGGACTGCTTGATCCGAAAATCGAAGTCAGAAAGACTAAGGGTCAGATCGACGATCTGATTTATGAAATAGGTGAAAGAGTTAAAAAGAACGAAAGAACTCTGGTGACCACTCTTACTGTCAGAATGGCAGAAGAACTTACCAGATATCTGCAGGGTCAGGGCTTTAACGTGGCTTATCTGCACCATGAAACTCAGACTCTGGAAAGAACAGAAATAATCAGAGACCTGAGAAAGGGCAAGTATGATGTTCTGGTTGGTATCAACCTGTTAAGAGAAGGTCTGGACATTCCGGAAGTATCACTTATTGCGATACTGGATGCCGACAAAGAAGGTTTCTTAAGAAGTGAAAGAAGCCTGATTCAGACTATCGGACGTGCTGCCCGTAACGTTTCCGGTACGGTTATCATGTACGCCGATACCATGACTGATTCCATGCAGAAGGCCATTGATGAGACCAACAGAAGAAGAGCTATTCAGCAGCAGTTCAATACTGAACATGGCATTGTTCCGGCTACTATTAAGAAAGAGATCAGAGAAGCAATCCACTCCAGGGAAACTCATGAGATGGCCATGAAATACATGAGCAAGAAGATGAAGAAGAATGCCAGGGAACAGGAAGAACTGTTAAAGAGACTGGAGAAAGAAATGAGAGAAGCCGCCCGTATTCTGGACTTTGAAAGGGCAGCTGAATTAAGAGATATGATACTGGAGTTAAAGGCGAATTAGCATGAAAAAGAAGTTGATACTGGCGTCGGCATCACCGCGCCGTAAGGAAATAATGGAAATGCTCGGGCTGGATTTTGAGGTCATCGTTTCTGATGCCGAAGAAATCATGGATCCCGAACTGTCTATTGAACAGAGGGTCATGCAGGTAGCCAAAGCGAAAGCTCTGGATGTGTTAAAGAACAACTCAGATTGTGTGATTGTCGGCAGTGATACCATAGTCGAAGTCGATGGTAGAATACTGGGAAAACCGCATAGTAAAATGGAAGCGGAAGAGATGATTCAGCTCATCTCGGGGCGCAGACACCGTGTGGTTACGGCCCTGGCAATACTGTCATCGGATGATGAATATGTTGCCTATGATGAAACACATGTTCATTTTGATCCTGTACCTCAGGAAGAAATAGATAAGTATGTACTGACGGATGAACCTTATGACAAGGCAGGGGCATATGCCATTCAGGGCTGGGCTTCCGTATACATTTCCCGTATTGAAGGAAGCTATTATACAGTCGTGGGACTGCCGCTGCATCTGGTTTATCAGCAGTTAAGACAAATGGGTTTTTACGAGTAGTTAAGGAAAGGAAACAGTAATGCGGAGTAAGAGTAATGTCGATCTGACCAAAGGTGTTATCTGGAAGCAGCTGCTGATATTTGTCTGGCCGATCATTTTATCCAGCATTTTTGATCAGATATACAATCTGACCAACTCCATGATCGCCGGCAATCTGATATCCACTGAGGCCTTAAGCGCCATCAGTGCCACCAGTCAGATTACCATCATTTCCTCTTACTTTTTCTATGGCGTTTCCACAGCCTGCGGCATCCTGGTATCTAATTACTACGGTGCCAAGAACATGCCGTCAGTACAGCGTGCCATTGATACCGGTCTGACACTGGCCTTGGTTGGCGGCTTCATATTCATGATCGGAGGTCAGCGGTTAACACCGTTTTTGTTAAAGATCAGCAATGTCAACCGGAGTCTGTATGCAGATGCGGAGAAATATCTGCGTATCTACATGATTGGTTCGGTAGCTGTTTTCCTCTATGACATGTCATTCTTTGTCATGCGTTCACTGGGTGACTCCCGTCATCCTCTGTATTATCTGATGGTATCATGCTTCCTGAACATCATCTTAGGTGTTGTTCTGGTTAAGTTCTTCAATCTCGGAGTTGTCGGCATTGCCCTGGCAACCGTATTCTCTCAGCTGGTAACTGACATTCTGGCTTTGAGAAGTCTGAAGAATCTGGATGATGCTCTGGATATCAACATACTTAAACTGAATCCTGACAAGAACATGATCGGAAGAATGCTGAAACTGGGCATTCCGGCCTCTTTCCAGAATATTCTGATTGCACTGTCGGAAATGATGATCCAGTCACATGTCAATCTGTTCCCTAATGAAGTAATTGCGGGTATAGGTGTTGCTCATAAAGTGGCCATCTGGGTACGTCTGCCGATGCAGAGCATTTCCGTAATTCTGACTAACTATGTCGGTCAGAATCTTGGTGCCGGTGAATACGAAAGAGTTCAGAAGGGTATTGAACTGTGCAACATGATAGGGGCAGCCATTACGGCTGTATGCTGCGTTATCGTATACTTTGCCGCATATCCGTTTGTCGGTCTGTTTGACAAGAATCCGACTGTAATCGAGTACGGTGTAGCCATGACCAGATACACGATCTTCTCATCCATACCGCTGGTATTCTCGCATATGTATAACGGTGCCTGTCGAGCATCAGGTAACGTGAAGATTCCGATGCTTTTGTCAGTATTGTCACAATGCATACGGAGATACCTGTTTGTCTATATCGGTATGAGACTTACCTTTGATATCAGAGTTATCTATCTGTCCAGTCTGTTCGGATATACCTTATCGGGTATTTTTGCGACGCTTTATTTCAAGCTCAGCAGCTATACCAAGGAGGCACATCTGAGACCTTGACAGTCCAGGGTGATGATATTATAATGAAGGTCCAACGGGGATGTCTTGGTTTCGACAGGGCGATGTTGGATTCGGAATGCAGTGGCCTTATCCACCTTAAGGATAAAACCTAAAAATAAACGACAATCGTCAGTTTGCTTTTGCTGCCTAATTAGCCTATCTTAAAGGCTTGCAGCCGTCACCCTATATTGCTCCTCTGGGTATAGGTGTGGTGTCATAGCCAGAGGATCAGTTCCGGCGATGCTGATAAACCGGAATGAAGTTAATCAGCAAAGCAGGTATTATTCGCTGTTTGCCAGATAGATACCTGTTAACCTTGGCAAACTAAACTGTAGACGTCTGAATGTGGGCACGTTTTGGACAGGGGTTCGATTCCCCTCATCTCCACCAAATGAAAAAACAGCCATTAAAATGGCTTTTTTTGTACTGTCTAGGATAGAAAAAAGACCCGTTTTCACGAAGTCTTTCATTCTTCTGGTCTATGGCCAATTTGTATCAATTACGTCAACATGATCCAGCAAGTAACTTTTACTTGCGGGTACAATTCTTAATGTATATTTCTGACCCGGCTTAACCTTAACTTTAACAGGGCAGTTTTTCCAGTATTGTGCATTCAACGCCATATTCCAATAGCCAGTTGCATCAAGACTGAATCCAATTTCTGTTTCTCCATCAACATTGAACTCAAGAGTTCTCACTCTTATTGAATTGTTCTTTCTGTCACATTCAAAAATTACTTCATTTGTTTTTAAATTGACTACTTTTATTCCAAGATTGTATGGCCAGTCCAGAAAATAACGTAGCTTGACTTCACCATCTGTTCTCAGTTCGGAAATTGGAAATGCACATTTAGGGCATACAGTAGCGCGATCAGATACTTGCGCACCACATTCAGGACAAGTTATTAAAGCCATAGTTTCCTCCTTTTTGGCATTCTTTTATATATCTTAATCATACATTCTCGCTGTCAATGTTTACAACAAAAAATCAATCATATATTATTTATAAAACTCTGATTATGAAGTTTTTTATTATGTTATAATAAACATGATTTATTATGTTTGTTTTTGTGGTTTTTGACCATAAAAGCAAAGTTGTTTTTTATTACATAATTTAGGGAGGATAAAATATGAATAATAAAAGCATAAGACTTATACCTTGTCTGTTAGGGGTGATTTACGGTGGTTATCTGATGTACTTACGGATAAAAAACCCGGGAACTGCTTTGCTGTCACGTATTGAGAACATTGCTATCGTTGTACGGATTGTTGTTGGTTTGTACTTTGAAAAACCTGTGATTGTGATTGCTGGGTTTGGTGTAAAACTCGCTATTACTCGGTTTTCTTATGTAAAGAGTTATATTCCATGGTCAGCGGTTGAATATATTGGTTTAACTAAATTACTTTATTCGAAAAGTTTTAATTTTTTCATAATCATTGGATGTCTCTTGGTTGTCATATTGGTTAGCCAGGAAAGCAGAGAACTGGGAGGTTATATTGTTGCGTCAGTATGCTTTGTTCTCTCTCTTGTATGTTGGAGTTTGTATTTAAAAACGATGTTAGGATTGTTGAGTATAGGAGTGTGGAATGTGGTCAACATTCTATTCTTCGCATCAGCAGCTATGTGTTGTCCTTATGTTTTTGGTAAAACAGCTTCATCACCAAGTAGAACTACTGACAGTGATATCTTTGATGAAATATTTGAACTGAAGGCACTTGCGGATAAAGGCATAATAACTCAGGAAGAGTTTGAAGAGAAGAAGAAAGAACTGTTATCAAAAGCCATTTAATTATTTGTCAGAAAATGTAGCAAGTAGCACCAATATATAGCTTAGTATATGAATTTCATAAAATCCGGAGAAATGAAAGTATCTGTTACTGGTGAACAGGAAAGACAGATTTCTTCTAAAGACAATATAAGGAAAGCTCTTCTTGAAGATAATGTTATCGGATTTGATATCTATGACGATACTGTTCTCATTGGCTTTGCCATGCTCAGGAAGTATGATGAAGGATGCTATTTTCTGTGGGATTATGCAATCGATAAAGAGTATCAGAACAGACATTATGGTACCAGGGCACTTAAACAGCTTATTGAGATGATGCAAAATGAATATGGGCTGAAAGAAATGAGCACTACCTATATATGGGGAAACGAACACGCCAGATATGTATATGAATCAGTTGGCTTCAGAGAAACAGATGTGGTTGATGAAGATGGGATTCATGAAGTTAACATGCTGTATCAGGTGGTGTAATGTTGTTATTTAGGTGGAAATCAGCTAAAATTAACATAACAGAATATGTGTAGAGGAGCATGGATATGGAGAATAAATGTTATAAGGGAATAGCGTTATTTCTTTCAGTAACACTGGGAATTCTGGGGGTTGACCGTTTTTATCTCGGATATACCAAGATGGGCCTGCTCAAGCGGCTGACACTTGGCTGCTGCGGAGTGTTGTATGTCATTGACATTATCAAGATTGCTTCAGGGGAATTACAGCCTGCTGATGGCAGCGGATATGTCCAGGGAGTTAAACTGCATATCGGCCATAAACTGAGAGACTCGATCAGAGAAAAGAATGCTTTCTACAGACTGAGAAAAGGACAGATAACCCAGGAAGAGTACGATAAGATCATCAAATCACTCAACCAGTAATGCAACATATATGAAATAAGCACAGTTTCCATCAGAAACTGTGTTTTGTTATAATTAAATAGAATATGAACTGCCGGCATTACCGACAGGGAAAGGGATAGTCTTTATGAAAAAGCTGTTTGTTGTTTCACTCTCCGTATTGATTGTAATGGGTATGCTCGCAGGCTGTAAAAAGAACACTCCTGATGAACCTGAAGTCCCTACGGTAAAGGACATACCGGTTCAGCATGAACTGGAATTCGGTGGTGTATACATCACTGTTACAATAGATGATTTCAATGCACAGGGTTTTGCCTATGGTGACAGTGTCAAGATTGAATTCTCCAATGGTTATACCATGGTGGACATACCATATTACAATGGGTATTACGTTGATGCCGGCGAACCTCTGTTAATTGCTTATCCGGGTTATGACTACATCAAGGCAGCCATTAACTACGGCGCTGATCTGTGGGAACAGGCTGGGTTATTAGGACGGGCTCCTGCCAAGCTTTGGGCTACAGCCGGTTTGGATGAACATTCAACCGCTACTGTAACACTGCTTGAAAAGGGTAAGTATCTGGATATCCAGGAAGCGAGAGACATTCATTATAAGGATGACAGATCTGAATTCCCTAGTGATGAGGCATTTGCGAATTTCCGCCCTATGAATCTCGGTAATATGAAGGATAATACAGTATACCGTTCAGCATCACCTTGTGACAACCAGCATAACAGAGCTCCATATGTTAATGATCTGATTGAACGGGCAGGTGTTAACTGCATTCTAAATCTGGCTGATAACGATGTTAAGATCGGCAGATACATCAGTGCTGATGATTTCAATTCTCCTTATTTCCTGACACTGTACAATGAGGGTAAAGTCATACCGCTGGCCTTGAACATGAATTACTTCTCTGAAGAGTTCAAAAGCAAGATAGCCCGGGGCTTTGCTGCCATGGCTGAAATGGATGGACCATATCTGGTTCACTGTACCGAAGGTAAGGACAGAACCGGATTTGTCTGCATGCTGATTGAAGCATTAGCGGGTACAAGTTATCAGGATATGGTGGATGACTATATGCTGACATATGACAACTATTATAAGATTACGGAACAGTCGGATAAGGCCAAATATGATGTCATATTGGATAAGAACCTGGTATCAATGATCAGATCGGTTGTCAATGATGACAGTGTTGATATTACCAAGGCTGATCTGGTGCCGTATGTTGAAAAGTTCCTGCTGGATGCCGGTATGACAGAGCAACAACTGGAAGCCTTCAAGGCAAAGATATTAAAATAAGTAAATACGTAAAAGAAAAGCGGGTATTCGTGATGAATACCCGCTATTTGTATTGTTCCAGATAACTATTTGTTCACCTTGATTGATGGGGTAACAATAGTATCGAACAGGCTTGTAACACTCTTGTTGTCAATCAATGACTCACCGCCAAGTACGGTAGTCTTCAGAATATAGTTCTCTTCATAATACGGTTTTACCAGAACGGTATTATTTGTCCTGCCTAACAGAACAGGGCAGTTAAGAGCGTTAGCCAGTGTGCCTCCGCACAAGCCGTCCGGGAAGTTATGTGAATATGACAGAACGGCATTATCTGCATCAGGGAAGAAAGTCTGAGCTACGTTTAATGAAGTAGCGAAACGGTTTACACCGGCAATTCTTTCAACTTCAGCATATTTCTTCAGTTCTTTTTCAACTGCTTCATTAACAGCCCGGTTACCGCCGATGATATATATCTTCTCCAATCCGGCTTTTTCCAGATACTCTTTCTGAGCATCAGTCAGAGAATCCTTAACTAGCAGGATAGGAATATCTACGGCTGAAGCGCTTAAGGAGTCGGCGTAACTGGTGCCTGTACATACCAGTAATTCCTTGACTTCTGTTGTCAGAGCCTCCAGTATCTTCATGTTTGTCTCATAGCGGTTCTGACCGCTGATTCTTGTGCATTCGCCATTCAGAGCGGATAACAGTGAACTGCTGATGGCGTTTTCACCGCCTAACACGAGGATCTTACCGTTTTCAGCAAGATTCTTGTTGATGTATGAAGTTACTGTACTTGCGTTTTTCTCATTGATCAGAATGATCGGAGCATTCAGGCTGTTAGCCAGATATGCGGAACACAGAGCATCAGGGAAGTTCTGACCGTCTGCCAGTACGACGGTATCGAAGTTCTCAACGCCGCGTAATACTTTCAGCTTGTCAGCAATTCTTATGGCTGTATCATATCTGTTATTACCGTATAATCTGTTGATTTCCGGTGTCTTGAGCTGTTTGTCGAGCCACTCTACTCTTTCTTGAATCCAGTTAAGCAGATAGGTTATGTTCTGCCAGTAGGTATCTTTAGTTGTCAGCATTCCTAAGGCAGTGTCAAATTCGTGTAATGTATAGTTCATCTCGACAGACTGTTCTATCTTCTTGGCTTTCTGATACCAGGTGTATTCGGCATCTTTAGAGAAGACGATCTCATCGATCAGATCACGCATTTCCCGGTTGTAATATTCGTAGATTGCCTTCTTGAAATCATTGTTCTGATAGAGTTTTTCACCAAGGCCTCTGATGAGCCAGCCTTCCGGGGAATCGGATTCAGTTCTTGTTCCTAATGAGGTGTCGCAGTCCCACACAGGTCCGGCGTACAGTATGTCTTCATTTTCCTTCTTGTATACAAATGTAGATGAAGTATAAGTGTCGTTATTCTTGGAAAGCTGCATTACCAGGAAATATCTGACAAAGGAATCGCGGTCGATAACATCGAAGATGTTTTTGACATTCTTCATGGTTGTCTTGCCGTCATAGATATACGTCATGACCTGTTCCATGAAATCACTGATATAATCCATTGCGTTTTTGGAGAGATATTCCGGCTGTTTTGATACAAACAGCGGGCTTCTGGCTCTGAACCAGCTCTTTTCCGGCGCATAGAAGACATGGTCGATTTCCAGCAGATATCCACCGGAGATATCTTCAGGGTCATTCAGCCCGTCAACATACTGAACAGGACGGTTGTATTTATTTACAGTTTCAACAACAGGAAGTTCGTCAAAGTCCACATCAGGGTTGGAATCCTCAATGTCCTTTTCCAGGTCATTGATTTCCACACGTCCGTCTCCGATTTCAACCTTTTCACACAGATAGTATGAACCGCGGTATTCACCGTCATAATAGAAGTCAATTGGCTTGCCTTCAGGAGTATTTGTCAGGCCCATTCTGTAGGCAAAATCATAAGTAATGTCATTGTGCAGCTGTGTTGAATCAAACGGATTGGATAACAGTATCCATTTCTTGGCTTTCTGCTTGCCGTTTTTTGGGTCAAGAAGGTCAGCTTTCTTGTCGAGTTTAACCTGATAAGGCTTCTTGCCGGCTACAGCCCATGTTGTATTGCCTCTGCCCTTAAGAGCAGAAACATCTCCTGAATACTCTTCTTCAAGTTCAGCACTGAACATCTGAAGTTTTCCGGATGATTTCCGGTTGTGTTCAGGGTCAGCTTCAATATAGGCACGGCCTTTCTTTTCCGGATCCTTGCTGGTGAAGAATACCGATTCAACATTCTTGGATACCATGATACCGACAACATATTTCTTAGTCCGTCCATCCTGGCTATAGCTGAATTCAACGAAAGAAGCAGGGCAGTTTATCACTCCGATGATCTGAGATAGATCAACCGCTGTATCCGGATCAACAGTTATGACCGGTTCTTCAGCGAACGGACTCTTAACTGTTACTTCACTTACTGATTCACCAAAGCGGAAAAAAATGGCAGATAAATCGGTTCCAGAAGGCAAGAAGAAATAATCTTTACCTTTGCCGTTCTGAGGCTTAAATACCAGTTCGGTCTCCTCAGAAACTTTTATGACTGCCTGCAGGGAATCGATCAGGCTTGACCCATCCATGTTCAGTGACGGAATACTGATTGTCTGCTTGGCAACGCTTTCTTCGTTGACAAAAAATTCAACTTGCATATCCTTGTCATACCAATCAGCCGCCATGGCAGCAGTAACCATCCAGGCATCATCATAGCTGTATTCCGCTTCCAGCTTTTCACCGTTGATGACATAGTAAGCTTCATCGGCTTTTTCTGATGGTGTTCTCAGGGTCAGATGCCGGTAATCGGAAGCCATGGCCCATTCGATCTTTTCCGTTTCATCAGCATGCACCCTGGTAACGGAAAAACCGCTCCATACAAGCAGTGCAGATAAAAGAATTATAAGTAGCTTTTTCATATTGTTTACCTTCCTGTCAGAAAACATATTTTTTATATATAAATTATAGCACAGTAACAAAACAAGGATAAAAAAACCTTCACCTGAGGTGAAGGCTACATTGTTATTTCTTCTCTTCTTTTTCTTTCTTTTTGTCTTTTTCAGGTTTTGCACCATTTCTGTCAGCCATGAATTTCTTCATCTCATCCATTCGCTTCTGAACAGGTTCAGCAAAGCGGCGAGGGATAGGGTTGACGGCGGCATTGGCGATCTGATCGGCAAACTTGGCAACGAAGTTAAGAGTGATCATGAATGAGTCAGGATCCAGGTGATCCATGTTGTCATGATGATTATGAATCTGAGCTCCGCCGCGCGGATTCAGTCTGGCAAATGTGCAGGCAGGAACACCGGCATTGGCAAAACTGCTGGAATCTGAAGAATACATGCCTAATTCAGACTTAACAGGGTAATTCTCCAGATTTGCCAGATACTGGATAGCATGCAGTGTATCTTCACTGCAGGAGCAGCATACATGTTCATAACCCAGAGTAACACCGGTCATGTCAAAGTTAATGTTGAAGATATACTTGCCCAGTTCATCCTTATGAGCTTCGCAGAACTTGCGTGAGCCTACCAGACCAATCTCTTCAGAACCGCACCATAAGAACTTCATGGTTCTTCTTGGCTTGTTCTTATTGAAGTAGTGCATTAATTCCATAATGGTTACGGAACCTGTACCGTTGTCCCAGCTTCCCTTTGAATAAGGAACTGAGTCATAGTGAGCACTGAAGGCGATGATCTCATCCTTTAGGTCTGTACCTTCGATGGTTGCGACGACATTGTGAGAAGTTCCTTTTTTCTTACGGGTCTTTAATACCATCTTAACTTTTGTTGGATGGCATCTTACCAGTTTCTCAGCATCGTCAATGTGGATTTTAAGTCCCGGAATAGGGCAGTCCTTGCCGAAAGCGTTGGTTGGTCTTAATTCATGCTTGATGCTTTCTTCTTCATAGAAGTCGCCACCGATCAGGATATAGCCTACGGAGCCTTTTTCCACCAGTTTCTGAATCAGAGGTGGAGCAACACGTCCCTGAGTCAGAACGATACAGTCTTTGATGTCAGTTAGATTGGCATCCATGCCGTCTTCGATATATTTGAAACCGGCAACCAGACCGTCTTTCTTGGTGGCAGCGGTTCTGCCGATACCGATAACCGGGAAACTGCAGTATTCAGGTTCCAGAACTTCCAGTGTAGCTTCACTGATAGTGGCACCTTCGATCTCAAAGTCTTCGATAACTGCATCAACTCCGGCTTTTTCGGCAGTATTCTTCAGAATCTCTGCTGCCTTGAGTTCTTCCTTTGTGCCGGCGATACGGACAAAGCTGATTTCTTCCAGTAAATTCCATGCGCGATTCTTATCCATATGTAATACCTCTTTTGTTGTGTATTATAGCATTGACACCACTGCCTGACAAAGCATTAGCCCGTAAAAAGCACATAAAAACGCAGATTTTCATCTGCGTCATGTTCAGAATTCTACTGTTTCTGCCGGTTTGGCAAAGCTGCTGAAGGTTGCCTTACCTGATTTGAAGTACAGTACCTGAGTGTTGCCATCGTCCTCACTGTACATGGCTCTCAGGTTAGGGTAGCTGTCCAGCATGGATTTCTTGGCTTCATAGCGGTCATCTTCATACATTTCGCCCCAGACTCTGATCCATTCGCCGTTCTTGAAGGCACAGATCTCGACCTTAGGGTTATCCATGATCTGGTGAGATACCGGTTTGATCTTTCCGGTTTGAATATACAGCTTTCCTTCAAAGATGTTTACGGTTCCGAAAGGACGTACTCTCGGCTGATCACCGTCTGCAGTAGCGAGATAATAGGTTCCGCACTGTTTTAAGAATTCATATACTCTTTCTAAGTTTTCCATTATGTCCTCCTATTTGACAAGCTCTTTGGCTTTTCTGTAGATTGTTTCATTATCCAGACCGTAGAGAGGGTACAGAGACCGTCTGTTACCTGTCTCACCGAATCTGTCTTCAACAGCTACATAATCATATTTGATACCTGATACTCTGGTGAACAGGGAACTGCGGCAGGATTCAGCTAAACCGCCGTAAACGTTGTGTTCTTCTACAGATAACAGGTTACCGGTCTTTTCAACATATTTAACTAATGTTTCAGTGTCGAATGGCTTAATGGTGTGGTAGTTAAGAACCGTACATTCGATTCCTTCCTCAGCTAGCTGTTCAGCTACTTCCATGACGAAGGTGGTCATGATGCCGGTTGCGGCAATAGTTAGATCCTTGCCTTCTCTTAATACCTGAGCCTTGCCGATCTCAATGTCATCATCCATGGTGGTAACATTGTAGACAGGTTCTCTGGATGTACGCATGTAGCAGCAGCCGTCGTATTCATACATCTTTCTGACCATTACTCTGGTCTGGTTATAGTCACACGGGCTTAATACAACCATTCCCGGGATGGCTTTCATCCAGGCAATGTCCTCAATGCACCGGTGAGAGCCGCCATCCATTCCGCTGGTAAGACCGCTGTGGGAACCGACAAGCTTAACGTTCATTTTGTTATAGGCGACAGCGTTTCTGACTATCTCACAGGCTCTGCCGGCGGTGAAGATCGCGAAGCTGGTCACAAACGGTACCCAGCCTGTTGCGGCTAAGCCAGAGGCCATGCCGACTTCATTCTGTTCAGCAATGCCGGCTTCAATATAACGTTCAGGATAAACTTTCCCAAAGGCAGCTGATCCTGTTGCTCCGCCTAAGTCACCCTCAAGAACGATCAGGTCATCGTGTAAAGCTCCGACTTCCAGTAATCCCTGGCCGTATCCGGCACGGGTTGCGAGTTTTTCAGTCTTATTCATACTATTCTTCCTCCCCGAGTTCCTTCAGTGCTACTGCCAGTAACTCTGCATTTGGTGCCTTGCCATGCCACCGGGCATTGCCTTCCATGTAGGATACGCCCTTACCCTTGACGGTATGAGCCAGAATGACATGTGGCTTGCCTTCTTCATGATGAGAGAAAGCTTCCAGCAGTTCATTGAAATCATGACCGTTTATTTCATCAACCAGGAATCCAATGGCTTCATAACGTTTATGTAAGTCACCTAAATTCATGATGTCCTCTGTTCTGCCGTCCAGCTGAACTTCATTTATGTCTACGATATAGGTCAGGTTATCCAGATGATAATGGCAGGCAGCACTGGCTGCTTCCCAGACGATGCCTTCATCAGATTCGCCATCGCCGATCAGCACATATACTTTCTGAGGTGCTTTCTTCAGTTTATAGCCCAGAGCCATTCCGGTTGCGGCGGAAACACCCTGACCCAGTGAACCAGGGTTGAAATCGGTATAAGGAGACTTGCCTTTGACCGGATGTCCCTGCAGGCGGCTTCCCGTCTTGCGGAAGGTATGTATTTCTTCCGGTTCCAGAATGCCTTTTTCCAGCTGCCAGGCATACTGGGTCGGTACGGCATGTCCCTTGGAGAAGACAAAACGGTCTCTTTCAGGGTCATCGGAGCCTTTACCAAGATTCATTTCATGTTCAAATAAAGTGATGAAGATCTCCACACAGGAAAGTGATCCGCCCGGATGTCCTGAATTGGCTTCTGAGCACATCTTCAGGATGTCACAGCGCATTCTGGTGGCGAGTTTCTTCCACTCAGTTAAATTAACATCCATTTTAGTTACCTCCGATTCCTTAATGAATCATCTGCTAATAATATTATATAATAGGCAACTGCCATTTGAAACACAGGAAGATGCTTTAGTGAAAAATGTGTTTGTATATCACGCAAATAGTGTTATAATATGAATACTGTTGGGGCATTAGCGCAGCTGGGAGCGCGTATCGCTGGCAGCGATGAGGTCGCGGGTTCGAGCCCCGTATGCTCCACCATTGCAAATACAGAGGTCGAAAGACCTCTTTTTTATTCCAATATGATTGACACCCGTCATTATGGCGACTAAAATAAAATTATAATTTAGATTAGTCGATAATCGGAAAGAGGTTCCTATGACATATATAGA
>JAFQZR010000015.1 GCA_017405785.1 Erysipelotrichaceae bacterium
TATAAAAACCTCCTATCTATAACTGATTGTATGAGTCAATTATAAATGGAGGTTTTCTTATTCCTTAACAAATCGTGTGGTCATTTTACCCCACACTATTTATTAAGCTCTCCCCACATACACAGAAAATGTAATGTATCTATTATTATTTTATAAAATAACAAGCTGTTGACTTTATAAAGGCGTTTATGTAAAATGTAGGAGCAATTGTTCTATTTTATAAAATCTTGGGGGTGACTATTAATGAAGAGAACATATCAACCAAGCAAGAGAAAACATCAGAGAACTCATGGCTTCAGAGCTCGCATGAGAACAGTAGGTGGCCGTAGAGTATTAGCACGCAGACGTGCGAAAGGTAGAAAAGTTTTATCTGCATAAGAAGTTGCCTTTGGCAGCTTTTTTCTATATCCGGTTATGAGAAGAAGATACAGGGTAACGAGAAACGAAGACTTCCAGAAGATCATCCGGCAGGGACATTCCGTAGCCGGGAAGGACTTTGTGGTTTATTACGGCTTACCGATGGCTGTAACCAATGACAGAGCCGGCATTTCCGTCAGTAAGAAGCTGGGAAATGCGGTTGTCAGAAACAAGGTGAAAAGACAGGTCAGAATGATGATCAGTGAAATCACCGATTTTAAGCGTGGTGCAGATCTGATCGTTATTGTAAGGAAAAACTACCTGAACAACGACTACCGGACAAACAAAAATGAATTGAATAAGTTATGTGAAAAAGTATATAATAACTTAGACGCACTAATCGGAGGGTAACTGAATGAAAAAATTAAGCAACAAGAAAATGCTCGTAATATTATGCATGTTTGCTTTATTACTGTTAGCCGGCTGTCAGAGAAACGTTGACGGTCAGGGTAACGTTCTTCCTGAAAGAATCATTTATCTCGATACTCCATGGTCAGCAATGCTGAATGAGAGTATCTTAACTGCTGTTCTGGTATATCCATTAGCTCAGCTGATCAACTTCATCGGCGGATTAACCGGCAGCGGTGTCTTAGGTGTGGTCATTACAACGCTGTTATACAACGTTCTGACAATTGCCTTATCAATCAAGTCAACCGTCAGCAGCCAGAAAATGCAGATGATTCAGCCGGAACTGAATAAGATCCAGGCTAAATACGAAGGCAGAAACGATGATAATTCCAGAATGCAGATGTATCAGGAGCAGCAGGCTCTGATGCAGAAGTACGGTGTTAACCCAATGGCGTCATTAGGTACCGCTTTCCTGCAGTTCCCTATCATGATCGCCATGTTCTATGCTGCTCAGAGAGCTGATGTTGTTGTTAACGGCACATTCCTGGGTGTTCCTCTGCAGAAGACCCCATGGGACGGCTTCACCAACATCAAGGAATACTGGCCTCTGGTTCTCATCTTCGTTATCATGGTTATCATGCAGTTCGGTTCATCTATGCTGCCGAAGTATCTGGCTGACAAGAAGCGTAAGAACCGGAAGGGCTACAAGGCATATGCAGATGACGGATCAGCTAATAACAATCAAATGAACACCATGATGTATACCATGATTATCATGGTTGTCCTCCTTGGTATCAGATGGCCGTCAGCCATGTCAGTTTACTGGGGTGTTTCATCATTTGCGAACATATTAAAAACTTTGTTTATTCAGAGGAGGTATATAGACAATGCAGAGGTTTGAAGCTAAGTCTGTCGATGAGGCTTTAAAGGAAGCCTGCAGAGTTAAAGGCGTTTCTCTTGAGGAATTAAAATACTACGTTATCGAAGAAAAACCAGGCGGATTATTCGGGATCGGAAGCAAGGGCGTTGTTGAAGCCTTTACTTATAATGATGTACAGCAGTTTCTGGAAGACTATGTATCAACATACTTCAAGAACATCAACATGCCTGTTGAAGTAATTGTCAACAGAAGTGAAGACAACGAATTCAAGATCATCATCAACGCAGAGAACAATGCCATCCTGATCGGCAAAAACGGTCAGACCCTGGAAGCCATCAAGACAATCGTCAATGCTGCAGCTAATGCAACATTCAAGTGCCATATTCACATGAGTGTTGACATTAATGGTTACAAGGAAGAAAGATACGAAAAACTGAAACAGACAGTTGAAAGAATTGCCAAGACAGTCGTCAAGACAAAAGTGTCTGCCAGGCTGGGAGATCTGACAAGTGACGAAAGAAAGATCGTTCACCAGCATCTCAGTGAAATGCCTCACGTAAAGACCGAAAGTGAAGGCGAAGGAAACAACAGAAGATTAAAGATAATCTACGTTGAAAAGAAGTAAGAGAAAAAAGAGATGGAAAACATCTCTTTTTCTGTGTTTTTAAGGATTATTCAGCAGTTGCTGACTATTAAGTATCAGGAGATCAACATGCTGGCAGTCAGAGACGTACAGAAAAGCTACGGTAATAAAACAGTGCTTAAGGGCATAAGCTTTACTGCGCCCAAAGGTCAGATAATATCCCTGCTGGGCAATAACGGAAGCGGCAAAACTACGACATTCCGCTGTATCATGGGGCTCAGTGACTGTGACAAGGGCAGCATAAGGTATAACGGACGGCCTATTGAAAGGAAAAGATTTGGGTATCTTCCGGAGGAAAGAAGCCTTTTTTACGATGTTCCGGTATTTACACAGCTGAAGCTGCTTGGGCAGTTAAAAGGAGCTGACAGTGAAGAAGCTTCCCTGACGGCAGATTACTGGATAACCAGAATGAAAATAGAAGAATACCGTAATCAGATACCGTTAAGAATGTCAAAAGGGAATCAGCAGAAAGTACAGCTGATCATATGCCTTATGGGAAAGCCGGATATCCTTATTCTTGATGAGCCCTGGACCGGACTGGATCAGAATAACATAGGCATATTCCGCGATGTTCTGACGGAACTGAAAACAAAGAACAAGATCATACTGCTGTCATCTCATCAGTATCAGCCTGTTCAGGAGATCTGTGACCGTTATCTGTATCTGAAAAACGGGGAATTGGTCATTAACGAAACAAAAGCACATTTACTGGAAATGCCACAGAGAATCGTTGAGATAGAACATGATGGTCGCTTCATTTATCAGGGAAAGGAAGCGGTGAGAACAACAGTTCATGGCAGAATTGTAAAGCTGTGGGTCAGCAATGACGAAACGGCTTGGGCAGTAATGGAAAAAACAAGGAATGATTCGTCAGTAATATCCGCAAGGAAAAGAAAACTGACCATTAACGATCTTATTGAGGTGTCGAAATGAAGAATCTTATCACATTCTATCTGAAGCGACGCTTTTTCAGTCGTTTAACCCTTATTCTGGGCCTGGTGGTATTCCGGGCATGTGGCTTTATTACTCATGCGGACAGACTGTCAGAAACAGAAACCAAACAGACAGTATATCTGGATGAAAGCTGTTCCTTTCTGGCAGAACAGCTCATCAGCAGAAGCAACATATACAGAGATACCAAAAATGATACAGATAATAACTGTGTGCTTTGTTATGAAGACGGATGGATCCTTACAGGTAAGCAGATAACGGAAGAGCTGATAAGACAGGTGGAAAATGATGTCAGAGCCGTGGAAAGCGAAATCTATCTGCGAAAAGCCGATCTGGTGGAAAAGGAATTCATAGAACGTTATAAAAAGAGTTTTACTGTCAGTGTGAAAAACAACAAGAAAACCGATGTAAGTACTTTGGTGGTTTCAGCGGTATTTTATCTTATTCTGACGTACTCCAATCTGATATCCAATGAGATCATTTATGAAAAATCGACTCACATGCTGGATATGATCATCTGCTGTGCAGGTGAAAGAGCACATTTCTTCGGGAAAATAATAACAGCGTATCTGTCATTGCTTATTCAGGGCACCTGGATAGTGTCATGCCGGTTTTTCTGGCTGGTTATCAGGTTCTCGGAAGACCATTTCCGTGGCTTACTGGAGCTTGCAGAAGGCTACGTTGATACTCAAAACATAAGGCTGAACGGCGAGAGCATATTACTGTTAGGATTATTGTTGATTGTAAGCCTTTTATTTATACAGATTGTTATGATGATGGTAACCTGTATGTTCCGTGACAGTGAAGAGGCAGCCACATTCCAGAACGTATACTATGTCATTCTGATAGCTCTTTATTATCTTTTTGTTATCAGAGGAGGACCGATTGAAGGAAGTACGGCTATTGAACTGATTCTTTCATATGTTCCGTTGGTAACCATGATATTCATGCCGGTAAGAGTTCTTACGGGACAGGCGGGTTCACTGGATGTAATCATGTCAATTGTCATTACAACAGGTGTTCTGGCTGTAATGGTGGAACTGATACTGCCACAGTATAAGAAACTGCTTTTACGTAAATGAAAAGAGACTTCCGTCTCTATTTCAGATTCTTGATCTTGTTTGTGCGGTAATACTTCTTCAGCTTCTCATAGTTATCAGCCAAGGCTTTTTCATAGGAGCTGTTGGTATTAGGGGTGTAGAACTGCTCGTCTTTTAGTTCGTCAGGCAGATACTGGATCAGGTGCCACTTGTCCTTGGCACCGTAATCATACTTTTCATCGTCTTCCAGTCCTACAGGAGTAAGACGCAGATAGATCGGTACATCTGCCGGTGTGCTTGAAGCAACATCATAGGCCTTATGAATGGCTTCAACACCGCTTCTGGACTTCGGAGACAGAGCCAGATCGATAACGGCGACACCCAAAGGAATCATTCCTTCCGGGAATCCGACTTTTTTAGCGGCCTCAATGGCTGTAACCATGCGGGCAGCTGCGGCTGGATTAGCCAATCCGATGTCTTCATAGGCGATGACAGTCAGTCTTCTTTCAATGGAATCCATGTCATTGGCCATGATGAGTCTTGCCAGATAATACAGGGCAGCGTTGACATCGGATCCTCTGATGGATTTCTGCAGAGCACTGACAGCGTCATAGTGTCCGTCATCGTCGTGGTCCATGCTCATGTTCACCAGCGGAGAGTACTTTCTGACCAGATTTATGTCAATGTGGCTGTTCTGACAGCCAAGGGCACAGACTTCCAGAATGTTATAGGCATAACGGAGGTCACCGTTACTGTTGTTGGCGATGAGCTTTACGGCGTTTTCGTCAATTGTTATGGCATTGTCATATCCTTCCGGAGATGACAGGGCGTTATATATGGCGGTTGTGATGTCATCCTTTGTCAAAGGCTTTACCTCAAGCAGATGACATCTGGATCTGATGGCCGGGTTGATTGAGAAATACGGGTTGGAAGTGGTTGCGCCTATTACGGTGATCAGTCCTGATTCGATATGCGGAAGCAGAAGGTCCTGCTTATCCTTGTTAAGGCGGTGGATCTCATCAATGATGATGATCAGTCCCGGGAACAGTTTGGCTTCTTCAAACAGGGTAACCAGATCTTTTTTATTGCCGGTAACCGCATTGAACATGCGGTAAGGCAGATGCAGTTCACTGGCCAGGGCAATGGCTAAGGTTGTCTTGCCGCAGCCCGGAGGTCCGTACAGAATCATGGAAAAGAGGCGTTTCTGTTCAACGCATCTTCTTAATAACATGTTTTCGCCGGTCAGATGTTCCTGTCCGAGAACATCATCAAGTTTTGCCGGTCTTAATTTGAATGCCAGTGGTTCTTTCATAATCTGTATACATTATACTGTATTCTGATTCAAGTTAGAAGGCAATCGCATGAGTTTTGGAGGTTTTCTTTACAAAAATATATATTATAATATTAGGTATGAAAGTAGTTGTTCAGAAAGTATCACAGGCCAAATGTGAAGTAGAAGGAAAAATAACGGGAGAGATCGGCATCGGTTACATGCTGTTGGTTGGTTTCGGCCATGAAGACACAGAAGAAACCGTCAGGAAATATGCCAGCAAGATTGCCAGACTCCGTATTTTTGATGATAAGAACGGTAAGATCAATCTCAGCATCTTTGATGTGGGAGGAAGCATCCTGTCAATTTCCCAGTTTACTTTATACGGAGACGCTCGTAAGGGAAACAGACCGGGCTTTACCCGGGCATTAGGCGGACAGAAGGCCGTTGACTTATATGATTATTTCAATGAATGCCTGAGGAATGAAGGGCTGCATGTTGAAACAGGTATTTTCGGTGCTGAAATGAACGTTACCCTGACCAATGCCGGTCCGATAACGATCATTCTGGAGAATCTGTAGAAAGCGGTGAAAGTATGGAATATGATCTGAATGACATTGTTGAAATGAAAAAGGAGCACCCGTGTCACAAATCAAAACAGTGGCGCATTATCAGAATGGGTGCTGACATAAGAATCAAATGTCTGGGCTGCGGAACAAGTGTTCTGATGCCGAGAAGTGAATTTGAAAGAAAACTGAAGAAAGTTGTTTCAAGTGAGGTGTAGTTTGTGCCATTAACAGCAGGAATCATAGGCTTGCCTAATGTAGGCAAGTCGACATTATTTAATGCCATAACCAAATCACAGGTTGAAGCTGCCAACTATCCGTTCGCAACCATCAACCCAAACGTCAAAACTGTGGAGGTACCTGATGAAAGAGTTGACAAGCTGAGTGCCATGTTCAACCCGAGAAAGACCATCAGAACAACCTTCGAGTTTACCGACATCGCCGGTCTGGTAAGAGGCGCATCACGCGGTGAAGGCCTGGGAAACAAGTTCCTGGGTCACATCAGGGAAGTTGATGCCATCTGTCATGTTGTCAGATGCTTTGACGATAACACCATCACCCACGTGGAAAACTCCGTTGACCCGCGCAGAGACATTGAGATCGTCAATGTTGAACTGGCTCTGGCAGATCTGGATACCGTTCAGAACCGTATCAGCAAGATCGAAAGAAAGGCTCAGACCAAGGAAAAGGATGCCGTAAAGGAATACGAAATGCGGAAAAAGCTGAAAGCTGCCCTGGAAGCAGGACAGAGTGCCCGCAGCGTGGAACTGAACGATGATGAAAAGGAAATAGTTAAATCCTATAACCTTCTGACAATCAAGCCGGTAATCTATATTGCCAACATGTCAGAAGCCGAGATAGGCCATCCGGAAGACAGTCCGTATTATCAGGAAGTCAAGAAGATCGCTGATGAGGAAGGCAATAAGGTAATCGCCATAGCCGCCAGAACCGAAGAGGAACTGTCAGGACTTGATGACGAGGACAGACAGATGTTACTGGAAGAGATGGGACTGGAAAGAAGCGGTCTCGATGAAATCATCGTTACAGCCTATTCAATCCTGAATCTGTGTACCTTCTTAACGGTAGGAACCGACGAAGTCAGAGCCTGGACTTTTACAAAAGGAATGAAAGCACCTGACTGTGCCGGAGTAATTCACTCAGATTTTAAGAAAGGCTTTATCAGAGCCGAGGTATTCAGTTATAATGATATTATGGAATATGGCAGTGAGCAGGCTTTAAAGGAAGCCGGCAAGCTCCGTATAGAGGGAAAAGAATACATAGTACAGGATGGCGACATCATGCATATAAGATTCAATGTTTAAAGGAGGAAAAAACAATGAAATTAATTATAGCAATTGTATCAAATGACGACAGCGCAGCAGTAACATCCACTTTGACAGAACACGGTTATTTCATCACTAAGCTTTCCACTACCGGCGGATTCTTAAGAGCCGGCAATACAACATTCCTTATCGGTACCGACGAGGAAAATGTTCCGGCAGTTATCGAGCTGATCAAGAGTGAAAGCAGCAGAAGAACCGAAGTCGTTCCGGCAACAGCTACATTCGATGTAGGCCACTATTCTTCATATCCAATTGAAGTACAGGTTGGCGGAGCAACAATCTTTGTGCTGGATGTAGAACAGTTCATCAAGGCATAATAAATGAATACAGTGGGACTGCAGATGTGTTTTCTGCAGTTCTTTTTTTGTAGAAACACTTCAGAAAGGTGATGGCAATGAGTTTTTACCCGGGTTTTGACATTAAGCCGATATCTGATCCTTTAGGTTTTGAATACGGAACCGGTGTTTTTGGTCCGGAAGTCGAACTCAGAACACTCGACAGCATCCGTAAATCACTGCTGGATCCGGATTGTCAGGGACCTGAGGTAGTATACTCAATTGCGATGGATGTGGGTAATGAAGCTGACAGGGAGGAAATAGTTAAAAGAAACCTTCTTTACGGCGCAGTTACCTATGCTAAGGGGTTACTGGGCAGGGAACCGGTAAGATCACAGGGTCACATCCATGCCATAAGCCCTTCCTGTGGTGAATCAACCTGTGAAGTGTATGAAATATGGTCAGGAACAGCCATCATATACATGCAGGAAACGGCACAGGATCATCCGGGAAGATGTTATGCGGTTATTGCGGAAACCGGAGATGTTGTCATTGTTCCGCCGAAATGGGCTCATGCCACCATTGTCGGTGATGTTAAGGAAAACATGACCTTTGGCGCCTGGTGTGTAAGAGATTACGGATTTGATTATGACGATGTCAGAAGACACGGAGGGATTGCCTTCTTCCCGATCGTTGGCGAAGACGGGCAGATGACATTCATAAGAAACGAAAAATACGGCGATTGTGAGCTGATTATTAAAAAAGCCAGAGAATATCCTGACTTTGGAATAGAAAAAGGTGTTCCTGTTTATACACAGTTCCAGCAGGACCCGGACAGGTTTCTGTTTGTTTCCAACCCGAAACTGGCAGAAGACCTTTGGAACAGTTACAAACCATAAAAGAGAGAACGACTATGAACTACATAAATTTCAAGAGCGAATATGATAAGTGTCCTGAGACTTCTGTTGAAGGTTTTGATACCGAAGCCTTCAGCGGATGGCGGGATATTGTCAGACAGCTGAATAAAAAGGTTGAAAATGCCCTGGTAGTAGACTGCTATCCCGGTGTTTTTGACGAGGAGCTTTTCCCACATCTCAGGGAATGTGCTGATTTTGATCTGATCATCAGAATGGACGATATTTTCTATGACGGTGACAGAATAACCGAAATGATGAAACCATTCCTTACTGATGACAGAGTAAGAGGAATCTATTATTACGGCAAAGTGACGGATTTTATCGATCGGGAAAAGCTGAAAGAGGCAGTTAAGCAGGTAAACGAAGCGTTACGGAAAAATAAGAAGGTACTTGTCTATGGGTTTGGCGCCTATCTGGTCTGTCAAAAGGGCTTACTGGTTTATGCAGACATGACCAGATGGGAGATTCAGTTGAGATACCGTAAGGGAATGCCTAACTTCCTGCAGACAAACTATAAGCAAGATTCATTAAGAAAAATCAAAAGAGGTTACTTTATTGAATGGCGCATTGCCGACAGACATAAAGAAGAATTATATGACAGAATAGATTACTATCTGGACACCGATGTACCGGATGATCCGAACATGGTCTGCGGGGAAGGATTAAGAGCCGGATTAAGAAAACTGACCGGACAGCCATTCAGAACCGTACCTTATTTCGATCCGGGTGTCTGGGGCGGACAGTGGATGAAAGAAGTCTGCGGTCTTGATCCAAAGGAAAAGAATTATGCCTGGTCATTTGACGGCGTGCCGGAAGAAAACGGCTTATATTTCCGTTTCGGAAAAGTCAGAGTAGCCTGTCCGGCCATGAATCTGACAAAATATCAGCCAAGAGAATTCCTGGGAGAAAAGACCTTCAGCCGTTTTGGCGCTGAATTCCCTATCCGTTTTGACTTCCTTGATACCATGGACGGTCAGAATCTGAGCCTGCAGGTACACCCGATAACGGAATACATGCACAAGAAATTCGGCATGGCATATACTCAGGACGAAAGTTACTATATCCTTGACTGTCAGAAAGACGGCGGTGTCTTCCTTGGCGTAAAGGAAGGAATTAACCCGGAAGAAATGATAGCTGCTCTTAAGGAAGCTCAGACAGGAAAGGTCAGATTTGATGCTGGTAAATATGTCAACTTCTTCAAGGCAGAGAAGTTTGATCATTATCTGATACCGGCAGGAACAATACACTGTTCATCCAATGACTGCATGGTCCTGGAGATAAGCGCCACGCCTTATAACTTTACCTTCAAGCTGTGGGACTGGGACAGACTGGGACTGGATGGTCTGCCTAGACCGATCCACATTGAAGACGGTGAGAAGGTCATTCAGTTTGACCGTACTACTGAATGGGTAAAGAAAAACCTGGTCAATCACTTTGAAGTACTTCAGGAAAATGAAGACTATAAGGAAACCAGGACAGGATTACATGAGCTTGAGTTCATAGAATCCAGAGTGTATGACGTAAACACTTCCGTAACCTTTGAAAGTAATAATGAATTCTGCATGTGCAACCTGGTAGACGGCAGAAAAGCGGTCATTGAAAGTGCAGAGAACAGATTTGAACCGTATACTGTACATTATGCAGAAACATTCATCATACCGGCCAAAGCCGGAGATGTGATCATCAGACCGGCTGATGATGGTCCAATAAAGGTCATCAAGGCCAATGTCAGATTTTGAAACGGAGAACAGATATGCAGATTATACTAGTAATAGATGCCCAGGGCGGAGGCATCGGCAAGCAGATCATACAGTCGCTGAAGAAAAAGGAGTATCCGGTAAGGATCACGGCTGTAGGCACCAATACGGCAGCCACAATGGCCATGTTAAATGCCGGAGCAGATATTGCAGTGACGGGGGAGAACGCTGTAAAGGTCAATGCCCGTAATGCTGATATAATCATAGGACCTATAGGGATAGTCATAGCGAATTCCCTGTATGGTGAAATAACACCTGAAATGGCTCTGGCAATAGCTCAGAGCAGGGCAGTAAGAATACTTCTTCCTATCAACCGCTGTGAAAACATCATTGCCGGTGTGGAAAACCTCAACCTGTCGTATCTGATCGACAAGGCCCTGGAGGAAGTAAGCAAGCTTGTTGACACTGAAAAGCGGTTATACCTATAATTTAGTTAGCAGCACGAAGCTGTGACAGATTATACAGAAGTATAATAAGCAGTTACCAGAAGGTATATTTATTTCGAATGAATAAATATGCCTTTTATTTGTTTAAGGAGGATCTATGAAAAACAACACAAGAACACTGGTATTATCCGCTCTATTCATCGCTCTGGGAGTAACTCTTCCTCAGGCATTCCACGCTGTTCCAAATGCCGGCAGCGTCTTTCTGCCAATGCATATTCCTGTACTGGTTGCGGGTTTCGCCGTTGGTCCGGTCTTCGGAGCAATCGTCGGTTTTGTGACACCAATGCTTTCACATCTGTTATTTGGTATGCCGCCAACAGCCGTACTTCCTTCAATGTTATGTGAACTGACAGCTTATGGCTTTGCGGCAGGATTCCTGTGCAAGATAATCAAAACCAAGAAACAGATAGTAAAGGTGTTTGCCGTTCTGATTGGTGCCATGCTATGCGGACGTATCTTCTACGGCCTGCTGAACGCTCTGATCTTCAAGGCAGGAGCATATTCATTAAAGGCCTGGATCTCAGCAGCCTTTGTAACTGCTCTTCCGGGAATCGCAATTCAGCTGATCGTGGTTCCGGCTGTGGTAATGGCACTGGTAAAAGCCAAACTCATCAAGATTTAGCACAAAAAAGGATGGAGATCTCCATCCTTTTTAAATTATTCTGTCTGCTCTTTCTTATGTTTATAAAGAATATAGAACCCGAGCAGCAATGCAATCAGCTGTAAAACGATACCAACCACAAAACAAGGACGGTATGATCCGGTAAAGTCATAAATGTATCCGAAGATCATGCTGCCGAAATACATCAGTCCGTAAGGAACTGATTGAGCGGCAAAGACATCAGCGTACTGTTTGTTTCCATAAACGTGTCTGATAAGAGCCGAAGTAGTTATCTGATTGCCGTAAGCAGTTCCCAATATGAAGGCACCTGTCAAAAGTGTGACATCATCTGAGCTGATAAACAGAATCAAACAGGCTATGATAGCGGTAATGCAGCCAAAGGCAACGCCGTATTTATTGCCGATTCTGTCACAGACAAGACCGGAAACGAATTTGAAGAAAAGATTTCCCAGCATGAGACTGCTGACAAGCAAAGGCCCCAATGCCGGTTTACCCAGAGACCGGGCAAAACCGTTAAGATGATTATTTATATGGACAAGTAATGCCATCAGTATGGAAACCGTACACAGAGCATAGAATACAGGATCGTTTACTTTAAACGGATGATGGTTTAGCCCGTCATCTTTTTTCCGGGAGTTCTTACCTGTTTCGGTGGTAAACGGCTTGAAGTTTTTCTCTTCCGGTGTGAGGGTCAGAAACAGAAAGGCAGGTAATACCAGAGCAAACTGGAAGAATGCCATGGTAAAGAACCCTGCTCTTAATCCGTAATTGTTGACAACATGACTGAACAACGGTGAATACAGCGCTCCGGCGATACCGGAAAAACCCAACGCCAAAGCTGAAACGGAACTGCGGTAGTCGGTAAACCAGTTGCCTATGACGATTATAATGATGGTACTGGTGAAAACAGAGTTAAGAATACCCTTGAAAACATTACTGGCGAGGTAAAGCCAGACATTGTCCATGAATCCGAAACTGATTGTCAATAAGGAGCTGCAGATGGCTGTTACCAGCATCACATAACGTAAAGGGAACTTTCTTACAGCCCACAACATCAGCGGAGCGCATAGTCCGGATACAATACCGTATATGGTTGAAGCCAGGGAAACCGTACCTCTCAGGGCTTTCATCTGCTCGGAAAGAGGCACAATAAAAGCACCGTAGGCATTAGCGGTACCGGTACAGGCCCCAATATAAAGACAGCAGCAGATTATTACCAGCAGGTAAGTACGTTTCATTAAAATTTATTCTCCCTGATTACAGTTTAATATAGGTTGGATTACAGAAAAAGCAGTTTAATTGCCAGGCATAATAAAAACACCTTGCGGTGTTATTATTACATGTCCTTTAACAGAGCTTTCAGGTTTTCCATTTCTTCCTTGGAAATGGTAACGCCCTTGCCCATCTTTGAGCCGTCAGGATTCCATGTTCTGATATCATAAACAGGATCTCTGCCGTTCCAGCTGATGAGGTTCAGTTCTTTCTTCCAGCCGTTCTTCTGTTCTGATAAAATGCCAATGTGTTCAACTACTTCATAACTAAAATCCATAAGATACCTCTTTCTGTGTTGATTGTGAATTTCTTTTATAAATTATAATATATAATATAAAAAGAAAAAATAAAAGAAATATTTTCGCTGTGTTACAATAAAAATGGTGATGAACATGAGAATAGGACAGTCAACAGACATTCACAGACTGGTAAAAGGCCGCGATCTGATTCTGGGAGGAGTAAAGATTCCTTATGAACTGGGGTTACTGGGACACTCAGATGCAGATGTTCTTTTACATGCCATAACGGAAGCGATCATCGGAGCCATGGCTCTGAGTGATCTGGGAAGACACTTCCCTGACAACGATGATAAGTATAAAGACATATCATCCATGATACTGCTGGAAAAGACAGCACGGATGATGAGAGAGAACGGCTACAGAATCGGTAACATTGATTCATTGGTCATCATTCAGGAACCGAAGCTGAAAGATTACATACCTGAAATGGTAACAAACATTGCCAGAGTTCTGCAGTGTGATGAAAGCAGAGTCAATGTCAAGGCCACAACCGGAGAGCATCTTGGCTTTGTCGGTAATAAGGAAGGCGTGGTTTCCCAGGCAGTTGTCCTTCTGGAAGAGGTTTAAAGCATGTACAGTTACAGAGTGGTATTTGAAGAAATAGATGATGCCAGAAGGCTGAAAGAGCTGCTGGAAGAAATCGGTGATACCTATGCCAGCGTCAATGCCAGGAAAAACGAAGCTGTCATTGAAACTGATGAGAGCATTTCCGATATCTGTGAAATGCTGAAAGACGAAGGTTACGAGATCATAGATCTGGAAATGATTTAAAAGATACACCGGATATCATGTGCTATTTACATGAATCCGGTGTTTTCTGATGCTAAAATATAAGCAGAAAGGTGAATTATGTCTGAAAACAGAAAGAAGGAACTGGATCTTACCGAAGGTACGGTAGGTGAACGGATCATGCATTTCATATGGCCGGTATTATTAGCCAGCGTTTTTCAGCAGTTCTATTCACTAACCAATCAGCTTATTGTCGGTAACTATGTTTCAAAGGAAGCTTTGAGTGCCGTCAGCGCCTGCAGTAATGTTACAAATATCTTTACCTTCTTCTTCGGAGGAATCGGCTTAGGGGCAGGCATAGTGGTATCGCATGCTTACGGTGCCAAAAAACGGGACAGGTTGAAGGAAGCCATTGACACTTCGCTTTTACTGTCTTTTTTCGGAGGCATTATACTGACCATAATGTCCGAGGTGACCATCAAGCTGTTAATGGGGCTGATCAATATCAACGAAACTCTGTATCCTATCGCTTACGATTACATGAGAGTCTACATGATCGGCAACATGGCGGTATTTATGTATAACATGTGCTTTTACATTTTCCGTTCAGTGGGAGATTCAAAGCATCCTCTGTATTATCTGATCCTTTCCAGTGTCATCAACCTGGTACTGGGTGTCATATTTGTCAGAGTCTTTAATATGAACGTCATCGGTACAGCTCTGGCAACCATTATCAGCCAGTTCATCGTTGACATACTATGTGTCAGACTGATGGTCGTCAATCCGGTGCTGAATGTTAATCTGAAGGAACTGAAGATGAATTGGAAACTGGTTTGGGAAATATGCCGCTTAGGTATCCCGGCGGGAATACAGAATACGCTTATTGCCATGGCCGGTGTAACCGTACAGGCATATACCAATCTCTTCAGCAATGAGATCATTGCCGGAGTAGGTGTTGGACAGCGTGTTACGGGGTATGCCCAGATACCATTACATGCTTTTACAACAGTAACGACCAGTTACGTCGGACAGAATTACGGTGCCGGTAAATATGACAGAGTCAGAGAGGGAATGAAATACTGTCTCAGATTATCCAACATCGTATCACTGACTTTATCCCGGCTGTGTTTCATCTTTGCCAAGGAACTGGTAGGCATGTTCAACAAGGACCCGGAAATCATCCGTTACGGCGTGGAAATGGTCAGATATACGGTATTCAGCACGATATTCATCGGCTGGTCGCACATTTATAACGGTGTATGCCGTGGCGCCGGTAATGTCAGATTCCCACTGATCATTGCGGTAGTTACCCAGGTCATCATCCGCTATGTATATGTTGTGGTAGCCTTCAAGATCAGATTTAACGTAGTAGATATCTATGTGGCCAACTGCATCGGTTATTTCTTTGCGGGAATCGTGGCCTTCCTTTACTTCCGTTTCTCCAGCTGGACTCTGGAAAACCACTTACGTGTATAACATATTATAAGAAATCAAAATACCGGCATGCCGGTGTTTTCAGTATTGTCTGGTATTAAGCAAAGGTTTTGAATCTGTAAGACCGAAAGAAAGGCAATTCCATGATAGAATTGCCTTCTCTGTATATTAAAACATGAAGCCTGTTGTTAATTGTGGGAACATTGTTATTATGATATAATTGTGAGGTTATAAGGGAGGTATTTTTTATGGCTCGACCTGAATTTCCTAAAAGAGCAGTAATAACCGGAGGCATGCCTTACGGTAATAAATCACTGCATTTCGGCCATGTTGGCGGCATGTATGTTCATGCCGATACTTTTGCCAGGTTCTTAAGGGACCGCATCGGCAAGGAGAATGTCATCTTTGTTTCCGGAACAGACTGTTACGGTTCACCTATTGCGGAAGGTTACCGCAAGAAGGTCGAAAACGAAGGCTTCCGGGGAACCATCGAAGACTATGTAAACGAAAACCATATCCATCAGGAAGAAGCCCTGAAGGCTTATGAAATATCTCTTGATCTCTTTGGCGCTTCCGGACTTGGTGATACCAAGGAAGAACACGCTAAGGAAACTGACGAATTCATTACCACCTTATATAAGAACGGCTGGCTGGAAAAGCTGGTCACCAAGCAGTTCTACGATGCCAAGGCCGGATGTTTCCTCAACGGACGTCAGGTCATCGGCAAGTGCCCTATCCAGGGCTGCCAGTCAGAAAAAGGATACGCTGACGAATGCGATCTGGGGCACCAGTACATGCCTGAGGATCTGATTGATCCAAAGAGCACCTTAACAGGTGAAACTCCGGAAATGAGAGACGTTGTCAACTGGTATTTCAAGCTTACCGAATGCAACGATCTGCTGGAAGAATATGTTGACGACATCGCCAAAAAACCAAACGTCAGAAGAATTGTCTGGGAAACCATGAAGGAATCCTTAGGACAGCCAATCATATATGTACGTAAAGAAGGATTAGAAAGGTACCTTGAGATAAAGGACACCTTACCAGAACATACTCACAGTGACCTGGAAAACGTCAAGAGTTCCTTCACTCTGGAATTCGAAAAGCTTACTGACAGAGAGAAAGCCTGTGAGATACTGACTGCCAACGGCATCAGATACCGTACCGGCAAGACTCTGGTACCGTTAAGACTAACCGGTAACATTGAATGGGGCGTACCTGCTCCTTCACTGGAAGGGGAGAAAGGCCTGACCGTCTGGGTATGGCCTGAATCATTATGGGCACCTATTTCCTTTACCAAGTCTTATCTTAAGAGACAGGGCAAGGATGAAGAAGAATACAAGAAGTGGTGGTGTGACCCTGAAGCTGAGGTCTATCAGTTCATCGGTCAGGATAACATTTACTTCTATGGCGTTGCACAGATGCCGATGTTCATGGCTCAGCAGGGTGAAGGACCGCTGTCCATCCATCCTGAAAAGGGTCAGCTGTGTCTGCCTACCCTGGTAGCCAACCATCACATCCTGTTCCTTGACAAGAAAGCCAGCAGTTCCGGAGCTGTTAAGCCTCCTATGGCTGATGAATTACTGGATTACTACACTGCCGAGCAGTTAAGACCGCATTTCCTGGGCTTAGCTCTGGGCAACAAGTCAGTAAGCTTCATGCCTAAGCCGCTGAATCCTAATGCCAATCCAAATGAAGCGGATCCGGTATTGGCACAGGGCAATCTGTTTACCAACGTTCTGAACAGACTGGTCAGATCATGCTTCTATTCAGCTCAGAAGTACTTTGATGGCTACATTCCTTACGGTGAAGTAAGCGAGGAAGTCAGAAAAGAAGCTGAGGAAACCATTCTGAAGTACGAAGAGATCATGTACAGATTTGAATTCCACAATGTCATCAACGTTCTGGATACCTATATCAGACAGGCCAATAAGTACTGGGCCAGAAACATCGCCATCGCTGACAAGAACGACGATAACGAGTTAAGAAAACAGGTCCTTGTTGACTGCTTCCACATGGTCAAGACTGCCTGCCTGCTGTCTCATCCGGTAGTACCGATGGGAACGGAAAAGGTAGCCGAATATCTTAACGTTGATCAGGATAAGTTCTTCAGCTGGGATCACGCTTTTGAAACCACTTACGATATCGTAGACGGTCCTGAAAGCCATAAGCTGAAGGAAATCGAAGCCAAGCAGGACTTCTTTGAGAAGCATCCAAGCCAGTTTGCGGAGGGCAGATAATTATGGACTATAACAAGTTAGCGGAGCTGTTATTCCCGCATATTGATAAGACACAGGAATACTATGAAGAATTGTTCCCGGTAAGAGACCTGCCGAAAGGCGCCGAAGTACTGAGAATGGCTCCTTCACCAACCGGATTCATTCACCTGGGCAACCTTTACGGGGCTCTGGCTGATGAAAGAGTAGCTCATCAGAGCAACGGCGTCTTCTATCTGCGCATTGAAGACACTGACTTAAAGAGAAAAGTCGAGGGAGCTGTTGAAACAATTCTGTCAACCTTCAAGTATTTCAACATCAATTATGATGAAGGTGCTGAACTGGGCGGTAATTACGGTCCTTACTATCAGCGTCAGAGAGCTGAGATCTATCAGGCTTTTGCCAAGAAGCTGGTAAGTGAAGGCAAGGCTTATCCGTGTTTCTGTACGGAAGAAGAACTCAATGAGATCAGAGACAAACAGACCCGGTTAAACGAAGGTACAGGCTATTACGGAAAATGGGCCGTCTGGAGAGATGCACCGCTGGAAAAAATTGAGGAACGGTTGAAGGAAGGCAAGCCTTTTGTCATCAGAATGAAGTCAATGGGCAATCCGGAAGTCAAGCATACCTTCCATGATGAGATCAAGGGTGACATTGTTGTCGTTGAAAACAACATGGATGCCGTATTACTGAAGACAGACGGCATTCCTACCTATCACTTCGCTCATGCCATTGACGACCACTTCATGAGAACGACCATTGTCTTAAGAGGTGAAGAGTGGCTGGGTACCCTGAACATTCACCTGGAACTGTTTGACATGCTGGGATTTGAGCTTCCTAAGTATGCACATACAACCGTATTGATGAAGATCGATGAGAACGGCACCAAGCGTAAGCTGTCAAAGCGCAAGGACCCTGAGTTATCACTTGATTACTACAGAGCTCTGGGCTATCATCCGTATGCCGTTAAGATCTATTTAATGACCATACTGAACTGGAACTTTGAACAGTGGTTCCTGAAGAACCCTGACAAGTCAATTGACGAGTTCAAGTTCTCTCTGGATAAGATGGGACAGTCAGGTACCTTGTTTGACCTGGATAAACTGAATAACATCTGTAAGACCTATCTGGCAGGCTTCACTCTGGAGCAGATGAAGGACTACCTGAAGGAATTCGTAAAGACATACCATGCCGATCTGTATGATGTATACTTCGGTGATGAAGAGACAATGGATAAGATCCTGACTCTGGGCATGGGTTTGAACCTGAAAAAGAGAAGAAAAGACTATATCAACGCTTCTCAGATCCTGGAAAGCATCAGTTTCTACTTTGATGAAACCTTCAAGAGAGAAGATGAATTCAAGTACGATAAGGAACAGGTCGATGAGATCCTGAAGCTGTTTATCGAAAGCTATGACTACAGCGATGATAACGGCATGTGGTTTGAAAAGGTCAAGACCATTGCGGAAAAGTGCGGTTTCGCCACTGACATGAAAGCATATAAGGAAAACCCTGAGAACTGGAAAGGCAGCGTTGCCGATGTGGCCGAAACAATCAGAGTAGCCGTTGTCGGCAGAAGAAATTCGCCGGATCTCTGGAGCATCATGCAGATAATGGGCGCAGAAAGATCAATTAACAGAATCAAGGAAGTGCTGTAATGAGATATCCTGAGTTATTGAAAAAGAACGCCACCATCGGACTGGTAGCACCGTCCTTCGGTGTCAGCGGTCATCCTTATGAGGAGAGATACGAATATACCCTGAAGCTGTTTAAGGATATGGGTTATAACGTTGTTGAGGCTAAGCATTTACGCGGTATCAGACACGCCAAGAGCACATCGGGTAAAATCAGAGCCAGAGAATTCATGCAGATGTATCTGAATGATGACATTGACTTCATTTTCTCGGTTGCCGGCGGTGAACTGATGCTGGAAATACTGCCTTACATCAACTTCAAGAAGTTAAAAAAGGCCAAACCAAAGTATTTCATGGGTTTATCAGACAATACCTGCCTGACATTCACCCTGAATACCATCTGTGATGTGGCCTCCATATACGGACCTTGTTTCGGCGGATTCGGCATGGATCCATGGCATGTATCATTACAGGATGCCATGGACATCATTACCGGTAAGAAGAACACATTGTATTCTTATCCGCAATACCGGGTATACGACGAAGAGGTACGGCGGAACGCTCAGCCTCTGGACGGCTATAATCTGGGTGCTGATGTTGTCTATAAGACTCTTGACGGTGAAGACAAGAAGTTCAGCGGCAGACTGGTCGGCGGATGTCTTGACTTACTGACCAATATCTGCGGTACACAGTTTGACCATGTTAAGGAATTCATTGAGAAATACAAGGACGACGGAATCATCTGGTATCTGGAGTCCTGTGATCTGACTGTTTTAGATCAATACAGGGGATTATGGCAGCTGAAGAATGCCGGTTGGTTTGAACACTGCAAGGGCATCATGTACGGCCGCCCGGAAAGACCGGAACCGATCTTTGACGTTACGGTTAAGGAATTACTGAAAAACAACTTCAAGGATACAGGCATTCCTGTTATCTATGACATGGACTTCGGTCATGTTGCACCTATCTGGACGATCATGTCCGGCTCCATCGCTACTGTCGAATGCCATGACGGCAAGGGCAGCATAACATTCCAACAGAAATAAGATGATAAAGGCTGTTTTATTCGATTTGGACGGAGTTCTGATAGAAACCGAGTTAAGGCACATCATGATAAAGGCCGACCTGTGTCGTGAATATGGCCTTAACTGGACAGATGAGACTTTCTATATGGCCGCCGGACGTAAGTTTACGGAAGCTTTACCTGATCTGTTCCCGTATAAGACACCTGAAGAGCTCAAGGCCATAAATGATCACTATTATCAGGTTGCCTATACCGACAGACTGGACTATCATGCTTTGAAAACCGAAGGAGCAGGAACAGTACTGCGGGCTCTGCATAATCAGGGATATAAGCTGGCAATAGTTTCCATGAGCAACTCCGAGAAACTGTCTCAGGTTATCGGTGACAATCACTGGGAAAACCTGATTGATGTGATCATAACCAGCAGCATGGTAACCAGAACCAAGCCTGATCCGGAAAGTTATCTGAAAACCATGGAGATTCTGGGATTAACGCCTGAAGAATGCATAGTTGTAGAGGACTCACGTGTCGGTATTGAATCGGCACACCGAGCCGGATGCAAGGTAATCTGCCGCAAAGAGCACAGATATCCGTGTAATCAGGAAGGTGCAGATTATTATGTTGATGATCTGCTGGATGTGGTAAAACTTATTAACGAATTAAGCTGAAAAGCCGGAATACCGGCTTTTTTCTCGTATAAGGGTGCAGATTGGGTAGCGCTATTGAAAGGAAGAGGTAAAATTTGCTATTATTATAAAAAGATATATCTTATGGGGATCAATTTAATGCATTGTATCGATTGGGTTAACTGATAATAAAACAATTATTGGTGGCCCTTTTTGCCATAAAAAGCGTTAAACACGGAGCGATGATCCGTGATTAATAAAGGAAGATAAGAAGGGAGAGAATGGAAACATGAAAAAACTTATCACCTTAATGCTGGCCTGCATGATGTTATTATCATTTACAGGCTGTACAAAGCCACGGGAACCAGAGCCAACTGGACCTGTAACAGTAACCATGTGGCACACCTTAACTGACCAGCACCTGGATGCTCTGAACAAGATCATCGATGCCTTCAACAGTTCACAGGATGAAGTAATCGTAGTTGCTGAACAGAAGCCTTATGCTGACTATGACAGCAACCTGGCAATGGCTCTTGCCAACGGAAACGGCCCGGACTTCGTTTCGAGATATGCAACAACAGCTGTTGAATATCTGGCTGATGACCTGATCGTTGACATGACTCCATACATCGTTGAAGAATTCGGTTCAATGGACGCCTGGAAGAACGCCATGATCGGTGAAACCTACAATGAAGCAACACAGCTGGGTGGCGCTTATCTGTTCCCAATTTCATCAAGCTCACAGGTATATTTCTATAACAAGACCTTATTTGATGAATTAGGACTGTCTGCACCAAAGACATGGGATGAACTGCTGGAAAATGCCAAGGTCTGCTATGAGCATACCGGTAAGGCTGGATTCTCAATGGACGATGAACTGGATGACTTCCAGGATATCATGACTCAGAAGGGCTTCACTTACATTGATATGGACAAGAAGGAAATCGCATGGCCAAAGGATGAAACAACCAAATTATTACAGTGGTATGTTGACAACTGCAAGGCCGGTTACTTCCAGCTGAAGGAAGCTAACACTTACTGCTCAGTACCATTCGCTAACGGTGACTTACCTGCATATATCGGTTCAAGTGCCGGTGCTTCATACGCCTTAATGAACGGCGGCAAGTTCGAAGCAGGTATTGCTCCAATTCCTCAGGAAGGCACTCATAAGTACATTCCTAACTGGGGTGGCGGATATGTAATCTTCAAGACAACAGAAGCCAAGCAGAAGGCTGCCTTCAAGTTCCTGGCATACTGGGCAACTGCCGAAGTATGTGCTGAATGGTCAAGCTTATTCAACACAATCCCAAGCTACAAGGTCGCTTATGATACAGACGTATACAAACAGTATGCTGCTAACGACCTGGCTGCCAAGGCAATGACTGAACAGGCTGACTGCATGGGCTGGTTAAGAAGCTGCAAGGGTTCACAGACTGTACGTGAAGAAATCCAGAAGATGATCCGTACTGCTGTATTAGACGGTGACAATGTCTCTGTTGAACAGGCAGTAGAGAACTTCTACAAAGCATGCAACGCTGCATTACAGCAATAGTTTTCATAATCTGATAAAAAAGGAATAGCCATGCGCTTAGTAATAAGCGCGTGGCTATCATCTTAGTATGGAAGAGCATAAAACAGAAATAATCAGCTATGCCGGGATGAGAGAGTCCATGGGAGCTGTTTTTTCCATAGTCTGTGGAAAGGACAGAGTGATTATGGATTTCGGCTCTGCTTTTGATCCGGAACAGACAGGTTACATAAAGAAAGACGGTAACTGGATCCTTGATAAGCTGAATAAAGGCATATTACCCCCGATTGAAGGGCTTTATCCCGGTAAATATCTGCGGAAAAGCAGTTTAAGGGGCTATCGGGACTGTGATTATAACAGTGCTGTTTTCGTCAGCCATCTGCATCTGGATCACATGAGCAATATTGGTGCGGTTGATGCAAATGTCCCTATATATATGAGTGAAAATGCCCGTAAGCTGGAATATGCTCTGGAAGATATGGGAAAAGGTGTAGATACCATAGGAAGAAGTTATTCTGTATTTGAGAACATGACACCTGTTCAGGTAGGGAAGATCAAGGTTATCCCGATAATGAACAGTCCTTATTCCTATAATATGTACGGCTTTTTGATTGAAACACCAGATCTGAAGGTTGGATATACAGCAGATCTCTCATTGAGTTATGAATGCCCGGAAATGGTGCATAGGGAGATGGAGATATTCAGAGATAAAAAGGTCAATATTCTGTATTGCGATAACTGTAACTTTAACGATCGGTCTCTGATCAGATTCTTCGGATCAGCAGACCCTGAAAAAATAGTACCTTCGGACGAAATTCCTGAAGGGATGGTGTCATTTGATGAGCATTACAGATACATCGAATCACTGTTTAAGGGAAACAAAGGGCTGGTAGTGTTCAATCACTACGAAAGAGAAATGCTGGATGTCCAAAAAATAATGCAGTGGACAGCTGAAGAAGGCAGAACAAGGGTATTTGAACCGGAGGCAGCTTATCTGGTTTATAAGTTCTTTAATTCAAATGTCAGCGTATACCTGAACGGTTACCATAGCGATGAACCGTGGTTTACTGAACTGATGAAGAGCCGGACAGAGGTATCACGTGAAGATATTATGAAGGCACCTTACAGATATTATCTGCATAACTCCTTTAAGAATATTAACGAACTGTTCAATCTGAGAAGTGAAGACGGGTTATATATTCACGCTGACGGAGATCCTTTCAGCAGTAAGGAGATCGCATTAATGAAAAAGACCGTTAGAGAAGCCGGATTCAGGTTTGCCAGCTATGATACGGATGATTATTACCAGCACGGATATCCTAATATGGTCAAATACTTCGTGGATGTAATAGATCCGGATGTGGTGATCGGATATCACGGCAGAAATCCGGAAAGGTTAATGGCTAAAAACGGATACAATCTGGTACCGGAAAAAGGTGTTCCGTATGTATTTGAAAATGGAAAGATGATTAAGAAAGACAGATAACAGGTTTTACCTGAAAACATACAAGGGAGGAATTGAATATGAAAGTAACGATCAAGGATCTGACCAAGAGATTCGCCAGCAGAGACAAGACAGGAGAAACGGTCACAGCGGTAGATACGCTGAGCGCCGAATTTGAAAGCGGCAAGCTGATAGCCCTTTTGGGGCCTTCAGGCTGCGGTAAGTCCACGATGCTTAATATGCTGAGCGGTATTCTGCCGGTCACCAGCGGAAAGATCTATTTTGATGACAAGGATGTTACTGAGCTGTCACCGGATAAAAGAGAAGTGGGTCTGGTTTTCCAGAACTATGCTTTGTATCCTCATATGACAGTACTGGAAAACATATGTTTCCCTCTGAAGATAAAGAAGGTCAGGAAAGAAGAAAGAATAGCCAAGGCTGTGGAAATCGCCAAGATGGTCCATATTGAAGATTACCTGAAGAGACTTCCTAAGGAACTGTCAGGCGGTCAGCAGCAGCGTGTTGCCATAGCCCGTGCTCTGGTCAAGCAGCCTAAACTGCTTCTGTTAGATGAACCTCTGAGCAACCTTGACGCCAAGTTAAGAATCGAGATGCGTGAGGAAATCAGAAGAATTCAGCGTGAAAGCGGCGTTACGACCGTGTTTGTTACCCATGACCAGGAAGAAGCAACTTCAATCAGCGACTACATTCTGCTGATGAAGCTGGGTGTCATGCAGCAGTTCAGCGCCACCAGAGACATCTATAACAACCCTGCCAATCTGTTTGTGGCTGATTTCATCGGTAATCCGACCATTAACCAGATCCATGGTGTTTATGTTAACGGCGGTATCAAGCCTGACGGCAGTGATGAGATCATCCCTTGCAGTATCAAGGCTAATGAGAACGACCGCGTAGTATTGGCGGTCAGACCGGAATCAGTCCTGTTTGAAGGCGGACAGACTACAGGCACAGTTAATGACATGTATTCCAGCGGTAAGGACTGGCTGGTAAACTTCAATATCGGCGATACAGAATTACGTGGATATTGCGATGCTGACTATAATGTTCAGGAAGGTTCAGTTATCAAGGTAGGTTTCAGAGATAAGGGACAGTTCCTGTTTAATGAGGAAACCGGAGAGAGGTACTAAGATGGCAGAAAAGAAAGTTAGAAAGTATAAGGATTCTGACGAAAAGATAACTGCCAAGTCTCTGATCACGCCGTTTCTTTTCTCGTTTCCTTTCATGGTAGGATTACTGATCTTTACCGTATATCCGTTTATCAGAGCAGTATTGCTGAGTTTCATGGAGGACTATCGTTTCCTGTCCGGCAAGTTCAGCGGTTATGGCTTAGGCAATTATACGGCCATATTCAACGACCCCAACTTCATCAACGCCCTGAAGAGCACAACGAAGTATGTTCTGATCGTTGTTCCGACCAGTCTGGCCATTTCGTTACTGGTCGCAGTCGGTCTTAACAGTGTTAAGAAGCTGCAGGGTCTGTTCCAAACAGCCTACTTCCTGCCGATGGTCACAAGCGCTACAGCTGTAGGCATGATTTTCAGGTGGTTGTATGACTTTGACTACGGTCTGTTCAATTACTTCCTGGGTTTCTTCGGTGTTGACAAGATCCACTGGCTGGCTGATGTCAAATATACAATGGCTTCGATATGCATATACGGTATCTGGAGCATGCTGCCGTTTACGATCATCCTGTTACTGGCAGGCTTGCAGAACATTGACCCGATCTACTATACGGCAGCGAAAGCGGACGGGGCTAAAGCCAAGGACATCTTCTTCAACATAACAATTCCTTTATTGGCACCTACCATCGTATTGACTTCCATCGTCAACGTCATGAGTGCCTTCAAGGTATATGATTCACTGTTTGTACTGTATGGAGCGAAGCCGGGACCGGCCTTCAACCTCTATACCGTCATCTATTATCTGTATGACCAGTTCTGGAATAAGAACAAACTTGGTTATGCGGCAGCCAGTGCCATGGTACTGTTTGCGATAATCGCGCTGTTCACCTTATTACAGAATCTGGTTACCAGAAAGACCAATTATTACAACTAGGAGGTGTGAACATGAAAAAAATCAATTTAGGAACAATAGTTCTCTATATCCTGCTGGCTGTAGGCGGTCTGATCATGATCTTCCCGTTTATCTGGATGCTGATATCTTCAATGAAGACCTGGGCAGAATGCGGTTCTATGCCACCAACCTGGTGGCCGAAGGATCCGACTCTGGAAAACTATGTCTATGCCTTCAAGACCGCACCGTTCTTAAAGTATTTCCGTAACAGCCTTATCGTTACGGTACTTTGTACGGGAATTACCATGTTTAATACGATCCTGTGTGCTTTTACCTTCTCCAGGCTGAGGTTCCCGGGAAGAGATATCATTTTCTCAATCATGGTGTCATTGATGATGATTCCATATGAAATGTTAATAATCACAAACTATACAACAATCGTGAAGATGGGTCTGTATGATACCCTGGCAGCACTGATCATTCCGTTTACTTCCAGTATTTTCTACACCTACATTTTGAGAAACTTCTTCCTGAGCATTCCGGACAGCCTGTACTACTCAGCCAGAATTGACGGTGCCAGCAACTGGCAGTATCTCTGGAATGTCATGGTTCCAATTGCCAAGCCGTCACTGGTAACAATTGGATTACTGAATGCCCTGACCTGCTGGAACAGCTTCATGTGGTCGATCCTGGTTGTCGGATCAGTTAACAACAGAACTTTGCCGTTCGGCTTGTTCGCATTTACTGACCAGGCAGGTATCCGTTTTGAAAGACTGATGGCTGGCAGCTCTATCGTTGTCATTCCGGTTATCATTCTGTTCCTGTTCTGCCGTAAGCAGATCGTTACCGGTGTCAGCAAGGGAGGTCTGAAAGGATAATGAGTATTGTTAAGATAGATATTCTCAATCACGCTGACTACGGCGCATCTTTCAGGGAAGACTTTGAGGTACCGGGCATTTCCCGTTTCTATACAGCCATTGAATCCGTCAGAAAGAACAATCCGGAACATACACTGTTACTGGATGCCGGAGACAACTTCAAAAGCTGGCTGTGGCACGAAAATGTCCAGGAAGGCATCGCTTTACTGAAGACAGATGTTTATGAATACGGTAACCATGACTTTGACTGGGGCAAGGAAAACATTGAAGTTTCATCAGAAAGACTGCTGAAGCTGGGAGTACCTATTGTCTGCAGCAACGTCATTGAAAAGGAAACAGGCGAACTGGTAAAGGGCGCCAAACCATATGTGGTCTTTGAAAAAGGCGGAATCAAATACGGTGTATTAGGTCTGATTACCGAATACACACCTTACATGGTTACCTACAGATACTTTCTGCCTTATGAAGTCATCGACTCAGTCGAATGTGCCCGCAAGTACATTCCGATGATGAGAGAAGAAGGGGCAGAGGTAATCATTGTATTGACGCATTACCCGTTCTATTTCACTGATACGGAAACAAGCGGTGAACTGATCGATGTACTTGATCAGATCATCGATCTGAAACCTGACTGCATGATAGGCGGTCATATTCCGGGTGACTATGCCCGTGTCTATAAAGATGTAATTGTGTGCAAGGGCGGCTTTGGCGGTGTCAGCCTGCCTCATGCCATACTGTATTTTGATACGGAGACCAGAAAGGTTGTCGGTAAGGAAGGCGAAGTCATCGATGTCAAAGGCGGAGACTTTGAAAAAGACCCTGAGATCGATAAGTTTGTAGAAAGGGTCTGCGGACCTAAGGAATACTTCTTCCAGGAAGTTATAGGCGAAGCCGCTGAAGACATCCCAAGCAGACTGGACTTCGAAAGCCCGATGGCCGATCTGATGGCTGATATGATCATGGATAAGTTCCATACAGACTTTGTTTACTTCAATAACACTTCTTTGGGAATGTTACTGCCTAAGGGACAGCTTACCAGAAGCAGTGCCATGGTCATTACCGGGTTCAATGACCAGCTTTATCAGTCGGTCTATACCGGTCAGCAGATCTGGGATCTGTTTGAACTGGTTCATGACCCGGACGTCTTCGGCAATAACGGAAACATTTCCTTTGCCGGATTAACGGTAAAGATGGACCATACTCAGCCTAAGGGACATAAGGTGGTCTATATCAGGGAACCTGACGGTAAGGACATTGATCTTAATAAGAATTACACGGTAACCTCAAGTGAATACATGAGTTCCGGAGGTAACGGTACCAGAGCCATTGCACAGTCCGTGCAGTGGACGGAAACCGGAGAAAAGATGTTTGATGTGATCAGTGATTACATCATTAAATATAAACAGTTGAGATGTCCGGAATTAGGAAGGTACATTTTCATTGGTAAACCGGAAAATGATAACAGTCCATGGTAATTAAATTCGATATACTGAATCATGCGGATTTCTGCGGTGAATTCAGAGGGGATAAGTACATCCCCGGTTTAAGAAAGTTCCATAACGCCATCGAGACGGTCAGAGAAAAGAATCCGGACAACACATTGTTGCTGGATGCGGGAGACGAGATCAACCGTCTTCTTTGGCATGGCAGGGATGTTATTGACGGCATGGAACTGATTGGAACTGATGCATGGACTCTGGGAAATCACGAATTTGACCGCGGCAGGGAATCTCTTGAAGAAAACGTTGAGTACATCCATAAGAAGATTCCGGTATTATGTGCCAATATCAGAAACAAGAATAATGGTGAACCGGTAAAGAACACGGTTCCTTATGTAATACTGGAAAGAAGCGGTGTCAAGATCGGTATTATCGGTGTAACAACGGAATATACCGAAAAAATGGTCACATATCCGTTCTTTGAACCTTTTGAAACATCATCAGCGGCAGATGCAGTACACAGATGCTTCAGAGAAGTTAAAGAAAAAGGAGCACAGATAATCATAGTGCTGGCGCATATCGGAGCTTACAGTAATGACGGCATCTATGGGGGAGAACTGTTTGAACTTCTGGAAAACATCAGGGACCTGGATATTGACTTATTGATCGGAGGTCATACTCCGGGAGATATCTGTCAGACATTTGACGGGATCATGGTCAATAAAGGAGGTTTCAGCGGTAAGTCTCTGTTACATACAACACTGTATTTCGACACCGAACAGAATAAGGTCATTAAAGCAGAGGGAGAAATACTTTATCCGTTGGAAGAAAAGTATGATGTACCGTGTCAGAAGATCGATGAATTCACTGAAAAGGTACTTAAGCCGTTTGATCTGTATTTCAATGATGTGTTTGCGGTTGCCACGGAAGATGTCAACATGAATTACGGCAGGGAAAGTGCCATGGGTGATCTGTTTGCGGATGCGGTAAGATGGAAAACCGGTACGGATTTCAGTTATTTCAACACCACAAGCTGCGGACCGCGTATTCCGGAAGGAAACATAACCCGTTATTCCATCAAGCAGGCCATATATTTTGATGAACACATCCATATAGCCAAGTTTACAGGACATCAGATCAGAAAACTGTTTGAAACGGTACATAATCCTGATATTTATTCCAAGAACTTCAATCTGTATTTTTCCGGATTAAAGGTGACCATTGATCACGACAGAGAATATGGGCATAAAGTTGTTTCGATTAAACATTTCGACGGAAGAGATGTCAGAGAGGATGAGGTGTTAAGCGTCGCCACCAGTGCCTACATGGCTTCGGGGGGCAATGATACCAGAAAGATAGCCGGTGAGGTTAACTGGAAGGAAACCGATATATTCATTCACGATGCCATCAAGGATTATCTGACGGAAAAAAAGAGCATTGATAATTCGATAGATAACAGATATGTTTTCCTGGGCAGGGCTGTTGAATACGATGACCATTAAGACACAGGTAAATGTGTTATAATTTGAGTAGCAGATATATAAAGATAATATAAAGAGGTATGCTATGAGCAGAAATCATGAAGTAAAGAATGTTCAGCTGCTGCTGAACGATGAGGGAAATCTGAGAGAACCGGGATGGTCCCGTTCACTGGTACAGAAGTATGACCGTAAGATGATCAAGGCTCCTAAATGGCGCATTAAGGAATGGGATTACTATCTGGTGCTGACCGATAACTTTGCGGGTGCCTTCACCATTTCCGATGACGGCTATATCGGCTTGCAGTCAGTATCATTACTGGTATTTGGCGATAAACCGTGGGAACACACGGAAACGGTACTGAATCCTTTCACGATGGGTAAGCTGAATCTTCCTTCCGATTCATCATCAGGAGTAACGGAATATAAGGACAAACGCTTGCAGATGAAATTTGCGGTAGAGGGACAGTACAGACATATTACCTGTCATTTTGAAAACTTCTGGAATGGCAAGCCTTTTGACTGCGATATCAGACTGGCTCAGCCGCCAATGGATTCCATGGTCATAGCCACACCGTGGGATAAGGATCATGCCTTCTATTACAACCAGAAGATCAACTGCATGAGAGCATCAGGCTACATGCAGTATGATGATGTGATCTATACCTTTAAGCCGGAGACCGACTTTGGTACTCTGGACTGGGGCAGAGGTGTCTGGACTTATGACAATACCTGGTATTGGGGTTCAGGTAACGCTGATGTCAATGGCCATGCCTTCGGTTTCAATATCGGCTACGGCTTTGGCAATACCAAGGCAGCATCTGAAAACGTTCTGTTCTATGACGGCAAGGTACATAAGCTTGACGATATTACATTCAACATTCCAGCCAGCGGCTATACCGATCCTTGGACTTTCACCTCTTCAGACGGCAGATTTGAAATGGACTTTGTTCCGGTATTGGACAGAGCGGCCAACATGGACTTCAAAGTCATTGTTTCCGACCAGCATCAGGTCTTCGGGCGCATGAGCGGCAAAGCCATACTGGATGACGGAACGGCAATAGAGATCAAGGATGTCATGTGCTTCGCGGAAAAGGTACATAACAAGTATTAATAGATATAAATAGAGGCTAAAAAAGAAGGCAGATAAACTGTCTTCTTTTTGTGTTTAGTGGTATTTCCTGTTTTCTATGAAACGGATTATCCAGCCCATGGCAATCAGTACCCACATGCCCAGAAACAGACCGTTGGCTATGGATTTAAGATGTCCGAATGTGTAATAACCAGGTACTGTGGTAAAACTTTGCAGCAGTTCCAGAACAGGGAATATGATAAGTGGCTTCAGATTTCTGTTATCTTCATACCAGGAGTCGTCGTTTCTGATGCATTTGATCAATGTACCGATAAGGAATACGGCGGCAATTACTATTTCTACCGGGAAGACCCAACGACACCTCAGATCCTTGAAAAAAGTGGGATATCTATCACTGGTAAACCGGTATTTGAATACTCTGAACCAGCAGTCCAGAAACATCCAGAACATTTCCCATAACAGCTCTATCAAAGGCATTACCGGAGAGAAGATCTTGCCTAATACGGCAAGCACCAGAACCAGAACGCCGTTGAAGATAAACGGTAAAGTCAGACCGGCAGTTCCCAGAAAGAAACCTGCCAGGGAGGAACCGGGAGATCCACCGCCTGCAGATCTTTGCTGGGAGGCTCTTCTGTTTCTTTCTTCTTCCTCCTGTTTTCTTCTTTTTTCATCTGCCTGCTGTTGTTTCTTGGCTTCCTGTGCCCGCCGACGCTGAGCTGCTTCATTTTCTCTTGTTTCGCGAACATTATTGTTATACTCTGACTGCCAGGTTTCACGGCCTTGTTCGTTTATTGTGTGTTGATGACCGTTAGCGTCAGTATAAGTTGCAAAGCCGCTGCTGTTGAAATTATGCTTGCTTGGATCCGTCTGTACTCCCATAAAACTACCTCTATATGATGAATAAATCTTCTTTGACAATAAAATACTAACACAGAAAAAAGGCACTGTTAATCAGGTGTTATTGAGGTTGACAAAAATGCAAACCCGATAGATGTCAATTCAGGCTTGCTCGACAATAAATGGGCAGAAAATATAATAAAAGTAGAAACGGAGAGAACGGCACAATAAAAACCATACTGATAGTAGATAAAAAAATATCCATTTAGTATTAGCGGTGTCTTTATTATCAGTGTTCACTCTCATATAATGAAAATGTAATCAGATTACAGGAGGCCTCCATATGAAGATAACACTTTCAGAAAATATCCGTACTTTCCGTAAACAGCGGCACCTGACGCAGGAACAGCTGGCTGAAATTCTTAACGTCACCACCGGTGCGGTTTATAAGTGGGAATCAGGTATGTCAATTCCCGATATTACGCTCATTGTTGAAATGGCTGATTTCTTCGATGTCTCGGTAGATACACTGCTGGGATATGAAATGAAGGATAACAGCTTATATGCGACATTGGAAAGAATACGCGAATACATGCGTAATGCCAATCCGGAGGCCGTTACTGAAGCGGAAAAAGCGCTTAAGAAATATCCTAATTCCCTGGATGTCGTTCACATCTGTGCAGACGTATACTTCCTGTTTGGACGCAGTAACCGTGAAATGCTGCTTAAGGCGAAAGAGTTACTGGAAAGAACCCTGAGACTGTTACCGCAGACTCCTGATGCAAACTACGGAGAAAAGACACTGTACAGTGAGATCGCCTATATACATATCGCGTTAAAAGAATATGAAAAGGCTCTGGAAATAATGAAACGGCATAACCAGGATGGAAGCTTCAATGATGAGATCGGCTCTCTGCTGGCATCTTATATGAATAAGCCTGAAGAAGCCGAACATTATCTTACATCAGCTCTTATAAGCGGTGTAATATCCACGTTTGATGTCATAGTCAGTTATGTGATGGTTTTTGATCACAGAAAAGACTATCAGGCAGCTCAGGATATCCTGGACTGGGGCGAACAGCTGTTGTGGGGATTGAAGAATGAAGAACAGAAAGACTTCTTCAGTAAAGTCAACATCTATATGCTGATAGAAAAAGCCCATATCCAGTTAAGAATGGGCAGAATAGATGAAGCATATGATACATTGTCAAAGGCGCACCAGATAGTCTTAAACTTTGATGAATCACCGGATTACAGAATCGGTTCAACCAGATTCGCAGCCATTCCGGAAGGTGCTTATCTGTTTGACATCATGGGTCTGACAGCCCGTGAGAGTGTTGAGAACGAGATGCAACAGCTTAATAACAGTGAACTGCTCACAATGTGGCAGGAGGTAAACAATGAATAACGAAAGCGAGGTAAAAGTAAATGTATTTAATAATAAAAACTTCTTATTGGTGTTTCTTGGGTCCTTGGTGTCTGATCTGGGAAGTGTAATCTACAGCTTTGTTGTAGGTTTCTATATCCTGGAGATCAGCAATAACAACGCTTTCCTTCAGGGAGTATATCTGGCAGTCTGCAGCATTGTGCTGTTAGTTGTAATGCTAATCGGAGGAGTGCTGTGTGACCGTTATAACAAGGCCAGAATCATGTACATCTCTGATTTTGCCAAGGGAATATGCGTATTCCTGTCAGCAGTAGGGATGATGATCTTTCCTGATCATGAAACACATATCGTTCTGTTGTTTATAATAGGAATCCTGGGTAACATAGCCAGCGGCCTGTTCAGCCCGGCTTCCACTTCTCTGCTTCCGCACATAGTGGAAGACCAGCTGCTTCAGCAGGCTAATGCCGTTTTATCTATCAAGAGTTCTGTACAGAGCATCCTGGGTATCATAATTGCCGGAATCCTGTATAACATGTTCCCGCCAACGGTTCTGTTTATGATCGTCGGACGGTGCTATATAATCTCGGGAATATCCGAACTGTTTGTCAGATACAATCACGTTCCTTCCGAAGAACATCTGACTGTAAAAGTCATGTTCCGGGACATGAAAGACGGACTGGTATATCTGAAGACCAAGAAAGTGATCATGATAATCATAGAGGCAGTTCTGTTCATCAACTTCTTCTTTGCACCAATCAGCAGTAATTTCATTCCTTATTTTGTAAAGACCGATTTAACCACAGCAGGATCCTATCTGTTAGACAGCGTTCTGGATCCGGAAATGTGGCTGTCGGTCATCAGCGTGATAATGGGTGCAGCGACTCTGATCGGGGCAACAATACTGGCTGCCAGAGAGCGGATGGAAAAATGCGGACGCAGCATGGTCATATCACTTTCCGTAGTAGCGGCAGACCTGATCACAATTACGCTGTGTTACTGGTTTGGTGTAGTAAAAGGCATGTCAATAAATCTGTTCCTTATCGTGTTAGCGATAGGAAGCTTCATTATCGGTGTGGCAATCACGTTTACTAATATTCCGGTCAGTACCGTATTGATGAAACTGGTTGACAGTGACAAGCTGGGTAAGGTTTCCAGTATTACCAGTGTAGTATCACAGGCTCTGGTACCAATCTCCTCTGTTGTTGCCGGGTTCATTCTGCAGTATATGGGCAGTACCATGTTACTTGCGGCATGCACAGCCGGATTTGTCCGGACGGTAGTGTTCCTTTTAACAAACAGGGAAATCTCTGAAATATAATGAATAATGAAAAAAGGCAGATGATTCTGCCTTTTTATGTGTTTGTTTAATGATTACAGATATCTGTCTAACAGATCGTAGAAACGGTTGTTGACGTCTTCGCTTATCTTACGGGTCTTATCAACAGTGTTGACAATGTCAGCCCATAAGGAGAAGAAGTTATCAAGAACGGTGCTGTTATCATCCAGTAATGTCGGTTTATGATAATCGACATTCTTAATGACATATCTGTATCTTTCAACCGCTCTGGCAACACTTTCATCCCAGGAACAGTAGATCTGATTCATGGCATTTTCACCGATGGTATGCATGTACTCGAAGTTATCATGTATCTTTACCAGTAATTCGGTCATGCTCTCGCTGCTTTCTTCAATCAGCAGGGCATTTTCTCCATCGGTAACATCTTCAGCTGCACAGCTGTCCTTGATCAGAACACTGCCTAATCCGGAAGCTGCTGCTTCTCTAACCACGATACCGTTGGTATCAAAGGTTGATGGGAACAGAAACAGATCACAGCTGGAATAAATATCCTTAAGCTTATCACGGTCTCTGATCGGACCCGTGAAAATGCATCTGTCATAGATGTCTTTTTCTATGGCGTAATCTTCAATGTCTTTTCTGTCTGCACCGTCTCCGACAAACATCATGCGGTAATCAATACCCATGGAGGAGAGATTTCTTAAGGCATCAAGAATGATCTTGATACCCTTGTACCACATCATTCTGCCGACAAACAGGAATACCGGAGTGTTTTCCGGAAGCAGATATTCTTCTCTGATCCGGACAATGTGATCCATGCCGGCTTTTCCCTTAGGCAGGTCTACACCGTTGGACATGATGATGTATTCTCCTTTATATCCCAGAGACTTAAGGTTTTCACCGGCGCCTTTGGATACGACCCATACTTCATCAACCGCTTCAATGTTTCTTATCAGGGTATTTATGGCTGTTTCCTGAACCAGACGGAAGTTAATGGCTCTTTTGATATCAATGTCGAACTTTGTATGGTAGGTCATTATCAGAGGTTTCTTGGTAGTGTCTCTGACGATTCTGGCCAGATATGTTGAAGCAATCGGGCAGTGCGAGTGAATGATGTCAATGTCCTTATTACTGATGCGGGTCAGATAGTTAACATCTAAAGGCATTCCGGCACGGTAACCTACCAGTTTGGTGGTATTGATACTTGGATATCTCATGACTTCAAAAGGATAGTTATCCGTTACTCCCGGATAATCAGGCGTTGATACGATGGCATGGCCGTATTTTTCTTCGATGATGGATGCGTAGTTGACAACTGTATTGGCGACTCCGTCAATCAAAGGCGGGAAGGAGTCGTTCATCAGGCACACATTGATTTTTTCGTTCATAACTGCCTCCTTTTTGTAAAATAAATTATAAGAAAGAAAACCGGTAAAGTAAACCGGCTTTTCTTTGTATAGGTTAATTCTCAGCCTGCTCTTCTTCCTCTGGCTGTTTTTTAGCTACCATATCATTAAGATCTAAATCAGGATCAGCAGTATATAATAAGGCATTCCTTCTAACATCTTCTAAAGATATTCCCATATATGGATCATTAAATACTATATACATTTCATCGCAGTAGTTCTTAATTTCATCATCATAATATTCAACGAACTGGTGATAAAGATATTCCCCGCCACCAAGTTTCAATCCTATATCTCCATATGAATCACTTACTTGAATTTTTTTAATTTCAAATCCATTGTCAACTATTGAATTAACCATTTCAAGCCAATCAATACTTTCATAATGATAATTTGTATAATAAATACCCCTGTTCTCATGCTTATTAATCATTTCAAACATTATTATCACCTCTTTACATATAATATTAGTTACATCTTAATTATAAGATGAGTTTTCATCTCAGCCAAGGTCATGTCAAAGGCGGGAAGGAGTCGTTCATCAGGCACACGTTGATCTTTTCGTTCATAACTGCCTCCTTTTTGTAAAATAAATTATAAGAAAGAAAACCGGTAAAGTAAACCGGTCTTTCTTAAGTCTCAATTAATTCTCTGTCAGTTCTTCGTTTTCAGCTGGTTCCTCAGGAGCATCCTCAATGTGAAGATGGGCCTTCAGTTCAGCTAAGGTCATGTCAATGGCGTTTTCGCGGTTGGAAATACGGGCTGTCTGATTCAGCAGGTTCATGCTGGTGATACGGTATCTCTGTCCGTCATATTCTACGGATGCATTCAGCTTAGGCAGACCTTTGCGCATACATTTGTAATTCTCGTCTTCATATTTGAGACAGCACATCAGCTTGCCGCACTGTCCGGAAAGCTTCTGGGTATTCAGCGCCAGCAGCTGGTTTTTGGCCATGTTAATGGAGACGATATCGAAATCGTCAAGGAAACGGGAACAGCAGGTTTCCATGCCACAGGTGCCAAGTCCGCCGACGATTTTGGCCTTGTCACGGGCACCGATCTGTCTTAACTCGATACGGCACTTGAAGATGGCTGCCAGTTTCTTTAACAGTTCACGGAAGTCGACCCTGTCATCTGCCACATAGGAGAATATGATCTTTGATCTGTCCAGAGTATACTCCGTAGAGATCAGATACATTTCCAGCCCCAGTTCTTCAATGCACTTCTGGCACTGCTTTTCAGCATCTACGGTATCACGCTTGTTACGGGCATCGTTTTCCAGATCCTGTTTAGTGGCTTTTCTGATTACCGGTTTAAGAGCCAGATTGGAAGAGTAGGTAGAAAAATCACGCAGATCGCTGATCATTTCGCCGATTTCCACGCCTCTGACTGTCTCAACAATTACTTTATCTCCATACTTCAGGGTATCATCATCGGTACCGAAGTTATAAGCCTTCTTTGAACTAGAGAATTTAATGGATACTACGTACTTGTATTGTACTTTTTCCTGTTCGTTCATGAAGCACCTCCCATCATTCTATATAACATCTGGTCTGTTAACAGACCCACGTTCGCTGATCTTCTCAAACCGTCCCTGGCAAGGGATACGGTCTGCAGAAAAGCGGTAAAGTCAAAGTTTTTCTCTTTTGCCATGTTCAGCAGAGCTGTCCAGCTTTCGTCATCTGTAACATGGCCGCTGAAATAGTCATTAACGAATATCTCAGCTATATCCAGGAAATAACCGATGGTATCGCGGTCACGGCGTCTGTCAGAATCCTTGACGACATCTCTGAAGCCATATTCCTGTAAGTAAATCATACCATTTTTGCGGTCCTTAAGAAATTCAAACATGAATTCCGTGAAACGGAAGAGGGCGTTCTGATAGCTTTCGCTGTTTTTGAGAATTTCGATTTCCTCCGGGGAGTTTATCAGCTGGGAAACTATGTGGGCATTCAGTTCATCAAGTCCGGCTTCCATGGCTTTATTATAGTAGACCTCTTTGCTGAGAGGATGGAAGTTGATGATCTGGCATCTTGAAGCTATGGTTGGCAGAACATTATCCAGTGAAGTGGTGATGAAGATACCGGTTAGGTTGTTTGAAGGTTCTTCAATAAACTTCAGCAGGCTGTTAGCGGCTTTCAAGGTCATGTTTTCACAGTTGTTGATAATGAAGATCTTACGTCCGGCTTTTTCCAGAGCGGTCTGAGAGAACTGATATTGCAGATTGAGGATCTGTTCAGCCTTGATGGATTCTCTGGAACCGTCAATCAGGATATAGTCGGCATAGTTGTTTTCTTCAATGCGGATACACTGGATACACTGCTGGCAGGCCCAGCCGTCATCTGTGTTATCACATACCAGACTCTGAGCCAGCAAGACCGCAGTTTCAAAACGGGCAGTACCGGTCGGCCCCACAAACAAATAACAATGCGAAAGAGAATCATTCATCAAAGCATTGTGGAGGGTCTGATATACGATTGGCTGAAGTGTCTTCAGTTCATTTCTGTTCATTGGCATCGATCTTGTTTTTCAGCAGTCTGTATGATTCCTCTTCTACAGTCTGTAAACACTGATTGGAATCAACGGTTACGATCCTTTCCGGATATTTCTCAGCGATCAGCTGGTAAGCGCGGCGTACGGATTTATGAAATTCAACGTTTTCGCTGTCAAGTCTGTTCAGTTCTCCGCGTGATCTGACACGGGCCAGACCGATCTCAACATCAACGTCATAATAAAGAGTCATGTCAGGCATGCAGTCATCAATGGCGAACTGATTGAGTTCCCAGACCTTGTCAATGCCGATGCCGCGGGCATATCCCTGATAAACCAGGGAACTGTCCACGAAACGGTCGCACAGAACGATCTTTCCTTCATTTAATGCCGGAAGCACTACCTCAGCAAGATGCTGACGACGGCTGGCAGCGTAAAGAAGCGCTTCGGTACGCGGATCCATGGCGGTATTATTAACGTTAAGTATTACCGCTCTGATCTGTTCGGCAATATCAACACCTCCCGGTTCACGGGAGTAGATGACATCATAGCCTTCATCCTTAAGGCGGTTATAAAGATATTTACTGACTGTGGTCTTGCCTGAACCTTCACAGCCTTCAAATGTTATGAACAATCCTTTTTTCATAAATCTCACCACTGTTATTATAACTTAAAACGGTCCTATATGACAGCGTCACACTGGTAGTCACGGTATTTGCCGGTGTAGATCTCCTTAAGATCCGGTATGAGTTCAAAGTCTGCCGGCCTGACATAATAATCAGGTTTAGGGAATGTATATATGCCTGAGACTCTGAGCAGACGGGCCACAAAGAAACTGCAGACATATCTTCTTTTGAAAGATACCGGTATATGGAAATAGCGCAGCACTATACCGAGGTAATCGTAATTAAAAGTATGCATGCGGTATGCAATGTAATCAAGAATGACATTGAGCTTCATGAACTGCTCATCAGTAACGTCAAGTTCATAGATCGTACATTCGGTTTCGTTGAAAATAGTGTAGAAAGGACCGTCTTTCCGCTCTATTGTAAAACCGCCGTTCAATATTGATCTCGGCTTACGACGTCCGAAACTGTACAGAGTATGACAGTCCGGTGATAAGGCCATGGCTACATGACCGTACTTAAAACCGGTGATTTTGCGTATCACCGTATCAGGTAAGGTTTTTGAACTCATTAGTAGAATGTAAATCTGTTTCATGGATTAATGTCTGGTGTCATCTTCAAAGACTTCACAGAAGCGGGCATTAAATGATGGTTCTTTATTCCGGATGGAAAGATGAGAAATGTCTCCCATGCGGGAAATACGGAAGATGACGGTTCCTTTTTCTCTTTCTTCAGTATAGATCTCAGTTATTGACGAGGTATTTATGGCAAAGCCGTGCCACAGGGCAAACGGGGAAACATTTATCAGATGGGATATTAACAGGGTACCGATTCCCAGATGACAGAAGAATGTCAGGGTATCATGGTTTCCCTGTTCGGTTTTATAAAGATTGCCGTCTCTGTGATAACCGTGCCGTGCCAGCAGATCATCAAGCCGGCCCGTTCTTTTATCATACAGATCGCCCAGTTTGCCGGTTATACTTATCGCACTGTTACGCCAGTTTTCCGGATGGATATACTCAGGATGAGTATAAAGATAGGAAGGCATGATGTCCCAGGTAATATAATGAGTTTCCTGTTTCTCAATGATGGAATTTCTGTAGGCGTGTTGAAGCTCCGGTAACCGGTACCGGTCAACAATGTTGCCTATTTCTTCCAGCCACCAGGCGGTATGAAGAGCATAGTCTTCGCCCCGGGCAATCTGAGCAGTCAGAGCAGCACGGCCTAAAGGAGAGACATATACCTCTCCCAGATCGGTTCTCTTCAGATATTCCTTTAACAGCCGGGCTTCTTCAATTCCCTTTTCAGTGAGGGAATCTTTCCGGTAATCAGGTTCCCGGTGTCTGATAAAAATCAAGCGCATAAGTTTTACCTCGTTATAATAATAGCACAACATAATGTGTTTTTTCAGGATAATAGCAGAATAACAGGATGGAATGATATGGCAATACCAAGTAGAATATAGATGGAAAAAGGAGAAGGTCATATGGAAAAGGATACCAGATATCTGTTTGAACACGAAAAGATCAGCAAAGCCATGATCACACTGGCTCTGCCTTCTATTCTTGTTTCCATGATCGACCTGATTTACAGTACCATTAATGCTTATTTCATCGGCAAGCTGAATAACAGCGCCATGATTGCGGCCATGGATCCGTGCGGTTCAATAATGATGTTCATTGAATCAGTCGGTGTCTGTGTCGGCATCGGCGGGGCTACCTGTCTGGGAAGATATCTGGGAGCTCATAAGGATGATAAGGTTCAGGAAACCGTCCGTACGGCCATGACACTGTGTTTCCTTCTTTCACGGATACACATGGTAATAGGATTCATCGTTCTGAAGCCGTTTATCAGATGGCAGACTCAGGATGAGGTTGTTGTTCATTATGCGGTTCAGTACGGACTGATAAGTGTCTTTACCGTTGTCTTCATGGTTGTCAGAAGCACAATAGTGCATCTTTTAAGAGCAGTTGGCGATGTAAAGTATTCAACCGTAGTAATCAGCTGCAGCGTAGTTCTCAATATCCTTCTTGACCCGTTATTCATGTTTGACTGGGGCCTGAATCTTGGAGTTATCGGAGCGGCTCTGGCCACAGCCATCTGCAATCTGATCACCTGTGTATTATGTCTGGTAAGACTGAGAAGTCCTAAAACCGCTATAAACTGGAAACTGATGGATTTCCACATGGATAAAAGAATTACCCGCGAGATCATGAAGGTGGGTGTCTCCTGCTACGCCAGAAACTGTTTACCGGCTGTAACTTCAGCCGTCTACAGCAAGCAGGTATTCCGGTTCGGAACCATATTCACGGCCGGATGTTCCGTAGGCCGCCGTGCTGCTTATCTGCTGAACTATTTCATCCAGGGCATGGTCAACGGCTATCTGCCTCTGGCTTCCTATCACTACGGGGCTAAGAACTATAAGCGCATGGAAGATACCATGAAGTGGTCACTGACTGTTCTGACAGTATATGCCCTGTGTGCCGACACTGTCATGTGGATCTTCTGCAAGCCTTACATCAGTCTGTTTGCGACTGATCCGGAAGTCATTAACTACGGCATGAAATATCTGCTGACAAACATGATAAGCTTACCGGCATACGCAGCTTATTATATCTTCACCGTAACATTGCAGGCTGCCGGCAAGGGCAGAGAGTCAATGATCCTGTCATTAGCGAGACAGGGACTCATTTATCTGCCTATCGTCATCATACTTCCTTCACTGATCCGGGAAAAAGGAATCTACTGGTCTCAGCCGCTGTCAGATTTCCTGACAGTAATTGTTGCGATACTGTTGAGCTGGCCTTTATTGAAGGAGATACATGAAGGAGCCAAACAATCGTATTGATTTTACTTTATAAATCTATTATTCTTAAGTTACAAAAGCGAAGAACAGAAGAGTACCGTTAAAGGGATTCAAAGAGAGATGCCGGTTGGTGTAAGGCATTATGAAAGTTGACGGGAACATGGCCTGGGAGCAGCCTGAAGGATAAGTTCAGGACGTAGTACGGCGTTAACGTATTGAGAAGCAAGTAAGGTGGTACCACGTTTTATGACGTCCTTTAAGGGTACCTTTTATTTTTATGGGAGGTTAGTATTATGGAAAACAAGGGAAAGTATTACATTACGACGGCCATAGCCTATGCCAGCGGTAAGCCGCACATCGGCAACACCTATGAGATCGTAATGGCAGACGCGATTGCCCGCTACAAGAAACTGGTCGGTTATGATGTCTTCTTCCAGACCGGAACTGATGAACATGGTCAGAAGATCGAAGAAAAGGCCAAGGCTGCTGGAATGACTCCGAAGGCTTTTGTTGACCGGCAGGCGGCGGAAATCAAGAGGATCTTTGACCTGATGAATACCTCCTATGACAAGTTCATCCGTACCACAGATGACTATCACGAGAAACAGGTCCAGAAGATCTTTAAGAAAATGTATGAGAAAGGTGACATCTACAAGTCTGAATATGAAGGCTGGTACTGTACACCTGATGAAGCTTTCTGGACTGACTCACAGGTAGTCAAGCAGGAAGACGGAACGGTCTTATGCCCGGAATGCGGACGTCCTCTGATCAGAGCCAAGGAAGAAGCCTATTTCTTCCGTATGTCAAAATACGCTGACCGTCTGTTAAAGCACATCGAAGAGCATCCTGAATTCATTCAGCCTGAATCACGCAAGAACGAGATGGTCAACAACTTCCTGAAGCCGGGACTGCAGGACCTCTGTGTATCACGTACCAGCTTCAAGTGGGGCATTCCGGTAGACTTTGATGACAATCATGTTGTCTATGTCTGGCTTGATGCCTTAAGCAACTATATTACCGGTATCGGTTATGACTGCGACGGTAACAGCACCGAGCAGTATAAGAAACTGTGGCCGGCTGATCTCCACCTCATCGGCAAGGACATCATCCGTTTCCACACCATTTACTGGCCTATCTTCTTAATGTCACTGGGTGAACCTCTGCCTAAGCAGGTCTTCGGTCATCCATGGATGCTGGTAGGAGAGGACAAGATCTCCAAGAGCAGAGGCAACGCAATCTACGCTGATGATCTGGTAAGATACTTCGGAGTCGATGCGGTCAGATATTATGTTCTGCATGAAATGCCTTTTGCCCAGGACGGAACCATTACCTGGGAACTGATCATTGAAAGAATCAATTCCGATCTGGCTAACGTATATGGAAACCTGGTCAGCCGTACCATCAGCATGGCCAACAAGTACTTCGGCGGTATCGTCAATAGACCGGAAGCTCAGACAACCGAGTTTGATCAGGATCTGATCAGATGCGCTGAGGAAACCGTCAGGAAAGTTGATGCCAAGATGGATGAATTAAGAGTAGGTGACGCCATTGAAGCCGTTCTGGAGCTGTTAAGAAGATGCAACAAGTATATTGATGAGACAGAGCCATGGAAACTGGCTAAGGATGAAGCTAACAAGTCCGAACTGAATAAGGTCTTATATGATCTGCTGGAAGCCATCAGGTATGCTGCCATTCTGCTGGCACCGTTTATGCCTGAAACAAGCACCAAGGTTCTCGATCAGCTGAACACTGAAAAGAGAGACTACGATTCAATTCAGAGTTTCGGTCAGCTGGAAGACAACCATAAGGTTGCTTCCGAAGTAAAGCCTCTGTTTGCCAGACTTGACAGCGCCAAGGTTCTGGAACAGATCCACAATGATCTGCACAAGCCGGAGGTAAAGCATAAGGATGAAGTCACCATTGATGATTTCGGCAAGCTGGAAATCAAGGTCGGCAAGATCTTAAGCTGTGAAAAGCATCCTTCAGCCGATAAGCTGCTGGTATTCAAACTGGATTTCGGTAATGAGGAAAGACAGATCGTCTCCGGCATTGCCAAGTGGTATAACCCGGAACAGCTGGTAGGCAAAAAAGTCCGGGCCATCGTCAACCTGAAACCGGTCAAGTTAAGAGGCGTAGAATCTCAGGGTATGATCCTGTCAGCTGAAGATGAAAAGGGTAACCTGGAAGTTGTATCCGTAACGGATGTTGAACAGGGAGCAGAGATCAGGTGATAACGATCGTCGCTGTCGGCAAGCTCAAGGAAAAAGCCTGGAAGGAACTTTCAGATGAATATGTCAAAAGGATAAGTTCCTACAGCAAGGTTGAGATCATTGAGGTCGCTGATGAAACAAACCGGCTGGAGGAAGCCAAGGTTAAGAAACTGGAAGGGGAAAGGATCCTCAAGGCCATAAAAAAGGACAGTTTCGTTGTTCTGCTCGACTTACGCGGCAGAATGCTTAACAGCGTGGAACTGTCCATGAAAATTGATGAGATCAATACCTATCACTCCAGCAACATCACCTTCATTATCGGCGGTTCGCTGGGTGTAAGCGATGAAGTATTCGCCAGAGCTGATTATAAGTGGAAACTGTCAGATCTGACCTTCCCGCATAACCTGGTAAGAATACTGCTGCTGGAGCAGATATACCGCAGTTACAGAATACTTAACAATGAGCCATATCACAAATGATATGGTTCTTTTTATATGCCAAACAGATAGCCGAAAGCCTTGAAGAGAGCTTCAGCGTTCTTCAGGGTTTCTTCAATGCTCGCGAAGTCAATCTCAGCGATCTGCCGGAAGGTATCACCATAGGTATTAAAGGCATCGCCGACTCTCTGCATGGTAGCACCGTAGGTATTGATTACATTATTTATCTGCCGGTGCAGTTCTTCCGCATAGCTGACGATTTCCTTATAGCTCTTATACGCGGCTATGACTTTCGGAGCAATACCAATAATGCCAAGCAGGAAAATGCCCACAAAAGCCAGAATGACTATCAGTATGATACGTTCTATTCTTACTTTCTTTCTCTTTTCTTCCAGCAGTTCAAGCAGGATCTGATGGTCCTGTTCCATTCTTTCGATGTCGTCCATTATTATTTCCTCCCTTAAATATGTCAAATACAGTATAACTGTTTTTTATCTGCAGGTATATTAAAAGACAGATTGCTCTGTCTTTGGGGTTTAATTGTAGCCTTCGACCTTTGCCAGCTTCTTATAGATGGCAGCCTGGGCACTCAGCGGATAGTTCTGCTGGTCGTTGGTATTGCCGCACAGCAGGAAGTCAATGATGTTGCCTTCCTCGTCCTTTACGACATCCGCGATCAGAATGACATGTCCCATGTCTCCATAATCATCCGTATAGGAGTCAACGTAAACGAAGTCTCCTTTTTCTCCCAGATAGAGGTTCAGGTTCTGGTCTACCACCATACCGTCGGAAATAGCATTCAGGTAGTTCTGGAAATAGTAGATGTGGATGAAGGCGTAGGAGAATCCTCTTTCCGCATCGGAATCATCATAATAACCGTGATAGTTCTTCCACTGGGCACTGCCTGTATAATCGTATGGAATGCCGCCGGCATGCATGCACTGGGAAACGAAATTCATGCAGTTGGAACCGTAATATGGATAGGTCAGATTTCTGACAGTGGCATACTGCTGAGCGTAAGCTACAGCCCGTTCTCTGTCATAGCTGTTGGCAGCTTTTCTGATGCCGCTGGTGTCAGCGGTACCGCTGTTGACGGCGATCCTGTCCTGATCGTAAGCCTGATGAGTTTCAGTATACTTTTCCAGATACTCTTTGCCTATGTCATCGAGTTCCTTCTGATAATCTGATGAGTAATCAAAGTTCTTGTCAACATAGATGAAGGCGCCCTCAATGTGATTGACGGAAGTGATCTTGTATTCATCGCCGTCCGGACGGAAATAGAAGTCAGTTTCAATGTTATGCTGCTTGGACTGTATACCGTTAAGGAAGTGGAAGTTGTAGAAACCGTCTTCCAGAACGACCACTTCAATGGCGCCGGTCTCAGAGATTGATGAAGATGAGATGACCAGGTCATAATGACAGTCATCAAGAGTCAGGTCATTAATGCTGTCACGGCGGACATTTACGGTCAGTTCCAGACCTTTGGCAAATCTGGCGGCGTTTTCCGGATACTCTGAGTGGAATAAGTCAGAGGTGTCAAACACTTCTAGATATTTTAATGAGCGGTAATAAGCATCAAAGAATCTTATGATCTTGATCCTCATCCGGTCTGATATTCCCGCATCATTGGATACACTGCCGACATAATTGAAGTTATCTTCCTGAACGTTGACCATTCTGATAACGGTGGATTCGTTCTTGCTGGAGTCGGTGGATGTGTAGATCACCTGGTAGGTTCCTGGTTTGGTAACGTCAACCTTGCCCGAAATCTTTACGGAAGAGGAAATGTCACCGTCATAGTTGTCAATGGCAGTAACTCCGGCTTCCTGGTATTCGCCGTTTACCGGCATCAGGATGTATTCACGACCGTTAAGGCTGATTTCCGGTGCGGTCGTATCGACAACGCGGACCGTACGGGTAAAGCTCTGCAGCAGGGTTGAATACTTAAGAGTATACTTGCCCAGCTTTGAAGTATCTACCGAACCCTTAGGGGTAATAGGTTTCTTGGACAGACGCTTATAGGCTCCCGGGTCCACAAATTCAGAATGAACCTCAATAGTCATCTTTTTATCACCGTTCATTACCACAAATACCGGTACCTTTTTCAGAAACAGGAATACTGCCAAAAAGGCAGCCAAACCAATGACGGTATATATAAACCATTTTTTATATCTTCTCTTTTTCTTTTTTGCCATATGTATTTCTCCATAATCATTATACATTTCATCACAAGTAATGTGGAATAATTATCTGATACAGTATAGAATAACATAAGTAAAGGAGACAGTCGGCAGGAAATGATCAGATTGAACGAAAAAGAAGAAAAAAGATTCAGTGAACTGGCAGAAGAGATCATCAGTCATCCGGATTATCAGAAAATGAAGAAACTGATCGCTCATGGCAGGATCACGGTGTATCAGCACAGTCTGGACGTAGCCCGTTTCTGTTTCCGCTGCAACAGCCGCATGCACATGGGAATCGATGAAAGGGAACTGGTTACCGGAGCCCTGCTGCATGACTTCTATCTGTATGACTGGCATGATGCCAGCATCAGAGTACCGCTGTTCAAGATGCATGGATATACTCATCCGTTTACCGCCTGCAAGAATGCCAGTGAAAGATTCGACATTGACGCAAGGGTACGGAATGTAATAAAGAGTCACATGTGGCCATTGACGTTAAGGTCGCTGCCGTCAAATAAAGCCGCCTGGCTGGTCTGCATGGGAGACAAGATCGTAGCGACAAAGGAAGTGTTTGAAAGATGACTTTGGGAAAACTGTTCATATATTTCATACTTACCGCCTTCATCGGTTATGTCTATGAATGCATAGCCATGACGGTATGGAGCGGAAAGTGGGACAACCGCGGATTCATGTTCGGCCCGATAATTCCCATCTATGGAGTGGGATGCTTGCTGGGACTGCTGTTTTTTGGCTATGTGATAAAGTCGTATACAGTATTACAGGTCTTTCTGGCCGGCTTCCTGATGTCTGCCGTACTGGAATATCCGACATCATATATCATGGAGAAGATCTTCCATACCCGCTGGTGGGATTATTCCGTAGGACCGTGGAACATTGACGGCAGAGTAAGCCTGCTGTCTTCACTGGGATTCGGCATAGGGGCTGTTCTGATCGTTTTCGCGCTTAATCAGCTGCTGGTACCGGTCGTGGAAAAACTTGATAACGGTACTGCCAATATCTTTGCGATAATTCTGGCTGTGGTGTTTATTATCGACTTCATAGCTTCTGCTTATTTCAGCATAAAGAAGACTAAACCGCAGTTCTACATTGACTTCAATAACAGAGCCAGTGAGACGGTAGCCGCCATCAATCCTAAGGGATTAAGTCTGTATAAGTTCCTGAAGAGAACCACGGGACTGTTCAAATAAGATAAATTGTGCACTAATAACGCAGAACTGTGTGAAATTCGGTATTGGTGCTAATATTATTGAAAACCCTTACATTTTGATTTATTATAAAGTCAGATAAGTATGGGAGGTAAACACAATGCAAGAAGTAAAAGTAACTGTAATCGACCCAGTCGGTTTACATGCTCGCCCTGCTACTGTTGCTGTTAACGCAGCCAGCAAGTGCAAGTGCAAAGTAAGCGTATCATTCAAGGGCAAGACCGTTGATATGAAGTCCATCATGGGCGTTATGTCATTAGGTATCCCAACACAGTCAGAAATCACTCTTACCTGTGACGGCGATGATGAAGAGAACGCTTTAAACACAATCATTGAAACTCTGAGAGCTCAGAAAGTAATCGAGTAGAAAGAAAACAGGGAAGAGCAAGCGCTCTTCCTTTTCTTACGGGGAGATAGAAAATATGATACAGGAAAAGTATGAACAGTGGTTAAATCATCCGGGAATGGATGAGGACCTCAAAGAAGAATTAGTTAACATGACACCGGAACAGAAGCACGATGCCTTCTATACTGACGCCGAATTCGGTACAGCCGGTATGAGAGGACTGCTTGGTGCCGGTACCAACAGACTGAATGTCTACACCATCAGAAAGGCTACAGTCGGTTTTGCGAAGTACCTCAACAGCATCGCTGAACATCCAACAGTAGCTATCGCTTATGACAACAGATTCAAATCAACGGAATTCTCTGTTGAAAGCGCCAAGGTTCTGGCTGCTTACGGTATTGAAAGCTATGTATTTGAATCGTTAAGATCAACTCCTGAACTGTCCTTCGCAGTAAGATATCTCAACTGCACCGGCGGTATCATGGTAACAGCTTCCCACAACCCTAAGGAATACAACGGCTACAAGGTTTATGATTCAACCGGATGCCAGATGATTCCGGAAATGGTACAGGGCGTTATCGATGAAATCAAGGCCCTCGGTGATGAACTGGTTGATTCACCGGTACTGACAGCTGAACAGGAAGCTCTGATCCACAGCATCGGTGAAGATGTTGATGAACCTTACATCAAGGAAGTTCTGGGCATCCAGCTCAATCCTGATCTGGACAAGAGCAATTTCAAGCTGGTCTATACACCTCAGCATGGTACTTCCATCATGTCATTAAGACCTCTGTTTGAGAGAATGGGCTATGATGTAACTTATGTTGAAGAGCAGTGCACATTTGACCCTGCTTTCGGTGCAACCAAGATCCCTAACCCGGAAGATCCAAGAGCTTATGAACTGGCTATTGAATACGGTGAAAAGGTTGGAGCTGACATTGCCATTTCAACAGACCCTGACGGAGACAGACTTGGTGTTGTCGTCAATCAGGATGGCAAGTGGATCCTGATGACCGGTAACCAGACAGGTGCCGTTCTGCTGGAATATGTATATTCCCAGATGAAGGAAAAAGGCTTAATGCCGGCTCATCCGGTAATGTTCAATACTGTTGTTACCAGCGACCTCGGTGAAGCAGTTGCCAAGAACTACGGTGTTGAAACCGAAAAGACCCTGACAGGCTTCAAGTACATCGGTTCCAAGATCCACGGTTATGAACAGACAGGTGAAAAGGACTTTGTCTTCGGCTATGAGGAAAGCTATGGCTATCTGGTACAGCCGTTTGTCAGAGACAAGGATGCCAACCAGTCAACAGTACTGATCTGTGAATGCGCCAACTACTACAAGAAACAGGGTAAGACCTTAGTTGATGTTCTGGATGAATTATATGCCCAGTACGGTACATATGATGAATCACAGCAGTCAATCTCCTTACCGGGCGAAGAAGGCAAGCTGAAGATCCAGGCCATGTTAAAGAACCTGAGAGAAAACGTTCCTGCTGATGTTGCTGGCTGCAAGGTAGTAAGATGGGAAGACTTCAAGACAGCCAAGCGGTATGAAAACGGTGAAGAACAGGATATCGTCGGATTCGACAGAAGTGATGTTCTGAAGTATTTCCTGGCTGACGGTTCATGGATTGCCGTAAGACCTAGCGGTACAGAACCTAAGTGCAAGATCTACTACTGCATTAAGGGTGCTGACAAGGCAGATGTAGCAGAAAAGAGAAAGAACTACTACGCTGCCATGACAGAATATACAAAATAAATAACATTCAACTAATAGAAAAAGGGATTACAGGCATGTAATCTCTTTTTTATAGGGATTATCAGGCAGATAATTAATGGAAAATACAAATAGAATTAAGTATTATACTAGTAGATGAGTGAGGTATATACCAAATGAAAATAAAAGCAGTTCTGATTTTTCTGTTGGCATTCTCTCTGTTTTTGGGTGGATGCAGTTCTTCCAACAACAACAATACACCACAACCGGCACAACCTGATCCTCCGGTGGAAACTCCGGAAGTGTGGAGGCCAGAAACCGTCTACTATTCTGACCTGGGTGTATCCCAGCAGTCAAAGGATGACATGTCCAAAGCGGGAGTAAAGATTACAGCTTCACGATTCACTTATTACGAAGATGAAATAGGCCGTATTCAATATCATCTCATCATTGAGTGGCAGAATAATGGAAAAACACCACTTTTAGCCACTACAGCACATATCGTTCTGTATGATACCGATCATAATCAGGTGAATACTCCTGCTACCGTCGATGCTGTTTACGGAATCATGTCAGTTGGGCAGAAAGATTATCTGTACAGCAGTGGCTATATATATAAGGAAGATATGGAAAAACTGAACTATGATATCAGTAAAGGCCTAATTCCATATATGGAAGGTATGGTCCAGATTCAGGAATGTCAGACAAACACTTCAAATACTTACACTTTTGTCGAATGTGAGACAGACTTTACCAAGAGGACATTGGAGGATGGCCGAATTGCGTTTTCCGGAACGATAACTAACCCTATTGAAAAAGATTTCCCGATGTATAAGATACATTTTCTTCTGTACGATGCCCTTGGAAGTATCATCGCAGTACAGCCGGGATACATCAGGGATCTTAATGGAAAGCAGACGGCAGATATTCCAACAACAGTTGTCCTGAATTGGGCAATAACGCCGGACATGATAGCTGAAGTCAAAGTGGCAGCTCAGCAATGGTGGTATAATGTTTAAAAAACATCTGTTGCTGAAACAGATGAACAGATAGAGAATGTAATTGCCGAGTTGGATGGATATTGACTTATAAGAAAACTGCATGCCTTGAATTTGAATTCATTGAGCCACAACACGTTACAAGAGGGGAGAAATTAACTAAATAACAAACATAAACATCTGATCCTAAGTGGTTGGATGTTTTTCATGCTGTTTAAACTGTGGTTATAAGATTTTTTACACGGTAAAGGCCCTGGCAAAGATGTAGGGGTGGTTTGAAAAAGGATTGCTGCTTCAAGAGAATACAGAAAATGAAGTGGAAACATCAAGAAAAACAATAAACAATAGTTATAAAACAAGTATAATGAAATCAGGCACATGACCAACAGGAAAACAGGTAAATCTGCCAGCGATGAAATAGTGATGACCGTTGTAACATTAAGTGAAATTGAGCGTAAGATAATATTAAAGAGTAAGGCCGTGATAAGGTAAACCCTTCCTTATCACGGCTTTGCCGTATTGGCTTATCAGAGCAAGTGTTTCGTATTCTTCCAGGCCGGCTTTCTTCATCATGTCAATCATTAATTCCATTGCTACTTTTTCTTCCATCGCTCTTTCCTCCTACTATTTCTATAATGGGCAAAATGCATTTTTCCTCAAAATTTCTCGAAAAAAGTTGCGACTGTCGCAATAATTACATAAAAACCGTGACAATTACCGTAACAATAAACAGTGCTGGACCAAATGGTAGGACTTGCTTCATTGTATATTTGAAAGCTGTTATCTGGAGCAATGATGCGACGAATAGAATCACTAAAGTTTCCATCGGAGAAAGGTAAAAACCAAGCAAGGCTAAAGTTTTTAAGTCTCCGCCTCCGGCACCGTGTTTCCCAGTTTTCTTCTCATATGCCACCGTCATCAGCAACAACGGCACAAAGATCAGCAGGGCAGAACCCAGACTTTTCAAGATATTTATATAGCTTTTCAAAAAGATTAAATACAGGATCCTGAAAGTAATTCCGGCCAGAATATAGGCATCCGGAATGACCGCTCTTTTGTAATCGCTGATAGCAATACACAGCAAAAATATCAGTAAAACGATCAAATCAAATCTCATAAAAACGACCCGCCTTTCGACGGGTCATTATAGTGTGAGCTTGACGGATTAAATAAAATCCAATTGAGATTTGGCATAGTTTACCTTAGCATAGAATTAATGTAATATGTATGTAGATAGACAATTTTATGATGTACTTAAATCTGCTGGTGTTTCAAATACGAGCAGAGAAAAAATAGGCAGCGGGAAGTATGGAGAATTGGTTTGTCAGACATAGTAGCAGGCTTAATCTATTACTAATGATAAATACTCGTTTTCAGAAGTGAGAAAGTGTTAGTGTCTTCTAGGTAAGATCTCATTGATAAAGTGCTGTTACACATAAATAAAGCGCAGAATGATCTGCGTTGTTATTGATGTGTAATGGCTAATAATCAAATTTGTCCCATTCACATCATAACGAATGGGATTTTTTGTGCTTTACTGGAAAGGAGGTGAAAAGATGTCAAAAGGAAAAGTGGTTTCAGGTAATACGCATAGTAGACAGCAAATGAATAACTATGCAAACCAGAATAACAGGAACAACCCGGCAAACAGAGCAAACAATAATAATCACTCTAACCAGTTGAATCCTAACAATTCGAATTACAAGGGAAAAAACTAGATTGCTGAAATTGGAGGCTATAACAAGGTTGCCTCCTTTTTATAATCAATATATACGTTAAGAAAGATTATTTAGAATAGGTAATAACAATAATGCAATTAAATGGGTGAAAAATGTAAGCAAAGAGTATAATTATATTAGATAAAAAAGCGATTTAAAAAGGAAGACCGCTAATATAATATGGTAAGATAAAATGGAACAATCAGAGATAAAAGTTAATCATATAGAAACCAAGAGTGTAATGACTAAATCGAATACACCATTAGGCGGTTATTCGCTCAACCCATATGTGGGATGTCCTCATGCCTGTAAATACTGTTATGCATCTTTTATGAAGCGTTTTACAGGGCATAGCGAACCCTGGGGTACTTTCATGGATGTGAAACATTGGCCAACCATTAAAGTTCCAAAGAAATATGCAGGGCAGAAAATAGTTATCGGCACTGTCACGGATGGTTATAATCCTTTGGAAGAGACTTATAAGAATACCAGAAAGCTGCTGGAAGAGCTGAAGGACAGCGGTGGTGATATCGTAATATGTACGAAGTCGGATCTGGTATTACGAGACCTGGATCTTCTGAAAGAAATGAATCAGAAATGCCGTCTTACGATTTCCTGGTCAATCAATACACTGGATGAAGAGTTTAAAAATGACATGGATGATGCAGCAAGTATTGAAAGACGTCTTTCAGCCATGAAGGAGGTCTACGATGCCGGAATTCGAACCATCTGCTTCATCTCTCCTGTATTCCCTGGTATTACGGATATTGAAGCTATTTTCAAACGTGCAAAAGATCAGTGTGATCTGATCTGGCTGGAAAATCTGAATCTTCGCGGTGGCTTCAAAGCTGATATCATGAATTATATTGCAGAGAAATATCCGGATCTGGTACCGTTGTATGATGAAATCTACAATAAGAAAAACCGCAGTTATTTTGAAGATCTTGAAAAGAAAGCTGAAAAAATGGCGAAGAAATACGACTGTCGTTTTGTGGATAATGTAACACCATATGAGCGTGTTTCCAAGGGACATCCTACCATTGTGAACTACTTCTACCATGAAGAAGTTCGTGGTACTGAGAACAGCGGTCAGAGAAGAAAAAACAAAGAGCATGAATAAATCTTTATTTTATACTATGGATAGTGAAGATATATATGTGACAATACCTCTTTTGTAATCGCTGATAGCAATACACAGCAAAAATATCAGTAAAATGATCAAATCAAATCTCATAAAAATAATCCGCCTTTCACGACGGATTATTATAGTTTGGCTGATGACGGTGGCACTTATGATAGTTTAAGATAGTCATGTAGATAAATTGGAAATTTGTCACTCTTCTGTATACCGATACCCATCCGGAATTCGAATATACGCGCGAATATGCTCATCGATAGAGCGTTCGATAATTCTGGATATATTGTTCACATTTCCTTCTGCAACAAGGATCGTACACTCCCGTTTCTCAAGGACGATCCCTATATGGTCGTGTTCTTTGTTCTCGAATACCCTGTCATAGAGTACGATGTCTCCCGCTTCCGGAACATAGCCTTCCGGCCCTTTATGGTATTCGATCCGCCGATCGCCTACGGCAAACTCCTCCCAGCCAAGACATGCAGCCAGATGACAGGTTTTACATTCCTCTGGTCTGTATGGGATTTCGAATCCCGTTGCCATGCAGCAATAATAGACAAACGCCGCACACCATAACCCGTCAGCTTCCTTGAGATTCCATGTTGGAAACAATCGCACAATCGGCGCTAGATTGGAAGCCATCCCATCAACATCTCCGTGAAACGGAACCTGCGCCATATCCTTTGCAATCTCGGCTAGTTTTTCTCTTGTTGCTTTTTCCATATATGCCTCTCCAAACCCCGATTTGTATCTGGAAACAATGTCACTATTTATTCTTCTTCATATGTCTTCCCTGAGTTTCATAATTCACCACGATATGTCGATCCGCCTGTTCGGCTTTCCGCCAAAGAAGGACAACCGTCTCCACATGCCTTGGGACAATAGCGTGAATAAAAAGGCACATATTTACGCTGTTGCCGCGACCGTCCTCGTGGAGCAGTTCCCACTTTCTAAAACGGTCGAGTGGGCAGCGTTAATGGAATTACTTCGGCAAACCGGAATATGTCGATCCGGATTACAGTTTCAAACTTGTTTTTTACTGTTGTTTTTGCTCAGTTTTTTATAAAAAATGATTTCAAGCGGTTCTTTGGGCAATACCAATGCTCCCCTGTCCGTATAGCCGAGTTTTCTGTAAAAGAACTGAGCTTCTTCGTCCGACTGTGTTGAAGTCAAAACAAATTTGTAGCCTTGTTCTGCCATCTCGTGCTCCCAGAACTCAACCAGTGTTCTGCCGTATCCTTTTCCTCGTTGTTCTTCAGTAACGTACAGCAAATTCATAAACGGGATGTTGTCCCAGAACAGATTGAATCTCAGCCAACCTCCGTATTCGCCGTTAATGAACAGAAGAATGATCCTTTTCATTTTGATCGAGTTCTTCATTTCTTCCTTTGAAATGTGCTCATCGTATTCCGAAACCATTTCAAGGTCGCCCGGTTTTGCGTATCGGATTTCCATATTTTTTCTCCTTGTATAACGTATATTTCTGCTCTCGGACAGTTTTTACCATTCCGGATTTGACTGTCAAAAGATCATCAAATCCCGATTTTCTTCTCCATTACTTTCTGCTCTCCAGTTTACCGCGCTTGACCTCCTCAGGCTTTGTTATCCTGCCCTCGGCAGCCAGCCTGTTGAGATGCTTGTTAAGAGTCGTGCGCGAAATGCCGAATTCCTTCATGATCTTCTTCTGGTAAATGTAATTGTCCTTCCATTCATTATACATCTCAACCAGCTTGTCATCGTTGATGACTTTTTTCTTTCGGCCAAGCTTCTTGCCTTTGGCCTTTGCTATGGCGATGCCCTCAGCCTGACGCTCAAGTATCACCGATCTCTCGAATTCAGAGAGAGCCGCAAATATTGTTAATACTAATTTGCCTGAAGAAGTAGTGGTATCGACATTCTCCTTTAAGGACTTGAACTCAACATTCTTTTCGGTCAGCTGCTCAACAAGAGATAAAAGGTCTTTGGTGCTTCTTGAGAAACGGGAGAACTCGGTAACGATGACGGTATCACCCTCACGGACGAAGTCCATCATCTTCTGCAGCTCAGGTCTTTTGGTGTCCTTGCCGCTTAACTTATCCAGGAAGATCTTTTCGCAGCCGTATTTCTTTAAAGCTTCCATCTGGCGGTCTTCATTCTGAGAAACAGTACTTACTCTGGCATATCCAACTAACATGGGCCTACCCTCCATTATCATGTTTTTTATTTCTTCATATACCATATTTTAACACATAAATGATGCTCAATATAGATGTTATGCGCATAATAATGTATAATACTGTCAGAAGGAGGGGAAAAGTTATCATTACTGACGAAGAGAGCTCTTTTGAAGTCGTTGATGAGAAGGAAATAGGTAAGGATACCATAGAAAGGAAGATAAAGACTTCCCATGGCAAATACATCTATGAATACATGAAGAGACACTATACCAGGGTAAATTGCCTAATCTCGAAAGAAGAGGAGGAAGTGTTAAGGAAGCTGGGCATAGTACCCAACAAGTCCCAGTACATAGTGGAGCTCATCAAGGCCGACATCGAGCGTGAGAAAAGAGAAAAAGGTGAAAAATAAAGGTCAGCTGCCTATATCTTGGCGGATAACAGCTGACCCGGATACAAATTACCATATCAAAAATTTGATGTGGTCTTTTTGTAATTCTCATTTTAACACCTAAGACGGAAGTAATACAACAGAGAGCGTGAAATGGCAAGCTATCTTAAAAAGAAACCGTATGTGTATAAGGACTGCCCCGGATACATCGGGGTGACACTTCTGTATCCGTATTATGTATGCGGCAAGAGATACCATAAGGTCAAAAGGTTCCGCATACCGCTGGACATGGACGAAAAGGAAAGGGAGATATTCTTAAGAAATAAGAAAAGGGAGATGATAGAGAAATGGCAGTCAGAGGGGTATGTTACAGTGAGGGATAAATCAAACAGATATCTGGAGCACGTCGAACTTAAACAGGAACCTGAGACGTTTGCTGAGGTCGCAAAGCATTACCTCAATCACAAGAAGAAAGAAGTTTCGGTGATGGCATACAAGGCCAAATACAATATCTACTGCGAGTTATGCAATGCAATGGGTGAGATGAAGATGAAAGACTTACGAGGGCTGGACATCCAGAACTATCTTGATAAGTGCTTTGAAAAGGGTCTTACGTATAATACGGTCACCGTATATTTCGGCAATATCAAGACCCTGTTCAACTACGCAGAAGTGCTGGGGATCATCGAAAGAAATCCCATCAGCAAGATGAGGAGGCCGAAAAAGCAGAAGGACATGGCCAACAGCATGCCATTTGTGATGACACTGGAGCAGGTTGAGGAAATGCTGAAGGCAATTGAGAATGATCCGATCTTTGATAAGGCCATGATCTATGTGCCACTGTATACCGGAATGAGGATAGGGGAGATAACAGGTCTTAAGTGGAAAGACATCGATTTTGAAAACAGAAAGATATACGTGAGAAGAGCACTGCATATTTGGGAAGGCAGAGTAGTAGAACACAGTCCGAAGAACGGTGAGCAAAGAGTGGTACCGATATTCTCAGATAGATTTCTCAACGTATTGAAAGAATACAAGGAGTCATTGCATGAGATGGAAAGAGATGGGGAAGAGGAACTGGTATTCATGACAGTGAAAGACAAACCGCTTTTTGATCCGGCATTTGGAAAAAAACTGAAGAAGATGAAGGCAAAGCATCCTGAGATACCGGCAGAGATGCATGCACACGCATTCAGGCACACGTTTACCAGCATAATGATAAACAGGAAGAATGTGAACCCGGTGTACGTGGCAAAAATACTGGGGCATAAGAGAATAGAGATCACATTATTTACATATAACCACACAATGATAGAGGATATAGAGAGGGCTGTGAAAGGCCTGGAGTTTTGACGGTAGATCCAGCATATAGAGAGATCTGCAGAGGGATATCATATAAAAATGGGATTTAGATCTAGAGAGGTTTACCAGATCTATGGATCTTGTTTTTTCTCATTTTTTCAGTTTGAAGATTTCCTAAATATCTTTAAGCACCTGGAAGCAAATTTTTTGTAATCGCTGATAGCAATACACAGCAACAATATCAGCAAAACGATTAAATCAAATCTCATCAAAACAACCCGCCTTTCGACGGGTCATTATAGCGTGGGACTTATCAGGCTGAGAAAAAGTCGTCTGCAAGGCGACCATTTTCATGCTACGAGAATGCATATTTATATTGTAGAAACAAATGTATTATTAAAAAAGACAAAGTCCGTTTTTTTGGACAGTATACTCTTAATAGTATGTCAGAATATAGTTGTAAGGAGGATATAACGATGGGACAGGGATATTTGGTTAAGTGTAGGAATTGTAATTATGAAGAATTGTTGAATCTGGGAGTTGGCATGTTTTTCCCAGGTGAATACAGAAAACTGATCAAGATGATAGAAGATGGTGAATATGGTGCTGAACCGGCAGAGTACTTTCTCAATAATCCGGGAGCAGTAGTAGATGCTCAGCTGGAACTGTACTATTGCTCTGAATGTCATAACTATGAAGTTGATTACAATCTTTCTTTATACAGACATAAAGATAACAGGGAAATAAGCAACGGTTATTGGTTAAAACAGGAAGATTATGACAGGGAATATGTATTTGTCAAAGCATACAAACACATTTGTAATAGATGTGGTAAGCATATGCATAAGATCAGAGAATCAGAAATGAACAACTTGGTTTGCCCTGAATGTGGGAAACCGTTAGAAGTGTCAACAGGAGTGATGTGGGACTAAAAATGAGAGATAAAACAAAGACATCCACTGCCGCAAAACGCAGATATAACGAAAAGACATATACAATGCTGGCAGCACAGTTGCCCAAGGAACTGGTTGCTGAATTTAAAGCAAAATGTAAGAGACAGGGTGTGTCGCAGGCTAGTATACTTAAAGTAGCACTAGAAACCTACCTTGCATAGGGCGGTGATAATATGGAAGAAATAATCAAAAACAAACTCAAAGAAATAGAAGAGAAAGAAAATATCAGGATCATTCTGGCAGTAGAGTCAGGTTCCAGAGCTTGGGGTTTTGCCTCGCCGGACAGTGATTATGATGTCAGGTTTATTTATGTCAGGCCAAAAGAAGAATACCTGAAATTAAGAAAGAGAAGGGATGTCATTGAATATCCCATCAATGATGAACTGGATATCAATGGATGGGATCTGGATAAAACACTCAGATTACTCCATGACAGTAATCCTACACTCTTTGAATGGTTCAACAGTCCGATAGTATATAAGGAAACTGAAGAAGCTGATAAGATCAGAGAACTATTCGATAGTCACTTCTCCGTAAAGAAGAGCCTGTATCACTACCTCAACATGTCTACAAGAAACTACAGAGAGTTCATTAGGGATCATGAACTGGTAAAGGCAAAGAAGTATTTCTATGTACTAAGACCAATACTGGCAGCCAGATATATTCTTAGAACAAAGAAGATACCGCCAATTGAATTCGATGTATTAAGAAAAGAAGAACTTCCGGAGGAACTGAATGAACCGGTAGATTACCTGCTGGATATCAAGATCAATAATCCGGAAGTAAAGAAGATCAGACCGGTTGTCAAACTTAATGAATTTCTGGAGAAGGAGCACATAACGTTGAAACTTCTGGCAGAAAGCATTGAGGATGACAGAAATAAGGATTGGAGAGACATAGACGATCTGTTTATCAGATTACTGGAAAGGAGATAAGTACAATGCCAATAACAAAGGAAACACTAAAGAAGTTTGCTGTCTATGAAATATCAGGTGATATTTTTAATGATGATTACAGTTTTGAAGACTCATATGAGATGACTCTTGATGATTTCAAAACCGTGGTAAGAAAGATAGAAGCAAATAAAGATCAGTCATATGATCAGTTCTGGGAAGACTGGGTTGGATGGATTATTGATGATGAGGTTGCAAAGCACTTATGCATCGATGATGTAGTGTTTGGTTCATGGTTGCCGGAATCAGGGTTGATCAGAAACGAAAGAGAACTGATTGGATATCTCATTGATGCCCTGGACCATTACTGCAATGATTTTTATACCATTGATCAATCACTAAATTTTGAGGAGATCAGGGAAGTCTTGGCTGACTATGAGATCAATCAGTCAAAGCCACTTACGGAATGGGAATTCCCGGACAGAATCAAGGAGATCTTTATTAAATATGTTGACCAGAATGTTAATACACCGGAAAAGATTTCTGAAGATGAATTGGTTCTGTTCAAAAGATATATTGATGAGTTAATTGAGAAAGATAATGTCAATGCATTGGATATTAAAGGCTATCTGTGTTATGGTGGATCACCATTCTATGATTGCGACTGGTATACCAGCAGAGACTGTATTACTAGAGCATTTGAGCTCACAGCAGACGCACAATACGCAAATACGTTGGGCTATATTTATTATTACGGGCGCTGCAATAACGGCGTGCCGGAGTATGAGAAAGCTTTCAATTATTATGTATTTGGTCATGTCAATAACTGGTATGAATCGTCCTATAAACTGGCTGACATGTACAGATCCGGGAAAGGTGTTATAAAGAGTGAAAAAACGTATGAGGAAATGATCAAAGAACTCTATTACCATGCTTATAGAGATTTCTGTATGGATAGTTCTCTGAAACTGGCAGATGTTGCTTTGAGAATGGGCAGTATATACGAGGAACACCATCCGCATAGTGCATATCATTACTATCTCATTGCAGACTATGTCATGAAGAAAAGATTACCTTTCCACGAATACGGAGATGCTAAGGTTTCTCAAAGCATCAATGAAGCACTCGATAGAGTAAAGGAAAAGGTAGATCATAAATCCCAAAAGACTATAACATATGAAAACGCCGGTTATATTCGCAATGCGTTGGCTTACAATGGTGTATGTAAGGCAAAGGTAAAACAACTGTCAAATGGTTATAAGATGTCAATAACCAGGATAACAAGAAATGAGCCGGAAAAGATGTTGATTGCAATACCGGAATGTGACTTCTGCACTTTAACGGATGAACTTGTGTTGTACTTTGATGGCGAACGTCCTTCAAAATTACCGGATGAATTTGTATTTAATAATGTTTATAACAGTTATGCTTCCAATAATGGTGATGTATCAATCTTTAAGTTTGGTGATGACATAGTTGCTATGGCAGGAGTTAAATACAAGGTTAAACTTAAGCATTCAAAGTATGATACTGCAACGGAATTCATTTATCTTGAGGATGATAAATTAATTTGACAGTCGAAGCTAACAGCTTGTAGCAAAACAAGCAAATTAGATTTCAAAGTTTTTGTGATATTAATACAGAGGTAAGACCAGATTGATTTCTGGTTTTCTTCGTTTTTGCACTAAAGCGAGACAAAAACAGGATTTTCAGGAATTATGAACCAGATATCTTCTTTGGAATATTTACGACAATTTACTTGTAAATGGTATAATAGTGTTAGTAGATTATTTATACAACGAAAGGCGGCTATTATTATGCCGGTAAAAAAGACAAACGAAGAATTTATAGAGGAATTAAAGAATAAAAAACCATCCATAAAACCACTTGAAGACTATACGAATTCTGCATCAAAGATTAAATTCGTTTGTTTGGTCTGCGGCAATGAGTGGGTTGCAGCACCTTCACAGGTTTTAAGTGGAAAAGGTTGTCCTGTGTGCGGGCGAAAAACAGCTGCAGATAAAAGAAGGAGTTCAAGAGAAGAGTTTATAACAAAATTGAAAGATATTCAGCCGAACATTGAAGTAATAGGTGATTATGTTAATAGTGTTACGAAAATTGAAGTTCGTTGCAAAACTTGCGGAAATCAATGGAGGGTGGTGCCGGCCAGTTTACTTAGGGGGACTGGTTGCCCAAAATGTAATAAGAGATATCGTAGAAATACTGAAGAGTTTGCTGAGGAGTTGAAAACCATAAGTCCACATTTAAGTGTTATTGGTGAATATATAAATGCACATGAAAGGATAAAAGTTAAATGTGGAAGATGTGGTACAGAGTGGATGGCAGAACCTAACGGATTGCTTAAAGGGAATGATTGTCCTGTGTGCGGCCATTCACAAACCTCTGTTGTTGAGCAAATACTATTTAGATCTTTCGTATTGTTGGTTGGGAAAGACAACGTTATAAACCGCGATAGGAAAGCAATAGGCAAAGAATTAGACATATACGTCAAGAAATTAAATCTGGCCGTTGAATTTGGAGCTTGGTACTGGCACTCTGCAAAAATACGGTTTGATGCTGAAAAAGAGAGACTGTGCGAAAAAGTAGGAATTCATCTGATCACAATATACGAGGGATGCCCAATTGGCACGACAATAGACGAGCTGAAAAATGCTGTTTGTTACAGTAATGTTATAAGTGGTGAGAAAGATTTCACAACTATAAAAGTATTAATTCTTTCATTATGCGAGCAATACTTACTTGATGGAACAATTATTGAGACGGAATGGAATAACATTCTTAAGTTTGCTAGGGAAGAATCCAGAAAAAAAGACTCCGAAAAGTTTAAAAAAGATTTGGAAAAGGCAAATAATAATATTAAATATATAAGTGGTTATTTTGGATCAAAAGCACAAGTTTATGTAATGTGCAAAACGTGTGGAACTAAATGGAAAGCTTCATCTGCATACGATTTGCTGCACGGGCATGGTTGTCCTGTGTGCGGCAGGCAAAAAGCAAACGAGTCTATGCGAATGAATACTGAAGAATTCAAAGAAAGGATGAAGAAAACTAATCCTCATATTCTTGTTTTAGGTGAGTATAAAAATAGTTTGACCGGGATTTTATGTCAATGCAAAAAATGTAAAACAAAATGGTATCCAAAGCCAGCTAATATAATTAATAAAAGAATTTACTGTCCAACTTGTTCACCAGTAACAAAGCTGACTAACGAAGAATTTCTTGCAAGATTGAAGAATAAGTTTGAAACCATCATACCTTTAGAAGAATACCGTAATAATGGTACTCCAATTAGGTTCAAATGCCAGATATGTGGTTATGAGTGGAAAGCAAGACCACATGATATATTAATAGGAAACGGCTGTCCAAAATGTGCAAAAAAAGTTGCCGTAACACAGGAAGAGTTTCTAGACCGCATCAAAAAAAGCAATGTTGAGATCATTGGAGAGTATAAGAACACTAAAACTAGAATAAAATGTCGTTGTAAAGTATGTGGGTATGAGTGGATGGCAATACCGAGTAACCTGATGAGAGGAGCAGGATGCCAAAAATGTGCGGGTACATTAAAATTAACAAATAAAGAATTCGTTGAAAACTTGTCAGTTGTAAATGCAGATATAAAACCCTTAGAACAATATGTAAAAAGAAACGAAAAGATTCTTTGTCGATGTAAAAAATGTGGCTGGGAATGGAGGGTAACTCCTGGAAACTTGCTGAATGGTCATGGATGTCCAAAGTGTAAAGGGGCAAAAACAAAAGTCCTGAAATCAAAAGGAGTTATATGTATAGAAACTGGGGTTTTTTATGAATCAGTTAAGATTGCAAAAGAAAGAACAGGTATAACCTCAATTAGTGATTGTTTACATGGGAGAACAAAGACTGCTGGAGGATTACACTGGGTGTATGCTAATGAACAATGAATAAATGGAGGGCAGCTTATGCATTCAGAGGGAGATATAAGAAGAGCAATCAGACCATTAATTGAACGATACGGTAAATTAACTATTAGTGAAGTAAAAGATAAGTTGAATGATGTTTTGGAGTTTGATGATGAGGACCTTGAACCATCACCAACGAGGCCAGGTGAAACAAAAATTATACAAAGAATAGGAAACATTGTATCACATCAAGCAGAGAGCGAAAGACTATATCCAGAAGGCTTTATTGTGAATAAAAACGAAGTGCCGGCAGTATTTATTGCTGTCCATGGGTTTGGAAATAATCTTGTTCCAATAACAAAGAAAGAGATATTAATTAGAAACAAAAAAGCTCAAAATACAAATCAAAAAGCAGATTGGGGAAAAATTAATGAAGAAAGATCTGATATTGGAACAAAAGGGGAAGAATTTATTTTTCAATATGAAAGAGATAATGTTGCTATGCTCGACCCAGCGGCGGTATCTAGGGTGATATGGGTTAGCCGTGATTTAGGAGACAGTTACGGTTATGATATTCTATCGTTAGATAGTCAGGGTAATGTAAAGTTTATAGAAGTAAAAACTACAACCGGAAAAGACACTCAGCCATTCTATCTAACTAAAAACGAAAAGGAGTTTTTAGAGAATAACGATAATGTAGTAATATATAGAGTATATGATTTTGATAGAGAACGCGGATACGGGAAAATATTGGAGATTACAAGCACACAATTATTAAGCAACTATTTGCTTGACCCTGTAACGTTTAAAGTCACACACAAATAGGAGGAGTTGTATGATCGGAACACTAATTAAGTGGCCTGGAGGAAAATCAAGGGAAATCATTTATATAAAAGATATTATTCCAGATGAATATGATCGCTATGTCGAACCATTCTTTGGGGGAGGCGCGATGTATTTCTATTTGGAGCCAAAGAAAGCGTTAATTAATGATATATCTCAGCAATTAATGATGTTTTTTACGCTAATTAAAAAGAACGATAGCGGTTTTAAGGGTTATCTATACGAATATGATTATCTGATAAAACATATAATAGATATATGTGAAGACAATTATTCGGAGCTACATGAGATATATATTAAAAAGCGTGATTTTTCAGAAAAGGCCGATTTAGCAGTGAATAGTTTTGTGCATAACCATTTTGAAAACAACATAACAAACAATCTGATTCTGGACTATAAAATCTTTTTGAATCACTTATATAAGAATTCATTAGATAAGATTAATAGGACGGTGAAGAATGAACAGAAGACACCATATAATGCCGAAGACCTTAAGGAAAACCTTATTACAGGCTTTGTAAGTGGAATGTATATGTATTTCAGAGAGATCTATAACGATATTGCTCTAAAGAGACTGACAAATATAAGTGTTCAATATGAAATTGCTAATTTTTATTTCATAAGAGAATACTGCTATGGATCTATGTTTAGATATAATGCAAAAGGAGAATTTAATATTCCTTATGGTGGCATGTCATATAACCGCAAAGACTTTTCTGCAAAGATAAAACAAATGTTTGATGAAAATGTAATTAACCAGCTCACCGGTACCGAAATATATAATATGGATTTTGAAAAATTTTTTAATAGCATTAATCTTTCAGAAAATGATTTTATGTTTTTAGATCCGCCATATGATACAGAGTTCTCAGATTATGAAGGAGTAGATTTTACTAAGAGTGACCAAATACGATTAGCTAACGCGTTAAAAAAGACGAAAGCCAAATTTATATTGATAATAAAAAATACAGATTTCATTTATTCGTTATACAAAGACTATTTCAATATTCTGTATTTTGATAAAACATATACTTATAATGTTCGTAGCCGAAATGATAGAGATGTAGAGCATCTGATAATAACAAATCTCCCTATTAACTAGGGAGATTATTTTGTTTCATTAATTCTTTGTTGTGCAGCAGCGAAATATTGTGAATCAATTTCGCAACCAATAAATGATCTGTTAAGTGATTTTGCAGCAACGCCAGTAGAACCAACACCCATGAATGGATCAAAGACCACATCGTTTTCGTTGCTTGCAATCTTGATTAAATGACTAAGTAGTTTAACAGGCTTTTGAGCTGGATGTTTAGGGCTTTTTAATCTTTCTTTTCCCATACAAATAGGTGATTCAAAGAAATTATGCATTTCATTCTGGGTTGAGAAATTCCATGTGTGTCCTTTGTCCCACATACATACAATGAGTTCACAGCTGTTTAAAAAGCCGTTTTTATAAATCTTTGGAGTAGGATTTGTTTTATGCCAAATGAAGTATTGGAAAGTATCATATTCCGGATCAAAAGCCTCGTGCCACTTTCCGATGAGATTATAACTGGTGAAAACAAATATATTACCTGTTGGCTTAAGAATTCTCTTAAATTCGTCTACAAATGATATTGGTTCAATTGTTTTTTCATCCCAAGATCCAATATCGTTATTAAGTTCTGTTCTTCCTGGGAGAGGGATATTTCCTGTAGAATACTGAGCAATATTATATGGTGGGTCAGTAAGAATTAAGTCAACAGAATTACTCTCGATAGTTTTTATAAACTCTAGGCAATCTCCATTATATAAATCAATCATTATTTATCCTCAATAGTGTTTTTAATCATATCGTTGATGTGTTTGTTAAGATCGATTTCCATTAACGCTTCTTGATAAATAGAAACAAAATCACTAAAATCTATGTCTTCTGGTAGAATTCGGTTCCAGAATTGAGAACCAATTAGAAACATGGAAGGATAGTTCAGGTGAGCCTTTACTATCCCTTTCCATTGATTGCCTTCGCCATCTTTGTTGTATAAAGTAGCAAAATACGCAAGGCAGTTATCTATGCCCATGTCTACATATAAGTTCAGCAGTTTTTCTACGTTTGATGGAGCATTTGAACTATCTAAATCTCCTCCTGCTTTAATTTCCATAATGTTCCAGTTATCACCATCAAAAAAAGCTAAATCAACTGGTTTGGTATGTATCTCATCAGTTTTATATTTCTGTGCTAGAGGGTTTAGGTAAGTGTGAATAGTATACTGTGTTGTACCGCTCTCCACTCTGTTTTTGCCTGATCCGTGAGCCATATTTCTTTGTCTAAATGCAGCGATTTCTCCGCGCAAATCCGCATTGGCAGAATCAACGTCAGTCACAACAATTTGGCCAGTTACAGTGGATGGATCTATGTTGCAGGGAATATGTCTAGGATTAACAATTTTTGGAACATTCTCTTCCCCATACCTTAGAACAGCAATTCTTTTTGCGACAGTTTCAATTGTGTTGCCACTTTTCGATTCAAAACTGCTTACAAACACCATACTTGCTGTGATGGTTTTATCCATTTGATTAAGAAGAAAATTATTTACTTTCTTGTTATAGTTCTTTTCAAAATCATTCTCGATGGTTTCTGTTAATTTGCTGAATTCTTCAATTATGATAGTCTTAATCTGCTTTTTCATGTTGTGTCTCCTAGAATACTATCATTATAATTCATTATTGACTGTTTTTCATTCGAATTTGCACAGTATTCTATGCAATGTTTATCATAGGATTCGCAATAATAAACAGATATAAATGTATAAATAATTGATATATTGACTTATATAACCCAATTCAATATACTATATATGCAAAATATAGATAAAATATAGCAATACATGGAGGATTTGTAGTAATGGAAAGCAAACACGAAAGATTCATTAGATTGGGTCAAGCAAGAACTAATAGAATAATAGAACAGATTAATCTCATTGGAAATCTAGCGAACAGAGGTAATTATGAATACTCTGATGAAGAGGTCAATAAGATGTTTAAAGCAATAGAGGATGAGCTTAAGGAGGTAAAGAACAAATTCAAAAAAACTAAAGATAGAGAAATAAATTCTAAGTTCACTTTTTAGGAGGTAATAATAATGAGTCTTACAAATCTAGTTATAAAAATGCCTGTAACAGAAGAAACAGGCAATTCTGGTATTGGTAATGGGAATATTGAAACATATAACAACATCCCTATGAATTCCTTAGCTAAAGAAGAATTACAGAACTCTACGGATCAAAAGAGACAAAAAACAGAAGCCCCTGTTATTGTTGAGTTTAATGAGTTTTATATTGATACGAATACGTTACCAGATATTGCACATCTAAGACAGATCTTTTTGGAAGAAATAGAGTATTGGGATAATTATCTTGATAACGACAAAAAGGCGGTAGAATTCTTTATGACAGGTCTAGAAATATTAAATAGAGAAAGCATTAGATGCTTAAGAATAAGTGATAACAACACTACGGGTTTATGTGGCGTTGAATGCAAAAAATCTAGTCCTTGGAATAATCTTGTTAATAATATTGGTGTATCTGACAAACCAGGTAATAATTCTGGATCTTTTGGCGTTGGCAAAGACGCTGCTTTTGCCTGCTCACAATTAAGGTTTGTCTGTTACAACACAGTGTCAGAAGATGGAACCACTGCGTTTAAAGGAAGAATTAAATTGCCATCATACAGTAAAGAGGATATTTACTATACTGGATTTGGGTATTATTGTGATTCTCAGGTAAAAAGCTTTATGCCTATTTACGAAAACATATCGTTGGATCCTAGCTATCAAAGAAACAATGGTGAAATTGGTATGGATAAATTCATCATAGGATTTGACGAAACAATATCTAATATCAAAGACGAAATTGTTATAGCTTCTTTGAACAATTATCTTGTTTCCTTTTTTGAAGGAAAACTAATTGTTAAGTTTAGAGATCTGGAGATATCTCAGAAGAATTTGGATGTTATTATTTCAAAGTATTCTGATAATCCTAAATTGTCATATTTAACTAAAGAATACTATGAGGTCCTAAAGGAAGAAGATTCTGAAAAGAGTAAGACATACATGATGTCGTTTTACGACGAAAACGATGTTGAAATAAAGCTTGTTCTAAATCCATCATTTTCAAGACGTGCTGCTATTACTAGGCAAACTGGTATGAAGGTTTTTGATAAAGGAAATTTAAGTGGCTCCGTTGGTTTTGCAGGAATAGTTATTCTGAGAGGTAATAGTGTAAACAAGAATTTTAAGTTACTGGAAAACACAGAACATGATCGATGGGCCACAGATAGAATAAACAAATATCCAGATATAAAGAAAAAGCATGATGAACTCTTTGATTTTATAAGAAAACAGATTAAGGAATTGCATTTGCAAGATTATTCAGTATCAATGGATGCGGATGGAGTTTCTGATTATCTTCCTTTTGAATACATAACTGGAAAAAGAGATAAAGTTGAAACGATTAGTAATGCTATTGATAACATTAGAAAGAAGAGTAGAAGAAAAACAAAACCCATTCCAAATATGAATCAACAAGAATCAGTATTTGTTGAAGACGAAAATGGTGAAACCATCGAAGTTTCAGCCGAGGAAGTTATGGAAACAGTATTCAGTCCTGATCCACTTCCAAATCCTCCAGGACCAGAGCCACACCCTTTTGATCAAACGAGTAGTACTGCTTTTATTGAGAACTCACAAGGAGAAGCAAAAAAGGTTGCTAACGATAAGAACAAATATAAACAAATTAATAAAAACAATATTAGCTTTAAGTTAATCAAAAAGCAGACCGGTTATAACCTCAGAGTCACGTTTAACAAAAATGTTTCTTCAGGTTTCATTAAAGTTAGTGTTTCTGGTGAACAAAGTAAAGCGCCAGTATATATTACAGAATGTTATGAGGATGGTAGGAAAGTACTTACCAACGATAATGCTATTGAAATAAAAAATATAAAAAGCAAGAGCAATCATACATATCAGTTTTCTATCAGCAAAGACTATGGTTTAGCATTGGAGGTGGAAGGTTATGAAAATAAATAATACAAGACTATTTCCGTACCCAGTTTATTCAGAAGATAGAAATGACTATAGAGATGCGACTTTTACATCAGATTATTCATATTTTTATGAAGGTGATGAAGTTGTTATTAAATATTCTGTAAATATTAGTAATCAAGAACTGATTGAGCTTATTCTAAGCGGGGTACTACAGTTATACATAAATATAGAATGTGGAGCCACCAAATACAGAGACACCTTTCCTATAAGCTATCCAAGCGGAGAGATAATGATAAATAACACCAGGTTAAATATTTCGGCGGAATTAATAACGCTTATAGTTGTTAGAGATGAGGTGGAAGAATATAAGAATTCTCAGTTAGATCCATTCTATGACATCCAAAAAATACGACTGATGAAGGGAACAATAGTTGGATATTCACCAATGCAACAAATAGTCATTCAAAAGAAGATTGAGAATAATGGTCAAGTTCCATCGATTTTTAACATAAATATATCTGAAGAAGATTCAGATATGACATATTTGTTGGCTGATGAACAGATACAGGTTTTTCTCCCTCGTTCAACCTATGAAGTATACAACGATTTGAAGGGGCAATATATAAGGATAAAACAAGCAATGATAATACTACCGGTTTTACAGGCGGCATTAGAAGAAATAAAAAAAGGCGAAGAATCTTTTGATGGAAAGATATGGTACATAGTAATTGAAGAGGCGATAAAAAAACTTGGCAAAGGTTATGAAGATGGGTTTGCCAGTGAAACTTTTAAAAATGCGGATTCTTTGCGGATTGGTCAGAGTATACTAAAGCAAGTTATTCCGGACAGTTTTTCAGAACTAAATGCAATTAATCTAAAACTAGACTAAAGGGAGCAAGGATATGGAGATAAAGATAATGACATATGCTGCTATAGCATATGTAAAAAAGAATATTCACTTTGTAGCAAATCATTATAAGCAGAATGATCAACCAGAAAAATGGCTGCGTGAAGCACTTGGAGAGGCTCCGTTTGTTTCTATAGATATTGCAGAGATCCCTGATTTTGATCTGGAATTATCGCAAGAACGATCTGATACTGATGTCAAAAACATAAAAACTCTATATGAAAATATGATTACTCTAAATGATAGTTTTGCATCAGATGAAAGATTGTGGGCAGGATTAGCACACACAAAGTTTTATTCATACATGATAAACAGATGGAAAATGCAAGATGCTGAAGGAACTAAATTGGAAAGCTCAATATTAGATCATTTTTTCTTTAATCACGGACAACAAAGGTCATATATGGTTAACTCTTTAGCTAGATTATGGTGGTATGGAAGAAAACTATATAAGGCCGATTCCAATCTCCTGTGGGAATATCTGGATTATATTAGTACGGATATTAATGGTGTGTTATTTACTTTGTTTGGATCTAATTGGGCTAATAATGCTACGTTAGTTTCTTCCTTTTTTGAAACAATAATAGATTATGAGAAAAGAAAAGGGAGACGCTTGACCAGAAAAGAGATAAATGAAGGGATGAGATTTATGCAATTATTGGGAGGAACTTACTCTTTAGATGTGGTTGAAAAAGAGTTCATAGATCAACAATTACAAAACTATTACATGAATTATTAGAATAAGGAGGTATTTACTATAAGACTATATTTATTGATTTCTATAATATGCGGGTTTGCTAAATCACAATTAATTGGTAATCCTTTTGAAGTATTAGGCGACGGCATTTTGATAAATAAAGTATTACTATCGCCACAATTATTAGGTATTCTTATCGAGCCCCTTTTACATGTTTTATCTTACACAATGGTAGGGTTGTTATACAAAGAACGATCAGCACCAGCATTAGGTTCCATTCTCTACTTGATAATGTATGTGTGCAATAGCTTCATACTATACGTTATGAGCTTATTTGGGTTAAAAATATGGAGTAGTACTATTATCATTTTTGTCTATTTATTCTTATTTATAATGGTTGCCAAAATAGTTAATGAATAAAACAAATGAAACGCGTTAATTGTGCACAATTAACGCCTTTCATTTGTACGGGAATTCTATGTTTTTGAATTTGGTTACATTTAAAAGCGTCAAAATGTCTGCTTTTCATAAATAAAGAACACGATTATGCCTGGTAAATCAAGGTATGATTCTAAAACAGATGCCGAAAGAGTTATCAAACTGGTTGATGAAATTGAAGAGTTGCTGAATAGGGAGATAAAGAATATATGAGGAAGTTGTTAAACTCCTGAAAACAACTTGGGTAATGGTGATACAATAATATAAAGGAGAACACCATAGTATGGAACAGTATAAGTGCAGGATTTATGCAAAGTTCAGAAAAGAAAATGATTGGCAGGAATTTATCAATAAAGTTGAGATTTATAAATTGGGTAAAACATATCCGCTTTCTGATTTTCAGCAGAATTTTGTCAAGAGATCGACAATCGTTCGAAGGGACACTGAGCCTGGTTATTACAGCATACGTATCAGCAGGAATGATTTAAGCTGTCTGATTTGCGACGCATTCTATGAAAACTCCGCAGAACTCAATGTTAAGAAGTATTTCAAGATGGTTGGCAACAAAGGAATCGCTTTGGCAGACTGTTATGTTGATTCTTCTGATCCGGCAATCAGTAAAGAGTTTTATTGTCTGGGAGAAGAATATCATAAGTTTCGCAGGAAGAAAGGGGCTGCTGAGCATTTTGAAATTGATATAACTGATTGCAGCAAATGGCTTGGTGAAGAAAGAATAAGTGAATTATCAGAAGACGAAAAGGAGCTGTTAAGTCAGATTAGTGAGGCAGGAAAGAATAAGGTATCAGAAGATGAGGCGGCCCTGTTAAGAAAGATCCATAGGAAAGGAAAACAGATGAATCTCAGGGACATTTTCCCGCATTTGAATAAGAATCAGGATAATGGACTGGTCATAAAGAATGGGATCTGCACTGATTGGTATGATTATCAGGAAAAGCTTCTGGACGTTGATTCATCTTCACTTCCTGATGGCGGTATACTAGTTGAAAACGACAATTGGTTTTTACCATCGGAAGTCTTAGAGATAGATAAGGACAATGACATATTCACTTCTGATGATGGATTTAATACGCTGGTATTTACAACAAATCTGAGAAGGATTGATCCATCGATTTTCAAATGCAGAGGATTCGAACATGTATACATTATCGATGCTGAAACCGAAGATGTTTTGTTCAGCTCGGAAAAGTTCTATCTTGATGATCCAAATGGACAGTTGAAAGATGATGAATTATGGAATGAATTTGTTAAGAGTTACAATGAGTGGCCTGCTGTCGCCATGGCTAATCCATGTTTTTTCAATCCAAGATGGCAGAATAATCCAAGATTAGATATGCTATATACTCTTAATAAGATAAATTGGAGAGATTGGGGAGAATATGTAACCCGTATAATGGAATGGGAAGATTACGTGGACCGTCTGGTAAACTGCCCTGACAGCGAATCTCATTATGACCATTTGAACAAGCCAAACCTGGAGCAGCCAGTTATACTGAACATGGAGTATCCAGATGGTGAGATTCGTGAAATTGGCGGGGAAAAGGTCATGTTAGTACAAGTTAAATATGAAGCAAGTGCCACTTATGTACTGGATGTGGATGTTAACGCATTTTCAGAAAAGAACATATTCTTTAAAAAGCCACCTGTTATCCCTGAGGAACTGTTAAGGAAGTTTAGGGATTTGGACATAACGCTCTCTTCTGAGGAAATCATTAAATACTTTGGCTGTGATATTGAGGCAGAAGATTGGTATATAGATAAACCTATTGAGATAAGAAAAGACCAGATAGTAATACATTGTAAGTCTTCTGTGTATTCCTGGCCTGAATTATGGGAAGAAATATGCAAGCGTTATGGATTAAGGCTGAGTATGTTTGCTCTATGTGATGATGACTCTAAATACTATTGGACAGAAGGGCATTGCTTTGAAAATGCCGTGTTACTGTTCTATCCGAAGGATAACAGCGGGTATTATTACGATTTCTTTACAGACCTCAGTGAAGGAAAACTGTTCTACAGCATACCGGAAGCACTAGAGTTTGCGGCGGACAGAAAGAACTGGACAATGGTCAAACCAACGATGGAGGTTTACTGGCGTACGATACTCAAAGAAGAGGAGTTTAAAAAAGATAAAATCTACAGCATTGAAGAACTTGAAGAGTTAGGCTATAAGGAAAAATGCTGACAAAGTCGCATTTTTCAGGAACGATATCAAATCCTATTAAAAGAGACTTTTATCAAATTGTATATTAAAAACGAATTCGTTTCTTTTACGGTTCTTGCAAAGAATACCGTGCCCACATTACGGCGTAAAATAAGTGCATTTCTAAGGCATTTATATACGCCGTTTTTCGTTAAAAAATCACCTTCATATAAGAATATGAAAAAAATGCTCTAAGATGAAAAATCGAAAACGAGAAGAGAGGTTAATAACAATCAACCACTCCCTCGAGTATTATTCCATGGATTTTAGCAGTTTTAAATTACATCTGTTCATTACTTCAACGAAATATATGTATTCTGCATCATTTATGTCTTTTTCCAATGCATCCATTTTCTCTTCATATTCTGTGAGCTTACCCATAAAACTCATGTAATCTGCCAGCATAGTTAATGAATTATCAGATTCTTCATATTTCTCCATAAAGGAGATATATTCATCAATAAATGCCTCGTATGCATCTATAGCTTCCTTGATATCGGAACGGATTGAGTTAGTCTTTTCTTTTTCTGGTTCCTGTGTAGGCTCTGGTGTTGGTTCAGGCTCTGTTTCCGGTGCCGCCTCATCTTCTGCCAAATAAGAAAACGCAGCTGAAGATGTAATGTTACCGGTGACTCTGTCATATAATTGGGTAAGCCAGACTACCGGCATTTCGTATATATCACTATAACCATCATATACTCCTGTTACCAGTACACGATGTTTTACTAAATCATCATATGCTTCTTTTGGTGTTAATGCGTCCACATCAAGCCCAAGCAACCATTCATGACCGTCAATATCTTTAAACACTGCTAACAAAATCTTCATACCTTCAGAATCCAGGGTGTTAACTTCTTCGAATGATCCTTCCACCCAGATTTTCGTGCCAGCCAAGCCATTTTCCGAAGCATAGGAATTAAACCTGTCAAAATCAGCTTTTTCAAATTTCTTATAAAAACCACTTGGCACAGTTTTTAAGGTTTCTTTTTCCAGTTCTGGTGTCTTAGAGCATCCAGCACTTGTCATTATCAGCATTGCTGCCAATAGCATGCTAAGCAATTTCTTAATCATCCTTCTGATCCTCCTTTGATTATTGTTAATACTTCATCCAGGTATTCATCCCTGGATTTTAAGTTATTCAGCCTGTTAATTTGGTTTAGCCGCCGTTCAATGGTTTCCTTTTCCCTCAGCAAAACTTCAGCTTGATTTGATATAGAATTCTTGATGTCCTCTATGGGGCTGTCAATTAAGCTGCTTATATCGTTAATGCTGAAGCCAATCTCCTGGCTGAAGCGAATGAATGCAATTCTTTTGATTATTTCTTCGTTATAAAGCAAGTGCCCATATTTATTCTTTGCTACTGGTTTAATGAGCTGCTTACTTTCATAACCTTGAATAGCTCGCCTAGAAACTTTCAATTCGTTGCATACCTCCTTTAGGGTTTTAAAGTGTTCCATTTTTCTACCTCCTTAATCGTTAAATTGCACGCAACGTGCAGTCAAACACTTTTCATAAAAGGCTGTGAAAAAATTGCGAATTACTCCTAAATAAAGAAAAACCTGCTTAAAAAGCAGGCTATAAAAGCTCATCAATACTTAAATGGGATTAATAATAATGATAAAATATATGTATTAGCAAGAAGATTATAATACTACCAATAACAGACAGCTAATAGAATTGAATTTATCAAAGAAGGAAAGCTCAGCAAAATAGGAGTTTAGAGGATTATATGGAAGACAATAAAAAAGAAGAAGTACTAGATAATATTGAAAGTGAATCTAACATTATCGTTAACGAGCCAAAGAAAAAAGCAAATTTAGGAAAGCTTAATCTTAAGGATGCTATGGCTTTAGCGAAAACTGTTGCTTCTAAAACTGGTGATGCAATTAAATCAACAGCAGAAGCAACCAAACCAGTCCTAAAAAAAGGGGGAGAAATTGCAGTTATCGCTAAGGACAAGAGTATTGATCTGGCTACAAAAGGAAAAGAGGAACTGGTAAAGGCTATTGATAAAAACGGCAATGGTGAAATTGATATTGAAGATATTATCATCATCGGGATCAATTCTCCTGGAGTAAAGATAAATAGAGCAGATTTTCTGAAAAGAGAATTATCTACTAAATATCCCGAATCGACAGTTAACAGAGCGATTGCAGAAACTCCTGCTTTAGCCGGAATTAAAACAGAAGATCTCGATAAAATTTGTGATGAGGTTATAAAAAAAGAACGAAATATAGTTTCTGGCATTTCCTTTGCTCTAGGCGTTCCCGGGGGAGCTGCAATGTTAGCTACAATGCCGGCTGATATAGCTCAGTACTATGGTTGCATGTTAAGGGTAATGCAGGAGGAGCTTTATCTATATGGTTTCCCGCAGATTAATGTCGATGGAAACGGATCTGTTCTTGATTCAGAAACACTTAATTTAATTACGATATGTTTGGGAACTATGTATGGGGTTGCCGGTGCAAAGAATGCACTTCAAACTGTAGCTAAAGCATTATCAAAAGGTGTAGAAAAGAAGCTTATCAACATGGCTTTAACAAAAGGTACCATTTATCCGATTGTTAAAAAGACTGCTTCCTGGTTTGGTGTTAGAATGACGAAACAAATATTTGCCGGTGCCGTTGGCAAGGCTATTCCGTTCGTTGGTGGAGTAGTAGGCGGAGGTTTGACCTTTGTCTCTTTCAAACCTTGTTGTGATAGATTGAAGGAATCTCTAAAAGAGACCAGACTGGCAAATCCAGAACTTAATGATGACCCAAATATAATTGATATTGAAGTAGATTATGTTGAACAACAGCAATAATTATGCGTTCAAAGTGCTGAAATATTACTGATAGTAAAATGAAAGCGAGAGAGGATAACATGCCCAATAACAGCAAGCTGGGAAGCGGACTTGATGCGATCTTCGGATCTGATATAAACAGTCTGCTTGATGATATACAGAACGGTAATGAACCGGAAGGTGTTACTACAAGTAATACCACTTTAGCATTGACCGATATCAAACCGAATCCATATCAGCCAAGAGAGATCTTCGATGAAGAGAAGTTAAAAGAACTGGCTGACTCCATTAAGGAGCATGGTGTATTCACTCCTGTATTAGTTAGAAAAGTAACCGTTGGATATGAACTCGTAGCAGGGGAGAGAAGAACCAAGGCAGCAGAGATTGCCGGTTTAACTGAGATACCAGCCATCATAGTTGATTTCGATGATGATCAGATGATGGAGATCTCTTTGTTGGAGAATATACAGAGAGAAAACCTGACTGCCATTGAAGAAGCAAAGGCGTATAAGAACCTTATTGATAAAAGGGGATATACCCAGGAAGAATTAGGAAAACGTGTCAGCAAATCCAGGGAACATGTTGCAAATACCTTAAGACTGCTATCCTTGCCGGATAAAGTACAGAAGCTGGTTGAAAACGGTTCATTAACTGCCGGGCAGGCCAGACCGCTGATCACGGTTGATCCTAAAGATATAGATCAGTTAGTTGATAAAGTAGTAAAAGAAAACCTCTCTGCTAGAAGAGTAGAGAAGCTTGTACAGGATTATAAAAATCCACCGATTAAGAATACTCCTGTTATCAGTGAAGCTGCCCAGGAACACCAGAAACAGTTACAGCACTATTTGCAGACAAGAGTAAAGATAGATGGAACAAAGATCACTATCAACTATGTTGATGAAAATGATTTGGAAAGAATCGTTGAAGCTATTTGTTCGAAGGAATAAGTATTATGCCAAAACTATTAACGGGTGTGCCCTAAAGAGGTGTATTCTGTGATAACAAAGTATAAAGGATGATGATCTAATGAATAAGGTGATAGTCATATTTTTCATGTTTGCCTTTCTCGGATGGGTCTGGGAAAGCATATACTGTACGGCAAAAGACA
>JAFQZR010000016.1 GCA_017405785.1 Erysipelotrichaceae bacterium
ATCATTATTAAAGTAGGCTATATGGTGCCCGGTTAGGTCCACCAATATGAAAAAATGACCCATCATGTGATGGGTCTTTATTTATGTCAGGGGAACAGAATCTTTAAGAGTTTACAGCTTATCGCCACGGTAACGATCTTTTCAGGCGTGCAGGGCAGCCACAGGAAGGTCAGATAGCCTGATGATATGACTGTCAGGATCCTGATCTTCAGCAGCATTCCCAGTCCCAGCATTATGTATGCCCAGCCGTTGGTTATCATCCAGGCAAGGCCGAAGCATATCAGCGTCTTACGGTTAAACAGTGCTTTCATGAGACATTGTTACCGTGTGCCGGATCGGCCTCCAGGTGACATTTGCAAACAGAGCCCAGAAGGCGATTGGAATATAGGTTGCCATGAAAAGAGGGAAGGTAAAAGTATATCTGATCTTGTTCCACGCTGATGTTCTGATGTGTTTCCATTCCGTAATGGTCGTTAATAAGCCTACCGTAAACAGGCACAGATATGCTCTGATTACACTTATGGTCAGTGACCTGAAGAACGGATGCAGACTGTCTCTGTTGATGATCAGCCTGGTCAGTGTGATCAGGTTAATGAACAGTGTCAGCATTGACAGGCCATAAGCTGAAACGATCGTGTTGAGCATGTCGAAGCAGGAGAAATCACCCTTGATGATCCCTCTGATCAGTTTACCGGCATATTTCTGGAAGATCTGAATGAAACCCTTGGCCCAGCGTAAGCGCTGATGGAATGACTGCATGAACTGCTGGGGCTGTTCATCGTACAGTATGGCATCTTCGCAGTACGCGATCTTATTGCCGGCGCAGATCTGATCGACAGTAAACTCCAGATCTTCAGTCAGTGAATGGTAGTTCCAATGCTGCAGGATCTCCCTGCTGAACAGGAAGCCAGTTCCCGAAACGGCGCAGCTTAAACCTAAGAGATAACGGGCCTTGTTAAGGAAGCGGTTTTCTCTTAAGAACCATAATGAGTATCCGGCTGAGATCCAGTTGGAATCAAAGTTCTTACTGTTGCGGTAACCGGTAATGATCTTATGTCCCCGGCAGAATGATTCATTCATTTTCTCCAGATAATCCTGTTTAAGGATGTTATCGGCATCAATGATCAGGAAGCCGTCAAAGACATCACCGTAATCTCTTTCAATGTGTCGTAACAGTTCCTCCAGAGCATAACCTTTGCCTATCAGCTGTCTGTTATATCTGGTGTATACTTCGGCACCGTAGTATCTGGCTGTTTCGGCTGTATTATCGGTGCAGTTATCTGCCATGACAAAGGCTGTACGGTATTCACCGGGATAGCTCTGGTTGTTGATGCTTTCCAGAAGCTGACCGATGACCTGCTGTTCATTGCGGGCACAGATCAGGATGGCATAGTTATGATAGCGTATTTCCGCTTTTTCCTGTTTCTTCTTATAGAGAAGAGAAACAATTATGTATAAAGCCTGATATGAAAACAGTAAGGCAAATAAGATGGCTGTAACTTTATTGAATACTGAAGACATGAGATTATCCTCCTTTACCTAAATGGTAAGGCGGACCGTGTTTAAGAAAAAAGCAGCGAAAGCCTTAAGTTTTTCTGAAGATAATTTCCAGCTTGTAAGCTCCAGGCAAAACAGATATCATTTAAGTATATCGTTTTTGGGAAGTACGCTGTGGAGGAATCATATGATCATATCAGCCAAGAAAAAACAGCAGCATTTTGATGCAGTTAGGGAATACATTGGAAATAACTATATATCGAAAAAAGTAGAAAGCATGAAAAACAGACCGTTTGATGATTTCTACGGTCTTTCCGGTGATTCACTGCTGGAAACAACGCAGATGATCTATCCGTCCTACAGCATGAGTTCTGCGGATAACCGCCGTCTTGAAGATTTGGTCGACAACATTGACGAGAGCTTCAGTACCATGGTGCTGCGTCTAATTGATGAAAAAGGGCTGACTGATACCAAGGTATACAAGAAAGCCGGCATTGACAGAAGAGTATTCTCCAAACTCAGAAGCAATGAAGACTATCAGCCTTCCCGCAATACGGCCATTCTTTTGTCCATGGCCATGAAACTGTCTCTGGATGAGACCAGAGATTTGCTGGCTAAGGCAGGTTATGCCCTATCTCACAGCAGCAGATCCGATCTGATTACGGAGTATTTCCTTACCAACAGTATTTATGACATTGATCTATTAAACGAGACATTGGTTCATTTTGGTGAAAGGTCAGTTTCTGAATGAAGAGTATCATCAGAAAACTGATCATCTGCCTGATTCTGGGCATTATGGCAGCAGCGCTCTTTTATGTCATGGTCAGAAGCAAGATCATCATCATAAATGAGCTTTTCATCGACAGGGACAGGGATGTTGTCGGTGTTGACGTTTCCGAGTACCAGCACGACATTGACATGAGCGTGCTTAAGGAACAGGGAATACAGTTTGTCATCATCAGGGCAACCGAAGGAAGTCATTATGTGGACGAGAAGTTCCGTGTAAACTGGAAGAATGCCCATGAAGCAGAACTGGTATGCGGAGCCTATCATTTCTTTTCCTTTGATACACCGGGTGCCACTCAGGCTGCCAACTTCATCGCCGCCGTAGGCGATCTTGAAGGCGATCTGATTCCGGTAGTTGACGTTGAATACTACGGTTCCAAGCGTGCCAATCCTCCGGAAAAGGAAGATGTAATAAGGGAACTTCAGCGGTATCTGACGGTTCTGGAGAAACGCTACGGGGTTAAGCCGATGATATATGCTTCCCGGGAGATCAGGAAGAACTATCTGGAAGGAAGCTTTGATGAGTATCCTTACTGGATCAGAAACGTCTATTATCCGGTGCGTATCAGTTACGGTAAGGACTGGACGATCTGGCAGTACCGTGATACGGCGATTCTGGACGGCTACAGCGGCGGAGAGAAGTACATTGACATGAACGTTCTTAACGGCCGCTGTCAGTTATCTGACATCATGGTTCCGTAAATGTCGCCTGACGGACGACCATATTAATTAACAAAGATGATATCCTCTGTTTGTAAGAACGGAGGATTTTAAAATGAACAAAACAGAAACAGTATTCATTCTTGACCGCAGCGGCTCCATGAGCGGACTGGAGTCCGATACCATTGGAGGTTACAATGCGGTTCTTAATCAGCAGAGACAGGCTGAAGGCCAGGTAAACGTCACTACCGTACTGTTTGATGACCGTTATGAAGTGCTTCATGACAGAAAGGATATCAGAGAAGTGGAAGACCTTACCGGAAATGACTATTATGTAAGAGGCTGCACGGCTCTGATTGATGCGATCGGCATCACTCTGAATCATTTTATTTCCCGGGTTGACAGGGATACCAAGGTCCTGTTTGTGATCACAACAGACGGTTATGAGAATTCCAGCAGGGAATACAGAGCTGATCAGGTCAGAAAGATGATCTCTCAGCAGAAGGAAAATGGCTGGGAATTCATCTTCATGGGAGCCAACATCGATGCCGTTAAGACAGGCAGTCAGCTGGGTATTGCCAGAAATGAAAACTACCGCCATGACAGTCAGGGTGTTGACATGGCCTACAAGTCACTGGGCAGAGCTGTCAGAAGCTTCGTTACCACCCGGTGTATTGATGAAGACTGGAACCGGGAGGTCAAAGAGGATTACGAGTCCAGAAAATAAATGATATAATTCCTTATGAAGAGGTGTTCATTTATGATCAGTAAAAAAGAACTTGCCAGAATGGTAGATCATACCAATTTAAGACCATATGCGACTGCCGCAGACATGAAGAAACTGTGTGATGAAGCCATAAAGTACGGTTTCGGAATGGTAGCCATCAATCCGGCTCAGGTTAAAAGATGCAAGGAATTTCTGAAGGGTACGGACATTCATGTCGGTGCAGCCATCGGATTCCCATTAGGCCAGACGACTATTGCTACCAAGGTGTTTGAAACCGAAGACGCCATAAAAAACGGCGCTGATGAGATCGACTATGTCATCAACATCACCGAACTGAAGGAAAAGAACTATGCTTATGTTGAAGAAGAGATGCAGAAGATCGTCGATGTCTGCCGTAAGTACGGCGTCATCGTCAAGGTCATCTTTGAAAACTGCTTTCTGACCAAGAATGAGATCAGAAAGATGTCTGAGATCGCTCTGAAGGTCAGACCGGACTATGTCAAGACTTCAACAGGTTGGGGAAGCGGCGGAGCAAAGATGGAAGACATTGAGATCATGAAGGAAGTTCTGCAGGGCAAGGTAGCCATCAAGGCAGCAAGCGGCATCAAGACCTTTGATCAGGCCATTACCTTTGTCAATGCCGGGTGCACCAGACTGGGAACTTCAGCCGGAGCTGCCATTCTGGAGGGTTATCCGCAAGAAGGCTGAAATTGAAAATCTGAGCGTTTTCTGCTAGAATTAATAAGGTAGGAGATGCATAATTGTGGGCAGAAGAATAACTCATAAAAGCCTGGATGAAACGCAGACTCAGATAAAAGCCTTATTAAACCATCCGGTCAGGATATCGTATAACAGCCGAGGCAGGGAAGTAAGTGATGTCGGAACCATTACAGCTGTATTTGGCAGCCTGTTTATTTTCGAGTATCAGCGAAAGGGTCAGAACTTCAAGTCCTCATTTACTTATTCTGATGTCATGACCGAGGAAATCTATGTTGATGAATATGACAATCACTGAAAAAAAGGTGATTGTTTTTTATATTAAAACGTGTATAATATAAATACATGCGCTGGTGGCGGAATTGGCAGACGCGTACGTCTCAGACGCGTATGATAGTATCGTGCGGGTTCAAGTCCCGCCCAGCGCACCAATAGAAAACAGAAGGAATATGGAAAGAGTAGCGCAGTTCGAGTCTGTATCCAGACAGCAGTTCTACAACGACATGAGCGACAATTTCGCGATTGCCGATGTTGAAAGCGAGAACGTTTACCGCAACGTCAGGATGCCGAAGAGAGCTACATCAGGAAGTGCAGGCTACGACTTCTATATTCCTTTTAACTTGGAATTAAGTGCCGGTAAGAGTGTCAGAATACCTACCGGTGTCAGATGCCGCATGAATCCGGGATGGGTCTTACAGATATTCCCGAGAAGTTCCTTAGGCTTCAAATATAAAGTACAGTTAGACAATACCGTGGGAATCATTGATTCCGACTATTACAATGCCGTAAATGAAGGCCATATCATCATCAAGATCACCAATCACAGTGATACGACTCTGTCCCTGAAAGCCGGTGACCGCTTTGCTCAGGGCATCTTCGTACGGTATGGCATAACCTTTGATGATGAAACGACTGACATCAGAACCGGAGGATTCGGTTCCACTGATAAGACTGAAGTATACATTGAGAAAAGAGACATGCCGGGTGATGATTTCATCTGGACATTTGAAAACAGCGATCCGGAAATCGCTGAAGTAGTGATCACAGAGCAGGGCAACGATCGGGAGAAGGAGAATATCTTCCGTTTCCGTTTCACCGGTCTGAAGAAAGGCGAGACACAGGTCAGACTGGTGCACAGAAAAGCCGATGAAGATCTCATCGACAGTGAGCAGGTCTTCAGAGTAGTAGTGAACGATAAAAAAGAAGTTACACTGATGTAGCTTCTCTGACATACAGGAGGGATAAATATGTCAAACTGGGAGGCAGCCAAGAAGGTCTTATACGGCATACTCCGCATTTTTGCGGTTTTTGGAGTGCAGAACATCATAGCGATCATACTGCTTTTGTGGTGCATTAAATCGATCATTACCAGTATCATCAGAAAAGAATATACCAGTCTTATTGCTCCGGGAATCCTGACAGTCTTTCTGTGCTATTCCCTGTTTACCCTGCAGGGCAACATCAGACTGATGACTGCTCAGTACGGCTATCCGGGAGTCGGTTATACTTTCTCCGGCAAACTCATTCAGAAAGAGGAAACGGGAAAGAAATGGATGAAGTACAAGGTTACCTGTGATACCGGCAAGACCGACTTTGAAGGGAAGGCCATAATGCCGCAGATCGATGTCTTCAAGTTTGGCCCTCTGTACTATTCCATCATCTGGAACAGCAGAATCTAAGCAGAAGAAGGAATGGTCACCATTCCTTTTAACATGCCTTAAGGCAAAATTAACATATTTATAACATAATAAACCGTTATAATGTCTACAGAGAAATAACCGAGGTTTGTAACATGAAACTGAAAGAGTTTATCAGTAATATGATCGAAAAGGTCAGAAAAAGCGGAGAAAGGTTTATCATCACGCTGTATTTCAGCCTGACGCTTTCCATTTTTGCGAGTTATCTGATCATTAAGGAAGACGGCAGTGAAGAAGGGGCTTACATCTGGATCTCCTTGCTGGCGGGTACTCTGATCTCCTTACGGGGCAAGCTGGCTGATGAGAACATGAAAAAGCTCAGTAATCTGACGAATCTGGTGATATCATCCTTAATGACGGTGTGCGTCTATATATTAATGAGATTTTTCCATGATTCGGAATACTGCATCATGGCAGTTGCGGGCATTTTCCTGTTAACGTTATGCTTCATAATGTACTGCCTGTACCGCGGTCATGATGAAAGAAAGCTGTTTCCTCATCTGGTAAGATATGCCTGCTTCAGCGGCATAATAACCAACGTGCTGCTGTCGGGAATCGTTGTCAGCCTGATGGCTTTCAACTATCTGATCGTTGATGTTGAGCAGTATCTGGAGAAAATCGTGCCGGTACTGATGGTATTCATTGAGTTCTTCATGTGTTACATGCTGTTTATATCCTATCTGCCGGAGAAGGACACCGAAATAAAGGATTCCAAAGCTTACAACATCATTGTGTCCAAGGCGGGACTGTATGTATACTTGCTGCTCATTGCCATTCTGTATATATACATACTTAAGATCATCGTGACCTGGACCATGCCGGTAGGCAAGCTGAACTGGTTTGGCTGCATCGCTCTGCTGTTCTATGTATTCTTCTATCTGAACACTGACGCAGAAACCGGAAAAATACAGCGGTGGTTCGTCAAAGACGGAGGCTTCCTGTTACTGCCTATCGTTGGTGTACAGCTGTTGGCCATCTACATCAGAGTTCATGCTTACGGTCTGACACCGTTAAGATACATGTCATTGCTGCTGATAGGAATTGCTTTACTGTTTGTGGCCAATTCCATTATTAAAAAGAAGATCAGCTGGGTCTTTGCGGGTGCAGCTCTGATCGTGGTAATCGGACTGATCTCACCTCTTAACATCATCGATGTTCCTAACTTCAGCCAGGAAACCAGACTGAAAAACGTCTTCAGGGCTAACGGCATGCTGGAAGGCGATGAGATCATCGACTACGGCAAGACCGTTTCCCAAGAAGACGCTGACAGGATCGTCTCAGGTCTTGATTACTTCCGGTACGCAGACGGAAAGCTTGACACTTTCATTGAAAATATTAAGAAACTGGACCGTTCCGTATATACCGGAGAATATAATCCGTTTAATGACTATGAATACTTCAGTTACTGCCGAATTAATGATACAGTAGAAATAGAAGGATTCCGTACGATCCAGATGATCAGCAGTACCATGAGTGATGATGAAATGAAACAGTATCAGAACTACTTTGAAAGCCTCAAGGGACTCAATGCTGATCTGGATAATGAAACCATGACCTATGATGTGGATGAAAACACCAGAGTGGTGTTCAATACAATATATCTGACATACCGAAACAATGAACTTGAATCGGCCTATGTTGAGTATTATCTGTTAAGGAGGTAAGAATCATGAAGATAGCTATCGCTAATGACCACGGTGCCGTGGAACTGAAAATGGAAATTGTCAAGTATCTGGAAGACCAGGGCATTGAAGTCATCAACTTTGGTGTTGATACACCTGAATCAGTCGACTATCCGATCCAGGGACTGAAAGTAGCCAATGCCGTTGTTAACGGTGAAGTGGACAGGGGAATTGCCTTATGCGGTACTGGCATCGGTATCTCTATTGCCTGCAATAAGGTAAAGGGTATCAGAGCCGTCGTCTGCAGTGAACCGTTTTCAGCCAAGCTGTCACGCCAGCACAACAATTCCAACATTCTGTGCATGGGCGGACGCGTGGTCGGACCGGAACTGGCCAAGATGATCGTTCAGGAATGGCTGGATGCCGAATTCCAGGGCGGCAGACATCGGCGCCGTATCGGTGAGATCCGGGAAATCGAAGAAACAGGAACAGTAAAGGAAGCTTAATCAGCTTCCTTGTTTTTTTCATAGTCCTTTTTGACTCTTTCCAGCATTTCCCGGTAAGAGTACACACATCCGCAGTAGTTCTGACGGTAGATATCGTACTTCTTTACCAGTTCCAGACCTTTCTCCAGACCTCCGTCCTTCTTGAAATCGGAGAAGAAGTATCTGGTTTCACTGTTATCCAGCTTTTCACCGATCTGGTTGAGGATCAGGGAATCTTTCTGTCTTGATACGGTCATTACCGTTGTGAAGTAATCATAGCCGTTTTCTCTGGCATATCTCATGCCTTCTGACAGACGCAGATCGTAGCACAGATGGCATCTTTCACCGCCCTCAGGTTCATCTTTAAACGGGGCCAGCTTCTGAGTATATTCCTTATTGTGATAAGGACACTTTATCAGCTTGACGTTCTGACCGTTTTCCTGATTGAAGATATCCACATATCTTTTCAGTTCGGAATATCTTTTTTCATATTCCTCTTCAGGATAGATGTTGTCATTGTAATAATACAGCGTCAGATCAAAGTACTGAGTCAGATAGACGATAGGGTAGCAGGCACACATTCCGCAGCAGGTATGCATGAGTAAAGAAGGCTTGTTTTCCAGGCCTTTTATCTTGTCGATTTCCCGCAACTGCAGGTTGTAGTAGTATTTCTTAGGCTGTGTCTTCATAGGATCATCATGCTGTCTCCGAAGGAGAAGAATCTGTATCTTTCTTCAATGGCATGGCTGTAAGCCTTCCATATCAGATCCTTGCCGCCAAAGGCGGAAATCATCATTATCAGTGTTGACTTAGGCAGATGGAAGTTGGTGATCATGGCATCAACGGCTTCAAACTGATAGCCCGGATAGATGAAGATATCGGTATCTTCACTGGTGGACTTGAAGCAGTGATACTTCTTATAGTTGGATTCCAGCGTTCTTACTGAAGTTGTACCGACGCAGATGATGCGCTGGCCGTTTTCTCTGGCTTTGTTGAGAATGTCAGCAGCTTCCGGGGAGATGTGATAATATTCTGAGTGCATGTGATGGTCATTGATGTCATCAACCTGAACAGGTCTGAAAGTCCCTAAGCCGATATGCAGGGTAACATCCACAAAGGTGCATCCCATGTCTTCGATCTTCTTGATAAGTTCATTGGTAAAGTGCAGACCGGCTGTCGGAGCAGCAGCGCTGCCTTCAATCTTGGAATAGACAGTCTGATATCTTTCCTTATCAACGAGTTTTTCTCTGATATATGGCGGTAAAGGCACTTCGCCCAGCTTGTCCAGGATCTCCATGAAAATGCCGTCATAGATCATGCGGAAATAACGGATTCCCGATTCACCGATTTCGACGCATTCCGCCTTTAAAAGGTCAGAGAAGGTGATGACGGTTCCCAGTTTGACGATCCTGGCATTGCCCACCAGGGTTTCCCAGATATCGTTGCTGGTATCTCTTAACAGTAATACCTCAACATGACCGTTGGTTTCCTTCTTCTCACCGAACAGACGGGCAGGTATGACGCGGGTATTGTTTCTGACAATAATGTCATCCGGACGCAGAAAATCAGTGACCTCATCAAAGTGATGGTCACTGTAGGTGCCGGTCTTTCTGTCAACTACCAGCAGTCGGGAAGAACTGCGGTTTTCCAGCGGAGTCTGAGCAATCAGCTCCTGCGGAAGTTCAAAATCAAAATCAGATGTTTTCATCAGAAACCTCTTGAATCTACGGAATTTAAATTGTGCTTGCGGAAGAATTCATCCTTAAAGTCTCCGAAGCGGTCTTCCTTAATTGCCTTGCGGGCATCTTCCATCAGATGGATCAAAAAACGCAGGTTATGAATGGACATCAGTCTGGATCCCAGTCCTTCATTGCAGCGGAACAGATGTCTGACATAGGCTCGGGAATAGTTGCGGCAGGTATAGCAGTCGCACTCCGGATCGATTGGGCCAAAGTCATATTCATATTCCTTTTTCTTGATGGAAATGCGTCCTTCAGAGGACATTAAGGTGCCGTGTCTGGCAATTCTGGTAGGCAGTACGCAGTCAAACATGTCAACATTGCGCAGGATGCCTTCCAGCAAGGCATCGGTTGATCCGACACCCATCAGGTATTTAACTGATTCCTTAGGCAGATCTGCCAGGGAATAATCGATCATCTTATACATTGTTTCTTTGGTTTCACCCACGGAAGTACCGCCGATGGCATAGCCTTCGAAGGCTCCCATCTTAACCAGTTCCTGGGCGCAGTATCTTCTGATATCTTCATACTCACCGCCCTGAACAATGCCGAACAGGCCCTGTTCACCGACTCTTTGGTGGGCATCAATACATCTTCTGGCCCAGCGCAGGGTTCTGTCTACGCTGTCCTGCATGTACTGTCTGGTACTTGGATAGGCAGGGCATTCATCAAAGCTCATGATGATGTCAGCGCCAAGCTTATTCTGGATCTGGATGGATTTTTCCGGAGAAAGGAAAAGGGTAGAACCGTCAATATGGCTCTTGAAAGTCACGCCTTCTTCCTTGATCTTTCTTCTGTCAGCCAGAGAAAAGACCTGGAATCCGCCGCAGTCTGTCAGCATCGGTCTGTTCAGATTCATGAATTTCTGCAGGCCTCCGGCAGCGGCTACCACATCTTCACCCGGTCTTAACCAGCAGTGATAGGTGTTGGCCAGAACGACTCCGGCTCCCATTTCATAGAGTTCCTCAGGTGAAACAAACTTGACCGTGGCCGCAGTGCCTACCGGCATGAACATCGGGGTTTCCACTGTTCCGTGCGGAGTGTGCAGCAGGCCTGTTCTGGCACCGGTCTGTTTACATACGTGAGTGATCTCGAAAGTAATAGCTTTTTCCATATTGACTCCTTTGCCATAAGATTATAACATAGATTTACGCCATGTCATGAGTATTTCACCAAAGTTCACAATAGAAAGTATAGAATAGACTTATATGAAGAAAGATACGTTATTAGCTACAATAATGCAACTGGTCATGGGAACTGTCCTGATCGTTTTTGCTCTGCTGCTGAATAAGGGCAGCCGGAAGAATGTTTCACTGGCTTTCCTGTTTGTACCGGGTGTGGTCATTCTTATCAGCATGATCTTCAATTTCTTCAAGTTCAAATCCCAGTTCTTCTTTCCGGTAACCACCTGCACACTGACCCTGATAGGTGATATTGCGGTGATGGTGGGTTACCATCTTCCTCTTTCCTGGCTGACAGCTCTGGGATTGGTCGCAACCATAGGAATCACCGGGCTTATATGCACGTTATTCCACTGGCTGCATGGTGAAATATTAAAATAAAGAGTTCTGAATCATCAGAACTCTTTTTTAACAAATGGCGCCTAAAATAGGACTCGAACCTATGACCGATCGGTTAACAGCCGATTGCTCTACCGACTGAGCTATTTAGGCAGCGAAATTATTATATTATAAGATATTGAATAAATCAATCGGTAAATATTCAAAATCGGAAAAAATAGTATTTCTTAAGTATAGGTTAATTTCAGATGCTTTATTTTTCTTATTCTTCAGGATTATGTATAATAGTAGTGGTGATTTGAATGAAGATATGTATTTTCGGTGCCAGCAGTGACAGAATAGACAGTATTTACGTTACCGAAACGGAAAAACTGGGTTTTCAGCTGGCTCAGAAAGGCTGTACTCTGGTTACCGGAGGCGGTAAAAGAGGCCTGATGGGAGCGGCTAACCGCGGCTTCAGTAAGGCGGATGGATACATCATTTCCGTATCACCAAGGCTTTTCAATGTTGACGGAATCCTGTATGATGATTTCAATGAACTCTATCTGACCAGGGATCTGGTCGACCGCAAGCAGCTGATGATCGAAATGAGCGATGCGTTTATTGCGGTACCGGGAGGAACCGGAACATTTGATGAGTTCTTTGAGGTGCTGGTACAGAATCAGCTGGGTTTCACCAGAAAACCGGTTATCCTCTACAACATAAACGGATATTATACCGGTCTGTGGGAATATCTGAAATATTCCTGCCGGCAGGGTTTTCTTAGCAGTGACTGGGATAAGGTATGTCATATGGCATCAACACCTGAAGAAGTCATTGACATATTGCATTTGAACTAGAAAGGTGGCGTGATTATGGACAGAGATACAAAGGAATTTGCCCGTAAAGTAATATTAGCGACGGTAATAGTCGCGGCTGCTTATCTGCTGGTCAGTCATTTCAATCAGATCATGGGCTTTATCAAGATGGTCATAAGCGCATTAACACCGGTCATTGCCGGTATGATAATTGCGTTTGTTCTTAATGCTCCGATGAGCAGACTGGAGAAATTCATCAGAAAGAAAAAACCTGACATGGAACAGAAATGGGTACGCAGAATAGCCGTGATCTGCACCTATCTGGGTGCACTGCTGATTTTCGGCCTGCTGATTTCTGTTGTCATACCTCAGTTATGGAGCAGCATGATCGCTCTTGCCAGCAACCTGCCTTCATACATAACTTCCATTGTTAATTTCCTGAATCAGCTGTTAAAGCAGATGAACCTGAATTTCCATATTTCCCTTGATGACCTGTTCAATGTTCCTATCGATGAACTGGGTACTTCACTGGCTAAGTGGATCGAAGGTCTGACGCCGAAGATCTCTGACTGGATCAGCCAGATCGACCCGGCCGTGGTCAGTGACATCGGACGGGCTACCGTGGCTGTTCTGAAGGTCGTAGTCAAGTTCTGCCTTGGCACGGTATTCAGTGTTTACGTATTACTGTCAAAAGAGAAGTTCAAACGGCAGGGCCGTAAGGTTCTGGAAGCTTTCCTGCCTGATGATAAGGTCAATGTCGTCAGACATCTGGTCAAGCGGTTTGAAAAGGTATTCTCCGATTTCATCTCCGGCCAGCTGGCGGAAATGAGCGTACTGGGTGCAATATTCTTTGTTGTACTGACCATCGCCGGCATGCCGTATGCCTTACTGATCAGTGTTGTTATTGCGGCAACCAGCATCATTCCGTATTTCGGCTCATTCATGGCTCTGGTATTCGGATCTATCCTGATTCTGGCCGTCAGCGGTCTGGTCAGAATGATCGCCTTTATAGTGATCTTCCTGGTCATGCAGCAGATCGACAACAATTTCATCTATCCACATGTTGTCGGCTCTTCAGTAGGCCTGCCTCCGGTATGGGTACTGGTAGCTGTCACGTTCTTAGGATCAATGTTCGGTTTACCGGGAATGGCTGTTGCCGTACCGGTCATGGCTCTGTCATATACTCTATTCAGTGAACTGGTACAGAACAGACTCGACCGCAAGGAAGAGTTAAAGAAACAGCTGGAAGAGGAAGTCGAACAGGAATGGCTGTAAAAGCGTAAAAACTCAATCATATATACAATTATTTGTAAACATGATAAAATAATAAAAAAAGGAGGCATTACAATGTTCAGAAGATTATTAGGTACAGCAATTGCCACTGCCGCTGCAGCTCTCGGTGTCAAGGTAGTTAAGGATATCCTCGCGGCTGATGAGGAAGAAGAGAAGAAGATCATCGAGCTGGAAACTGAAGAATCAGATATAGAGGAATAGCTAAACAGCTATTCTTTATTTATTGAGGTATTTTTTATATGAAAAAACTGCTTATTATTCTCCTGACGGTGCTTATGCTTCTGACGTCAGGATGCAGAAGAAAACCAAAACCAGATCCGGGACCGGATAATCCGGTAACCGGAGACGTGCAGGCGCAGTTTGATGAGATGCAGAGAAATTGGTTCGTTAAATCTTTTGAGAACGATTATGTCAATCTCCACTTCTCACTTGTTGATCCTTCAAAGTATGGAATAAGCGATGTTGAAGTCACCTTAGGCGATATCCATTATGATATGACCGAAGAAGACCAGCAGGCCATCCAGGATCTCAAAGATAAACTCGCAGAACTGAAAAAGTTTAACATCGAGGAACTGACGGACGATCAGCAGATCATGTATCAGTGCATGGAATACTATCTGGATTTGCAGCTTGCGTTAAGTGAAACCGAAAAGGACTATACCTTTGCCTTTACACCTAACTCCGGTCTCAATAACAACCTGGTCACCATTTTTACGGAATTTGATTTTCGCAGTGAACAGGATGTCAAGGACTTCATCGTTCTGTTAAACGATACGGGCAGATATATCGATCAGGCCATTGAATATACCAGAAGACAGGCTGAAGAGGGCATTGTCCAGCCGGACCATGTCATCAACAGCGTCTTGGAACAGGTTGACAGATTTACTTCCAATACCGATAACAACGAAGTCATCAAGGTATTCACCAATGCCATGAATGAAATGAACCTGGCCGGGCGGAATGATTACATTGAACAGGTCAAGAAGGGTGTTCTGGAAGTTCTGATTCCGGGATTCAGAAGAGTCGCTGAAATGTATGAAGGTCTCAAGGGCAAGGCTAGCAAGAGCGGTGCTCTGGCTGCGTATGGTGAAGGAGGAAAACGGGAGTATGCCCTTATTGTCAAAAACAAGATCAGCACGGACAAGAGCATTTCCTCCATTCAGACAGATGTCAGAAAAGCTCTGGACAAAGCTTATAACGCCATCATCAGGAACATGGATGTCGATCTGACTGAAGGCTATGGTTACAGCGATCCGTATGACATCATTGCTCATCTGAAGCAGGCCATGCGGAAAGACTATCCGGAGATTCCTCAGGTTGATTACACCATCGCCTTCCTGGATAAGAGCGTCACTTCTGAGAATACCAGTGCCTATTATCTGATTGCACCGGCTGATAATCCTAACAAGAATGTCATTAAGGTCAATCCGACATTCGTTGAGAATGACCCTGACGGCATCTGCATCACTCTGGCTCATGAAGGCTATCCTGGCCACTTATATCAGAACACATATTATCTGACCAACCATCCGGGTAATGAATACCGTTATAGCATGAGCTTCTTAGGCTATGCCGAAGGATGGGCAGAGTACTGTGAAATGAAGGCTTATGAGTATTTCCTGACCAATTCCAAGGAAATCACATACCTGAAGCAGAACAACCTGTTCAACTATCTGCTGTATTCATATGTTGACCTCAAGGTACACTATGACGGCTGGGAAGTCAGTGATATATCTGATTTCTTAGGCAACTATTTCCAGGCCTCATATGCCAGAAGCATTGCCAAGGATGTCATGGAAACCGTAATAGGTGACCCTGGATTATTCCTGCCATATGGCTGTGGCATGATGTATATGATCAGCATGATGGAAGACACTCAGAAGACGCTGGGTAACAAGTTTGATTTGCAGGCATATAATAAGGTTATTCTGGATACCGGTGAAGCACCGTTCCCTGTCTTGAAACAGCAGGTCCAGAAATACATTGATGCCAACAAGTAAGCTATTATAGACAAATGAAAACAGGGGACCGCAAGGTCCTCTGTTTGTGTCTTTATATGGTTTAGTAATATCCGGCAACTTCGAAACGGCGTTCGTTTTCCCTGACGTCAATTTCCATGACGCTGTAATCATCGATCCTGATCCATCGGGAGTCCTGTTTCACTCTTCTGATGAAGTCGTTGATATCAAGATAACTGCCCTGAATTTCCATGTCGACATTGCCGTTGGAGAGATTTCTGATCCACCCGGTATAGCCTAAAGACTGGGCAACCATTCTGACTGTCCAGCGGAATCCGACGTTCTGTACTCTCCCTATGAAGACAACGTAATATCTCTTCTTATTCATGGCTTAATTATAGCATGAGCAATCCAATATATAATAAAGAAAATAACGGTTTTCGGTTGACAGTGATTTTTATAAATGATAATATAATTAAGCGATTTGGTGGTAATGGGCCTGTAGCTCAGTTGGTTAGAGCGCACCCCTGATAAGGGTGAGGTCGCTGGTTCAATTCCATTCAGGCCCACCATTTAATCGGGGCATTAGCTTAGCTGGGAGAGCGCCTGCCTTGCACGCAGGAGGTCAGGGGTTCGAGCCCCCTATGCTCCACCATTGCAAATAAAGAGGTCGGAAGACCTCTTTTTAGTGTCAAAGTGATATCTCTGTTAAAACCAATTAGTATTATTTCTCTTAAAACAATGATATTCACCTTAAAATATGATATATTTTAAGGGAGAACAGGAGGGTTTAAGGGCATGAGAGAGTTTAACTATAGTCTTATTGCAGATATTAAATGGGATTCAGAAATCCTTGGTCTTGTTGCAGCCATATATAAAGAAGCAGGAAAACAGGAATTGTATCTGAGACAGAGGCCAGATGAATTAGATAAACTGATTGAAATAGCCAAAATCCAAAGCACGGAAGCATCAAACGCAATAGAAGGTATTGTCACAACAAATGCCCGCATTAAGCAGCTTGTCAGAGAAAAGACAACTCCCAGAAACAGAGATGAACAGGAAATAGCGGGATACAGAGATGCATTAAATATCATCCATGAAAGCTTTGATGTCATTCCCATAACGCGTAATTATATTCTCCAGCTTCATAAAATCATGTATAGCCATATGAATAATCCCTGGGCTGGAAGAACAAAAACTGTACAGAACTATATCAGCGCTACCTACCCTGATGGTCACAGTGAAATATTGTTTACTCCGCTCGATCCCTTTGAAACACCAGAGGCCATTGACAGAATATGTGAAGAGTACAATCGTGTCATAGGGAACAATGAGTTGGAACCATTGATTGCTATACCTGTATTCATTCATGATTTCCTGTGCATACATCCTTTTAATGATGGTAATGGCCGAATGAGCAGATTATTGACAACACTGTTGCTATACAGAAACAGATTCTATGTAGGAAAGTATATATCTCTTGAGGCAAAGATAAATAAAAACAAAGATCTGTATTATGAGGCCTTATCACAGTCACAGCAGGGATGGCATGAGGGAAATGATGACCAGGTACCTTTTATCAAATATTTGCTTGGAACAATTCTGGCTGCATATAAGGATTTTGAAGAACGTGTTGAAATAGTAGAGGTCAAACGTTCCGCACTGGAGATGGTACAGATAGCCAGCAGACAAAGAGTTGGAAGGTTTACAAAGCAGGATATAATGGAATTGTGTCCAACTCTGAGCATAAGTTCTGTGGAGGGAGCATTGCGTAAAATGGTAGCATCTGGAGAACTGATACGAGAAGGATCTGGTAATAAGATAGAGTATTATCGTATTGACTAGAGGTGATAGACTTATAAAAACATAGCTGCCGAAAGCCGCTTTTTGTACAAAAATCCTCATTCTTAGCACCTTAGACATAGTAGTGGTAAAAAGGGTAAAAATAGTCAAGAATTATTGTATACAACTCAGTTATTATCTGTTCATAAGGAGTTAAGCTGATGGATCATCAAAAAGAGGCTGTACACATTATGCAGGATTATATTAAAGAACATATCCATGAAGATATTTCAATTGATACTATCGCTGCAGCAGCCTCATATTCTCCAGCGTACGCAAGGAAAATCTTTATTAAATATCTGGGCATGACACCGGCGGTTTATATAAGGCGCCTTAAACTGTCAAAGTCAGCACTGAAACTACGCGACGAACACTGCCAGATTCTTGAGGTGGCAATGGAAATGGGCTTTGGAAGTGTAGACGGATATCAGAGGGCTTTCAGACGCGAATTTGGCTGTAATCCCAAGGAATATTCCAACAGTCCGGTACCCATCTGGCTTTTCACTCCTTATCGCTTAGATAACAATGAAAGGAAAGCGACTAACATGAATGAAACAAGGAATGTATTTATTCAGGTGATTGAAAAGTCTGCCAGAAAAGTAATCATTAAACGTGGAATAAAAGCCACTGATTACTGGACATATTGTGAAGAAGTAGGGTGTGATGTCTGGGGACTCTTGAAAAGCATAAAATCCATAAGCGGAGAGCCGGTATGCCTGTGGCTGCCAAAGCATTTAAGAAGGCCGATAACGAATGAATATGTACAGGGAGTAGAAGTAGATCTTTGTTATTCCGGCATAGTTCCTGAAGGGTTTGAAATCATAGAATTACCGGCTTCCTCATATCTTCTTTTCAAAGGTGAGCCTTTTGAAGAGGATTATTATGGCGAAGCAATAAAAGAGGTCTGGAACGCTGAGAAAAGATATGATCCGGCATTTATAGGTTATGAATGGGATGAGATGAATCCCAGAATTCAGCTTGAACCTATTGGAGAACGAGGATATATAGAACTTGTACCTGTAAAAAAGTTACAATAAAAATTTTTACGAGTGGTATCAGAGATTTATCTTCTTTAGCTTGAAATGGGAGGAAATGAGTGGGCCAAAAAAGTGGGCTTAAATTCCATATAACAAGAATAATGCCAAAAATAAGGGCGAAAATGAGCTTGAAAGCCCGATTTTCAGACCACCCCCTTGCTCCACCATTGCAAATACAGAGGTCGAAAGACCTCTTTTTTATTCCAATATGATTGACACCCGTCATTATGGCGACTAAAATAAAATTATAATTTAGATTAGTCGATAATCGGAAAGAGGTTCCTATGACATATATAGA
>JAFQZR010000002.1 GCA_017405785.1 Erysipelotrichaceae bacterium
CATCTCTGGATTCGTCAACAACGAAACCGCAACATTCACAGTAACAGGCAGCCAGACATTAGTCGGTGAAAGTGATAACACTTACAGCCTCGTATGGGATGGCACAGCAAGAGAGAGCGACTACAAGTTAGCTGAAACAATTGGTACACTGAAAGTCACTCAAACAACTAAAGAATTAGCTATCGAGTCATCAACTAAGAGCTGGCAGTACGATGGAACAGTACATACTGATGAAGTCTATACTGTAACATTCGGTGGAGAAGCAGTAACATCTGAAGACGGTTATGTATTCACTCTGCCAACAGGTGATAAGGTAACTATCACAGCTACCGCACCTGGTGTTAAGGACTATGACGAAAGCTATAAGGAAAACAACACTTATACTTACGTATTAGAGAATGCTGATCAGTATGCTAATGTTACTACTAAGACTGGTACATTAAGCATTACCAAGGCTCCTCTAACAATCACTGCAGATAGCGATTCCAAGGAATATGATGGTACACCATTAACTAACGATGGCTTCACTAACAGCGATCTGGTCAAGGGTGACAGCATTGAAAGCGTAACAGTAGTTGGTTCAATCACTGAAGTCGGTACTGAAGAGAACATCCCAAGCGATGCAATCATCAAGAACGAAGACGGTGACGATGTAACCAAGAACTACGAGATCACTTATGTAAACGGTGAATTAGAGATCACTCAGAGCACTAAGGAACTGGTAATCGAATCTTCAACTAAGAGTTGGGAATACGACGGACAGTTACATACTGATGAAGTCTACTCCGTAACATTCGGCGGTGAAGAGGTCAAGGCTGATGAAAGCGGCAAGGTATTCACTCTGCCTACAGGCGATAAGATCACTATCACAGCTACAGCTGAAGGTGTTAAGGATTACAGTGATGATTACAAGGAAAACAACACTTACACTTATGTCTTAGAGAATGAAGATCAGTTCGCTAACGTAACAGCTAAGGTTGGTACTCTGAGCATCTACAGAAAGGCCGTTACAATCACAGCCTTAGATGCTGACAAGACTTACGACGGTAAAGCCTTAACTCAGCCTGAATTCACAGCGACTGAACTGGCAGAAACCGATGATCATGAATTCACAGTAGTCATGACAGATGACAGCACGATCACTAATGTAGGCGAACAGCCGAACGTAATCGCAACTGTTGACGGTGTAGAAGTCAAGACTGGTGAAGAGACAGCTGTTGGTAACTACTTAGTTACAACAGTTGATGGAACATTAACAGTTGAACCTAAGAAGGTAACAATCACTGCACAGGATGCTGAAAAGGTCTATGACGGCAAGGCACTGACTCAGCCAGAATTCACAGCCAGCGAGCTTGAAGAAGGCGATGACCATGAGTTTACAGTTGTTATGACTGATGACAGCACAATCACTAATGTTGGTGAACAGGCTAACGTTATTGCAACTGTTGACGGTGTCGCAGTTAAGACCGGTGAAGAGACAGCAGTAGGCAACTACTTAGTCACAACAGTCGACGGTACATTAACAGTTACCAAGAGAGAAATCACTGTAACAGTTGAAGGTAATTCAGACGTAGTAGTCTATGACGGTGAAGAACATACTGTTGAAGGCTATGAATTATCAAGCGATGATGAACTGTTCGATGAAGACAGTGTTGTATTCGACGGTGAAGCCGTTGCAACTGGCGCAGATCCAGGCGTCTACAACATGGGCTTAGGCGAAGACCAGTTCACATACGATGATGACAACTTCACAGTCACATTCGTAGTCAAGGACGGCGAACTGACAATCAATGCACCAGATCATGTAAACTACAAGGTTGAACATTATCTGCAGGATCTTGAAGGTGAAGGATTCACATTAGCTGAAACAGAGAACCTGTCAGGCGAATTTGACGAAGTAGTCAAGGCACAGCCTAAGGACTTCGAAGGATTCACATTCGATGATTCAATCGAAGGAACAGTATTATCTGGCACATTAAAGCTCGATGATCAGTTAGTTCTGAAACTGTACTACACAAGAGATACATACACTATCAGATATGTACTCAATGGCGGTATTTATGATGGTTCTGAAGAAGACATCGTTGAATACCACAAGTACGGTGAAGTGATCACAATCCATGAAGCACCGACAAGAGAAGGTTACGACTTCGATTACTGGGAAGGCTCTAAGCATTATCCTGGTGATCAGTACGAAGTAATCGGTGACCATACATTCACAGCACAGTGGAATAAGACTGACGTTCCAGAAACATCAGATGCATCCAACATTGCAGTATGGGCATCAATGTTCGGTATCTCAATGGTCAACTCATTAGGTCTGGCATATGTCTCACTGAAGAGAAAGAAAGAAGAAGAGGAATAAGATCCAAAGCTTCTGAGAGAATGATCAAGTCATTCTGACAACACAAAAAGAAGGTTCAATTCAGGTTGAACCTTCTTTTAAAATGCCTTTTCCCATATAATGAAATTGGAAAGAACCAAATACATAATCAATTAGGGAAAGGAATACAGTATGGGAAACAGAAAAGTAGTTATTGTGGGCGGTGTAGCAGCAGGGGCTTCATGTGCCGCCAGATTAAGAAGACTTGATGAGTTTGCGGATATCATAATTCTTGAGAAAAGCAGTAATGTATCATATGCCAACTGTGGCATGCCTTATTACATCGGCAAGGACATTTCTGATGCTTCATCTTTAATTGTACAGTCACCGCAAAGCCTTTATAAACGTTTCAGAATCGATGTCAGATGTAATTCTGAAGTTGTATCAGTTGATACTGTCAATAAGATGGTGACCGTCAGAGACGATGAAAAGGAATATCAGGAATCATATGATCAGCTGGTATTAACTCCGGGCTGTCATCCAAGGAAACTGTTTGTCAGTCTTCCTTCATTAAGGAATGTTGAAGATGCCGTGAGGATACGGGAGAGCCTGGATAATGCTGAGTCAGTGGGAGTAATCGGTGGTGGTTTCATTGGTATTGAAGTGGCTGAGAACCTTGTTAAAAGAGGAAAGAAGGTTACCTTATTTGAATATGCTGATCACATCCTGACTAACCTGGATCCTGACATTGTTTCCTATCTGGAAGATCAGTTAAAGTCAAACGGTGTTGAACTGCTGACATCCGCAAGGATCTTCAGTGTTACCAGAGATGAGAATGGCTATACCGTTGAGTTTAATGATGGTTCAACATGTCGTGAGGATTATATTGTCATGGCAGCTGGATTACTGCCTTCAACAGGTTTCCTGGAAGACAGCGGTATATTACTGGATGAACAGGGATATATTGAAGTTGATGAACACATGAGAACAAATGTTGATGATGTTTATGCAGCTGGTGATGCAGTAAGTGTTATAAATCTGGTTACTGGTAAGAAAGCACACATACCATTAGCCGGACCTGCCAACAGACAGGGAAGGATCATAGCTGATAATCTCTGTGGTATTGAAAGCACTTATGAAGGTTCTCTTGGTACCAGTATCATCAGAGTATTCGGTTTATCAGGTGCTTCAGTAGGCTTGAATACAGCACAGATATTGAAAGAATACGGTAAGTGTGAAACCATATGCACACATCCTTCATCACATGCCACATACTATCCGGGTTCTTCACCGTTACACATAAAGATCTTCTATGATAAGGACACCAGAAAGATATACGGTGCTCAGGCTGTAGGCAAGGAAGGTGTGGACAAGTTCATAGATGTCATCTCAACGGTTATGATACTTAAGGGTACGGTAGATGATTTGGCCAGGCTGGAACAGGCTTATGCGCCGCCATTTTTGAGCGCCAAGTCACCGGCAAACTATCTGGGATTTGTTGCCGGTAATGAGAAGGAAGGACTGGAGGAACTTGTAACGGTTGAACAGGCCTTATCTGATGGCAATGTCCTGCTTGATGTCAGAACTGACAGAGAGTACTCTCTGGGTGCTTTTAAGAACAGTGTTCATATTCCTGTAGATGAACTGAGAGACAGAATTGATGAATTGTCAGAGTATAAAGACAGAATCATTGATGTATACTGTGCTGTTGGTGTCAGGGGACATATTGCCTGCAGGATACTTAAAGCTTACGGTTTCAAAGCCAGAAACATTACAGGAGCATATACAACCTATAAGGCAATGAAACTTGATGACTGAAAATAAACTATAGTGACAATAAACCTCTTTTAAAAGAGGTTTTTATAATGAACGTAATTTATGATTACTGATTGTTAGTTCTTTTTTAGTGGTTTTATGGATAAATTATTATATATGTGCAATAATTTATATGAAAAAACAGTTTGAATAATGATGATTCTGAATTTGAGGGTTAGAGGACTACTTGAATAGTATTTAATCTGCGACATCAATGTTGCAGTTTTGTTTTTGTAGAATATCTTTCTGGATAGTTGAGTATAGATCAACAGGAGGTAGTTATATGAAATTGAAAAAGTTCTTTGCCGGTTTGATGGCAGTGTTGATGTGCTTTAGTGCAGGTAATTTTGCTTATGCTGAGGAAGCAGAAACTTATGAAATGGAAGATAATGCCAAGTTTATGATAATTATCTCCTCACTATCACAGCAGCTCGGAACGACCGGTTCGGTAAAAGGTGTTGTATACAATGACTATCACGGTGAACTGACAGTAACAGGTGAACAGGTCAATGACGGTAATGTCACCGTTGACCTGTGGATGCAGAATGTGGCTTCTCTGCACGTTGATTCCTTAAGACACTATACAGCTTCAGTTAACAGAGAAAACGGTGTAGAACACGCCTTACGGACTCTGACAAGCGCTGTATTTGATGGGCTGATCGGAAAATCACTGACAGGCATCTGCGGTGATGCAAAAGCTACTTATACTATCAGTAAGTCCGAAGGTGATGAGTATAAACTGATCGCTGATGTTAAGGAAAATGATGCCAGAGCATTATGGCAGGCTCTGATCAATGAGAATACAGTCAACTCATATACCGGTGAAGATAACAGTAAGATCATCATAGCTCATGGCTCCTGGATCAATCTCGGGGATGAGAAACTGGTCTTTGAAGATGACTACAATAATGATCTCGTACTTGACGATTTCAATAAGCTGTCAGAAATGAAACAGGGAATGAAGGATGCTCTGAAGATCACAGAGGGTGACGGAAGCGTAACTATCTATCTTGAAAAAGGCAGCATTCTCTCTGTTGGCGAAAGCAAAGTTGAACTTCTTGATGACTTAAGAGTAACTCTAAGCGTCGATGGTTCAGTATATCAGAGTGCTTTTACAGATATAAGCAAAGCTCCTGACGAAGAATTATTAGGCAAGATGTTCGGAATTCTTGTAAGAACCATAGATAATCTTGAGGAGAATACCGATGTGACATTTGAATTCGGCCATATATACACTCAGGAAGTCTCATACGAATGGTCAGAAGATTACAGCAAGGTAACCGCTACAGCCATATGTGACAATAATCCAGAGCATGTACTTACCGAAACAGTAAATACCACCAGCAAGGTCAGCAAGCCTGCTACCTGCCTGGAAAAAGGTGAAACTACATATACCGCAGAGTTTGAAAATGAAATATTCAAGACTCAGACCAAGACTGTGGTAAACATCGATCTTACCGGACATACTGCTGGTGAACCAAAGCACGAAAACGAAGTAGAACCTACCTGTACAGAGGAAGGTTCATATGATGAAGTTGTCAGATGTACCGTCTGCAACGAGATCATCTCAACTGAGCATAAGACAACTGCAGCATTAGGTCACAGCTGGGGTGAGTGGTCCGTTACAAAAGAGCCAACCTGCAGCGAAGAAGGCGAAGAGACCAGAACATGCTCAAGATGCAATGCTAAGGAAACCAGATCTTTGGATAAAGTTGAACATGACTGGGATGATGGAAAGATCATTGTTGAACCTACATTCTCCAATACAGGTCTGATTGAGTACACCTGCAGAAAATGCGGAGAAAAGAAACAGGAAGAACTGCCTAAGGGCAAGGTCATCAACATGACTGTCGGCGGTGATGAATCATTCACGATTGCGGTCACTGAAGACAGGATCATGACATTTGTTCCTGAGAATGCTCAGATAGCCAATGCTGAAGTCATTTCCGTAGGAACGATGACATCTACATCAGGCACAAGATATACCAGAAAGATCAGAGTGATCGCTGACTCTGTCGGCTTCACCAAGATCGCCATGAAAGTCGGTAACAGTACACTGGCATACATCTATGCAATAGTAACAGCCGGCAGCGAAGATGTCAGCGGCTGCGTAGGCGATACAAAAGTTTTAACTTTAATCACTTACAGCAACCAGTCATTCAAGGTTTCCGGTTCTGATGCCAAACTTTCTGTCAGCAAGGAAATGAAGATCATTAAAGTCTCCATGGGCAATGAGACAGTAGAAGCTCCGGCTTATTACAACACTCTTACCGTGACATTTGAAAAGCCTGTAAATAATCAGAAGGTGGTTATTTCAACTGAAAAAGGTGAGGTCTACTACATTAATGCCAATATCTCAGAGCATTCCTGGGGCGGTTGGACATATGACGGTGAAGCTGCAAGAACACATACTCATGTATGCTCAAAAGATCCTTCTCATATCGAAACCAAGCCTTGCGAATTTGATGACGGGGTCATCAACGGCAATACCATCATTTATACCTGCACAGTATGCGGCGGCACTTACAGGGAATACATTGAGAATCCGGAAGTCAACGGTGTAATAAGAGTCGCCGGTGATAACAGATTCGGTACCAGCCAGAAGATCGCCACGGCATACAGACGCAATGCTGGCCTGGAGAAGGTTGATGCAGTCATCCTGGCTAACGGTGATGTCTTTGCGGATGCTTTGGCCGGATCATATCTGGCAGCAGTAAAGGATGCTCCAATCATCATTACCAGAAGCGGTAAGGAAGCTGAAGTTAACGCCTATATCAGATCCATTCTGAAAGAAGGCGGAGCCATCTATGTATTAGGCGGTACCGCTGCTGTAGCTGAGTCGTGTCTGAGTGGACTGACAGGACAGGGATATTCAATTACCAGACTCTGGGGTACCAACAGATATCTCACCAATCTGGACATTCTGGACTATATTGGCATTCAGGGTAATAAGATCCTGGTAGCTACGGGCAATAACTTTGCGGACTCCTTAAGCGCCTCCGCAACCGGATTACCGATTCTCCTGGTAAAGGATGCCGGACTGACTGATGAACAAAGAGAGTTCTTGGGAAGAAACATTGGTAAGGAATTCATTATCTTAGGTGGAACCAATGCGGTAAACAGCACAATTGAATCACAGCTGAAGTCATACGGAACTGTCAGAAGAATCCGGGGTGATAACAGAGCCAAGACATCAATTGAGATCGCTAAGGAATTCTTCCCTGAGGCCCAGCTGGCAGTTGTGGCATACTCTCATGAGTTCCCTGATGGCTTATGCGGAGGACCGTTGGCTTATCAGATCGATGCCCCGTTACTGCTGACAAGAGATCGGAATGCTGACGATACGGCAGCTTATCTGAGATCCAAAGGCATTAATAACGGATATGTTCTGGGTGGAACGGTAAGACTGCAGGATTCACTGGTCAGAAAGGTATTCGGCCTTGATTCAACAGATACAATAATTGAGTTTAAGTAAAGATGTTACGAAGCACTTTCCATAACTGTGAAAAGTGCTTTTTTTGAGGCTTTAAGTGCTGATGTGTGAATAATCATTTGCTTTGAAGGTTTGTAATTATAATATAAATAGATTATCATAGAAGTGATAAATATAGATTTGATCTATACGGGAAATAATAGAAAAGGAGCATTAGGTTTTATGGGATTTTCTAAAATGATAAAACAACTAATGAAGGTTTTATTAGTTGTTTTTATGTCGTTAACCGTAATAGTACCAGACGGTATTCTTACTGTTAGGGCAGAAGAGAACACTATCACAACCGATAAGGATGAATATGAGGTTGGAGAACCTATCTATGTCACAGCTTCTACCAGTTATAGTGGGGCATGGGTATCTATCATCGAAGAATCAGATGGATGGAATGCCACATCATACTACTGGTATTACGTTGATGGCAGAGAAGGAATATCTTCATATTACATCTGGAAAAATGGTGAAACTTACAATATTTTTGATACATGCTGCAGTAAAAGAGGCGGTTATTCAAAGGGTTGGAATTTGCCAGCAGGTAATTATAAGGTCGCCATTCTGAAAGGTAATTATGAGCATGTTGTTCATAAGTCAATTACAATAGTTGATGGCACATCCGAAGAAAGCATCACTGCTGAGAAAACCACGTTTGCGGCAAATGAACCGGTAAACATTGTAACCAATACACATCATACTGATGGCAAGCCATATGTTGGTATTTATGCCGGAAAAGATACAACTACCGGTGATTTGTTGGCATGGTATTATGCATCGTTCTCAAATGGTATAACTGTTAATGCCAGACAGTTCTATGATTTTGCGGATGGTGATTATACCGCAGTTTTATATGGAGTTGATGAGAAATACGTCAGTTTCACAGTTGCTAAGGCAAATGATATAACACTGACTTTCGACAAGGAAGGAAACAAACCAGTATACAAATACGGTGAATCAGTCAATGTTACCATAGAAGACTATGTTAACAGTGAAGCCTTTATCGGTGTTTATCCGGAAACAGCAGATTATGAGATTGATCAGGATTTCCTTTTCTTATGCAAACTGAATGGTAATGAGGTTACTGTCGATGTTGTTAAGGAAGCCAAGGACAGAGGTATTGATCTGACTCCTGGCAATTATATCGTACATTTATACAATCCTGACAGATTCAATCTGTTTACTTCTGATGGTTATGATGGAAACTCATGGGAAATTGTCAAGAGTAAGGCATTTACCATAGCTGTAACTTATGATGATGATCCTGATAACATTGAATGGACATTATCTGAAGATCATACTGCTTCAACAATTACCCTAAAGCAGCTTGACGATCCTACCAAGACTGTTACTTATAATGCTGTTGTGGGAGATAAAGTGACCGTAGAACCAACATGTACAGAAAAAGGCTCTGATACATATCCTGTAAGTTTCTCGTTCCCTGAAGGAGAAGAACTTGTTACTGTTAATGACACAACAGAATTCACATATGACTTTGTTGAGGAAATAGCCGCATTAGATCATGACTGGGTATTCGATGGTTATGAGAGTAACGATAACAATACAACAGTATATGGTGATTACACATGTTCTCGTTGTGATGACACCAAGCAGGAAGTAGTTTTATCTGTAGATAAGGCATCATACTCTGTTGATGAACCGGTAATGACCACTGTAAACTATCCTAGCAATAACAGCCAGTGGGTGGGATTATATAAACTTGACGAATCATATAATCCAAACAGCGGTGGAGAAAAATCCATATTCTGGGCATATGTCAGTGAGGTAACCAGTCCGTTTGACATGCTGAAGACCAGAAATGAAAACGGCAGAGCCAGAGACTATGGTGGAGGCAAATATAAGATTGTTTTATTCAAGGACGGTAACTATAACCCTGATATTTACGTCGAATTTGAAGTAAAACCATTCTCATCAATTACCACTGATAAAGACACTTATAAGTACGGAGAGAGTATTACCGTAACAACAACATCAGTATATGGTACTCCATGGGTTGGTTTATATGAATATGACAATAGTGATCCATTGAATGAAACCTTATTGAAATACTATTATCCTGACAATGCTGAATATACTAAGGTAATACCTAGTGACTGGATTGATATCTTAGTTCCAGGACACTATAAGTTTATACTCTTTAAGTTTGATGATTATGTAATTGATGAAACAGAGGATAACGTTTTAACTATTAAGAGCTTTTTTGTAGAAAGAGTATATAAAGCTCCTGAAGTGGTTATTGCTGCTGATAATAGTAAGGCAACATTCACATTTGTTCCAACTGACCCGGCAGGTGAGAACCTTGTTAAGGAAGTTGAAATGATTGGTGAGATCACCACACCTGCTACTTGTGAAGCTGATGGTGAAAAGACATACACTGCCGAACTTGACATGGGTGAAGGCTTCGTCTGTGAAAACGGTGAAACAGTGTTTACCGCAACAGCTACTGAAGTTGTTGAAAAGACAGGCCATGACTGGAATGAACCAGAGTGGACATGGGATGATACAGATTCAGCAGTTGCCAAGTTCGTATGTAAGAATGATGAAGAACATGTAGTAGAAGTAAATGCTGAAATCAAATCATCTACAGATAACTACACTATTACTTATATCGCAACCGTAACCGGACCTGATGGTAAAGAATACACTGATACAAAGACTGCTGCTGAACTTGAAGATGATATGAAGTTCAGAATCAGAGTTTCATCAAGAGAAGGCGATAGTGTCGGCAGTGTGACTGCAACAGTATTTGCGGACTATCACGGTGAAGTCGCCATCAAGGGTGACCTTGTAAACGAAAACAACGTTAAGGTTGAAATGTGGATGCAGAACGTCGGTTCATTAGGAGTTGACAGCTTAAGATACTACGGTACTGAGTTTGCTCCTAGTTCACAGAGTGTTCCTCATTCACTGGATACAATCAAGCCTTTATTTGAAGATCTGGTAGATAATACCCTCATCTGCATCAAGGTCGGTGAAGATTCTGTTACTTACAGTTTCGGTAAGGCCAGAAACAGATATACAATTGACCCAAGCAGTGAAGATAAGGCCCGCACTGTATGGCAGGACTTATTCAATGAAGAAACAATCGAAGTACTGTCAGAAGGCGATGAAGACAGCAGGATCTTTATCGCTGAAGGCTCATACATAATGATCAGAGAAGACAGACTGCAGTTTGAAGAAGGTAAGGGCGGTCTGGAAATCAACGGCCTCAACGATCTTGAAGCCCTGGATAAGGTAATCAGAGATCATATTGAACTGGTAACTGAAGAAGGCAATGATACCGTTGAATTCTTCCTGGAAAAGGGAACGATCCTCAAGGTTGGCCAGAGCCAGGTCAAGCTGTTAAAGGAAGTCAAGGCTACAGTTGATATCGATCCTGCAGCTCTGGAAGGTGAATTGGAGAAGTTCAGAGATCCGGAAGAAGGCAGCAGCCTTATCGGCCAGACCTTTGCATTAGTTCTGAAGGTCATGGGTGAGATTCAGGGCAAAAAGACAACAGTTACAATTGAATTAGGCCATGAAATGATCGCTCATGAAGCTGTTGAAGCAACCTGCACAGAAGAAGGTGTTGAAGCATATTGGGAATGCACAGTATGCGGCAAGCTGTTCGCTGACGAAAACGGTGATAAGGAAATCGAAGAACCGGTAATCATTGAAGCATTAGGCCATGAAATCGTTCATCATGAAGCTGTTGAGGCAACATGTGAAGAAGACGGATGCAAGGAATACTGGGAATGCACAAAATGTGGTCTGTTATTCGCTGATGAAAAACTTGAAACCGAAGTCAAGGCAGAAGACTTAGTCATCGCTGCTATTGGCCATGACTGGGAAGAACCGACATATACATGGTCAGAAGATTACTCAGAAGTAACAGCTACCAGAGTATGCAAGAACAATAAGGAACATAAGGAAACCGAAACTGTCAAGACAACTTCTGATGAAAAGAAGGCTACCTGTGAAAAAGCAGGTTCAATCACTTATACTGCTAAGTTCAAGAACAAAGCCTTCCGGAAGCAGACTGAAACTGTTACGGTTGAAGCTTTAGGACACCGGTGGGGTGAACCTGAATGGACATGGACTGAAGCCAAGGACGGCACTTTATCCGCAACGATCAAGTTCGTCTGTGCCAATGATGAAAAGCATGTCTACGAAGAAAAGGCTGAAGTAACAAGCACAGTTGATGGCGATACCATCAAGTATGAAGCAGTTGCCAAGGGACCGGATGGAAAAGAATACAAGGATACCAGGGAAGTCGTAAAGACCGGTGTATTGCGTATCTATGGTGACAACAGATACGATACAGGCATGAAGGTCGCTGATTACCTGGCTGAATTAAAGGGTGTTGAAAAGTTTGACAACGTTGTCTTAACAACCGGACGGAATTTCCCTGATGCCTTAAGCGGTGCATATCTGGCAAATCAGTTAGGTGCTCCAATTCTGCTGATCAGAGACAACGACAAGACAATCAAGGATGTTCAGAAGTACATTGAAGAACATCTGAATGAAAGCGGTAAGATCTTCGTTCTTGGCGGTGTCAACGCCGTTAAGGATGAATGGTTAGGAGATCTGGCTAAGAAGTATACTGTTACAAGAGTACGGGGCAACAACAGATATCTGACCAACATTGATATCCTCAATAAGGCTGGCTACACTGGCGGTGACATCTTAGTATGCACAGGCAAGGACTATGCAGACTCATTAAGCGGCTCTGCCGTAGATATGCCTATCCTGCTGGTTAACGATGCTTTAAGCAAAGAACAGAAAGAATACCTGGGCAAGATCAAGGGTGCTAAGTTCCATATCGTCGGCGGCAAGAACGCTGTAAGCGAAGCTGTTGAAAAAGAACTTGGCAAGTACGGTGAAGTAGTCGAAAGACTGGCTGGTGCCAACAGATATGATACTTCTGCATTACTGGCCAAGAAGTTCTTCCCGGAAGCCAGGAAGGCTGTTCTGGCTTATGGTGTCAACTTCCCTGATGGCTTATGCGGCGGTGTTATCGCAGCCCAGATGAATGCACCATTAATTGTTACTATTTCAACAGACCGTAAGTCATTTGCTGTAGACTTCTGCTCTGAACATTCAATTAAGTCAGGTATTGTCCTTGGCGGATCAGGCCTGATTGATGATGCAGCAGTCAGAAAGATCTTCGCAATGAGTGCAAAGGACACGATTGAAATCTATAAATAGTAAAACACTCAATTGGAATGAGTAAAGCAATGAGAGCAGGTACACCTGTACCTGCTCTCATTAAGTAGTAAATAACGTAAAAAACTATCACATTAACTGTGAATAGGAGAGTGTATTATGAACAAATACATTTATAGCAAACCTAAGGCTAAAAAGATCATTACTACTATTATAGTTTGTGTAATGCTTCTTTTAGGTACTTTGTCTTCCGGTAATATTGTTTCGGCAGCTGATACGGAAGCAACATGGACAGTTGGAAGTAACACATATACCAGTCTGTCAGCAGCCATATCTGCAGCAGGCAGCAGTGGTACTATTAAACTGGCATCTGATGGGGTATTGAGTGCCGGTACGTATACAATTCCAAGCGGAGTAAAGGTCATAATTCCTTACAATGCTTCTTCAAATACCACTCCGGGAAATAAACCTTCCTATGTGGGAAACAGTTATACGACACCTTCACCGTTCCGTACCTTAACAATGGCATCAGGGGCCAATATAATCGTATCAAATAACGCAAAACTGCTTGTTGACGGGCGATATTCAGCGATGGGTCAGGCTAATGGTTATAACGGAACACCGACCGGTCCTTACGGAAAGATCATTATGGCCCGGGACAGTTCCATTACCATTCAAAGCGGTGGTGAGCTTGATGCCTACGGTTACATAACCGGTTCGAATAATACTTCAGGAACAGAAAGCGGTACCGTTACTGCCTTATCCGGAGCAACAGTCAGGGAATACATGCAGATCAAGGATTTCCGCGGCGGTTCAGCGACTCTTAATATTGTTAACAATCATTCAAATAAGGTATTCCCGTTTTCTCAGTATTATATTCAGAATGTTGAAGTACCTCTGAATCTTTATGCCGGATCTCATGATTACGTATACAGCGGGATATATGTATCTCTGCTGGGTACTCAGGAAACAGGAGCAGTTGAACTCTTCGGAAGCAGCGGTTCCAAAGGAATGTTCATAATAAAGTCCGGCTTTATCAGAAAAACATACATTTCCAGTGAGGACAGATTATGTATTGACGTCAACGGTGATGTTGAACTGAACAGTTTCAGCTTTAAGGTTTATTACACCATAAATACCAGCGAATATGTCATGCCTTTAACCAATAACATGACACTTAATCTGAAGAGCGGAACGACAACCGTTAATCAGGATTCATCATTGCTGCCTGGTGTCAGGCTCAATATTGATGAAGGTGCAACACTGAAAGTTTCCAGTGCTAAAAATGTCTATGTCTATGATGTGAATACTTGGAATGCCGGACAGTACGTTATTCCGGTAGATGCTAATTCCCATTTTTATCAGCTGAATTATGTTGCTGCCATAAACGGAGCACCTGTACGACGTACACTTGATAATGTGATCATTGACAATAACGGTTTGATTGACATTCAGGGCAGTATGTATTCCACATCGGAGAGAACAGTAGTATCTTCTTCAGAGGGGACAGGTGTTGTCAAGTTCAGTACTGCTGCTCCAGCTGATGGAACAACTTATCAGATAACCCAGGAGGGAACAAACGTCAGTTATGTTTCTATCGGGGTAACATCACTGGTGCTGACCAACGGTGACAATACTACAACATTAACAAAAGGATCTGCTGCCGGTACAGAGTATTTCTACTGCCAGACACATAACAAATGGGAAAAGGCTCCGTATCATACTATTACATTCGATCCTAATGGCGGCAGCGGAGATCCATATACCCAGCTGATCTGTCAGAGTCAGTGTCAGTTGATTCCTAATCAGTTTACCAGAGAAGGATATACCTTTGATGGCTGGAACACAAAAGCAGACGGCAGCGGAACTGCGTATGCAGATCAGGGTAACATAACATCTTCTACTGATTTAACTCTATATGCTCAGTGGAAAATACATAACCACACATATGAGGTTGTCCAGTGGCGCTGGAATGGATTTACATCAGCGGAAGTGGATGTCAGATGTACTGAAGATAATACTCATACAGCTGTTCTACCGGCCACTATAACCAGTGAGATAATTTCAGAACCAACATGTACTGAAGCGGGTTCAAAGGTTTATACCGCAACCGCGACTTATCAGAGTCAGACATTTACTGATCCTAAGATAGAAGTTTTAAATGCTCTGGGACATGATCTTGTTTATTCTGAAGAAATATCTACGTCATGTGAAGAAGACGGTGTGGCTGCTCATTATCAGTGCAGCAGATGCCTGAAACTGTTCAGAGATGCTGAAGGCAACCAGGAAGTTACAGAATCTGAACTTGTCATTACCAGAACAGGACATAACTGGGAGTTTGTTGATTTCAGCTGGGATGGTTATGAAAGTGCGATTGCCAACTATAAGTGCCTGAACGACAGCTCTCATACAACGACAGAAGCAGCTACTGTAGAGATAGGTGAATCGCAGGCAGCTACTTGTGAGACTGATGGATACAATGTCTATACTGCAGTAATATCTGCAACATCAAGTCCTGACGGGAAAGAACATACCGAGACTAAACAGGAACCGATTCCTCGGTCAGGGCACAGTTGGGGCGAATGGACTGTTACCAAAGAAGCAACCTGTGAAGAAACAGGCATAAGATCCAGAACATGTCTCAACTGTGGAAATACAGTAACAGAAGAGATTCCGGCTGTCGGTCATAAATCCGGTGAACCTGTACAGGAAAACATTGTTTCGGCAACATGTACGTCACGAGGATCTTACGATGAAGCGGTATACTGTACTGTATGTGGTAAAGAGTTAAGCAGACAGACAGTTTACACCGAGCCAACAGGTCATAAATGGCTGGAACCTGAATACATCTGGTCATCAGATAATTCTAAGGTAACTGCCACCAGAGTATGTGAACATGATAATACTCATATAGAAACAGATACAGCAGAAGTTAAGACAGAAGTAACCGAACCAACCTGTGAAGAAGCAGGCTGGATCAGGTATTCTGCTGAATTCAAAAATGATGCTTTCCGGAAGCAGACAAAAGAGGAATCCTATGGATCACCTAAGGGACACACACCGTCACAGTCTGTAAAGGAAAACGAAACACATCCTGACTGTGAAAATGCCGGAGGCTATGACGAAGTAGTTTACTGTACAGTATGTAAGAAAGAAATAAGCCGAAATCATATAACCATTGAAGCTTTGGGTCACATCTGGCAGTTTGACGGTTTCATCTGGTCTTCCGGTTACAGCAGTGTTGAAGGCAGGTTTGTCTGTGAAAGAGACAGAAGCCATGTAACAGTGGTTTCCGGTGAAGTCGACAGGCAGGAAGCAGGTAATAAAATAACGTTTACAGGCACTGTAAAGGGTCCTGACGGCATCACTTACAGCGAAACCAGAGAAGTATCAGTGAATAATGAAATAATAAGAGTATATGGATCTAACAGATATTACACTGGTTTGAAAACCTCAGAATACCTGAAGGAAACAAGACATACCGAAAAGTATGACAGAATCGTCATTACCACCGGCAGCAATTTCGCTGATGCCTTAGCCGGATCATATCTGGCCAATAAATACAATGCACCGGTCATACTCATGTCTGACACATCAGCCGGAGCGTTTAATGACATCATCAGTCAGATCAATGACAGCATCTCGGACAACGGCAAGGTGTATATCCTTGGCGGTACCGGTGCCATTCCTGATGAACGGTTAAATGGAATAAAACGGACAAAAGAAAGAATCCGGGGAGCCAACAGATATCTGACTAATATTAATATTCTGAAGAAGGTTGGATATAACGGCGGTGAAATACTGGTATGTACAGGTACGGGTTTCGCTGATTCCTTAAGTGCCTCTGCCGTTGATCTGCCGATCTTGCTGGTAAAAGATAAGCTGACAGATGATCAGAAAGTCTATCTGAAACAGTTTGATGATATCAGATTCATCATCATCGGCGGTACCAGTGCCGTAAGCAGTGCTATGGAGAAAGAACTGGCCCAGTATGGAACAGTACAGGAAAGAATAGCCGGTTCCAACAGATTTGCGACATCGGCCGCCATTGCGGCAAGATTCTTCCCTGATGCCAATAACGCCGTGCTGGCTTATGGCAGGAATTATCCGGACGGATTAAGCGGGGGACCGCTGGCCTATACGTTAAAAGCACCTCTCTTGTTAGTCGAATCTGTTGACAACAACATAGCTGAGGCTGCACAATATTGTACGGACAGAAATATTAAGTCCGGAACGGTATTGGGCGGATCCTCACTGATCAGTGATGAGTATGTCAGAAAGATATTCCATCTGAAATCCGATGCTATCATAAAAGTATTTGATTAGAAAGAGGCTTTTGATGAAGGAAAAGAAACTGAGACAGCTGGCTCAGGCGGCTATCATTGCAGCACTGTATGTAGCGTTAACGGTAATATTTGCACCGATAGGGTTTGGTGAAGTACAGGTCAGGATTGCGGAAATGCTGACGATACTGCCGATCTTTACACCGGCAGCCATTGGCGGACTGTTTGTCGGCTGTATTCTGGGAAACCTGTTTGGCGGTGCCATCGTTGTTGATGTTATCTTCGGAAGCATTGCCACTCTGATTGGTGCAATAGGTACATACGCTTTAAGAAACAGGCAGCCGTATATTGCAGTTTTACCGCCAATCATTTCCAATACCATAATCGTACCGCTGATACTGCGCTATGCTTATCATGTTGATTTACCGGTATGGATCATGATGTTAACGGTGGGAGCAGGGGAAGTTGTCTCCTGCGGTCTGTTGGGATTGCTTCTGTATAAGGGAGTAATTACACAGAAAGCAAAGATCTTTCCGGAATAACTGATAGTAAAAAAGAACAGATTCAAATCTGTTCTTTTTTTGACTCAGCATATAAAGCCCATATGATATACTTAAAAAGGATTATTTTGGAGATTTGTAATATGAAAAGGATAATTGTAGGTATTCTTTTCCGATATTACTATATGGTATTAGAGGTATAATTGAATAATTGACACCACATATGGTGTCAATTATAATTTAAAGGAGAATTAGATGTCTAAATGGGATAAACTAATTAGTTGCATAATGTTAATGCCTGGTGATGTTCGTTTTTCAGAATTGAAAACAATTCTTGAATCATATGGATATACAATGAGCAGACCCAGGGGTGGTAGCAGTCATTGTGTTTTTCGAAAAGATGGCTGCTTTCCAATAACGATACCGTTACATGAACCAACTAAAAGGGTATATGTGAAGATGGTCAGAGATCTGATAGAGGAGAATAGGAAAAATGAAAACGGTTGAAGAGTATATGTCTTTACCATACAGGATGGAAATAGTTTCTGATAGCTTAGAAGGTGGTTACGTCATCTCTTATCCAGATCTGCCGGGATGTTTATCCAGTGGAAAAGATATTGCTGAGGCAATCAGAAATGGTGAAGCAGCTAAAAGAGAATGGTTTGTTGCGGCAATTGAATCAGGATATCAGATCAGTGAACCTGATCGGCTTTCATCTTATTCAGGACGATTCAAACTCAGAATACCTAAAACCTTACACAGAAAACTCGTGATTCAGGCAAAAAACGAAGGTGTCAGTCTTAATCAGTACTGTGTTTATCTCTTAAGCAAAAACTCAAACCAAATATAACAAACGAAGTAGGAAAATGCATACATATTCAAATACAAAGTCCTTTATCAAAAGGACTTTTTATGATAAAATACTAACAGTATGGAGGCTTCATATTATGAATAAATTTGTACAGGGTTTAAAGGATTTAGTATCCACAGAAGAAGAAATCGAAGAAGAAGAAGTTGAAGAAGTCGCAGCTACATCAGATTATGAACAGCCTGCTCAGAAGAACATTCTGAAGACAGATGCCAAGATGATGATTTTTGAACCACGTTCATACAGCGATGCTACAGAAATCGTTAAGTACTTAAAGGTTCAGAAGGCATGTGTTGTCAACATTCACCGTCTGCAGAATGAAGTACGTCAGCGTTTGATCGACGTATTATGGGGCGCTGTATATGCTATCGACGGCAAGATCCAGAAGGTAGGAACAGATGTATATCTGTGCACACCGAGAAGTGTCACTGTTGACGGCATGGTAGGCGGACCGGAAGCAGAATCTGAAGAATAGTGAACAATAACGTATTTCAGCATTTTCAGGGATATGAACTATTAATCAAGACTCTGGAAGAAGGAGTCAGAAGATACAGACGAAACGGTATACCTTATGTATACGGTTTTGTTGGCTTAGATGTATGTAACGTTGTTACAAAGTATCTGGGAAATGAAGTGGAATATTTGTTAGATGGGGGATATGATAAAGCCTTCAGCAAGTATCTGGTAATCGGAGAGGATCTCGATCCGGCTGATTACATTACTTGCCTGAAGGCTCCTTTTAATCCCGAGTATAACAGTATCAGCCACAGAGACGTGCTTGGAGCAGTTTACTCACTGGGCATTGATGAAAGCCAGTTCGGTGACTTGTGGGTCGAAGATGATGCCATATATCTGTATTGCGACAAGAACATGGCCAGCTTCATAATGAACAATCTGACCCAGATAAAAAGGGCCAGAGTTCAGTTAAGCGAACTTGATCATTTACCGCGGCAGATCTTCAGATTCCGTGAATTCCAGATCACGGTTTCCAGTATGAGACTGGATACCGTACTATCTTCAATCATCCGAAAATCAAGGGAAAAAGCCCGGAAAATGATCCATGGATCGCTGGTTTCGGTGAACTATCAGACTATTGAAGATTGTGATCATCTATGCAATAATAGTGATATATTATCGGTCAGGGGTGTCGGACGTTTCATGATAGGTGAAACAGTAACCAAAACCCGCAGCGGTAATATGATCATAAAAGCCAGACAGTTTGTCTGAGGGAGGTGTCATCCATGGATAACTTACAGCGTTTTGACATAGTAGATAATGGATACGATATCAACCAGGTCAATAACGAGATTGACAGACTGAATGCTGAGATCGACGAGCTGAATAAGAAGGCCGAGGTCTATCAGCGTCAGATTTTAACGGTATCAAGACAGTTTAATCAGATCAGAAACCGTTACCGGCAGATAAACAATGAACTGAAAATGAAAGAGAAAGCGGCTGATGATGTCAGCCGAATGGCTCTGACGGAAGCCAATTCCATCATTGAAACTGCCAACAACAATGCTGAGGACATCGTCAATGAAGCCGGTGTCAAGGCGCAGAGAATACTGCTGGAAGCAGAGCAGTACAGACAGAAAATACTGGAAATCAAGAAAGATCTCAGTAACCAGCTTGAGCTATATCTCAGGACACTACAGGATGTTGAAGTGCCTGAGGAGCCGAAATTTAACGAAAGACTTCTTGATTACGACATCAATCTTTAAGAATAAAGGCAGAGAAAAAGACAGGCTGTTAAACAGGGGAATACAGAGAACTGATGGTTGGTGAGAATCAGTCAAATGTTTAATAAGATATCACTTTGGAGCCGTGCTTGCGACAGGTAGTGAGCACCGTATATCCGCGTTAAGGAATTTGAGGGCATATGAGCAATCATATGAACTAAGGTGGTACCGCGTTTTACAGACGTCCTTAGCTGGACGTCTTTATTTGTTTTAGGAGGGAATTATATATGGACTACAAAGACACGCTGCACATGCCAAATACCGCATTTGAAATGAGAGGCAATCTGCCTCGTAAGGAACCTGGCATTCAGCAGAAATGGGAAGAAATGAGACTTTATGACAGGATGGTTGCTGCCCGTGAAGGACGGCCACTTTACGTTCTGCATGACGGACCGCCATACGCCAACGGCAACCTGCATATGGGAACAGCCATGAACAGATGCCTGAAGGACTTCGTTGTCAAAAGCAGACACATGTCAGGTTATCAGATCAGCTTCTATCCGGGCTGGGATACTCACGGTTTACCGATTGAAAATGCCATGCCTAAGCTGGGCTATGACCGCAAGAAGATGTCTACGGCTGATTTCCGCGCCAAGTGCGAGGAATATGCTCTGAAGCAGATCGAAGTACAGAAGGCAACGGAGAAAAGACTGGGAACAGTCGCTGATTTTGACAATCCATATATTACCCTGCAGAAAACCTTTGAAGCTGACCAGATCAGAACCTTCGGCAAGATGGCTCTTAAGGGACTCATCTTCCAGGGCATGAAGCCTATTTACTGGTCACCGGAAAGAGAGAGTGCTGTCGCTGACAGTGAAATAGAGTATCACGACAAAAAGGACCCGACTGTCTTCGTTACTTTTGACGTCAAGGACGGAAAGGGCATTCTTGACGGCGATGAGAAGTTTGTCATCTGGACAACCACGCCATGGACCTTACCTGGAAACACCGCCATCACTTTACATCCGCAGTTTGAATATGCTGTAGTGCAGTGTGAAAAGGGTAAACTGATCATGTTAAGAAGCCTGGTAGTTACTCTAATGCAGAAGTTTGGCTTCGAAAACTATGAAATTATCAAGACTTACAAGGGTAAAGACCTCGAATACATCACCTGCAGGCATGTTCTGTATCCTGATACCAGAGAATCACTGATATGTAACGCTGACTACGTTACCGATGAAGACGGTACCGGATGTGTTCATACTGCCGGCGGTCATGGTCTTGACGACTTCATGACCACGACCAGATACGGCTTACCGCCATTATGCCCGGTTGATGAAAAGGGCTGCATGACCGCAGAAGCCGGTGACTGGCTACAAGGACAGTTTGTCTTTGATGCCAACAAGACCATCGTTGTCAGACTGGAAGAGATCGGACATCTGCTGAAGATGGAATGGATCACCCACAGCTATCCTCATGATGAAAGAATGAAGAAGCCTGTCATCTTCCGTGCCACTACTCAGTGGTTTGCGTCAATCGAGAAGATCAAGGATCAGTTACTGAAAGCTGTTGATGATACCACATGGCATAATGAATGGGGTCACACCCGCATCTATAACATGATCAAGGACCGCAAGGACTGGTGCATTTCCCGTCAGAGAGTCTGGGGCGTACCAATTCCAATAATCTATGATGAAGCTCATAAGCCGATCATTGATGAAGTGATCTTTGAACATGTCGCCCAGTTATTTGAACAGTACGGTTCCAATGTCTGGTTTGAAAGAGAAGCCAAGGATCTGTTACCGGAAGGATACACAAACCCTGGTTCACCTAACGGTATCTTTACCAAGGAAACCGACATAATGGACGTCTGGTTTGACTCCGGTTCATCACATAACACCTTCGCCAGAAGAGGTCTTCCTTATCCATGTGACTTGTACCTGGAAGGCAGCGACCAGTACAGAGGCTGGTTTAACTCCTCATTATCAGTTGGCGTAGCCACTCATGACGGCCTGGCGCCTTATAAGGCTGTTCTGTCTCACGGTTATGTCGTTGACGGCAAGGGCATGGCCATGCATAAGTCCGTCGGCAATACTGTTGACCCAATGAAGGTCATGGAACAGTATGGCGCTGACATCTTAAGACTGTGGGCTACTCTGGTAGACTTCAAGCAGGACATGAGATGTTCTGATGACATCCTGAAGCAGGATGCTGAATTCTATAAGAAAGTGCGTAACACCTTCAGATATCTGTTAGGCAACTGTAATACCACGACCAAGCAGGGCGATAAGGATTTCGTCTATGAAGAAGACAGAGTTCCTTACGAAAAGCTGGAAAGCCTGGATCAGTACATCATCTGCTTACTCAATGATGTTATTGAAAAGGTCAGAAATGCCTACGACAGTTATAACTTCATTGAAGTCAGCACGACCATGATCAACTTCATGACCAATACGATGAGTGCCTTCTACATGGACTATGCCAAGGATATCCTGTATATCGAAAAGCTTGATTCCTTAAGAAGAAGACAGGTTCAGACCGTATTCTATGAAGTTACCGATGCCTTAGTCAGACTGTGGGCACCGATCCTGTCATTCACATCTGAAGAGATCTATTCAATGTTCAAGCCGGAAGTTGAATCAGTATTTTTGACCAGATTCCCTGAGGTTGTCAAGCATGAAAACGCTGAACAGCTGAAGCGGAAGTGGGGCAAGTACATGGATATCAGAGATGACGTTCTCAAGGCTCTGGAAGAAGCCCGTAACAGCAACCTCATCGGCAAGGCTCTGGAAGCCAAGGTCTTCTACAAGCCAAAGGAAGAATACAAGGCTGCCATTGAAGGCTTAAGCGAACATGATCTGGCTCAGTTAGTCATCACATCACAGTTTGAAGTATGCGATGAGGAATTCGATGAATATCCTACCGGCTGGATCAAGATCGAGAAGTTTGAAGGATATACATGTCCGAGATGCTGGAACGTTGTCAGTCATGTTGACGAAAACGGTCTGTGTGACAGATGTCACGATATTCTGAATAAGTAGTATTATGAAAAGGGCTGAAACTGTAAATGGTTATCAGTCCTTTATTTATGATAGAATGATAAAGGTAAGGTAATGAAAGGATGATCCAGATGGTAATCAATTCAACTGAAAACAGCCGTATTATAAAATATGCCAAACTTAAGCAGAAGAAATACCGTGATCTGTATAAGCTTTTCATTGTGGAAGAAAAGCATCTGATTGAGGAGGCTATTAAGGCTGATTTACTTGATACGCTGATCATCAGAGAGGGATGTGACAATCCTTTTGACCAAGAAGCATTATGGGTATCGGAAGCTGTGATGAAGAAGATGTCCAGCAATGTATCGCTTAATGACTGCATAGGCATATGCCGAATACCTGAAGAAAAAGATCTGAAAGGAATTTCATTCATCATTCTCGAAAACGTTCAGGATCCGGGAAATGTCGGAACGATCATCCGTACGGCATATTCGCTTGGGTATGATGCCGTACTTTTAAGTAAAGCATGTGCCTCACCTTACAGTTATAAGACAGTACAGTCAACCCAGGGTGCATTGTTTCATATCCCGGTAATAACCGGTGAAATAGAAACACTTATTGAGAAAGTGAAACAGCTTGGCTGTAGGGTATATGCCACCACACTTGACAGCAGCCATTCTCTGAGGGAAACCGTCAAGACGGAGAAGTATGCACTGTTAATGGGAAATGAAGGTCAGGGGCTCTCAGAGAAGGCGATAGGCCTTTCTGATGAAAACATCAGAATCGAAATGGCAAACTTTGAGTCATTGAATGTTGCCATAGCCATGGGCATCTGTGCCTACTGGTTCAAGCACTGAGTATATAATATAAACGGAGACAATAATTCAGGAAAGGTAATAATATGAAGAAAGAACACAAATTATATCTGGCCAGTCCGTTATGCTTCTATCCTAACGGCTATTCTATGTGGAACAGCTACCGTAAGGAAGCGGAGTTCTACGGTTTTACGGTAACCATGCCTAATGACAATAAGCTTGTTGAAGAGGGTGAAACCGTCAGTAAGCGGGAAATGAGCGACAGGATCTTCCAGAACTGTGTCTGGGGAATTACCGGTGTTGACGGCATTCTGGTCAATCTGGAAACCTACCGCGGCAGTGAACCTGACGGAGGCTCCATCTATGAGATGGGCATGGCTTACGCTGTCGGGGCCAGATGCTACGGCTATACCAGAGATAAGAGAACTGTAGGTGTCAAGTATCAGGCTGCCAGATATAACGAAGAAGTAACAGGTGCCTATGATATCAACGGCAATGTATTAGGCCATCATGAGTTACCGTTCTCAGTAGATGTTTGTGCAGCTGCCAAGATCATTGAAGGCAATTTTTCCGACTGTCTGATGATCTACAGAACCGACCTGGAAGAAGAAAGCAAGCTCCAGGGGGTCCGCGGTTATAAGTGCGTTAAGGATGAACCGAAGGTTACCATTGAAAAGGGTGACAGACCGGTAGTCTATGTCTCAACCAGTGACCGTGACAATCCGGATGCAGCTGAGAAATATGAACAGTGGCGTAAAGTTTTAAACGATGCCGGATTTGAAGCATATTTCCCGACAGATAAGGCAGCAGGAGTGGAAGACATCGAAACTGATGACATCTACACAAAGGCCTATAACCTGTTTGACCGCTATACTCAGCATGTCCGCAACTGTGACATCATCATTCTGGATCTCAACGATTACAGAGGAGGCTATGAGCCTAACAGCGACGTAGCATTTGAAGCAGGCTTTGCCTACATGCAGGGCAAGAAGATGTATGGATATATGGATGACGTAAAGCCAATGATCGAGAGAATTCCTAATGTTCTGACGGCAGAGGACAGCCGTGACTTCAACGGTATGAACGTAGAAAACTTCGACGGTCCGCTGAATCTGATGTTCGGTGCCAGCGTGAAGCTGTTTGATGACGAATTCCCGGAAATGATCAGAAAGATCGCTGAGGATCTGAAATAATAAGAAAAAGCCCAGATGGGCTTTTTTTCTGTGGTTTGAGCAGAGGAGTGTTGTTGTATAATCTAATTAGGATTTGCAGGTGGATTTATGAAGAAGTTATTAGTTGTATTATTGACAGTTATCATGATAATGGGACAGTTCATGCTGGTCACAACAGATGCAGAGACATCCCGGGACAAACCGTCCAGTGCCGATATTTATGAAATCGAATACTATAATTACAATAAGGTCGTTTCTCTGGGTAACAGGGAAGTTCTCTATGACAAGAAAGGGAGGCTGTTCTATGATGGCTTGTGCTACACATTTTATGATGGCAATGATCATCTCATAGACATTTCCTATGCATATAACATCTATGCCACTTTCTTTCTGATCACCAAACCAGACAATATACAATATGATTTTAATTCCTTTGGCTCCGTAACGAGCTTCAGATTTCCTATGGGTGAAATTCAGTTTACTTATGATTCCAAAAAGAACATAGAAACTGTAAAGCGTTTCTCCGATGGTTATCTGCTCAGCCAGACAACATATTCATATGGCAAGAACGGAAAGATAATCAGTACGTATTCTGAATACATGACAATGACGAACTGGAATAAGACCTCATATTATACTTACGATGGCAATCAGATAACTTCAATAAAAACAGAAGCAATGATGATTGGAACAAAGTACAACACTTCTGTCAAGCTGTCATACAGAGGAAATCAGCTTGAAAGAATGGAAGCAGTCGATGGAGCAGGATCATTTACCAATGAGGAGCTTATCTATTCATTTGACGGTTCAAACAGACTGACCGGCTGTAAGCACTCCCTATGGGGAAAAGGTGAGGAAGGCTACAAGCTTGAATACAAATATGCCGGAACTCCGAAAAAAGCCGAAAGTACCAATGGCATAAAGATCTACAGAATAACACCAGCCAGCGGTAAGCAGGGAGAGTATTTCCCGACAACAATTGAGATAACATTCACCGGAGGTTATGATATTAGAGACATTCATAACCCTGAATATGGTATAGCCATAGTTGATGCTGAAAACGATGAAATAGTCTATGCATGGGGATATAATAATCCATACAATTCGCACACGGCCAATTCCAGCGGATCTATTTCCTATAAGGGAAGTACCATGACTTGGTATATTCCTCATGCCAAAACAGAAAACAGTCCGTTTAAAAAGGGACACACTTACTATCTGAGAATATATTCAGATCTCATTGATTTTGAAGGAACGGACAAGAAATTCGAGTCTTCGGGATTCTGGCAGTATACTTTGGATTCTGAAGAAGTATATCAGTTCAATTTCACTTCCTCTGGTTCCCCGGCCAAGACCATGTCTTCATACTGCTACTACACTGATAAATACTTTGAAGAAAACGGCTACAGTTATAATTCCCGACTGGCTACCGCTTCCTTATGTATGGCAATGTCTGCATATAATGACCTGAGAGCTTCAACAGGGTATAAGAACGTTGAGGACTTCATGGGAAAACTGGGCTTTGAGAACATCTGGCACAACAGCGACTACGAATCCCCAACAAGAACCGACAGTACCGGTGTGGCTTTTGGCTCTAAAAAACTGGATGACGGTACGACACTGGTAGTGGTTGCGGTAAGAGGTGGCCATTACAATAATGAATGGGGAGGAAACTTCGTCGTTGATGCTCAGGGAGATCACAGAGGATTTGAAATTGGCAAGAACAATGTCAAAAATGCCATTACGGAATACTTCAATGAACAGGCCGGTAAAAATGTTACCGGTCATATAAAGATCTGGATTATGGGTTATAGCCGCGGCAGTGCCATAGCCAATTTGACAGCGGCTACACTGGATGAAGGCATGAGTATCCGTTCTGACATTACCTATCAGCCGGAAGATGTTTATGCATACTGCTTCGAGGTACCAAACTGCACGGTAGATGATAATGCTCATGCCGGTTTGTACAATAACATTTACTGCATAATAAATCCATTGGATATTGTGCCAAGGATACCGTTATCCTCATGGGGATTCACACATTATGGAAATGAACTTTACCTGCCAATTATCGGTTCAGATAATTATTACAGTGTGTATTTCAACCAGGTAAAACAGACATTCAAATCATTTTACCCTGATATAACCACGCTTATTTCTCCTAATCAGATGCGGGCTATAAGAATTCTCACCTACAGTATTGGCAAGAAGGTTGACAGGGCAAAGTATAACAGCAAGTTCCAGGAAAACCTTGTTTCCAAGTGGGATGATGCGACAGACGATACAGTCTGGAAACTCTGGGATGAGGTTATCTCTCTGTTTTTTGTGACTAATTTCTACGACGTGGACAATGAAGTAGCAAGATTCTCAGGATTCAGCAAGAAAGAAACCGGTTCACCATTTGAATTACTGTTGTATTCTCATTATTCAGAGTATACTCTTGCCTGGATGCGTGCCATGGAGAATACCGGATTCTTGGAAAACGATCTTTCTGAGGAACAGTACTACCGGTATCTTGGACAGAAGGCTTCAAAGGTTATGAGAGGATTGTCTACGATTGTTTCCTTCCATTGCCCGGTCAATGTCAGTGTAATCAGCAATACTGGCATTACTTTGGCCTCAATCAAGAAAGGCGAGATCTATATCAATGAAGATGACATTTATGTGGGGGCTGAATATCTTGATGATGGAACAATGAAATTCTATATTCCTGAAGATGAAGAAGTCAGTTTCAGCATTGAGCCTTACAATGACGGAAACATGTCCGTTGAAGTTGTTGAATACAATATTATTGAAGACAGATATGGCTATACGGTTACCTATCCAAATATTGAGGTTAAAAAAGGCAGGGAACTGACCATGGACCTTGAGACTACGGGTTCTGAATCAAGTTTCCATGTAGAACTCGGTATTGATGGATACACATATATTCCTGAACTTGAGAAGTATTATGATGAAGAACGGGAAGATTATTTCATAAGTGTTCAGATAGAAGGTGATGGATTTGTCTGTGGCGACAGTTCAATGTACAGTTATGGGTTTGCTACTTTACAAGCATATGGGGCTAATGAAGATGAATTCGTCGGATGGTATGATTCTGAAGGAAACCAGCTTTCCACAAGCAGTGAGTATACGTTCATGGTTACCCAGGATATGGAATTAACCGCCAGGTTTGCGAAAGCCAAAAAGATATCAATAGCTATTCCGGTAATTGCTGCAGGAATAGCAGTAGCGGCAGCTGCAGCTGTGCTGATACTGAAAAAGAAAAACAAAAAGTAAGTGAAGTATAAGAAAAACATGAATTAGTATTCATGTTTTCTTTCGTTTAATAGTTTAGTCTACTCCGAATAAAAGGTCCTTATATGTCGGCATTGGCCAGTAACTGCGGTCTGTCAGAGTTTCCAGCATGTCACAGTTGTATCTGATGGAATTCATCAGAGGAATGATGCGGTCATGGAAATACCAGGCAATGGTAAGCGGATCATCTCCCTTATCCTGAGCCAGAAGCTTTTCCAGATCTTCAACGTCATTGGAAATGGCTTTCTGCAGAGCAGTGATATGCTTGAATGATTTGTAGCTGTAGCCGTTGGAATCCATGACACCGAATTCATATTCGTTGCGCAGGCTGATGATCAGTTCCTTAGCATAACGTGCCGTAGCAGGGAGGACGTCCTTCTTCATCATGTCAAGCAGTGTATGAGCTTCGATGTTGATAGTTTTATAGTACTTCTCCAGGTAGATCTCATAGCGGGATTCACATTCCGTTCTGGTAAGAACGCCGTTGTTGACGAATACGTCAACGTTTTTCTTATCCAGATAATGAGCCAGAGCTTCAGGTGTTGAACGGTAATTGCTCAGGCCTCTTCTTTCAGCTTCCGCGATCCAGCTTTCATCATACCCGTTGCCGTTGAAGATGATACGCTTGTGATCTCTGATGGTTTCCTTGATCAGCTCCTGAATACCGGCATTGACATCTTCACAGTTTTCCAGTCTGTCAGCAAATTGTTTGAGTTCTTCAGCTACAACAGTATTGAGAATGGTATTAGGAGTAGCTATTGAAGCACTTGAGCCAGGCATACGGAATTCAAACTTATTGCCGGTGAAAGCGAAAGGTGAAGTTCTGTTGCGGTCAGTGTTGTCCTTAGGGAATGACGGCAGGGCATGTACGCCTAACTGGAACGGTTCTCTCTTATGACCGACAATTACGGAATCGTTCTCAATACTTTCAATGATCTCGGTGAGTTCATCGCCTAAGAAGATGGAAACGATGGCAGGAGGGGCTTCGGAACCGCCCAGACGGTGGTCGTTGCCCGCTGAAGCAATGCTGATCCTGATCAGGTCCTGATATTCATCAACGGCCTTGATGATGGCACATAAGAAGATAAGGAACTGAGCATTCTCGCCAGGGGTTTCGCCTGGATCCAGAAGGTTAACGCCGGTATCAGTTTTTAATGACCAGTTGTTATGCTTGCCGGAACCGTTGATTCTGGCAAACGGCTTCTCATGCAGTAAGCATTCTAATTGATGTTTCTTGGCAACCTTTTTCATGATCTCCATGGTCAGGTTGTTCTGGTCAACGGAAACGTTGATAGTCATGAAGATGTTGGCCAGTTCATGCTGAGAAGGGGCAACTTCATTATGTTCGGTCTTGGCCTGAATGCCAAGCTTCCAGAGTTCTTCATTCAGATCATGCATGAATTCCAGTACTCTGACCTTGATCTGTCCATAGTAGTGGTCGTTCATTTCCTGTCCCTTAGGAGCAGGAGCACCGATCAGTGTACGTCCTGTTAAGATCAAATCTTCTCTTTTATCGTATAATTTCTTGTCTACCAGGAAGTACTCCTGTTCGGCACCGGCTGTGGCCTTGACATGGTCGACATCGTCATTGCCGAAGAAATGAAGGATTCTCTTGGCCTGAGTGTTCAGGGCTTCCATTGATCTAAGTAATGGTGTCTTATGGTCCAGCGCTTCACCGCTGTAGGAAATGAAGACGGTAGGAATACATAAGATGCCGTCCTTGATGAAGGCATATGATGTCGGGTCCCAGGCGGTATAGCCTCTTGCTTCAAAGGTGTCTCTCAAGCCGCCGGAAGGGAATGATGAGGCATCAGCTTCACCCTTGACCAAATTGCTTGGTGAAAACTCCAGGATGACGCTGCCACCGCCGGCAGTGGATATGAAGCTTTCATGTTTTTCAGCGGTAGCACCACTTAATGGATGGAACCAGTGAGTAAAGTGAGTTGCACCGTTTTCCACGGCCCATTCCTTCATGGCATTGGCTACTTCCTGGGCAATCTCCGGATTAAGTTGTGTACCGTTCTTTATTGTCCGGTGAAGCTTGTTATAGGTTTCTTCTGTTAATCTTTCTCTCATCACGGCATCATTGAATACCTTGCTGCCGAATAATTCTATAATTCTGTTTGTCATAGTCGTTCTCCTTATATTGACTTATTCCCATTCAACTGTTCCGGGAGGCTTGGAGGTAATGTCATAGACAACGCGTGATATGCCGGCTACTTCATTGATGATACGGTTGCTGGCTCTTTCCAGCAGATCGTATGGCAGTCTGGTCCATTCTGCTGTCATGAAGTCATCCGTACTCACACATCTCAAAGCTACGGTATATCCGTATGTTCTGGCATCGCCCATTACTCCGACGGAACGCAGATCAGTTAGTACCGCAAAGTACTGACTGGTATCTTCCCTGTGATCATATGCGGTGATCTCTTCTCTGAAGATGGCATCAGCCTCTCTTAAGGTATTCAGCTTTTCTTCAGTGACTTCACCGATTATTCTTATTGCCAGCCCCGGTCCCGGGAACGGCTGTCGGAATACCAGATCTTCCGGTAAGCCCAGCTGTCTGCCGACTTCTCTGACCTCGTCCTTGAACAGGTCACGTAAAGGTTCAATTATTCTTTCAAATCTGATGTTATCAGGCAAGCCGCCGACGTTGTGATGACTTTTTATGGTTGCGGATTCTTCCTTACCGCTCTCCACAACGTCAGGATAGATCGTACCCTGAGCCAGAATATCGATCTTACCCAATGAACCGGCAGTTTCCTCAAATACTCTGATGAACTCTTCACCGATTATCTTGCGTTTTCTTTCAGGTTCAGTCACACCTGATAAACGCTCCAGGAAACGCTTTTGGGCATTGACTCTTAACATGTTGAGGTGAAACTGCGTATTGAAGACTTCCTCAACCATGTCAGCTTCATTCTTGCGCAATAAGCCGTGATCCACAAATACGCAGGTGAGATTATCACCGATGGCCTTGTTAAGCAGTACGGCTACTACCGATGAGTCAACGCCTCCGGACAGTGCCAGCAGTACTCTCTTGTTTTTTAGCTCTTCTCTGTATCTGTTAACACTGTTTTCAATGAAATCTTCCATTCGCCATGATTGTTCACAATGACAGATGTTAATTACAAAGTTTTCCAGTATCTTTCTGCCATATTGAGTATGAGTTACCTCAGGATGAAACTGCACGGCATAGATACTGCGTTTACTGTCATACATGGCAGCACACGGGCACTTGTCAGTGTGAGCGATGTTTTCAAAGCCTTCAGGAAGTCTGCTGATGAAATCAGTATGGCTCATCCAGCAGATACTGTCAGCAGGGACATCAGTGAAAAGGGGATTTGATTCAAAATGTATTTCTGTACGTCCGTATTCACTGGAATCTTCAGCACTTCTAACTGTACCATGACATAGGTAGGAGATCAGCTGAGCTCCATAGCATATTCCTAATACCGGAATCCCGATATTGAAGATAGCCGGATCAAAATGAGGGGAATCTTCAGCATAGACGCTGTTAGGCCCTCCGGTGAGGATGATGCCTTTATAGCCGTTGTCCTTTATCTGCTGAACCTTGATATTACGGTAAGCTTTGATTTCTGCATAAACATTCAGTTCTCTGACTCTTCTGGCTATCAGCTGATTATACTGACCGCCGAAGTCAAGTACCAGAATTTTATCCATAGCATTCACCTCACAATTCAATATTTTCTTCAGAAGAAGCAATGTCTTCCATAAGTGATTCAATTTCTTTAAGATAGGCAGTAACCTGGCTGCCACAGCGGCCGGTATACCTTTCAGGCTGCATCAGTGCTTCCATTTCCGCACTGTCCAATGTAAATTCCGGATGCCGTGCCAATCTTTCCAGTAAGTCACATGGTCTGCCTTCTTTCATCTGCTTGACTGCCTGCATGGAGCACTGTCTGATGATCTCATGAACCTGCTGACGGTCAGCGCCTTTCTTTACGGCTTCCATCATCAGGTTTTCCGTTGTCATAAACGGCAGATATTCCCGTACTCTGGCAGCTATGATCTTTTCATTTACTTTAAGGCCGGAAACCACATTGTCAGCCAGTATCAGAATACTGTCGGCACTGAGGAATAATTCAGGCATGGACATGCGTCTGTTGGCTGAATCATCCAGAGTTCTTTCCAGCCACTGCCGCGAGGCTGTCAGAGCCGGATTAGCAGCTTCAGCGATCAGATATCGGCTAATGGAACAGATCCTCTCACAACGCATCGGATTGCGTTTGTAAGCCATGGCTGAAGATCCGATCTGAGTATCTTCAAACGGTTCATCGATCTCTCTGTCATGCTGCAACAAACGAATATCCTGAGCCATGCGGTAGCAGCTCTGGGCAATAAGTGAAAGGGTATTGCCGATCAGTACGTCCGTTTTACGCGGATAAGTCTGGGAAGCAATACTGTAACATTTCCTGAAACCGAATTGCTGAGCCAGCATGCTGTTCATTTTATCGATCTTGTCTTCATCATTTTCAAACAGATCCATGAAGCTGGCTTCCGTACCTGTGGTACCTCTGCATCCTAAGAAGCTCATTTCATTAAGAACATTATCAAGCTGTTTCAGATCAGTGCACAGATCCTGCAGCCATAAACAGGCACGCTTGCCGATGGTGGTTAACTGTGCCGGCTGATAATGGGTATATCCCAGGGCAGGGAGATCCTTATATCTGTCCGCAAACTTTGATAGATCTTTAATTACACTTTGAAGTCTTGTTCTGATAATGCTCAATGCATCTCTGTAGATGATCAGATCAGCGTTGTCAGTAACATAGCAGCTGGTTGCGCCTAAATGGATGATTCCGGCAGCATCAGGTGCCACCTTGCCATAGGCATAGATGTGAGCCATCACATCATGTCTGACTTCCTTTTCACGTTTGGCAACCACATCATAATCAATATCTGTAATATGCCGTTTCAGTTGCTCAACTTGTTGTTGGGTTATCGGTAATCCCATTTTCATTTCCACATCAGCCAAAGCAATCCATAACTTACGCCACAGCTGATAGCGGTTATCATCGGAAAACAGGTATTTCATCTTATCCGATGAATATCGTGATACTAATGGAGTTCTGTAGATATCGTGTTCACTCATATTCATGCCTGCTTTCTGATAATGCTTTCACGGGCCGGACCTACAGAAATGTAGGTGACCGGAACCTCAAGAGTTTCCTCTATGAGATTTATATAATCTCTGGCGGCTTGCGGTAAGTGATCATATTCTCTTATCTGAGAAATGTCACAATGGAAGCCTTTAACATAACTGATAACCGGTTCAGCTTTTTCCAGCAGTACCGTGAAAGGGAACCTGTCAGTTATCTGTCCGTCTATCCTGTAACCGGTAATTACCGGTATCTTTTCCATGTAACTCAGTATGTCGAGTTTGGTCAGGGCTATTTCACTGGCACCCTGAATCTGAACGCCGTATTTCGTGGCTACCAGATCCAAAGGAGCAACTCTTCTGGCTCGTCCGGTCTTGGCACCGTATTCGCTGCCGGCTTCTCTGAGTCTGTCAGCGTCTTCACCGGACATCTCTCCGACAAAAGGGCCTTCACCGACGCATGTTGAATACGCCTTGACGACACCGATGATCCTGTCAGTTTTCATTGACGGTAATCCTGAACCAATCGGACCGTACCGCGCAAGAGTATTGGATGAAGTAGTGTAAGGATAGATACCGTAATCAAGATCTCTCAGTGTTCCCAGTTGTGACTCAAACAGAATGTTTTTACCATCTTTTTGGGCTTTGATCAGAAAATCAGTCGTATCAGTAATAAACGGCTTAAGAGGATCACAGTATGTTTCTATCCATTGATTCAGCTGTTCAACTGTATATCCGTTTTTGTCATAGACTTTCTCAAGGGTCACGTTTTTCCATTCCAGAAGTTCATCAAGATGTTCTCTTAGATGATCCGGGTAAAACAGTTCACCCGCCATGACGGTTTTCTTCCGGTACTTATCGGAATAGAAGGGGGCGATACCCTGTCTGGTTGAACCGTACTTATGGGCTCCCAGACGTTCTTCTTCATAGCCGTCCATATCTCGGTGCCACGGAAGCAGAAGGGAACATCTTTCAGAGATCTTCAGATTATAAGGAGTAACCCTGACATCCTGGGCTTTGACAGCTTCAATTTCCTTAAGCAGGTTTTCAGGGTCAAGTGCGACACCATTACCTAAGATATTGACAATATTCTTGTGAAATATGCCTGAGGGAAGCAGATGAAGCGCGAATTTACCGTACTGGTTTATGACGGTATGGCCGGCATTGCCACCGCCCTGATATCTGACTACTATGTCATAATCCTGAGCCAGCAGGTCAACCATTCGTCCTTTGCCTTCATCGCCCCAGTTAATGCCGACTATTGAAAGGGTACTCATGACTTACGGGCCTCCATGTATTCTGCAGATGCCTTGACAAGTCCGTTGAATAAAGGATGTGGCTTGTTAGGTCTGGACTTGAATTCCGGATGGAACTGCACGCCTACGAAATACGGATGATCCTTTAACTCTACAGTCTCAATGATGTATTCATCAGGTGAGGTACCGGAAAGAACCAGTCCGTTTTCGGACATTATCTCTCTGTAGTCATTATTGAATTCATAACGATGTCTGTGACGTTCATCGATATGAGATTTACCGTATAATTCTATTATTTTTGTGTTTTCCTTTAATTCACACGGGTAACTTCCTAACCTTAGAGTTCCTCCCATGTTAATGCCGCTATGCTGATCCGGCAGGAAATCTATCACTTTATCATGTGAATTCTCATTAAATTCACGTGAATTGGCATCTTTGAGTCCGCAGACATTGCGGGCAAAATCAATTACCGCCACCTGCATGCCCAGACATATTCCCAAATAAGGAATGTTACGCTGACGGCAGTATCCTGATGTCAGGATCATGCCTTCAATGCCTCTTTTACCGAAACCGCCAGGTACGATGATGCCGTCACAGTCTGCCAGTTTTGATTCAATGTTTTCCGGAGTAAGGAATTCACTGTCGATCCACTTGATCTTTACCTTGGCACTGTTGGCAATACCGCCGTGATGCAGAGCTTCCGCTACTGAAAGATAGGCATCATGCAGCTTGACATACTTGCCGACCAGTCCGATGGTTACGTTTCTGTTAAGATGCTTTGAACGTTCTACCATGGCTTTCCAGCGTTCCAGTTTCGGAGGATTGGCCTTGATGTTCATTTCACGGCAGACAATGTCAGCCATGTGCTGCTTCTCCAGCATCAGAGGTACTTCATATAGATTCTTTATGGTTCTGTTCTCAATGACACAGTCTCTCTTGATATTGCAGAAAAGGGCGATCTTCTCAAAGAAGTCCTTTTCCAGATGTTTGACGCAGCGTAAAACGATAATATCCGGTTTGATACCGATACCCTGAAGCTCCTTGACGGAATGCTGAGTAGGTTTTGATTTGTGTTCTTTGGATCCTTCCAGATATGGAACAAGAGTTACATGGATGTAAAGGACATCTTCTTTATTGTGCTCCAATCCTATTTGTCTTATGGCTTCCAGATACGGCTGTGATTCGATGTCACCGACGGTACCGCCGATTTCGCAGATCAAAACATCAGGATTGCCTTTAGTAGATGCATTATATATGAATTCTTTTATCTCATTGGTTATGTGAGGGATTATCTGAACGGTCTTGCCCAGAAATTCGCCTTTTCTTTCTTTCTGCAGAACATTCCAGAAAACCTTACCGGTTGTAAGATTGGAAAACTTATTCAGGTTTTCGTTGATGAAACGTTCATAGTGGCCTAAGTCCAGGTCTGTTTCTGCACCGTCTTCGGTAACATATACTTCACCATGCTGATAAGGGGACATGGTGCCAGGGTCAACATTTATGTAAGGATCGAGTTTCTGTGAAGCGACTTTAAGGCCTCTGGATTTAAGCAGTCGGCCTAAGGAAGCGGCAGTGATGCCTTTACCTAAACCGGATACAACACCGCCTGTGATGAATATGAATTTTGACATGTGTACACCTCCGAAATAATAAAAAAACAACATCGTCGCTGATGTCATTCCAATGGGGTTTTAAAACCATCTCCACTTTGCTTTCTGTTTGTGGATCATCTAGATATTTCTAGCGTACGGCCGTACACATAAAAACTACTTTAACAGTATAAACCTGAGAAAAAAAGCTTGTCAACTGGAAAGATTTAAAAACTGTCCAAGATAATTTAAAGTGAAAAATCAGTATCCTTCATGATACAATAATGGTGAAAAAGGTGTTCAAAAAGAGAATATCGATATAGGGAGGATTTATAATGAAAAAAGGTTGGTTCAGCAGTCTGGATCAGGATAAGCAGTTATTGGTTGTTTTAGTTATTCTTGGCCTGTTTATCTGGCTGTTCTTTGGCGGTTCAGGTTCATCATCAAGCGGTGGAGGCAGCAGAAAGTGCCGGTATTGCGGACAGTCAACAAATTACTACTGCTCTAATCATATGCAATGGGAATGCCCGAGCTGTCATTCAAGAAGAAAATAACAACAGTAGTTTATCAAGCATTGTAAAACTGTTATACACATAAAGAACCACTTTAAGAAGTGGTTTTCTTTTGAATGATTCAGATTTGAAAATGTAGTTTGTTTTTTTACAGTATTCGTTTTATAATGTTAACAGCACGTTGAACAGGAACATGGTATATGCTCTGATGTCAGAGAGGAAGCGGTTGGTGGAAGGCTTCTCATTATCATATACGAGTTCACCTGGGAGTGGGACCAATCATCCCCGCATGGCTGCGTTATAGCCTAACGAGTGTGCATTTGATAATGCATTAATTAAGGTGGTACCGCGTTTACAGACGTCCTTATGTGGACGTCTTTATTTTTTGAAAAGGAGAAAGATATGAGCCGCAATTGGGATTTACTCAGAGAGGAACTGACAGAGAAGATCACGTCAGCTCCAAGTGTCGGGCAGCTTGAACAGTTACGTGTTGAAATGCTTGGCAAAAAGGGTTCCGTCAATGCTCTGATGCAGGAGATGAAATCTCTGGCACCGGAGGAAAGAAAGGAATTCGGCATGGCTGTCAACAATCTCAAGAAGACTGTTGAAGAGCACATTGCCGCAAAGATGGCTGAGCTTAAGGAAAACGAACTTAATGAAAAGCTGGCCAAGGACAGAATTGATATTACACTGCCGGCCAACGACTTTACCTATGGCACGCTTCATCCGCTGACCCTGGTTCAGCAGGAGATCGAAGACATTTTCGTGTCCATGGGATATGCCGTTGTCGAAGGACCGGAAGTTGAATTTGATGTCTATAACTTTGAAAAGGCCAATATACCTGCTGACCATCCGGCCAGAGACATGCAGGATACTTTCTACGTTGATGTGGAAAGACTGTTAAGAACCCAGACAACAGCCATTCAGATGCGTGTTCTGGAAGCCCAGGGTTCACATCTTCCGATTAAGGTTGTCTGCCCAGGTAAGGTTTACAGAAGAGACGATGACGATGCCACCCATTCACATCAGTTCGTTCAGATGGAAGGACTGGTAGTAGGGGAAGGCATTACTCTGGCTGACCTCAAGGGCACTCTGGAACTGTTTGCCAGAAGCATGTTCGGACCGCAGAGAGAGATCAGATTAAGACAGTCTTACTTCCCGTTCACTGAACCTTCACAGGAAATCGATGTTTCCTGCCATGTATGCGGCGGTAAGGGCTGTCCGACCTGCAAGGGAACCGGCTGGATCGAGATTCTCGGTTCCGGAATGGTACACCCTCATGTCCTGGAAATGGCTGGCATAGATTCCGAAAAGTATTCCGGTTTCGCTTTCGGTATCGGCATTGAAAGAACTGCCATGCTGAAGTACGGAATCGATGACATCAGAAATCTTTATCTCAACAACCTGAAGTTCTTAAAGAACTACAAGCGTTTTGATTAGGAGGTGCGTTATGAGAGTTACATATAACTGGTTAAAACAATACATGGATCTGTCTGACATCACTCCTGAGCAGATAGCTGAGATCATGACCAGAGGCGGTCTGGAAGTTGAAGGCATGGAGAAAGTTGCCAGCGGCAGTGATCTGGTAATAGGCAAGGTTCTGGAATGCGTACCACATCCAGACAGTGACCATCTTCATGTCTGTCAGGTTGATACAGGTGATACAGTAAGACAGATCGTCTGCGGCGCACCTAATGTAGCTGCCGGACAGAAGGTAATCGTAGCCTTACCTGGATGCATCCTACCAGGTGGTGAGATCAAATCCGGTGTCATCAGAGGACAGAAATCCGACGGCATGATCTGCGCTTTATTTGAATTGGGTGTCGATAAGAAGCAGTTAACCGAAAAACAGCTTTCAGGCATTGAAGAACTGCCTGAGGATGCTGAGGTAGGTAACAGGGAAGTATTAAAGTATTTAAATCTTGATGACATCATCTTTGACGTATCACTGACTCCTAACAGAGCTGACTGCCTTTCAATATGGGCATTAGCCAAGGAAGTAGGGGCTTTGCTTAATAAGAAAGTCGCATTGCCTGATTACAGTTATGAAACAGAAACTGTTCCGGCAACCTTCAAACTGAGCAGTGAGACTGAAAAGTGTCCGTTATTTGAAGGCAAGATCATCAATCATGTGGTTATCAAGCCTTCACCTAAGTGGTTGCAGGATCTGCTGCACAGTGCCGGAGTCAAGGCCATCAACAATGTCGTTGATATTTCCAACTTCGTCATGCTGGAAACCGGTCAGCCATTGCACTTCTATGACCTGGCCAAGATTCCTTTAAGAGAGATCACTGTAAAGACAGGTCTGGAAGAAACATATACGGCTCTTGACGGCATTGATTATCAGATCAAGCCGGAAGACATCATGATCACTACAGGCGGCAAGGCCATCGGTATTGCCGGTATCATGGGCGGTGATGACAGTAAGATCGATGATGAGACCAAGGGTATCATCATTGAGGCTGCCACATTCAGTAATGTTCAGATCAGAAATACCGCCAGAAGGCTGGGACTGGATACCGAAGCCAGCCAGCATTTCAGCAAGGGCATTGATCCGTTAGGCGGTCATAAGGCTGTTGAAAGATCAGTGCAGCTGTTACTTGAACTGGCTGAAGCATCCGGAATTGAGGAAACCGTATTATGCGGTGATCCGTCATTTGAACCGATCGTCATTGATGCTCCTGTTAATAAGATCAATGGCTTGCTGGCAACAAAGTTCACAGCTGAACAGGTCGAATCAGTATTTGAAAGACTGGATTTCCATCCAGAAAAAGTATCAGATGACATCATCAGAGTAACGATTCCTTCATACCGCCGTGACATTAAGGTATGGCAGGACCTCTCTGAAGAAGTAGTAAGAATGTTGGGCTATGAGAACATCGGCTCGACATTACCTCTTATCCCGACAATTCAGGGCGGTCTCTCTGACAGACTGAAAAACAAGAGAGTTCTGCAGCAGTTACTGATGGGCATGGGCATGAATGAGATCGTATCATACTCACTGGTATCAAAGTCCAAGATCGATGAAGGCATCCTGAGTGCCGGGGAAGCGGTAGAAGTCTCTAACCGGTTAAGTGATGAAAGAAGATACTTCCGTACATCATTACTGCCAAGCATGCTGGAAACTGCCGGCTACAACGTAGCCCGTAGCAATGACGAATACGGTCTGTTTGAAATAGCCAATGTGTATAACAACGACAATGAAGAACAGCAGCATCTCTGCATTGCCTTAAGCAATAAGAAAACCATATCCAGATGGCAGAAGCTCATCCAGGAAAATGACTTCTATACAATAAAGGGTATTGTGATTGCCATCATGGATAAGCTTGGATATCCGGAAAAACGCCTTTCTTTCCAGATTGAGAGTAACTCTAAGGCGGTATTACACCCGAATAAGAGTGCTTCTGTCTATCTCGACAGAACTCTTGTCGGCAAGATCGGTGTCATTCACCCGGCCTGTGCCAAGAAATACGACCTTGATGAATGCGTTCTTGCTGAACTGAACATGACAGCTATCTACGGCATCAGAAACGTCAAGATCAAGTTCACACCTGTTCCTAGATATCCGGCAGTCAGCTATGATTTGGCAATGGTAGTAGATGAGGAAGTAACCGGTGAACAGATCGTCAAGACGATCAAGAAGACCGGATCATCACTGTTAAGAGATGTTCAGATCTTCGATATCTACCGTGGAGGCAGTATTGCTGAAGGCAGCAAGTCTGTCGCTGTAAAGGTAACATATCAGTCTGATGACAGGACATTATCAGAGGATGATATCCGTGATGTACATCAGGGAATCATCGCTGCATTGAAGAACAATCTGCACGCTGTACTGCGCGACAGTTAGCATATTGTAATTGAAAGCGTTTTCGTGTAAAATATTTACGGTCAATTTAAAAGGAGGAGATAACTATGGGACGTGCACATGAAGTGCGTGCTGCATCAATGGCCAAAACTGCCGCAGCAAAAACAAAAGTATATTCACGTTATGGCAAGGAAATCTACATGGCTGCCAAAGGTGGTGTTCCTGATCCTTCCATGAATGTGACTTTAAAAAGAGTTATTGAAAAGGCCAAGGCTGCGCAGGTTCCGGCTGATGTAATCAAGAGAAACATTGAAAAAGCCAAGGGAGGCTCTGCAGAAGCTTACATCGACAACAGATATGAGGGATTCGGTCCAAGCGGATCAACCATCATCATCGACACTCTGTCTGACAACTCAAACCGTTCACTCGCTGAGATCAGAAGCTGCTTCAACAAATCACACTGCAACCTGGGGTCATCAGGCAGCGTATCATTTAACTATGATAACTGTGGTATCCTGTCATTTGCCGGAAGTGAGGAAGAAGTACTGGATATTCTGTTAATGGCTGAGATCGATGTCAAGGACATTGAATCAGATGAGGAAAACGTTACGGTATATGTCAATCCGACTGATCTGTACGCTGCCAAGGAAGCCATTGAAGCCGAAAAGGGTGAGACACAGTTTGACGTTCTGGAAATCCAGATGCTGCCAAACGACTATGTAACACTGGACGGTGAAGACAAGGTGTTATTCCAGAGATTATTATCTCTGCTGGATGAATGTGATGATGTCCAGCATGTCTTCCACAACGTTGAAGGTATGTAAGAAAACTGAGCACGCAAGTGCTCTTTTTTTATATATAAAAATATAAAAATACTTGTAACTTTTACTGTAATTCCATATATTATAATAGCCGGAGGTAAAATCATACCTCAGGTAAAGCCAACAATCAAAAGACGATCGACAGGGCAATCGCTGCAGATATCTCTGTAGAGGAAAGTCCATGCTCACACTGTCTGAGACGGCAGTAGTGTTTGTGCTGAATGAATAAATAAGTTCAGGCGTAGACGGCGGTATCAACTCCTAAGGGAAACTATGGACGAGATGCCCTAAGGTGCCACAGTGACGTAGCTTATCAGGAAACTGGTAAGGTGGAACGAGGTAAACCCCACAAGTGAGAAACCCAAATTTGGTAGGGGAACCCGATGCTTCGAATTCAAGAGGCTAGGGACGGTGAAAGCCGTAGATAAATGGTTGCCCCTGGTAACAGGACAGAACATGGCTTACATGTCGATCAACTTAAGTGCTGAAAAGCACTTTTTTTTGTTTAACATATATTTGATTGTGTATAATGAAAATAGTATTTTTTTGGGAAATCATAATAGGAGAAGGGTATATGAGTGATGAAATAAGGAAATGCCATAGTTGCGGTACGCCAATTACCGATACAGATGAATTCTGCCCAAATTGCGGAGCTAAGATCAAGAAAGAGGAAAAAAAGCAGGAAAGTGTCAGGGAAACCCCTGACGGAGGATTCTGCCCGAACTGTGGCAGCCCTTTAACCAGGCATGATACATTCTGTCCGGATTGCGGTTATAAGGTTAAGGATACTCCATATGTAAAACCTCCGGTACAGAAAAGAGAATCAGGCTTGCCAACGATCATGGTTGCAGGTATTGTTTTCGGACTGGCCCGGCTTTTATTCTTCATTGTAGTCTTTGGTAAAAATCTGTTGCCTGGAAAGAACTCTAATACACCTAGCTCATCTAACACTCCTAGTTCACAGAATACACCTTCAAGCTCTGAATCATATTTATCAAAAACTGAACTCGACAGTGCAATGTATGATATTTTTATCGAAAAAATCGAGAACAGACTCAGCAGAAATGATATAGTCGGATATGCGCCGACTATCCTCAGAAGCAAGAAGATTTCAACTTATGTTTATGAATATTATTTCATCTATCTTAAGTCAAGAGGTTCAAAACAAGCAGACTTTAAAGTCATGAAGTTTACAACCACACTGAACCCTGACAGATCAGCATCATATGTTCTTGAAGATAGCGCCAGAGTTGACGTGGTTCTGAAATGCGTTAACACTTCAACGATGAACGTTAGACAGAGTGCTTCAACTTCAGCTAAGATAGTTGGATCTCTTGATACTAATGAAAAAGCAACGGTAAGCTATCTGGACTATTCGGATTTTGATAAGGGCGGAGACTATATCTGGTACTGTTTACAGAATTCCGGCGGCGGAAAATGGATAGCTGATGGTCTGCGCAACAACAAGGACTATTATGTCTTTGAAAACGGTTTTTCAACCAAGGGAATGTATTTTGTATTCTGGTAAAAGTTTAATACAAATATATAAAACAGCCTGTGTCATACAGGCTTTTTTGTTTTTATACTGCAAAAGATGTACTACTTGAAATTAAATCTAGTGCGTGTTAAAATGTTAAAGGTTAATATAAAACCAATCTGTGATATACTATTTCTTGAGGTGAGTATTTATGACATTACCAAATAAGATATCAATTTTCAGATTAGTACTGATTCCGCTGATCGTCGCAATCTGGATCTTCCCGTTTGCCCAGTTTGGAATCGATTTACCGGTATATCACTTTTCACATGTATCAGTAAGCCTGAAGAACATCATTGTCTGCATTTTGTTCGCAATCGGTTCATTCTCTGACTTCCTTGATGGTTATCTGGCCCGTAAGAACAACCAGGTTACCACATTCGGCAAGTTCATCGATCCAATCGCTGACAAGTGTCTGACAACTACCTTATTCATTCTGCTTGCTGCTTCACAGGTAATTCCTGTAATACCGGTTGTCGTAATGGTCTGGAGAGATACCATCGTTGACGGCTGCCGAATGATGGCTGCCGGAAAGGGCAGTGTCATGGCTGCCGGTATCCTTGGCAAGATAAAGACGGCATCTCAGATGTTCTGCATCATCTTTACACTTCTGAACAACTATCCGTTTGAACTGATGGGTATTCCGGTAGCATCAACTCTGCTGTGGTTCTCAATGATCATTTCCGTATTAGGCGGAATTGACTATTACAACCGGGCCAAGCAGTATATCTGGGAAAGCAAGTAATGCAGCAGCTTGTTGAACTGTTAAAGGAAAAACAGCTTACCATTGCCAGCTGTGAAAGCCTGACCGGCGGACTGTTCTGTGCCGAAATGACCAGGATACCAGGCGTATCTGCTGTATTGAAAGGCGGAGTGGTAACATACTGGACACAGATTAAGGAAGATGTAGTTCATGTATCACACCGGACAGTAGAAGAATACGGTGTTGTCAGTGCTGAAACAGCATATGAGATGGCTGTTAATGTTAAGAAGCTGTTTGACTGTAACATTGCGGTATCATTCACCGGTAATGCCGGACCGGATGTCATGGAAGGAAAGCCGGCCGGAAGCGTGTATACATGCATAGCTGTAAACGATAAGACATATGGCTTCCATGATCTGATAAAACGGCCAAGAAATGAAGTAAGAGAAGAAATTGTACAAAAAACTGTTAACAGACTTAAGGAATTACTGCTTAACGGAACTATATAGCTGGTAGACGGAGGGAATACAATGGCTGATAAGAAAACGAATAAGACACTTGAAGAAACAGTCAAGGAGATAAAGAAAACACTTGGTGAAGACGCCATCATGTGGGGTAATGAAACGGTCAACGTAGATGTTGATGCGATTTCATCAGGATCATTGCTGGTCGATAAGGCATTAGGCATCGGCGGTTATCCGCGCGGCAGAATCATCGAAATCTACGGCCCTGAGTCAAGTGGTAAGACCACACTGGCTTTACATGCAATTGCTGAAGTTCAGAAGACCGGCGGCAAGGCAGCCTTCATCGACGTTGAAAACGCCATCGATCCTGTCTATGCCAAGAATTTAGGTGTTAATATTGATGACTTATTACTGTCTCAGCCGGACAGCGGTGAACAGGCACTGGAAATCACTTCCATGCTGGTAAGAAGCGGAGCGATCGATCTCATCATCGTTGACTCCGTAGCAGCACTGGTTCCTCAGGCAGAACTGGACGGCACCATGAGCGATAACTCCATCGGCCTACAGGCCCGTCTGATGTCAAAGGCCTTAAGAAATCTGGCCCGTGACATGAACAAGAACAAGTGCACCGTTATCTTCATCAACCAGTTAAGAGAAAAAATCGGCATCATGTTCGGCAACCCGGAAACCACAACCGGCGGCCGTTCATTAAGATTCTATGCCTCAGTAAGAATTGAGATCAGAAAGGGCGAAGCCATCAAGGCCGGAACCGAGATCATCGGCAACAAGACCAATGTCAAGGTTTCCAAGAACAAGGTTGCTCCACCGTTTAAGACAGCTCAGATCGAGATCAGATACGGTGAAGGCATTTCAAGATTAGCTGAGATCATCGATCTGGGTGTTGAATACGATCTGCTGGAAAAAAGCGGAACCTGGTTCTCCTACAAGGGAGAGAAGATCGGGCAGGGAAAGGAAAATGCCAGGATCTTCTTACAGGAACATCCGGAGATCGCGGAAGAACTGGAAAAGCAGATCAGGGAAATCCTTGTCAAGAAACCAGAACCAGTTGAATAGAAACATAGAGTCCGGTTATCCGGGCTTTATTTTGTTTTTTTAAGATTTTTATTGGTTAACCAGTTAAACTATGCTAAAATATTGTCGGTATATAGAAAGTATGAGGGTTTTTATTATGGACAGAAACTTAATTAACCTCATCCTATATATTTCTGTTGGCGTAATCATAGGTATTGTCATTATGGAGATAATATCTAAGATGGGTTTAAACAAGAATCAACAAAAAGCTGATTTAATTATAAAAGAAGCCAACATCGAAGCAGAGAATGTCAAGAGACAGGCTGTTTTAGATGGTAAGAATGCTGCTTATGAATTAAAGTTACAGGCTGAAAAAGAGATTAAGAAACAGCGTCAGGAAGTTACCGAACTTGAAAACAAACTGTTGCGCCGTGATGATGCCTTAAGTTTCCGTGAAGAGAAACTGCAGAACAAGGAAAAGTCACTGGATGACCGTTTGGAAAACGTCAAGAACAAAACTGCAGAAGTAGATAAGATGAGAGAGGATTTGCAGAAGAAGATAGATGTTCAGATCGTAGAACTCGAAAGAGTTGCCAATCTGACAGCTGCTGATGCCCGCAAGGAACTTTTTGCCAAGGTTGAACAGCAGGCAGCCAATGAAATGGCTGCGATAATGAAGGAAAAGGAAGAAGAGGCCAATGCCAGAGCTTCCGATGTTGCCAGAAACATTATCGGACTCGCTATTCAGAGATATGCACAGGAAGAGACAATCGAAAGAACCGTATCCGTTGTCGGTCTGCCTTCAGAAGAAATGAAGGGCCGTATCATCGGACGTGAAGGCCGTAACATCAGAGCCATTGAACAGGCTACCGGTGTCGACCTTATCATTGACGATACTCCTGAAACAATAACCATTTCATGTTTTGATCCGGTCAGACGTGAAATCGCCCGTCAGACTCTGGAACATCTGATCAAGGACGGACGTATTCAGCCGGGCCGTATTGAGGAAGTTGTTGCCAAGAAGACTGCCGAACTCAATGAGATCATTCAGAAGACCGGTGAGGAAGCCGTATTTGAATTAGGCTTAGGCCGTATGGACCGAGAACTTGTCCGTCTTATCGGCCGCTTAAGATACCGTTACAGCTACGGTCAGAACGTCCTTGAACACAGCAAGGAAGTTGCCAGACTGGCCGGCATGATGGCTGCTGAACTTCATCTGAATCAGAACGTTGCCAAGAGAGCAGGCTTACTGCACGATATCGGCAAGGCCATTGATACCGAACAGGAAGGTTCACACGTTGAACTGGGTGTCAAGGCAGCCAAGAAGCACGGTGAAAATGAAGTGGTAGTTAACGCCATCGCATCCCATCACGGTGATGTGGAAGCCAAGAGCGTTATCGCCAATCTGGTTGCCGCTGCTGATGCCTTAAGTGCTGCCAGACCTGGTGCCAGATATGAATCTCTGGAAAACTATGTTAACAGACTGGAAGAACTCGAAAAGATCGCCAATGGCTTTGAGGGTGTAGATAAGAGCTATGCCATCCAGGCCGGACGTGAAGTAAGAGTAATGGTATTCCCTGACAAGGTAGATGACATCAACTGCTACCGCATTGCCAAGGAAATCAAGAACAAGATCGAAGATGAACTGACTTATCCTGGCCAGATCAAGGTTACCGTCATCAGGGAAACCAGAGCCAGTGAAGTTGCCAAGTAGTATGAGAGTACTGTTCATTGGAGATATAGTCGGAAAATCAGGAAGGAATGCTCTAAGTGAGCATCTTCCTTTTTTGAGAGAGAAATACCATTATGACATGCTGATCGTCAACGGTGAAAACAGTGCCCACGGAAAGGGCATTACCGAGAAGATCTACAACAGTTTAGTTGACATGGGTGCCGACTGTGTTACTCTTGGCAATCATGCCTTTGCCAAGGAAAACATCTATGATTTCATTGACCGCGCTGACAGACTGGTCAGGCCGGAAAACATGGAACCGCGCAATGTCGGATCCAGTGCCAGAATCATCAGATACCATGATAAGAAGATCGGTATCTATAACATCTACGGTAATGTCTACATGGATAATGCTACCGCTACGCCGTTTGAAACAATGGAGCAGATGATGGAAAAGTATCCGTGTGACATCAGAATCGTTGACTTCCACCGGGAAACAACCGGAGAAAAGTATACTTTCCTGCATGGCTTCTATGAAAGCTGTGCCATGATCGTCGGAACTCACACTCATGTACAGACTGCCGATGAGCAGATTTATAAGGGATGTGCCTTCATCTGTGATGTCGGCATGTGCGGTGCCTATGATTCCGTACTGGGTCGTGACAGCGACGAAGTCGTTGCAACAGCCCGTACCGGCATACGTACCAGATATGTCGTATCTCAGAACAAGGGCATGGTCTGCGGTGTGGTTGTTGACATTGATCTGGACAGCGGCAGAGCTGAAAGCATTGAAAGAATACAATTATTACCGAATATTGAAAAACAGAATGTTCATGCTATAATGAATACAAAGGAAAGAAGGAGTGAAGTTAAAATGCCAGTAGAAGTAAACAAGGACCTGTGCATAGGTTGTGGTGCTTGTGTCGATGTATGTCCGGTTGGTGCATTACAGCTTGGCGAAGAAGACGGCAAAGCTGAAAGCGATGAAAACATCTGCATTGACTGCGGTGCATGCATGGGAACATGCCCAATGGAGGCTATAAGCCAGAAATAACCAAGCTCAACCGCTTGGTTTTTTTAGGATTGGACTATGAGCGACTATAAACTGCCTGATTTCATCCGGGCCCGCAAAAGAGGAGCATCATATCAGGCGCCGATCATAAGGGATGCATTAAAGCTGAATGACGTACAGAAATCTCTGGGCAGAGATCTCTTTTATCATGTGATAACATATGGCTGTCAGGCTAATGTCAGAGACGGCGAGGTCATCTCCGGTATTCTGGAAGCCATGCAGTATACCCATACCGAACTTCTGCAGGAAGCAGACATCATCATTCTGAACACCTGTGCCATCAGGGAAAATGCTGAAAAAAGAGTACTTGGCGAGATCGGCTTCCTTCAGAACTACAAGAGATTAAAACCTTCACTTGTTCTTGGAGTATGCGGATGCATGGCTCAGGAAGAAGTGGTTGTACAGAAGATCTTAAAGAGCTATCCGGTCGTTGACCTGATCTTCGGTACACATAACCTTTTTGAATTACCGCAGATGATTGAAAAGATTCTGGTCAATAACCAGAAAGCTGTAAGTGTCTATTCATATCAGGGCTCCATCTTTGAAGACATGCCTTCAGTAAGATCACTGCCGCATAAGGCTTCGGTCATGATCATGGACGGCTGTGACAAGTTCTGTACGTACTGCATTGTTCCTTATACCAGAGGCCAGCAGCGCAGCAGACTGGCTGAAGATGTCATTAAAGAGGTTGTTCAGCGGAAACAGCAGGGTTATAAAGAAGTTACCCTGTTAGGGCAGAATGTCAACGCCTACGGCAAGGATCTGGAAAACAACGGTGATTTTGGTTATCTGTTAAGGAAAGTGGCCGAAACCGGAATTGAAAGAATAAGATTTACGACTTCACATCCGTGGGACTTTACCGAGGAAATGGTAAGTGCCATTGCGGATTACGATAACATCATGCCTTATGTTCATCTGCCTTTACAGTCAGGCAATGATGAAGTGTTAAGAAGAATGGGCAGAAGATATACATCACGGCAGTATCGTGAATTGTTTGATTCTCTGAAAAACAGGATTCCTGATGTGGCAATATCCACTGACATCATTGTCGGATTCCCTGGTGAGACCGAAGAGCAGTTTCTGGATACCTTGGCCATGGTAGAATACTGCAAGTATGATAATGCCTATTCCTTTGTCTTCTCACCGCGTCCGGGAACACCGGCTGCCAAGATGGAAGACAACGAAAGTGAAGAAGTCAAGAAGCAGAGGCTTTACAGACTCAATGAAAGACTTGATTTCTATTCCAAAGCCAATAACGAAAAGTGGGTCGGCAAGACCGTAAAGGTGCTTGTGGACGGCCCTAGCAAGAATAATCCTGAGATCTATTCCGGCTATTCACCGCAGCAGAAGCTGGTCAACTTTAAACTGAAAGCAGCTGAGGTTGGTGATATAATAGATGTAAGGATCACTGAAGCCCGTAAGAACTCTCTTAACGGTGAACAGGTATAGATAGGAGTAATATGAGCAGTATCAGAATTGTGGCCCTGGGCGGGCTGGATGAAGACGGCAAGAACCTTTACTGTATCGACATTGACGGCAGGATCATCATTGTGAATGCCGGTTTAAAGCTTCCGGAAGACAACCAGTACGGTATCAAATATATCGTACCGGATTTCAATTACCTGGAAGAAAACAGTGACAGGATCGTCGGTGTAATCCTGACGCATGCCCATGATGACATGATGAACGGTCTGGGACAGCTGTTACTGAAGGTAGATGTTCCGGTATACGGACCGGAAATGTGCCGCCGTGTTCTGAAGCACATACTCAAGCCTGTTGACTGGGACAGACTGAACTATCATGTAGTCGGCCGCAATGAACAGTTCAAGGTAGGGGAATTTGATGTAACATCATTTGCTCTGACACATGCCACTCCTGATGCTATCGGCATCGCCATTGAAACCGAAAACGGTCAGATAGTTGTGGCCGAACAGTTCGTCATTGACTTTGACATGCATGACAGAGCTTTTGACAGTGACATCAGCACCATCGCCGAGATCGGTAAAAAAGGTGTACTGGCCTTACTGATGGAGGCGTCATATGCCGGTAACAATTTCTTTACTGCTCCTAAACACAGAGTATACGAAATGGTCAAGCCTTTCTTTGAAGATGCAAAGGGCAGGATCATTGTCACGATATACAACCAGAACTATTTCCGCATCAAGGAGATAATCAATCTGGCCAGAGAATTCAAGCGTTCAGTCTTCTTCTATGATGAGCGTCTGAAAACAAGATTAAAAGATATGGATGAACTGGGTTACTATTCAGTACCGCGTTCCATGGAAGTCCCTCGTGAAAAGTTCAGCAATGATATTGAGGATATTGTCATTCTGGTAACGGAAACCGGCGGACATATCTTTAACCTGATGAACCGCATTGCGACCGGTGAAGATGAAACCATCGAACTGAAAGATTCCGATACGATCATCATTGCTTCTCCGGTGGTATCAGGTACGGAAAAGAGAGCCAGTGCCATGGAAAACGAACTCTATAAGGACGGAGTAACGATCCATAAGCTTTCAGGACGCGATGTACTGTCACTGCATCCGAGCAGTGAAGACATGAAGATGATGCTTTATCTGCTGAAGCCTAAGTATTTCATTCCGGTAATGGGTGAATACCGCAACTTTATTCAGGCTGCCAATCTGGCTTTACAGGTAGGGTTTACTCCGGACAGAGTAATCATCTTGGATAACGGTCAGGTAGCCACGATAAACGGCGGTTCTCTGATATCATGTTCTGAAATGATTGAGGTTGGAGAAACTCTCATCGGTGACGATACGGATCGCAATATCACGTCTTTTGTCCTCAAGGACAGAGAAACACTGTCAACTGACGGTGTCATCATCATCGGTGTGGCAATTGACTACAATACCAAAAAGGTAATAGGGGGGCCGGATATCCAGTCCCGCGGTGTCATATATGTCAAAGATTCCGAGTATGTCATCAGAAACATCGGAACCATGGTTGTTGACCTGATCAATGAGAAAGTCGCTGACGGAACTTACGAAAACATGGCAGCCCGTGCCGAACTGCGTGAAAATGTAGCAAGATATGTATTGAGGGAGACCGGTAAAAGACCAATGATCTTACCGGCAATCCTGGAGATCAACCTTAAATAGAAGGAGGTAATATGGCCAGAAAGAAAAAAAAGAATGATACGATGATTCAAGCCTATGCCGGCATTACGGTCGTTTTTTCGCTGATCGTCATGATGCATGAAAGCACAGGATTTCTGGGACAGTTCTTCTATCAGCTTTCCCGTTTCGTCTTTGGCGATCTGTATTACATCCTCTACATCATAGCCATCCTGTTCGGATTGGTAGTATTTGTTACCGCATCCATACCAAAGCTGGGCTTCAAGAAAGTTACAGGTCTGGTATTAATGTATATTGGCCTGATGATTATTCTGGCCATGCTGAATGACAGCGCAACAGGCAAGGAAGTAATCAACCGTTACTTCGCAGATGCTGCAGAGATCTTTGCAGATGAACTGCCGGCCAAGGGCGGTGTTCTGGGAGCCTTACTGTATGGCGGAATAAGCATGCTGGTATCCAAGGTGGGAAGCATAATAGTAGCTTCTGCCCTGATCCTGCTTGGCATTGTTCTGATAGTTGACTTCAGCAAGCTCAAGGGTGTACCTCGGGCTATCAGCGAAGCTACGGAAAAGACCAGGAAAAAGATCGCTTCCAAGCCTAAGAAGGAAAAGAAGCAGAAGCCTATCAACGTTGATAAGGACTTTACAATCACTGAAAGCAAGCCAACCGAGTTCCCGGATGTAACCGAGGAAACCCCTGTGGTTCCGGTCAAGGAAGAAGTCATTCTCTCCGACACAAAGAAGACTGAAACACCTTCAGCCAAGACCACTTCAGTAGGTTATTCAAGGACCGGAAAGAAGTACGTCAAGCCGCGTCTTTCATTACTGGAAAAGTCAACTTCCATGTCATCCACGGCCAACCGTACAAATGCTTCGGAAAAGGGAAGACTGTTAATTGAGATCCTCGACCAGTTTGATGTTCCTTGTACCCTGACTGATGCCAAGATCGGCCCGTCAGTAACCAAGTTCTTCGTCAAGCCTGAACCGGGAATCAAGATTTCCAAGATAACTTCATTGCAGGAAAACATCAAGATGGCTCTGGCCGTTAAAGATGTCCGTATCGAAGCTCCGGTTCCGGGACAGTCCGTAGTCGGCATAGAAATACCTAACGCTGACAGAACCAACGTAAAGATGAGTGAGCTTTTATACAAAGTTCCTGAGAAATACAATAAGAACCCTCTGACTGTGGCACTGGGCAAGGACTTATCGGGCGATAACGTCTATGCCGAGATCAATAAGCTGCCGCACATGCTGATAGCCGGATCCACCGGTTCCGGTAAGTCCGTATGCATAAACAGCATCATTGCCACACTGTTGCTGAGGGCGACACCTGAAGAAGTTAAACTGCTGTTAATCGACCCGAAGAAGGTTGAATTTACACCATATGAAGACATCCCGCATCTGATCGGACCGGTCATTAACGATACTTCCGAAGCAGCCAATGCTTTAAAGAGCATCGTTGAGATCATGGAAAACCGCTATACGGAATTCCACAGAGTAGGGGTAAGAGGCATAACCGAGTATAACCGGAAAGCCAATACCGATGAAAACATCAAGCACATGGTCTACATCGTCGTAATAATCGATGAGTTAGCTGACCTGATGCTGACTCACGGTAAGGATGTTGAAGGCTACATCCAGAGGATCACCCAGCTGGCCCGTGCCGCCGGTATCCATCTGATCGTTGCCACTCAGCGTCCAAGTACCGACGTCATTACCGGTACGATCAAGACCAACATTCCTTCCCGTATTGCCTTTGCTGTATCAAGTGCGATTGACTCCCGCATCATTCTGGACCAGGTCGGTGCCGAAAGACTGATCGGTTACGGTGACATGCTGTATGTTCCTATGGGAGAATCAGCAGCCCAGCGTCTGCAGGGTGTATACGTCTCAGACGGTGAGATCAAGGCCATTACCGATTTCGTTAAGAGCCAGGGTGCTCCTGAATACGATGATGCCTTTGTGGTAGGGGGCTTAAGCGGCAGTGATGATGAAGGTGTTGAAAGATTCTCACAGGATCCGGCTTATGAAGAAGTTAAAAGATTTGTAGCCCAGACCAAAAAGGCTTCAACCAGTGCCATCCAACGCCGTTTCGGGTTCGGATATAACCGTGCTGCCCGCATCATTGATGTTCTGGAACAGCAGGGTGCCATCGGACCGGTTAACGGTTCAAAACCGCGCGAAGTCTATATCACGGAAGCTGACTGTGATTAAGAATTATTGACAAAAGTCAAAAAATGATATTAATAATAAGATTAGGTGATGAAAATGTATAAGAGAGTATTGTTGAAACTTAGCGGAGAGGCTCTGTCAGCTCCTGACAACGCCTTTAATCCGGTCTTACTGAAATCATTAGCAGAAGAAATGAAGGAAGTTCTGGGTATGGGTGTTCAGGTCGGCATCGTTGTCGGCGGCGGCAACATCATCAGAGGAAAGTTTGCTTCCCAGTTAGGTCTGCCAAGAGTACAGGCTGACAAGATGGGCATGCTGGCAACTTTGATCAATGCCCTGGCTGTACAGGGCGCTCTGGAAGTCAATGGGGTTCCTGCCTATGTGCAGACAGCCTTTGAAGCTCCAAGAGCTGCCGATGTCGCCGATGCCAGAAAGGCTATCCAGCATCTGGAAGCAGGTGAAGTCGTCATTTTCGGCGGCGGTACCGGTAACCCATATTTCTCAACAGACTCAGGATCTGCCTTAAGAGCCTGTGAGATTCAGGCTGAGGTCATTCTGATGGCTAAAAACGGTGTGGACGGTGTCTATACCGCTGACCCAAGGAAGGATCCTACGGCAACCAAATACGAAAAGATTACCTATCAGGAAGTCCTGGACAAACAGCTGGGTGTTATCGACCTTACAGCTGCCAGCATGTGCCAGGAGAACCATATCGATGCCGTCGTATTCAATATGAACGACATCGCCAATATCTCAAGAGCCTGCATGGGCGAAAATATCGGAACGCTAATCACAGGAGGTGAATAGTATGATAGAACTTGAAATGACTGAACTTGAAATGCAGGAGGTTATTGACCGTTATGCTACGGCCCTGAACTCCATTAGAACCTCCGGCGCCAATCCGAATCTGGTAGCTCACATCGAGATAGATTACTACGGTATGTCAACTCCTATCAACCAGATCTCTTCCATCTCTGTCATCGAAGGCAAGCAGTTACTGATCAAGCCTTATGAAATGAGAATTGTCAAGGATATTGAAAAGGCTATATTTGCCGCCAATATCGGTCTTACTCCGCAGAATGAAGGAACACAGATCAGAATCGTTGTTCCGCCATTAACAGAAGAAAGACGTAGAGAATATGCCGGTAAGGTCAAGGAAATGGCAGAAGAAGCCAAGATCGCTGTCAGAAACATCCGCCGCGAAGCCAATGATGCCATCAAGAAGGACAAGACCATTCCTGAAGATACTCAGAAGGACATGCTGGAAGAGGTTCAGGAAATGACCGACAACTCAATCAAGAAAATCGAAGAAGTCTGTGCGAAGAAGAGTGCTGACTTAATGAAGCTCTAAGATGTCTTCCGTACCGCAGCACATCGCCATCATCATGGATGGTAACGGCCGCTGGGCCAAAGAACAGGGGAAACCGCGCAGCTATGGCCATCTTAAAGGCGCCGAGAACATCCGTAACATTGCCATCAAGGCCAGTGAAATGGGCGTAAAGGTATTGACCCTTTATGCTTTTTCCACGGAAAACTGGAAAAGGCCGGCTGAAGAAGTATCGTATCTGATGAATCTGCCTAAGATCTTCTTTGATAAGTATCTTGAAGAATTGATGGCTAATGACATCAGAGTACAGATGATCGGCCGTAAGGAAGGGTTACCTGAAGAAACCGTCAGCATACTGGACAGGGCAATAGAGAAAACTGCCGGAAATCAGAGCATGACTCTGGTTTTTGCGGTTAATTACGGCGGCAGAAGCGAAATTGTTGACGCTGTTAACAGATATGTTTCTGAATACGGTAATACGGAACATCAGTTAACAGAAGAAGAATTCGGTAAATATCTTTATACTGCGGATTATCCGGAACTGGAACTGCTGATCAGAACCTCTCTGGATTACCGCATATCTAATTTCCTGCTGTGGCAGCTGTCCTACGCTGAGATGTATTTCATTGATAAATATTGGCCGGAGTTTTCTCCTGAAGACCTGGAGAAGATCATCAGTGATTTCACGGGACGCCACAGAAGGTTCGGAGGTTTGGAATGAAACAGAGATTTATAACCGCAATCATCATCATAGCCGTATTGGCACCTATACTGTATTTCGGCGGAATTGCCTTCTGGGCTTTAGCCGTTGTTTTCGGTCTGATCGGCACTTATGAAATGGTATGCATAGCTGAAAAGAACTGGCCGCAGCCGCTGAAGATCCTTTCATATGTCTTTACGCTGGCCTTAATATTCAGTAATCTGGGCGGGGTAAACTATTTCTTCCTGGTTGACTGTATCGTTCTGATCTCACTGTTTACAATACTCATTTTCTGCCCAAAAGTGCAAATTGAAGACATCGGTGTGATGTTTATGTTCTATAACATCATCGGCATGATGATCGGCGGTTTTGTCCGTTTCTATCAGATCAGCAACATCATGCCGTTCTACATGGCATTTGCAACCTGTTTCACCGATGCCGGTGCTTACTTTGTCGGCCGTTTCATGGGCAAACACAAACTTAACGAAAGAATATCTCCTAATAAGACGATAGAAGGCGCTGTAGGTGGTTTTATCATCGGGGTTATTGCTTCATTCTTACTGGGCTATTTTGCCCTGGTAAAGCCGGGGAAGCTTCCTTTGAATCTCGTTATCATCGGTTCCATAACCATGAGCTTCATCGGGCAGATCGGTGACCTGGCTTTCTCCGCAATTAAGAGACATTATGGTATCAAGGACTTCGGAACTCTGTTCCCTGGTCATGGTGGTGTCTGTGACCGCATTGACTCCATTTCCTTTAACACCATATGGTTATATGTATTGATGCTGGTAATGCTATGAGAAAAAAAGTAATCTTACTGGGAGCCAGCGGAAACATCGGTTTACAGACCATAGACATAATCAAGCAGCAGTCGGACAGTTTTGAGATCATCGGGGTATCTGTCGGAAAGGATCCCGGTAATACTCTGCTGTCAGAGTGTTGTTTTCTTAAAGGTCAGGTCAGATACATCTGTTCATCCGATGTCAGAGATGATCTGAAACAGTATTATCCTGACTGTGAGTTCTTTCATGGTGATAAAGGGCTGATAGAGCTGACTTCAATAAAGGCTGATCTGATTATCAATGCCTTACAGGGCTTTGTGGGTTTACTGCCGACACTTAACGCCATAAGACACAAAACAAACGTTGCCTTAGCCAATAAGGAAACTCTTGTTGCCTGCGGATCCATCGTCATGAAGGAAGCCAGGGAACACGGCGTCAGCATCATACCGATTGATTCCGAACACTCTGCCATAACGCAGTGCCTGTTAGGTTATGATCACAGCACTGTTGAGAATCTGATCATTACCGCTTCCGGGGGAAGTTTCCGTGATCTGAGCAGGGAACAGTTAAAGGATGTAACTCTTGAGATGGCCTTAAGCCATCCTAACTGGAGCATGGGAAAAAAGATCACAATAGATTCAGCTACCATGATGAACAAGGGCTTTGAAGTCATTGAGGCTCACTGGCTGTTTGACATTGATTATGATCATATCAAAACCATACTGCATCCTCAGAGCATAGTTCATTCACTTGTTGAATTCAAAGATCATGCGGTATTAGCACAGTTGGGTGTGTCTGACATGCGCATGCCGATACAGTTTGCTCTGAATTATCCTGACAGAAAGGGAAACACTTCAGAAAGCCTTGACTTAATTAAAGTAGGATCACTTGATTTCAGAGAACTGTCTCTGGAAAGATATCCTCTGTTAGGATTAGCCTATGAGATGGGCAGAGCCGGAGGTATCATGCCGGCAGTAATGAACGGTGCCAATGAACGGGCGGTAAGACTGTTTCTGCAGAAGAGAATCAGTTTTCTGGATATAGAAAAACTGATATTTGAAACTGTCAGAGAAGCTGTAAACATTGAAGATACGACCGTCAATGACATCATAGAAAGCGACAGATGGGCACAGAAACACGTGCTTGATCTGGTGGAAGGTAGTTTATGACACTTATATATTTTCTGATCATCCTGGCGGTGATCATCTTCATACATGAACTGGGTCACATGCTGGCGGCCAAGCTTTTTGGCTGCTATGTAACGGAATTCGCTCTGGGATTTGGCCCGACCATCCTGAAAAAACAGGGCAAGGAAACAGTATATTCACTGCGTGCGGTTCCATTAGGCGGCTTTACCGGAATGGTGGAGAAGGAGAATACACCGACCAAGTTTGATGAAAACGGCAATCCAATAGAGTTCCTTACAGTTCCGAAAGAAAGAACACTGTACGGAATAGACACCTGGAAGAGAATAATCATTTTCCTGGCCGGCCCGTTTATGAACCTGTTACTGGCCTGTGTGGTATTCATTATGGTTTTCCAGATCAACGGATACATAGTTGAGTCTCCGAAACCGATAATTGCGACGGTTACGGAGAATTCACCGGCTCAGGCTGCCGGAATGCTTGCCGGTGATGAAATAGTAAAGGTTACTCTTAAAAATGGAGACAGCATTCAGCCGGAGACATTCCAGGATGTTGTGACCAAAATATCTAATTACAACGATGAAATTACTTTTACAGTTAACAGAAACGGTCAGAATATAGACATTAGAGTAACTCCAAAGTACGACGAAGAGCTGAAAAGAAGCATAATCGGAATTACATCCATAGATCCTGAGATCAGAGAGCTGAATTTCCTCAGTGCCATACCAGTGGGTATACAGTATGCATTCATGGCAATTGAAATGACATTCACTGCCATTGTCGGTCTGTTTACCGGATCTACCGGTCTGGATTCTCTTGGCGGCACAATCTCGATGTACAAGTATACCGAGGAGGCAGCCAGCTATGGTTTTGTGTCATTACTTTCACTTGTTGGATCATTATCGATAAGCGTTGGAATCATGAACCTTATACCTATCTCCATCTTTGACGGAGGCAGAGTTGTACAGGCCATCGTTGAAAAGATCATCGGACACAGACTGTCGGAAAAAGCAGAAACATTCCTGACTATTGCCGGGCTGGCAGTAGTGGTACTACTGTTCCTGTTTGTAACATATCAGGATATAATCAAGCTGTTCTAAAGGAAGCATCATGTTTCCTTTTTAAATGAAAATAAGGTAAAAATGTTGTAGAATATAAAAGTTAAAAAGAGGTGACCTATATGATTAATGTATATATTGTTTCCGGTTTCCTGGGTGCCGGTAAGACTACCTTCATTCAGAAACTGTTAGGTGAAAAGAAATTTGACAAAGTAATGTTACTGGAAAACGAATTCGGTGAAGTCGGTGTAGACAGCGCCTTCTTTTCCAAAGGCTTACAGGTAAAGGAAATCAATAACGGCTGTATCTGCTGTTCCTTACAGGGTGATTTTGAAGATGCTCTGGAGGAAATAGAAGAAATGGGCATCAGCGATCTTATTATTGAACCGTCAGGTGTGGGCAAGCTTTCGGAAATCATCAATGTCATCAGAGGTGATGAGGATTTCCGCATTGTTTCCCATATCTGTATCGTCGATGTCAAGACCTGCCGCAAGTATCACCTCAATTTCAAGGAATACTTTGATGATCAGGTAAAGGCAGCTAATGCCATAATACTGTCTCACGTTGACGTATGCACTCCTGAACAGCTGAAAAAGGCGGAAGAGCTGATTGCCGAGCTGAATCCGGAAGCTGAACTGACCATCATTCCTATCAGTGAATACAGCATTGAGGAACTGCTTGACATAATCGTCAACGGCGGAGATATTCTGCCGGAATTCGAGGAAGACGAAGAACACGAACATCACCACCATCATCATGATGAAGAAGATGAAGATGAGGATGAAGAACATGAACATCATCACCATGATGAAGAACATCAGCATCATCACCATCACCACCATCA
>JAFQZR010000017.1 GCA_017405785.1 Erysipelotrichaceae bacterium
TAAATGATACCTTTACCAACGTAAAAGGATGGAAACACCAGTGAAGTGTTTCCATCCCTATTTTACACACGATTTGTTAAGAGTCCCCCACACTATTTGTTATTAACATCTTGTGTGGCCACACTATGTGTTAAAGTCCCAAAAGAAAAGAGCCTGACAATTCTGCCAGACTCTCTGATCTGTTATGCCATTGAATCGACGATGGCTTCGATGGAAGCCTCGATGGCCTTGACGACATCGTCCTTGGAAAGGGACGGCGTTTCCTTCTTATTGATGACCTGTTCATGGAGGAACGGGACATGCATGAAGCCGCCGATCGCCTTCGGGAACTCTTTGGCAAGGTAGTAACAGACACCGTACATCAGATGGTTACAGACATAGGTGCCCGCGGTATTGGAGACTGCGGCCGGGACGTTGGCTTTCTTCATGTACTCGACCATCTTCTTGATGGGCAGGGTTGAGAAATAGGCGTTGGCGCCGTCCGCGAACACCGGCTTATCGACCGGCTGGTTTCCTTCGTTATCCGGGATTCGGGCATCGTCGCAGTTAATGGCTACTCTTTCGGGAGTGACCTCATATCTGCCGCCCGCCTGGCCGATGCAGAATACGACATCCGGGTTTTCCTTTACCATGGCGCCGTGAACGGTCTCAATTGCCTTGCCGAATACGACCGGCACATAGCACTTGACGACCTGCGCTCCCTTAATCTCGTCTTTGACCAGCGCGACTGCTTCCTGAGCAGGATTGACAGTCTCACCGCCGAACGGTTCAAAACCGGTAAGCAGGATCTTCATAAGCTCTCCTTAGAAGGCCAGGAAGTACAGCAGAGCAACGTGCGTCAGCAGCATGCAGACAGCAAACGGGAGCTGCGAAACGATAACGGCGTACTTGTTCTTGGTCTCCAGCAGAGCCGCCGGTACGATGTTGAAGTTGGCAGCCATCGGAGTGCACAGCGTGCCGCAGTAGGCAGCAGTCAGACCCAAGGCGCCGACAACGATCGGGTTGGCTCCCTGATTGATCAGGAAAGGAACACCGATACCGGTCATGATGACGGTGAAGGCGGCGAAGCCATTACCCATGATCATGGTGAACAGGGCCATGCCTAAGCAGTAAATGAAGCAGGCAATCAGGATGTTGTTTTCCGGAACGACCATGGATACATAGTAAGAGACGGCATCACCGACACCGGCAGCGGTAAACAGAGCGCCTAAGGCACTTAACAGCTGCGGCAGGATACCGGTAGTGGAAACATTGTCCATCAGTCTGGCACCGTCAACGGCTGCATACTTCGGGGAAGCCTTGGTCAGCAGCAGGACAGCGAACAGGGCGACGACACCGGACAGACCGATGGCGTTATTGGCAGTCAGCCAGTTCAGCGCCTTAACCTTGGAACCCAGGGTAGCACCGACAACGGCGACAACAGCGATGCACAGAGCCGGGATGAAGATCTTGTAACCCAGCTTGTCAGCCTGCTTGCGGACTTCAACCGGATCCGGTACGTCATTCTTGGACTGAACGACACCGCCGATGGCAGTCAGGCAGGCCATGATGACGATAGCGGCACCAACCAGCCACTTCGGAACCCACGGTCCGGCAATGAAGGTAAAGGCCAGCAAGAACCAGAAGGCCGCGGTCGTAACTTTCTTTGAGCAGCCCTCATCCTTTAGGGCCTTGGCGCCGACGAGAATGAAGACTAAACCGATGATACTGTAGAATACTTCACCTAAAATCTGAGCGGCAGTCATTATTTCTTACCTCCTTTACTGGCATCATCCAGCTGCTTGTCCAGCCAGAGGTTTCTGGCAATACCGTATACCATGGAGATCACGGCTACCGGGATTGACCACTTGGCAACCTGTAAGGCGATGGCACCGGTCTCTCCGAGTTTTAAGGTTTCGGACAGGAAGCCGGCGATCAGCAGGGTGCCTGAAGAACCCATGAAGCAGTTCTGAGCGAAGAAGTTACCATAGTTTTCCGCACCGGCAGCTCCGCCTCTGATGACATCAGACATCTTGTCATTGATATCACCATACTTGGCAACGGCAGCACCTTCGGCCATCGGAACGACGACCGGACGGACGAACTGCGTGTGACCGCCTAATCTGATGGAGAAGGCAGCAGCCAGCGTTCTAATGGCTTCGTATACGATGATGACACGGCCGGCAGTAGCGGACTTGATGCTTCTGATGAAGTCAATAGCCTTTTCCTTAAGACCGAATCTTTCGCAGATACCGATAGCAGGCAGGGTCAGAACGAACAGGGTAGCTGTTCTCTGGCTTACGAATGAATTGCCCAGAGTTGTCAGAATATCCATGACGCTCATACCACCGACCAGACCGGTAACGATTCCGGCGAGAACAACAGTCGCAATGGTATCGAACTTTAGAATGAGTCCGACGACGACGATTGCTACACCGATTAATCTGATAAGCATAATCATATCCTCCTTTAACTAAACATCATTATAGCACGAAAAGACCTGCTTGCAACTTTTTGCAGGCAGGTCTGAAAATTGTTATCTTTTTTTTCTGAAAAAACTACTCAGAGATGTTTTTCTGGTCAACGATGAAGCAGGATTCAAAGACGTGGCTCATGATCACCTCGGTTTGCCTACGGTCCTTGCCGGTCATTTCCATCAGTTCCCCGAGCTTCCAGATATGCTTTTTCATCAGCTTGGGCGGATAGACACGCAGCTCATTAAGCAGTTCCCTGACCCAGTATGCCAGCATGACCAGCGGTATCGAGACCAGCACCCTCCAGAGGGTGAAGTCGATGGCAAACTTACCGTCATGAACAAACAGCAGCCACAGCACCGCCAGCATCAGCAGGCTCAGCAGGAAGGAGTAAAAGGCAATGTCAAAGCGCGGGGCCTTATACTCGATCAGCTTAACCGGCTTGTCAAAATCATAGTGAGGAAGTTTTTTCATTTCTTCTGCCTCCCGTTTTATTGTATCATTATAGCATAGAAGGAAAATAGGCTATGATTAATATTGACAAGGGAATATCGATCATCCTTCACGACTGGCTCAATGTTGGTAAGGATGAGCTGATCCATTTCATTACCGATGAAGCGCACCTGCGAGAAGCGGAAGCCATCTCGAGGTGGGCATATGGCGCCGATGCGGTGCTGAAGACGACCATCCTTAATTCCCAACTCGTCCAGAAAGGCGATGTCATTGAGGGCATGACTGACATCTTCTGCAAGGAAGACGTCATCATCGGCGCCACCGACTTCTCCTTCATTACTACCAATGCCATCCGTACCGCAGTCAGGAAAGGGGCTCGTTTCCTTTCTTTGCCGCTGTCCTGTTCCGACGGTACCTCGCTTCTGGAAAACGACTTCATCCAGATGAACCCCAGCGTCACCTACCGCGATGCCAGAAGAATCATCAATGTAATGAAGGGGACCAAAGACGTCCACGTGACCACTCGTAAGGGCACGGACCTCCATTTCAACATTGAAGGCCGCACCCCCGGCTACTTCAATGGCAGGGCCGGGCGCAAGGGGCTGATCGGCTCTTCCTCATTTGAGGTCTTCGTGGCCCCTAATGAAGACCAGACCAACGGCGTGCTGTATCTGGATGCCTCCTTCGGCTACATCGGCTTAGTGAAGAACACCGTCAAGGTCGTCTTTGAAAACGGCCGAATCGTCTCAGCGGAAAGTGAGGGCGGGGACGGTCAGAAGCTGCTTGACTACATCGCTTCCTTCAACAGCGAAAACATGTATAAGGCCGGCGAACTGGGCATCGGACTTAACCGCATTTCCAAGACCCGCGGCGTATCCTACATTGAAGACGAATCCGCCTTCCATACCTTTCACATCGGCTTAGGCCGCAACCGCGGTCTGGGCGGCAGGCAGGATGCTGCCGGTCACTTCGACATCGTTACCAACGATCCCACCATCACCGCAGACGGCAAGCTGATCATGCTGGACGGCGAGATCGCCTGTTGATAATCTTCCCTGCCTGAAAAGAGGAACAGCTGGCTAACCGGCCAGCTGTTTTAAATACTGTTGGAAGTGCTCTTCCACATATTGACGGTTGAAGGGTGGCCGCTGATTGCGGACGTCATCGAGGATCTCATCCATCGTCTTGTGAATGATCTCATCGATCTCATCGGGGTAATGCATGCTGCCTCTTTGATTGTAACAGTGATAATTTGCTGGATACAAACAGCAGTCCTAATAAAACAGACATGCTGCAGGTTATGGCGATCAGCTGATAGACTGACAGCCTTGTGGCGCCCAGTGACACAAGGAAGGAAGTAACCGGAATGCCCCGCTGGGCCAGTGAAGTCCCTATTGCCGTAACTCGTGAAAGATAACTGCTTTCCACGGTTTTTAACTGCGTTACCGCCACGAAGACATTTACAAAGGCAGCAGCCAGGCCAACCAGAAACGGAGTCACCGCCATTAACGCATATACCAGTACGGCATTTTCATATACATGACTGCACATGATGACAGCCCCATAAAACACCGCCAGTGTCATGAAGCAGGCCGACAGCAGAACTGAAGGTCTGACCTTTTCCTCTACTTTCGGGAACAGGATGCTTCCCGCAATCCCTCCTAAGGTAAAGAACACATTGATCAGGGAAATGATCTCCGGTCCCCTGTGAAACATCTCGTCGCAAATAGCAGCTTCCAGAGCACTTAACGGTGCGATCAGAGCATTCAGCAGTACGGCCGTAACGCAGATAAGAACAACTGTCCGGTTCTTCTTCCGATAACGGTACCCTTCAACGGTATCCTTCAGAAGATTACTGCCTGATTCAACCGTTCTGGTTTTCTTAATATTCATGCCGGCAATAAGCAGCATGCTTACGATAAAGCATCCGCAGTCGATCAGGATGCAGGTACTGGTTCCCAGCCAGGTTACCAAAAAGCCGGCAATGCCGATTGAAACCATCTGGACTATCTGTGACAAGGAACTGGAAACTGATTCCCCTACGGTATATTCTTCCTCATCCAGTATCAGGGTCACCATCGGGGTCTGCGCCGGAACTCTGAAAGCCTCAACAGTTGAAATAAGGAATGTTCCAAGAATGATCATCCAGCCCTGTATCTTTCCCAGCAGAGTCAGTACTGCCGCAGAGCCTATGATCACAAATCTCAGCATGTCAGATACCAGCATGATCTTCTTTATATCTCTTTTCTCCACGAAGGCCCCGCAGATCGGCTGCAGCAGAATGGTTGGAATGTAATTAAGTCCATAGTTTAAGGCCGAGGCTGAAGCACTTCCGCTGACCTGATACATTAACCAGGTCATAGCCATGGCATCAATACAGTCCCCGAAGCGGTTTATCAGATTAGCTGACAGAAATCTCATATAATTACTGTTTTTAAGCAGGTTGGCATACTTTTCGTTCATGATGGAATCCTCCTTCGTCTCCATCATATAACCAACAGTTATCACAGCCAAGCAAGCCTTACTTGACATAAATCATCTGAACAATTCTGCGTGACTTCCAGTTCTGACAAGATACAGAATCACATTGACATCTGAATACTTGTAGACAAGGAGCCAGTCTGGTTGAATATGCAGTTCTCGGCAATTACTGAACTCTTTTGAAGGCTGTAACGGATGATCTGCATACTTTTCCGGTATTACAGATCCATACTGCAAAAGCGATATCACCTTTTCGATTCATCCACATTCAATCCACGCTTTACACACTTTTTTAAATCTTTTCTAAATTGGCTAGACAGTTTAATCACATAAATCACTTAGATAAATCCTCCAGTAAATCATCAACATTTTTATATGCTATATAATTTCCCGGATTCTTTTCCATCTCCTCTACTTCCCTTATGGCTGCCATTGTAACCTCATTAGGTATTTCTGTCTTCAGTTCAAAAGGAATGCTGTTAGTCCTGATGACCTGATGATAAAACAGATTTATGGCGGTAGTAGGAGTCAGTCCAAGCTTTTTAAAAATCGTTTCTGCCTTTGCCTTAACATCATCATCAATTCTTATATTTATATTAGCCATTATTTTATCCTCTTTCATCTTCATTCTAGAGATGTATGTTGCTAATGTCAACACATTGTCAATATGTTAAAATTTTATGTGTTAAACTACTTATTTATCCCAAAAGAAAAGATTTCCTTAACGGAGATACATTACATTTTCTGTGTATGTGGGGAGAGCTTAATAAATAGTGTGGGGTAAAATGACCACACGATTTGTTAAGGAATAAGAAAACCTCCATTTATAATTGACTCATACAATCAGTTATAGATAGGAGGTTTTTATA
>JAFQZR010000018.1 GCA_017405785.1 Erysipelotrichaceae bacterium
AGATGGAGTTTGAGGACCCGTTTACGGGCCGTAAGAAATAGTGCAAGTCGCAGGTCACATGTACGCTGTAAAGCGTGGCTTTGAGAGCAGGGCTACGCCCGCACATGAAAAACCTCCGGCTTTGCCGGAGGATCATTTATTAGTGCTTTATTATTTGTATTTTTCTAAGAATATTGAATACCCTGAAGCATTGAAGAATAACAAGAAGATATTACCAATTGAAATGGTTCCTACTGATAAGAAAGAATTGTTCAACCAGTAGAAAACTATAATAGAGCTATACAGTGTTTATTAGGATTTGTTAATTACTATTTAAAGAGAGAATCACATGACTCTCTCTTTTGTTTTAATTACCTAATACTTTATGGATGTTCTGTAGGGCTGTCTGCAGCTCATCTTCATACATCACACCGCTGAACATTTCGTCTCCGTTGGCACTGTAGCAAGGATACTTATTATAGTCAGCATGAATCTCCTGGATTCTGAAGTTCCATTTTCCTGAACCAGATAAACTGTCTTTGATTATGAAGCGTAACAGTTCGTCAGCGTCAATATCAGTAGCCAGGAACCTCTCAGCTTTATCAATTAATGACCGGCATTTCCGGATGTTATCCTTAAAACTCTGAATGGTATCAGGTATGGAGTTCTGTTGCCGGAAGGAGATATCATTGATTTCAGGTTTGATCTTATCCCACAGGGCAGTAAACACACGCTTCATGTTGTTCCACTGGGCGTCGTGTCCGTTAGCCAGGTGTTTAACCTCACGCATGTATACCAGAGCCTTGTCACCGGTCAGTTCGATTTCTCCGCTGTTGAAATACCAGGCAGGATCATACCAGCCATCTTCAGTTCTGATGTCTCGATAGGTCCGGAATCCGTAAGGATTGTCTACGGTAATGCCTCCGTACAGGTCTATCAGTTCGGCGATCCTGGAAAAGTTGAATCTGACGAAATAATCAATGTTAATGCCCATTAACTTTTCTACACATTCTTTCCAGCAGCTGATGCCATAGAACGTGGTATCGGTCAAACGGTCCTGTTCTCCATTGATATCTACCAGCAGATCCAGCGGCAAAACGGTTAACAGTGCTGTTCTGGTCTGTGGGTTAACGGTTAATAACATATTAGCTGCAGAACGGTTAAGGAAATCTTCATCTGTCTTTATTCCTCGGGCATCATTTCCGCCGATCAGTACGGTAAAAGGCCTGCTACCGATAACGGAGTCTTCTTTTTCAGGAAGAGCTGTAGATACTTCTTCAGTATACTGATGTTTGATTTTTGCGTTGGAAAGTAATACTTCAGTACTCCACACTTCACCCCGAAGCTCGACCAGTTCATCGGAAAGGATGGTTGACATTACATAATGGGTAACATTGTCATTAGTAACTCTGTTCCACTCATGCAGCAGATTATAGAAACTGTTGTATGGACTGTCCGAAGTCATCTTCAGTGTTACATTACGGCTTTTAATACTGTTGATGACAGTGTCATAATCGAAAGTATTGTAATGATCCATAATGCCGATTTCGACTTCTTTGTTATCAATTTCATCTTTGATCATATAATAAGTATGATTTAGCAGATATGTTGAATGCTCTGTTGTTTCCGGTATTTCCGTAAAAACCTTACCTGCATAGTTAATGGCTGTGTTGACCATCTTGTCAGCGAATATTCCACCTGCAGAAATCAGCAGTAATAAGACGGAAAGTATACACTGTAGCCGTTTGTGTTTAGCTAATAAACCAATTAATATGCAGATGACATTTATTATGGCCAGTATGCCCAGCAGAACGAAAAGTATCTTATTAGGTAAATAACCGCCTCTTATTGCGGTAAATGCCAGCCATAATGACGGTAACAAACCCAAAAGTAACAGAATCATTGAAACCGGTCTGATCTTTTTCCCATTATTCATACAAGTATCCTCTATAAATCTACATTTATTATACCCTAATCTCAGAGCAGTGAAATATAATGATACACAGGGGCAAGTGTGATAGAATGTCCTTAAGCAATTTCTATACAGGAGGTGCTTTATGAAAAAAAGAACAGTAATTATGCTGGTGATGATACTATTAGCGGGTTTGTTATTTATGAAGCCTTTATTTGTGCAGGCTGATGAAACCCTGAAAGCCAGTAATATCAAGGTTGAAATTACGGTACATGATGATAATACCTATGAAATAACGGAGACCATAGATATTGTGTACAATACCCCTCATCACGGCATCATACGCAACATTCCTCTGGAAAACCAGATTGTCAGAGAAGACGGATCCAGAGGCGAGACCTCTGCCAGCATTACCAATGTGAATTGTAACGAAGAGTATACTACATATCACAGCGGTAATTACTATGTCATTAAGATCGGTAACCGGGACGTTGAAATAGAAGGGGAAAAGCAGTATGTAATTTCCTATAACTATGCTTTGGGTAACGATACTTTAAAGGGAGCAGATGAGTTCTATCTCAACATTATTGGTACAGAATGGGACTATGATATTGAGCATCTGGAAGTTATCATCCACATGCCTAAGGACTTCGATTATGACAAGTTCGGGGCAACCCATGGGCCTTACGGCCGGCCTGATCCTTCCGGTGTATTAAAAAAGAGAGTAGACAATACCATGTATTTCGAATACAACGATGTTCTGAAGCCGGGAGAAGCTTTTACAGTCAGATGTGAACTGGAAGAGGGATATTTCAAGTTCATAATTCCATGGGCAGACATTTGGGCCGGTATCGGCACAGCTCTGGCAGCACTTGGTGTCACTCTGTTAAACATCAGAAACTATGTTAAGTACGGAAAGCCGGAAACTGTAGTCAAGACGGTTGAATTCTATCCGCCGGAAAACATGTCTCCTCCTAGAGTGCGTAATCTGATATACGGAACAGTAAATGACAAGTCAGTAAATGCGCTGTTACTGATGCTGGCAAATAAGGGCTTCCTTACCATCAATGACTATGGGGACAGTTATGAGTTTACTCTGTATGAAAAGGATACCGCAGAACTAAGTGAAGAAGAAAAAATGTATTATGAAGGTCTGTGGGCTAAGGGAACGATTCAGGATGACGGAACGATGCTGGTTAAGGATGAAGATCTGAAAAACAGTTTCTATCACACCATCTGGGACATTGAAAGCATGATCAAAAGGACTTCTGAACCTGTATATGAAAAGAAACAGTACATATTTGCGGTATTCAGTGTTCTCTGCGGAGTAGCGCTGTTAGCACGGGCTCCTATCATTCTGATTCTTATGGTTGCCATGTGGAACATGAAACTGTATCATTGGCTAATCATTGCCTTCTGCATGATTGCCGGTTTGTATCTTATCTACATTGGCTGTCACTATAAGCGCAGAACCAAGAGAAACAATAAACTTTACGGCATGGCTCTGGGTTTCCGTGACTTCATCAACGTAACGGAAAAGGACAGATTGGAAATGCTGGCGGAAGAGAATCCGTTGTATTTCTACGATATCCTGCCATACGCCTACGCTATGGATATCAGCAGTGCCTGGATCAGAAAGTTTGAAGGCATGATGACGGAACCAGTATCCTGGTATCATGGTGATGACTTCAATTACTTCATGTATAACCGTATTTATGACTTTGAGAGTTCTTCAACAAGCTATGAACGTTCTTATGATTCATCTTCTGACTGGTCGTCAGACAGCAGCAGCTATTCCAGCAGTGATTCCGGTGGCGGAGGTGTTTCCGGTGGCGGATCCGGCGGTGGCGGAAGCAGCGGCTGGTAATAAACAAAATTAAAAGCAGATTTCTTACGAGATCTGCTTTTGTTTTTTAATTGTCGGGCTGAATGGCAACCGTGTTAGTGCTGGCTTCACTTACCGTAAGCCAAGGATACAGTTGTATTATCGTCATGATATATCTGAACAGTCCTCTTCTGCCTCCTAACGGAATCAAAAGCTGCAGAGTTGCCTTTGGGAATATGATGTTATATGAACCATCCAGCTTTTCCAGGCGGTTCAGCAGTGAGAACATCGTACATCCCATGACCAGCTGAATAATAGAGGAGAAAGTGACGGTAATTACCGGTTCTGCCATGGAAGCGTTAATTTTGGCAATTCCGCCTTCGCCTAACCGCCAGATAACTCTTTCCTTCTGCTGCGGTGATAGTGCGTCAAACTTTTCGGTAGTAAGCGGTTCTCCGCCTGTATTTACAAACTTGCAGTAAATACGTGCTTCAGACATGGATCTTTGTTCCAGTTCTGTAAGTATCCTGGCAAACTCTTCATCGCTTTCCGCTTTTTCGTAAATCAGTTCAATTTCATCGTAACATCCTGATTCCCATTTGATCTGTCTGTTCATGTAATACCTCCAATAATACTGTTTTATACATGATTCAGTTTTCCTGAACTAGTTCCTTTTCAACGATCAAAGTCTCCTGGAATACCGGAGCATACTGACCGTTGGTTATTTCCTGAAACTGAGGGGCCAGATCGGTTTCACTCTGATAAATGAAAGTGATCTGCTCATCATACAGACGGTCAATAATGATGGCTTCTTTCTGCAGGAGGTTTTCTGCCTTGCTGATGAGGTCGTAAGGAAGAGTTATCTCATACTGTCCTGTTTCAACAGGAAGAGTCAGAGTGGCGTTATTGATTGCTTCCAGAGTGGACTGCTGATAAGCTTTTACCAGTCCGCCTGTCCCCAGAAGAGTTCCCCCGAAGTAACGGACAACGATCATTATTACATTGTCCAGATCCTTATGTCTGAGACACTCCAGCATCGGCAAACCTGCTGTACCTGAAGGCTCGCCGTCATCATTGGATCTCTGGATATTTCCTAAGATCATGGCAGTACAGTAATGAGTCGCATTTGGATATCTCTTACGGACATCAGTGAGTATTTCACGGGCTTCATCAAGGGAGGAAGCAGGCGAAAGAATACCAAAGAACTTGGACTTTTTTATTTCAATCTCACTAATGGCTTCATGATTGATGTGATACATATATCAATATTATACATAAAAATCTACAAGAACGCTTATTTCACAGGTAAAATGCCATAATTTCGCGAGGTTTTATATGATATAATAAACTGTAACCCAGGAGGAACAGCTGATGTCTGAAAAACCGCAGTTAACAAGAGAAGAAAAAGCCCGTCGTATAGCGTACAGGAAAAGAAGGAAACTGATTTTCCCTGTTGCCCGTGTAATGGCTCTGATGACTGTTGTTCTCTCGCTGGTCTTTTTCATTGTCTTAATGACGCTGGGAATGCTGCCTTTCAAGTATCTGTTGCGGATCTTGGTGGTACTGCTGATAATTGACCTGATCATTTTCCTGCTGGGATTCTCCAAGAAGGTTAAGAATAAGGGAAAGGTCTGGCAGATAGCCATCAGCCTGGTACTGTGTATTCTGATGGTTATCGGTTCCATTAAGATACCGGCTGTCAAAGGTCAGATTGAAAGAATGTTCAACCGCATTCCTTTGGAAAAGGAAGTTGTATATAACGTCTATGTTCTGAAAGATTCCAGTGCTCAGAACCTGAAGGATCTGGAACAGGGTTCAATAGGATTCCAGAGCATCATGGAAGATGAAGAAGTAGAATACATCTTCGAAAAGCTGTCAAAGGAAATGAGCACCAAGCAGCTTTCCAAACGTGACTGTCACAGTGTCATCGACAGCATAAACAAGCTTTACAACGGGGTAGTTGATGCGATATTGCTAAATGAGACAAGTGTAGCCATCCTGTCAAACTATGAAGACTATAAGGATTTTGCCCAAAGGGCAAGATCAATATATACATGTACGAGAAATGTCCGGCTTAAGTCAGAAGCCGAAAAGGTCAAATCAATAACCACAACACCGTTTGTGGTAGGCATCGTCGGCAATGACGAGTGGTATCTGGATAATCTGAACATGGAAAGCGGATTCAGAAGTGACGTCAACATGATCGTGGCTGTTAACCCTAATACCTCACAGGTGCTGCTGATATCGGTACCGCGTGACTCTTATGTGGCGGTTAACGGTGAAGAAACCAAAATGGATAAGCTGACGCATGCAACCTTCTTTGAAGGAATAAACGGCTGGATAAATACTCTGGAAAAACTGCTGGGCTTTGAAATGAACTATTTTGTCAAGGTCAACTTCTCCTCAGTAGTTAAGATAGTGGATGCCATCGGAGGACTGGACATAGATAACCCATATGGCTTTGAAACCAGTGCCGTAACGTATTACGATGAGGAAAGAGATGTTGAACAGCATGTCCTGAAGTATTTCCCTGAAGGAGAACTGCATCTTAATGGTGCTGAAGCTCTGGGTTATGTCAGAGAGAGATACAACCTGCCTGACGGAGACTTAGGCAGAAACATGCATCAGACACTGGTAATCAAGGCTCTGGTCAAGAAGGCAACTTCCGCTGAAGTCATAATCAACTATGAAAAACTGTTAAATGCTCTCAGCAATACTTTCATGACCAACATGGAAGTCAAGCAGATCATGGAACTGGGAAGAATGCAGCTGGATAAGAATCCTCACTGGGAAATCATGAATGTCGGCATTAAGGGAGAAAGCGACTTCGCCTACAGCATGGAAGTCGGTGAAGAACTGTCAATGCTGATACTGGATGAGGAAAGCGTAAACAAGGCTACGTATTATATAAATGCACTGTTAAATGGAGAAAGGATATCCATAGGTAACTGATATGAAAAAACATTATGATGCAGTAATTGTGGGCTGCGGAGAAGCCGGTCTTTATGCCGCTTATGAGCTTCTGCAGCTGTGCCCGGACATTAACATCGTTATTCTGGAAAAAGGACGTGACATCAGACACCGCAGCTGTCCAATCGTTGAAGGCAAAGTGAAGGAATGCATTAACTGCCCAAGCTGTGCCATCATGAACGGATTCGGCGGAGCGGGAGCATTCTCTGACGGCAAGTTCAATTTCACCACTGACTTCGGTGGCTGGCTGACTGATCTGATGCCGGGAGATGAAGTCATGGACCTGATTGAACATGTCGACTCAATCAATGTTCAGTTTGGCGCTACCCTGGAAAGATATTCCACATTTTCACCTGAGGCTGTTGAGTTAAGAAAGAAAGCCCTGCAGAACGACCTACATTTATTACAGGCTTCCTGTAAGCATCTGGGAACTGAGAACAACCTCAGGATCCTGACCAATATCTTCGATTATCTCAATGAAAGAATTGAACTGAAATTCAACAGTGAAGTTGTTGAAATCAATAAGAACGGTTCATTAAATGCCGTACTGAAGAACGGTGATGTCTATTCAGGTGATTATCTGGTTGTAGCACCGGGCAGAAGCGGAGCCGAGTGGTTCGCTGCTCAGTGTCAGAACATGGGTATCAGCCTGTCCAATAACCAGGTCGATATCGGTGTCAGAGTTGAGTTACCGGCTGAGGTATTCCAGCATATTACCGATGTTGTTTACGAAAGCAAGCTTATCTACCGTACCAAGCAGTACGGTGACAGTGTCAGAACCTTCTGCATGAACCCATACGGTTATGTTGTAACGGAAAATGTTGACGGCATTCAGACTGTTAACGGCCACAGCTATTCCGATGGCAACTTGAGAAGCAATAACACCAACTTTGCCTTGCTGGTATCCAATAAGTTCACCGAACCGTTTGATGAACCTTACAGATACGGCAAGCACATCGCTTCCTTAAGCAACATGCTGGGCGGTGGTGTACTGGTACAGAGATACGGTGATTTGATGCGCGGATGCAGAACAACAGAACACCGTCTGTCAAAGTCAATGGTCAAGCCGACCTTACCGGCAGCTACTCCTGGTGATCTGTCACTGGCCTTACCGAAGAGACAGCTGGATGACATCATTGAGATGATCCAGGCTCTGGATAAGATCGCTCCGGGTACTGCTAACTATGACACTCTGTTATACGGAGCAGAAGTTAAGTTCTATTCCAGCCGCATCAAGCTTGACAGTAATCTGGAAACTGAAGTACCTAACTTCTTCGCCATCGGCGATGGAGCAGGAATTACCAGAGGACTGGCTCAGGCCGGTGCCAGCGGCGTCAAAGTTGCCCGTGTAATAGCTGACAGAGTCAATAAATAAAGACAAGAGCCATCATAAGATGGCTTTTTTCCGGCAAAAACTGTTAAAATAAGTACATGATACGCAGAAGGCTGATAATCGTTAACATCGTTATTCTGACTCTGACCTTAGGCCTGGCAACCATCTTTGAAACCAGGGCACTTAAGAGTCTTTTATATCGTGAAAACACCATTTCCTATAACAGCATGATTACTTCTGCACATGAATCCCTGCGGAAGATCTTTGAACAGGGAGAAGACAGACTGCTTATTGTCTGTGCCAACAGACAACTGCAGGGACTTATCAAAGATTCACTGCCGGAAAAAGAAGCATTGGATGATACATTGAACACCCTGGCATCCATCATGGATGTGGAAAGAATAACCGTCTATCCGGTAAGAGGAACGGATGTCTATACCTGGGATAATGAGGCCGGTATTTATCATGTCGAGGAAAACGGCCTGTATAACTTTGTGCTGGACTATTCCTACGACTGGAGTTTCCGCCCGGATAATGTTCCGGTGGTCAGAGTTACCAGAGCCATTTACTGCATTGATAATATCGAAGAGATAATAGGTATTGCCTCGCTGGATATTTCATTAACGGAATTCACGGAGATAATCTATTCCTTCAAGGGTAACAACGCTGATGACTACATGTGTCTTCTTGATGGGAACAATGAATATCTGCTTCCATCCAATAAGACAGGAAAACTGGACATTGAAGAAGCTGAAGGCGGTACAATAGGTACTGATGTTACCACTGACCGTGATGTTGTTATGGTAAGTAACAACTTCCGCCAGAATGACTGGAAACTGGTAGCGGTTCTTTCCGGTTCGGTTCTGTATAAGGACAGCCAGAACAGAATAAGAATGACCTTACTGGCAGCGGCCATACTGGAAGTAATAGGCATCATATTTACATTCCTGGTAACAAGCCATATTACCAATCCTATCAAGAATCTTTCCAATGAGATTCATAACGTCAGAGTCCGGAAGAAGTTTGATCACATTAATACACCTGAAGGCAGCACAGGTGAGATAAGGGAACTCTATGACAGTTATAACCAGCTGATCGACCAGGTCAACCGGTCAATGTCTGAAGTAGAAGAATTCTCCCGTAAGGATGCTGAGAATGAATTCAAGCTGTTACAGGCGGAAATCAATCCGCACTTCCTTTACAATACGCTCAATACCATTTCCTGGATGGCGGCTAATAATCAGGATGAGGACATTCAGAAGGTTGTCATTGCCTTGGTTGGGTTATACAGAATCAGCCTTAACAATGGTAAGTCAACACTGCCGGTAAGACTGGAAATGGAACATGTTAAGAATTATCTGGAAATCATGTCGTTCCGTTATCCTGACCGCTATGAAACGGAATTCCACATTGCGGAAGATACATCTGAACTCATAGTAACCAAGCAGATATTACAGCCTCTGGCTGAAAATGCTCTGATGCATGGCTTTGTACAGTCCCAGGAAAAGGGCAAAATAATCATCTCCAGCTACATTGAAGGTGATGATCTGGTACTGGAAGTAGCCAATACCGGAACGGAAGTTGAACTTGACAAGGTCAATAAACTGCTCAATAATGATGCCGAACTGTCACAGAAACATTACGGCATCAGAAATGTCAATGACAGACTGATGATGTACTATGGACCTGACTGCCATCTGCAGTATGATCTGGAAGACGGCATGACAGTTGTAAGAATGAAGCTTCCTCTGGAAAAGGTGAAGACGGAGAACTGGTATGAGTGATATTAAGGTAGTTGTAGCCGATGATGAGATATTGGCATTAAACGGCATCAGTAACCTGATTGACAGAACTGAAGGTTATAAGGTCGTAGGCAGGGCCGAAAACGGCCGGGAATGTCTCAGACTGATCAGGGAAAACAACCCGCAACTGGTTGTTACCGACATCAAGATGCCGGTGATGAACGGACTGGAACTGATTGAGACCTGTGTGGCTGAGAATCTGGCTGTCAGTGTTATTGTTGTCAGTGCCTATGATGACAGGGATTATTTAAGAGCGGCCATCAGGTGCCCGCTGGTATATGACTATCTGTTCAAGCCTTTCCGTAATGAAGAACTCTTTGCGGCTTTACAGGGTGCCGGAAGCTTCCAAAAGAAATATGCCGGTGAAATAAATGATGAATCTGGCATGGCCTTACTGGTAACCCTGATCTTCAATAATGACTTTACATCTCTGCAGAACTACATGAATGAATACTTTGTCAGGGATGATCTGTCTTTACAGGAAATGAAAAACCAGTGCTACGGCTGGATAATGCATATTCACAGTACGGTCTTCGCCGATAACAAGACCAGATCCTTTGACTCCCGCCGGACCATGAAGAAGGTCTTTGAGGCCAGAGACAGGGAAGAACTGCAGGAAGTCATGACAGAGTATTTAAGAGGCTGCTGCGACAGGTTCGTATATAATGACAACGTCACGGTACTGGTCAAGTCATGTCTGCGCATTGTCCGGAGTGAATACGGCAATGAAGATCTTAACCTTAATTACTGTGCCAATAAGCTGGCAGTGACACCGAGTTATCTGTCAGGGCGATTCTCCCGTGACATGGGACAGAGCTTTTCCAACTATCTGAATACTCTGCGAATGGAAAAGGCCGGGGAGATGCTGAAGAATGTATCTCTGAAGGTCTATGAAGTAGCAGAAAAAGTCGGTATCTCCGATGTCAGTTACTTCAACAAACTGTTCAGAGAATATGAAGGGAAAACCCCGTTGCAGTACCGCAAGGGGATCATGGAAAGCGATTATGAAAACGAAAATGAGGACCGGCATTAACCGGTCCTTTTACATAGTAAAAAAGTCAAAAAAAGCATAGATTTTTATTATTTATCCACGATTTCACAACATATTATAATAAAAATATAAAGGTGAAACGAGGATTATTACCATGAGCAAAATAACTAATAAGCCGACTGTTACTGATAATTACGCATGTAATGTCAGAAGAGCCGCCATTGAACAGCGTGGCAGATGGGCCGCAGGTTTTTACGTTGAAGCCAGAGAAGAAGGAATCGATCTGGAACCAATCATGCGCAAGGCCATCCGTAAGATCGGTCTGGAAGGCGGACGGAATGAAAAGAAGAAATACTTCAATGATGAGCAGGTAACTGCCAGCGGCTACGCTCATTATTTCACGGAAAAGGCTCTGAGTGAGACTTTCGAAAAGAGTCTTGATTACGATACGGAAGATGAAGCTGTTGTGACACTTCACTACTGTGCACTGTTAAGTGCCTGGCAGAAGATGGGCTTAAGCGATGAAGACTGTGCCAAGTTATGCGATATCGCCATGGAAGGCGACCGCGGCATAGCCGAAGGCGCCGGCCTGGACTTCGAACTGGAAGGCACTCTGGCTGAAGGATGCAAGTGCTGCACCCTCAGATACAAAACACGTAAATAAGGTCGTTAGTGGGCAAACCACAGTAATAAAGAAGGAGGAACTATGAAAAAGTTATTAAGTTTATTATTAGTAGTCTTAATGCTGATCACATCATTCGGTTGTACAAAGCCTGAAGACAAGGTTGAATCAGCTGCAGACGAAAACGGCGATTTCCACATTGCAGTAAGCTTACCTTATACAGGTACAAATGCTTCTTATGCTGAATACATTGATATGGGTATCAAGGTTGCTCTTAAGAAGCTGGAAAATGAAGGCTGGTTAAACGGCGATGGCACTGGCAAGATCATCTGCGATTACTATGATGACAAAAACGATGCTACCGAAGGTGCAACAATCGCAACCAAGGTAACCACAAGCACTGAACCTTACTATCTGTTGGAAGTTGGTTCATTTGCTTCAGGCGTTTCTTATCCATGTGCAAACATCTATAAGGAAGCCGAAATGGTACAGTATGCCTTAACATGCTCAAAGTCAGACTATCTGGCAACAAGCGGTGACTGGGGATTCTCTCTGTCAATGACACAGGATACAGCTGCTGCCCGTGTTGCTGCCTATGACATCAAGTACTTGAACTTTGACAAGATCGCTCTGATCTACTCAAATGACTCATGGGGTCTGGAAACATGCAAGTTCTACACTGAAACAGCTGAAAAGTTAGGCGTTCAGTTACTGGCAAGCGAAAAGTATGATGATGGCCAGCAGGACTTCACTTCAATCTTGACCAAGATCAAGCAAACCAACCCTCAGTTAGTTATGTGCTTCTGCGCTGAAAACGACATCGTTCTGATCAGACAGCAGGCTGAAACTGTCGGCTTAAGCTGCGAATGGCAGGTATCTTCAAAGTCACGTACATCTAACGTTTTACAGAACTTAGGTGACTTAGGTGAAGGCTTATACGGTATCTATGCCAAGACAAAGGACTTAAATGACCCTGTATATATCGAATACGAAAAGTTATACAAGGAAATGTATCCTCAGAAGTTTGCTGATGACAACAACACCACTCAGAAGTATGCCGACCAGGGCTACAACTGCATGATGACTGTTATCTGGGCTATCAAGGAAACCATGAAGACCGGTACAACCCGTCAGGCATTCAGAGATAAGCTCGCTACATTAACAGACTTCCCAGGCGTTCAGGGTAAGTTAACATTCGCTACCGGCCGTAAGATTTTACAGATCCAATATCTGTCAAGAATCGTTCGCGGCGAAGACGGCAAGTTAAAATGGGTCAACTTCGAAGATATCCTCGATACATTCGATGTTGATGCTGTAGCCGGATTAAAATAATAAATATTTATTAAAAAAACAGATAGACTTCACTTCAACTGAATGAAGTGAAGTCTATTTTACAAGAAAGGAGAATTATATGGCCAAGTTTCTGCAGATTCTTGTCAACGGTATATCGCTGGGATCGATATATGCGCTGACTGCCATAGGATATTCATTGATTTATTCAATTTTGCAGCTTATTAACATGTCCAATGCTGCTGTATTTTTGACAAGTGCTGTTATTTTCTATGCCTTATACAGTTCAATAACAGCCGGGCAGGTTGCCCTTACTTTCATTCTTACCTTACTGGCAGCAGGAGCCTTAGGGTACGTAATTGAATTAGTCGCCATCAGACCTATCCGTGAGAAGGGCGACTCCAATACTTATGCACTGATTTCTTCAATCGGTGTCAAAACCATACTTGAACAGATCTGCCAGGGAACATTCGGAAGTGAGATCAAGTCATTCCCGACACTGCTCGCCGGCAAGTATATAGATATCATGGGGGCCAGAACAAGCGCTATTCAGATAATCATCATCGTGGTTACACTGAGTATTCTGTTTGTCATGAACTGGTACACCCAGCATAACAGAGTCGGCAGAGGTTTAAGAGCTCTGTCTCAGAACCTCAATGCCTGCCACCTGATGGGTATGCCTGTAAATACTCTGATCGGTGTGTCCTTTGCCGTAGGAAGCATCCTGGCTGCAGTCAGCGGTGTTGCCTATTGCATGTACTTAAGCAGTATTTCCATTTCTGTAGGTGCCGCAATTGGTAATAAGGCGTTCGCGGCTACGGTTTTAGGCGGTATCGGTGTCCTGAAGGGTGCCGTTGTCGGTGGTTACATTCTGGCAGTAATCGAAAGCTTTGTTGCCGGATACTGGTCAATGTCAGCGATGAACTTCGTTTCATTCTCTGTAATCATCATTGTCCTGATCATCAAGCCTACCGGTATATTTGGTAAGAAAGAGCAGTATAAGGTGTAGTATATGAAGAACACAGCATTATTAAAGAAACACCTGTTATTTATCATTATTGCCGTCAGTATGCTTGTTGCGCCGCTGTTTACCAACGCCTATCAGCTGCGTATCCTTATTTCCGCTGCACTGGCAATGATCTTCGCCATGAGCCTTAACCTTCTGATGGGCATAGGAGGAACAGTCTCATTCGGCCATGCTGCCTTCTACAGCATCGGAGCTTATACCACGGCGGTACTGTGGTATCATTTCAAGACTCCGTATTCAACCAACTTCATTCCGGTAATTCTCATCACTGGCCTGGCAGGCTTGTTACTGTCACTGCCTATGAGCCGTATTACAGGAAGATACGTTACGATCATTACCCTGTCATTTGCTGAGATCGTTAACCTGATCATCAAGAACTGGGACCCTGTAACCCTGGGACAGATGGGTATTGTCGGTATTCCGTCAGTCAATCTGTTTGGCCATGTTCTGAAGGATAAGAGAGAATTCTTCTATCTGACGATGCTGTTTGTCATTCTGACATATATCATAATGAACTGGCTGGTTGATTCCAAACTGGGCAGAAACCTCAGAGCAATCAGTAATGATGCGATCGCTGCTGAAGCCATGGGTATTAAGATATTCCCTTATAAGGTCATCGTCTTTACGATCTCAGCGATCTTTGCGGGTATTGCAGGTTCTCTGTATGCACATCTGATGTCATATGTTGAACCGGCAACATTCAATGCCAATCTGTCATTTGAGTGCATCAGCATGGTTGTTATCGGCGGATTAGGCAATTTCGCCGGTACGATGGTCGGTGCTCTGTTCCTTAAGATCCTGCCTGAATACCTGAGACAGTTTGAATTCCTGTTCAAATACCGTATGATAGCTTACGGTCTGGTTCTGGTAATCGTCATGTGGATCAACCATTCAATTCCTGGTACCAAGCTGAAAAATGCAATCAGTACCAGAATCAGTGCTCTGTTCCGCAAAAAGAGCGCAGAAGCTGAGGAGGTGTGATCATGAGTTTATTATCTGTTAAGAATTTAACTATCAGATTCGGCGGTCTGGTGGCTGTCGATAATCTGAGTTTCGAAATGGAACCTGGTAAGATCACGTCTCTTATCGGCCCTAACGGTGCCGGCAAGACAACCGTCATCAACATGTTAACCGGTTTCTACACTCCTACGGGAGGAAAGATCATTCTGCATGAAAAAGATGAGAAGGGCAATGAGGTTGAGGTAGACATTACCGGCAACAGCACTGACCAGGTCGTCAAGAAAGGCTTAAGCCGTACCTTCCAGAACATCAGACTGTTCTCCAACATGACAGCTCTCGATAACATTCTGGTCGGAATGCAGCATAGAATCGAATACGGTTCATTCCTGTCTCTGTTCCCTAACGGCAAGAAGAACAAATGGGAAAAGCAGGCCAGGGAAGAAGCCATGGAAATCTTAAAGAAGGTTGGTCTGGAAGACGCTGCCAACGAAAGAGCTACCTCACTTCCTTACGGCAAGCAGAGAAAGCTGGAAATCGGCCGTGCCTTGGCATCCCATCCGAAGGTATTGTTACTGGATGAACCGGCAGCGGGCATGAACCCGGCTGAAAAGAAGGAACTGAGTCAGTTCATCAGATCATTGCTGAATGAAGTAGACGGTATCCTGTTAATTGAACATGACATGAAGCTTATCATGGACATCTCTGACAAGATCGTTGTTCTGAACCACGGCGCCAAGATCTGTGAAGGAAAGCCGGAAGAAGTTCAGAACAATGAAGAAGTCATTGAAGCATATCTGGGAAAGAAAGGAGTACAGCGCAATGTTACTGGAAGTAAATAACCTACATACCTATTACGGTAATATCAAGGCTTTACGCGGTGTCTCCTTCCACGTAAACGAAGGTGAGATCCTGTCCTTCATCGGTGCCAACGGCGCCGGTAAGAGCACCCTGATGAACACCCTGGCAGGTACCTTAAAGCCAAAACAGGGACAGATCATCTTTCAGGGTGAAGACATCACCAAGATGAGCCCGAGAGACAGAGTCAGAAAGGGATTCATTCTGTGTCCTGAAGGCAGACAGATCTTCCCTAAGTTCACGGTTGAGGAAAACCTGTTAATGGGTGCTTATACTGTACAGGATAAGAACCTGATCAAGCAGAACTATAACAAGGTATTTGAACTGTTCCCGCAGATCAAGGACCGTCAGAAACAGATGGCAGGTACCTTATCAGGCGGTGAGCAGCAGATGCTGGCAATTTCCCGCGCCTTAATGGGAAACCCGCATATCCTGATGCTGGATGAACCGTCATTAGGCTTAAGCCCGATCCTGGTTGAACAGATCTTTGCCTTAATTGAAGAAATCAATAAGCAGGGAACCACCATTCTGCTGGTTGAGCAGAATGCCATGGCAGCCCTGGAGATATCCAACAGAGCCTATGTTCTGGAAACCGGTGAAATCACCCTGACCGGAACAGGTAAGGAACTGCTGGAAAACGAAATGGTCGTTAAGAGCTATCTTGGCGGCTAGACAGGAGGTGTGAAGTATGATGACTTCCAGTGAACGCATCAGAGCCATGATAAACCATCAGCCGTTTGACCGTATTGGCGTGGCAGGCTGGGTTCACATGCCTTTTGTCGATCATAATGTTACTGACATGACCAGGGCAACCATAATGGTTACAGATTACTGCGGCTGGGACTTTGTCAAGATCATGACTACCGGACACTATGTACCGGAAGCCTTTGGTGCTGACATTACCCTTTCCAAGGATCCAACCCATTGGAACGGTGTCATTCACCGTTACCCGATCACCAATCTGGAAGAACTGAAGAAGATTCCGGTTCTGACTAAAGATAACTGGGTGTTCAAGAGGGAAGTAGCCATCGCCAAGAACCTGGTAGAACACTACAAAGGTGAAAAACCGGTAATAGCCACGATCTTTACACCGCTGACCTGTTTACAGGAAATGATGGAAAGAGGCACTCATAACAAGACCATTCCTTTAATGGAAAACCATAAGGAAGAAGTTCATGAAGCTCTGAGAAAACTGGTTGAAACCAACAAGAACTATCTTGATGCGCTGATTGAAGAAGCTCATATTGACGGCATCTTCTATGCGCATCAGTACATAACCACCAATGTGATCACTGAAGAACTGTTTGATGAGTTCTGCACTCCATATGATCTGGAATTACTGGATTATATCAAGGACAGAACCTGGTTCAATGTTCTCCATGTTCACGGTGAAAACAATCTGATGTTTGACAAGGCCATGTTATATGATGTACAGGCTTACAGCTGGGAAAACTGTGTTCCTGGTCTGGAGTCTGACACCATCAGTACTGTGGCCAAAGTCAGAGAAATGACTGACAAGGTTCTTATTACGGGTCTGGCCAGACATTATGACTACTACAACGATAACAACGACCGTGATGAACTCAAGGAGTTCTTCCGTAAGCGTTTATTGACTGTACTGGATGAAAGTCAGGACAAGAGAGTGGTATTTGCGCCTGGATGTGCCTTACCAATGGATGTCGACAGGTACGTATTCACATTAATGAAGGAAGTAGTGGAAGAAGAGGGATACATCGATGGTAAGCAGGGAAGTTTATAATGAGTATACGGCTCTTCTTAAAGAGGAGCTGATTGAAGCGACAGGCTGTACCGAACCGATCGCTTTAGCTTTGGCAGCAGCCAAGGCCAGACAGACCCTCGGTCAGATGCCGGAAGAAGTAGAAGTCTACTGCAGCGGCAACATTGTCAAGAATGTAAAGGCTGTCGTTGTTCCTAACAGCGGCGGATTAAAAGGCATTAAAGTAGCGGCTTTACTGGGTATTGTCGCCGGTGACGCTGATGCTTCCTTACAGGTCATCAGCCATGTTGATGATGAAGGACGTAAGGCACTTAATGAAGCTCTGGAACATGTCAGAGTAAAGGTCATTCTGGCTGAAAGAGTACCGCCTCTGTACATCCGGGTTAAAGTCAGAAACGGCTATAATACTGCTGAGATCGAGATAGCCCTAGCTCATACCAATGTGACCAGAGTTATCAAGAACAAGGAAGTTCTTTACAGTCAGGATTATGACAGAGATGCGATTGCCGGCATTGAAACCGACAAGATGAACATCAATGACATCATTGAGTACGCCGAAACAGTTGATCTTGATGATATCAGAGAGACCATTGAGAGACAGATCGCGGACAATACCGCCATCAGTAATGAAGGTTTAAGGAATAACTGGGGCGAAAGAGTCGGCCAGACACTTCTGGAAGAATACGGTAATAACATTATTATCAGAGCCAGAGCCGCAGCCGCAGCCGGCAGCGATGCCAGAATGAACGGCTGTGCCATGCCGGTAGTTATCAACTCCGGTTCAGGCAACCAGGGCATGACGGTATCCTTACCGGTTATAGAATATGCCAGGGAACTGAACTGTGATCATGATAAGCTGTTAAGAGCACTGGTACTGGCAAACCTGATGGCTCTGCATCAGAAGAAATACATCGGATACTTAAGTGCCTATTGCGGTGCGGTAAGTGCCGGGGCCGGAGCAGCCTGCGGAATCTGCTGGCTGCTGGGCGGAACCAGAAAACAGATCGCTGACACTCTGGTAAATGCCATGGCTACCATTGGTGGAATGGTCTGTGACGGTGCCAAGAGCAGCTGCGCAGGCAAGATATCGCTCAGTATCGAAGCCGGCATACAGGGTATGAAAATGGCCATGAAGGGCTTAAGATACAGACCAGGTGAAGGCATCGTAAAGGAAGACGATGACGAAACGGTCAGAGAAGTCGGCAGAATGGGTAATGCAGGCATGAAGGGCACTGACCTGGAAATTCTGCATATAATGCTGGAGGAATAATGGTTACAAAGAAGGAAAGAATCTACAATGCCGTTAACGGATTAAAGACCGACAGGCAGCCATATGCCATGTGGACACATCTGCCTGGCATCGACCTTGATCCGGTTAAGCTGGCTGAAACCACATATCAGTTCTTTAAGGAATATGACATTGATCTGATCAAGACCATGAACAACGGCATGTATGCCATTGAGGATTTCGGCTGTGAAGTTGATTATTCCGATATCGCCAAAGGCGGTGTTGCCAAGGTCGTTAAGACTCCGGTCAATACCATTGATGACTGGAAGGACATCAAGCCGGTATCAATTGAGGATTCCGTAGCTTTGAAGAGAGAACTGTATTCACTGAAAGTGTTGCTGGATCTTGTCAAAGATGATGAGGTACCTGTCTTGTTTACGGTATTCTCACCGTTTACCACTGCCAACAAGCTGTGCGGCGGTAAGATACTTGAGCACATTAAAACAGGGAAGACAGAAGACATTCACAGACGGTTACAGATAATCACTGATGTAACGGTCGAAGTTGTTAAGGAAGCCAACAGACTGGGAGCTTCAGGTGTATACTTCGCTACCCAGATGAGCAACTACTCAGTATGTTCTGAAGAAGTGTTCAGAGAATTCGGTTCACCTTATGACATTCAGGTACTGGAAGCCTCTGAAGGCTTTGCGGACGCTGTTCACTGCCATGGTTCAGATATCATGTACGACATTCTTAAGGAATATCCGGTAGATATCTTCAACTGGCACGCCGGTGAATCATTACCGACCATAGAAGAAGCCAAAAAGATGAACAAATGCTTAATGGGCGGTATTATCAGAGGCGACATTACTGACAGTAACCACCAGCGGATCAGAGAACAGATCCAGCATTGCTGGGATGTCATGGGTGGTGTTCATCATATCCTGTCACCGGGATGTGTCATCAGGTATCCTCTGAATGAGGTAACGCTGAAATACATAAAGGAAGCTATTGAAGAAGTAACTTCCAAATAGTAAAAGAAGACAACAGGAATGTTGTTTTCTTTTAGTCATGAAGGTTATGGTATGATGATAAGTAGAAAAGAGAGGTGGTATCTATGGCTGTCTATGTAATTGTGATGTCAGTAGTTGCAGGCATTATGATGACCTTAGGATTTTCCATATACAGAGGCAATACCTCTCTTATTAACAGTTACCATCAGAATAAGGTCAAACCGGATGATCTGAAGATGTACGGCAGATCATTTGGACGCTGTCTTATTTTACTGGGTGTATTTATGATCGTCAGTGCAGCCATTGAACTGGCTGGATATATGAAAGAAGCTGTTATTGAACTGTTTATCGGCATAATAATCGGTCTGATATGTCTGTTTTCTGTACAGAAAAAGTATAACGGCAGTATATTCTGATTGTGTTACGGAAAGTAACAGCAATGTTACAGTCCGTCCCTTGTGTGTTACCTGAATATGACCATATGATGAGGGTGTAAGAAAGATCCGTGACAGCGGATAAGGAGGAATTAACAATGACATTTGGAGAGAAATTCAGAACTGCAAGGAAAGAAGCCGGCTTTACTCAGGAACAGCTGGCAGAAAAGCTCAGTGTTTCCAGATCGGCCATAGCCAAGTGGGAAAGCGATAACGGCATGCCTGATGTTAACAACCTGAAGGCCATAAGCGAACTGCTTAACGTCAGCATTGACTATCTGTTAAGTGAGGATGACAGGATCTGTTTTAATGAAACCAGAGAACCGATCAATCTGGAAAACTATGTAAAGACAGGCAAGTGCCGTGATAAGAAGGATCAGGCCTGTTATGAAAAGTATAAGGATGCTGAGGCAATATATCCTCTGATTCGCAAGAAGAAGCTGAATTGGAAGGAACAGCTGCTTGATCTGTTCACTTTCTGGGGAGCCAGCCAGATGGTTGATTATGCCAATAATAATGACGGTTATTATCTGGTTGAAAAAGATGGCAGACAGTATCTGGTAAGAGTATCATCTGATTTCATCAGTACCAGTGAACTGGCGACCAGAATAGATGCCAGGAAATTCGTCATTGGGAACAATGTTTTCACTAAGTGCACTTATCAGCTGATCTGATATAAAAAGAACATAAAATATAGACAGAAATGTTATTTGCTCAGATGGAATATGCGTAAGTTAATCCGTCTGAGTTTTTTATTGTTTTTGACATAGGTACTGTAATAAAGTATGAGGTGAAATGTCATTTTCTGATATTTCATTTCATCCAAGAGGAATCCTAAAGGATTCTTTCTACTGAAAACCAGATAGTCTGTGCTATCTGGTTTTCCCTTTTTCAGTATATGATCTCGAGATCTTCGGTTATGCCGTATATGTCCTTGAACTCCTTGAGGTCCTTGGGATTTCTGATCAGCAGGATCTCTTCAAAGTGGCCGGTCCGGATATCCTGAAAACCGGCAACCTGTTCACCGGTACAGATGCTGGCTCTGATGACAGGTTTCCTGACTTTTGGATCGTATGTTTTCTTCTGGGTCTTTTTCTTAAAGAATATCATGTTACCTCCCCGGATTTATGAATTCGTACTGCCAATACAATACCTAGAATAAGGAATACGGCTGCTACAAGGAAACCGAAGACTTTTCCCCATAACATTTCACTGTTTGTGCCGGTTTCAAGGCCTATGTATACGATAAAACCGGTTATCAGTGAAACAATGAGGTACCTTATGATTTTAGGTATCTTACTGTTGTTTATGATGTCTGCTATAAAAGGTTCCATTATCGGCTCCTTTCCTTTTCCAGTTCCCACAGTTCATCAATGCTCTTGAGAGTATCAGGGAACAGGAATATCGATGTTTTATGATAGATTTCTGTAGTGGCTGTTGCGGCTTTGGGAACAAAACGGTTCCATATGACAACTCTGTAGGTCAGCGCCTTATAGTCTCTGGTGCCGCCGTCTCTGTATTTGACACAGCCCATGGGGCAGAACAGGATCAGTAAGACGATGATAATGATGAATGATCTGATTATTCTTTTCTTTTTCATTACTTCATGCCCCAGGTAATGCAGGCACCGATCAGGTTGGCATCATTGCGGAACTGACAATTGACGATCTCAACAGGAAGCTCGACCTTACGGCCTCCTCCGGTATAGCTGGCCAGCCTGACTTCTTCAAACTTTTCCCTGATTCTTTCAACAACAATCGGCTGAGCACTTATGCCTCCGCCAATGGCAACCTTTTCCAAATCCAGCATGTAGTACATGTTATATAACTGTACGGCTATGTTGGTACACAGCTGGTCAAATATTTCCTGTGCGATCGGATCATCAGGCATTCTGCGGAAGAATTCTCTGCCGTCGATCTGTTCTTCACTGTTGGTTCTTTCCTTGTATGTACGTAACAGATATGTCGTTGAACAGCATTCGCCCAGAATCTGATAAGGGTAGTTGATATTGTTGGCTTCCGTATTTATGAAACTGAATTCACCGGCACTGAAATGCGGACCTCTGACGATCTGTCCGTTGATGACAAGACCTCCGCCTATGCCGGTACCGATAACAAATACGGCTGCGTTCTGGCAGCCCTGTAAGGCTCCCTTATGGAATTCAGCCCGAACAGCTGCCTTAGCATCATTATCAATGGTTACTCGACATCCGCAGATCTCACTTAGAACCCTGGCCACGTGTCTGTCATACTTATATCTCATGATGTTTGAACCGACACAGTATCCTGTTTGGGCATCAACGACTCCCGGTAAGGTCATGGCAATGCCTTCAACTTCATCCTTGCACTGCTGGTATACTTCGTTAATAAGACCGGAGAAGCTTTCAAAGCTTTCCTTCGGAGTTGGAACAGTTCCTCTGTTGGTTATGTTGAGCTGATCATCCACAATGCCATATTTAATTAAGGTTGCGCCTACGTCAAAAGACAGAAGTTTCATATTATCATCCTTTCCGCAATTCAGTTCTTATAATCATTATACTATATTGACAGATGCGATTATCTTTTTCTGATCAGATAGTATTCCCGCATGTAAAGCAGATAACTGCCGGCTGTAATGGCACCTAAATAAATTAGTACTCCCGGTAATATGCCCAGGGCAACGGATATCTGATGAAATACCGGCTGGGTGGTAGGGTAGTAAGGTGTTATGTAGAACATGTTGGCTTCAACATGGGTATTATTGATGATGTGATGGCTGATGACATTGATTATTTCAGCAATTACAGCCATTACTGAAAACAGGATGACCGCAGGAAAGAAAGGTGCCTTCTTTCTTTGCCTGAGGATGAGAATAGAAGCCAGACACTCCAGTATCATGATTCCATGGTAGATGAAACCATGACAGAACAGCCAGATCTGCGGACGCATCATGTCAGCAGGAATCAGTAAGGCTATTACTGCCGCCAGCAGGGAATAGGTAGCCACAAACATCAGGAAAGTGTTCTGCCGTTTTCCCTTAAGATGAGGAATCAGCACTGAGCAGTACATGGCCATGCTGCAGAGCTGCCATGGGAAAAACCAGGTGGAAGGTCCGTCGGTATAGACATATCTCGGGACAAACCACTGTTTCCAGATCTCACCGATAACCATGATGATACCCATTATTCCGATTATTCTGATCAGTGTTTTTTCTTTCCGGTTTTTAAGCAGCATAAAGAAAATCACTGATATTACCGTAATCAGTATCAGTATGGCTATATGTAATAAACCGAACATTTCCGGTGTCTGCTTGAAGGTAATACCCATCAGGATCTCCTTATTTATGAGAAGTCATTAAAGGTTTCAGGGGTAAGTTCATAGTCAATGAATGACTGCGGTACACCAACCTGATCTATCCAGGCATCAATGTTGACTCTGGTCTTCTGGAAACCGATGGTTTCATAGACATGCTGGGCTCTCAGGTTCTTAAGATTGGTATCAAGAACGATCTTTTCATAACCTCTGGAAAACAGTTCCTTTATCAGTGAGCTGAGAATGATCTTTCCAAGTCCTCTGTTCTGATATGCAGGATCACAGATCTTGATGCCCATTTTAGCAGTATTGTTGCCTATATTGGTATAACTCATTTCCCCGATCAGCTTATCCTGATATTCGATGACCAGACGGCGTCTGGTATCATCAGTATCATCTGAAAGCTGTTCTCTGATAATGTCAGCTGAAGTCCCTAATCCATTAGGAAAACCGGCATGAGCCATGACGCTGCCGTCATTCCACCAGTCAGCTAACTGCTGACAGTCAGCACTTTCAACATTTCTTATGCTTATATCATTGTTTCTGATTAACATTACTTTACCTCATTGACCAGAAGATACTTTCCTCTGGTTTTCATTGCTTCTGTATATACTATTGCGAAACAGTCTCCAATGATTACAATAGCGTCTGTATTCATGGCAGCCCGTATAACGGCAGTTTCCAAAGGCAGGACTGCTTCATTGAGATCAGGATCAGGTGACAGGATATAACACTGCTGGTCATGCTTTCTGATGAATTTCTGGAAATCGTTCTGGCGTTCCAGATCTTCACCCTGCATGACGATCAGCTTGGTATCAAGGAAATCTTCGGCCTGATGACAGAAACGACTTAAGCCTTCATAGCGTTTCTTCTTGCTGGCCAGCTCATAAAGCAGACGTTCACGTCTGTTTTTTCTGATAAACTTCTGGACAAACATTTCTTCCTTAAACTGATCCATAAAGTATCTCCTTATGCAGTTATTGTAACATATCATCAACCATTCAGCAGAGTTCATTTGATAGACAAGATAAATACTTGATGCTAGAGTTATTTTAAGAAATGCAGAGGTACGGATATGAAGGTATTATTTGTAGGAAACAGTCATACGTTCTTTAATGACATGCCGGAACTGTTTGGCAGGTTCGTAGAAAAAACAACAGGTGAAAAACCTGAAGTTGTGATGCTGGCGTACAGTGGCAGGGATTATACATGGCACAGAAAGGAGTACTTCGCAGTAAGATTCAATCTGATGTACGGAGGATTTGATTATTGTATTCTTCAGCAGGCTGCTCATCCGTATCCGCCGATTGAAACAACGCTGGAATACGGGAAGATGTTAATTGATCTGTGTAAGAAGTGCAACGTTAAACCGGTTGTATACATGACCTGGGCAGAGAAGAGATTCCCGGAAAACCAGCAGAAAATGATAGACACCTGTAAGACACTGACAAATGAAAACGGTGCCTTACTGGCACCGATAGGAGAAGTCTGGCAGAAGGTACAGCAGGAATATCCTGACATTGAACTGTATTTCCGTGACGGGGAACATGCAGGGCCTTACGGTGATTTCCTGATTGCTTCTGTATTATGTAAGTTACTGACCGGAGATGTTTCAGATGAAGTTATCGGACAGGGCTTTGATTTCCGGCAGGACAGTGTCTTTAATTTCGAATTACCGGAAATTATTGAAGATAAAGAAAAAGTTCCAGTTGAATTGGATAGAAATAAATCATCCAGGATACTGGAAATTATAAAAGGAATATAAGCATATGAAAACGGCATCATAGGATGCCGTTTGTGTTATTCGTTTTCCTTCTGAATATCGTTCATGCGGGCATACTGACCACCTAAGGCTACTAACTGGTCATGTGTGCCTCTTTCTATGACTGTACCATCTTCAATTACCAGGATCTGTTCAGCGGATCTGATGGTGCTCAGTCTGTGGGCAATTGCGATGATGGTTCTCTTGCCGGCCAGTGAATTGATGGCGTTGCGGATCTGCTGCTCGGTTTCAACGTCAACGGCAGCAGTGGCTTCATCAAGAACGATGATCGGTGAACGGCGCAGTATGGCACGGGCAATGGCGATACGCTGCTTCTGGCCACCTGACAGTTTGACACCTCTTTCGCCTGTTTCGGTATTGTATCCGTCAGGCATGGCTTCGATTTCCTTATCAATATTAGCAGCTTTGGCTGCGGCCTTTATCTCATCCATGGTGGCATCAGGTCTTGCATAACTAATATTTTCAGCTATGGTTCCGTTAAACAGGAAGGTATCCTGTAATACTGTTGAGATGTTCTGTCTCAGACTCTCAATTGTAATATCCTGAATGTCCTGTCCATCGATCAGAATTCTTCCTGAATCTGGTTCATAGAAACGGGACAGAAGTTCGGTGATGGTTGTCTTACCGACTCCTGTCGGTCCGACCAGTGCCAGCATTTCGCCCGGCTTGCAGGTGAATGATACATCGTTGAGTACCGGTACACCGTCAACATAGGAGAAACTGACATGATCGAAGGTTATTTCACCTTTGACATCGGTAAGTGGCTTGGCATTTGGTTTGTCTTCTATTTCATTTGGTGCATCCAGGATGACCATGACTCTTTCGGCACCTGCCAGAGACTGCTGCATGTTTTCAACCAGATTGGATAAGCCGATAATTGGCTGATAGAACAGACTCAGATACAGTAAGAAGGCAACGATGTCTTCAACCTGCAGTCCTTCCGCATAAGCCAGATAACCGCCAAAAGCTACAACCAGAATCGTACCGATCGATGATATGAATTCAACAGCCGGATGGAAGACGGCACTGACCTTTAGGGCCCGTAACATGGCTTTGACATGTTCAATGTTCTTCTCATCAACTCTGCCGGTTTCATATTCTTCCTGACCGAAGGCCTGGATCTCATGAATGCCGGAGAGATTATCCTGCAGCTTGCCGTTGAGTTCACCCATTTTCCGCTGTGATACACGGAAATATGGTCTGACCTTTTTGGCAAATATCAGTCCCGATATCATGATCAGAGGAATCGGAGCACAGGTGATAAGAGCCAGTTTAGGATTGATTGTCAGCAAAATGATCAGTACACCGGCAAAGGTGACAAGGTTGGTTATTGATTCAGGGATCATGTGGGCATATAAGAGCTCAAAGTCCCTGGTGTCATTGACTACTCTGCTCATCAGATCACCGGTCTGCTTGTCATGGAAATAACCCAAGTGCATGTGGGTGAGTTTGTTATAGACCTTGGTTCTGAGGTCTCTTACCAGATACCAGGCAGCTTCATGTGACAGATAACTGCTCATGAAGCGGAACACTATACGTAACAGATATAAACCGATGAGAATGATGGTTAGTTTTTTAATATCAGTCAGTTTTTCAGCGGTTACACCGTCCTTGACGATTCCCGTCATGGCTGACAGAACCCTTGGTGCTGCCAGATTGAGAAGGGTCAGTGAAAGAGTGGCAGTGATTGCCAGTAAGTAGAGTTTCTTATAACGCAGAGCTTCCTTGCTGAGTTTCCACAGTGTTTTCATTGCCTTCTCCTTTCGGTCGTATATATCTGCATATTAATAATACAATATTGAAAGTGATTAGTTCGTTTATATGCCCGCTAATGTTTACTTTAAATGGTCTAAAAATATATAATTAAGATAGAGAAAAGGAGGGTTTTGCAGTATGTCCCGATTAGACGATTATCACAGTAGACACATCACGGAATCTGGCGGTCATGCTGCAGAAAAGCATCTGTTTTTCTAAGCGTTAAAGGCCGCCTTGGAAGAGGGGGTTTTTATATGGCAAAGACAAAAAATAATACTGACAGCAAAGCCGTTGAAAAGAAGCTTGAAGATTATGCTCGTCTCAGCAAGGAAGAGCTTTTTGAGCGTTTTGAGATTGATAACGGCGGCTTAAGCAACGAACAGGTAGCCGCCAATACCGAGAAATACGGCAAGAACATAATCAACCAGAGCAATGAAAATACATTGATAATCCGTCTGAAAGATGCGGTGATCAATCCGTTTAACATTGTTCTTTTAGCGGTTGCCGGAGTTACATACTTTACGGATGTCATTCTGGCTGAAAATGCCAGCTATGCTTCATTCGCGATGCTGCTGATCGTTGTAGCTATCTCGTCAACTGTATCATTTGTACAGTCAGAAAAGAGCAGCAATGCCGCCAAGCAGCTGCAGAAGATGATCAGCAACAACATTGAAGTTGTCCGTAACGGTTACACCATCACCATCAATATCGAAGATGCCGTTCCGGGTGATGTCGTCAAGCTAGGTGCCGGTGACATGGTACCAGGCGATGTCCGTTTATATGATCTGAAGGACTTGTTTATTGACCAGTCACAGCTGACCGGTGAATCCGTTCCGGTCGAGAAGTTTACTGACTGCCGTGAATACGACAACATAACGGAACTGTCCAATATTGCCTTTATGGGCAGCAACGTTGTTTCCGGAAGTGCCAAGGCCGTTATCCTTTCAACCGGTAACTATACTTACTTCGGATCAATGGCCAAGTCACTGTCTTCCGAAAACACCAAGAGCACCTTTGATGAGAACATGGATTCCATATCCAGGTTACTGATCAGATTCATGCTGATAATGATTCCGGTCATCTTTGTGGCTAACCTTCTGACCAAGAGCAACTGGCTGGATTCTCTGATGTTCGGCATTACCATTGCCGTTGGTCTGATGCCGGAAATGCTACCGGTCATCATGACCAGCTCTCTGGCAAAGGGAGCCATCTCCATGAGTAAGAAGAAGACCATCGTCAAGCGTCTGGGTGCCATTCAGACATTTGGTGAAATGGACGTATTATGTACGGATAAGACCGGAACCCTGACGGAAGACAAGGTCATTCTGGAAAAGTATCTCAACTGTAAAGGTGAGGAAGACAGAAGAGTTCTGTCCCATGCCTTCCTTAACAGCTATTTCCAGACTGGAATGAAGAACCTGATGGACAGAGCCATCATTGCCAGAGGTGAGAAAGAAGGACTCAACAGACTTAAGAGAGAATATGTCAGAGAGGACGAGATCCCGTTTGACTTCTCCAGACGTATGATGTCTGTTGTTATGAGAGATAAGAAACTGAAACGTCAGCTGATTACCAAGGGTGCAGTTGACGAGATAATCAGCCGCTGCAAGTATGTTGACGTAGACGGTCAGGCACTGGAAATAAATGAAGAATGGCTGCAGATCGCCCGTAACATTGCCGAGGAAAACGGCCGGGAAGGAATCCGTGTCATTGCGGTTGCCCAGAAAAATGAGATTCATGATGTCGATACCTTCGGTATTGATGATGAAAAGGATATGGTATTGCTGGGCTTCATCGGTTTCCTGGATCCTCCAAAAGAATCAGCTAAACCGGCTCTGGATAACCTGAAGAAGAGCGGCATCAAGACCGTTGTTCTGACCGGTGACAGTGAAGGTGTTGCCATTGCGGTTGCCAAGCGTCTGGGAATCGATGTTACCTATACTTATAACGGTGCTGCCGTTGACAAGATGAGCGATGAAGAACTGGGTGAAGCCTGTGACAGATGTTATGTCTTTGCCAAGCTGAATCCGATGCAGAAAAAGAGGATCGTCTCGATCATGCAGAATCAGGGTCATACCGTTGGCTATATGGGTGACGGTATCAATGACTCACCGCCGTTAAAGCAGTCTGATGTCGGCATTTCTGTTGATACAGCTGTTGACATTGCCAAGGAAGTAGCTGATATCATCCTTCTGGAGAAGGATCTGCAGGTACTGGAAGACGGTGTCATGGAAGGACGCCGTACCTTCGCAAATATGAACAAGTATCTCAAGATGGCTATTTCCGGTAACTTCGGTAACATGTTATCAGTAGTAATTGCTTCACTGGCGTTACCGTTTTTGCCACTGATGCCGATTCATATCCTGGTTCAGAACATCCTGAACGACTTCGCCCAGCTGGGTATGCCGTTTGATAATGTTGAACCGGAGTATATTGAAAAACCAAAGAAGTGGAACGTGGACGGTATTAAGAAATTCATGGTTTACTTTGGATTCTTATCAACCATACTCGACGTTCTGTGCTTTGTAGTATTATGGAAAGTCTTCCATTACGATAATCCGTCAAAGGCCATGTTCTTCCAGTGCGGATGGTTCATGTTCGGTGTAATTTCACAGACCATGGTAATCCACACCATCAGAACTCATAAGATACCGTTTATCCAGGCCAATGCCTCATTACAGCTGTATCTGTCCAATATTGCCGTTGTTATTGTTACCCTGATAATAGGCATGACAGATATTTCCGCTTTATTTGAAATGGGTAAGGTTCCGGGTGTTTACGGATTATGGATGATCTTATTGCTGGTGATCTATCTGATACTGGCACAGATCATCAAGAAGATTTACATTAAGATCAATAAGGAATGGATATAGGAGGTTGTGTAATATGACTGAAAGAAATACAGAAGAAATAATGGACGAAAGATATTACGCCCAGGAAATATTTGATCTGGTACGCAAGACACCGGATAAGAAAAAACTGGCAACTGCTCTGTCATACTATCATGACAACGACATTGCCAGCGCTCTGAGTTATCTGACTCCGAAAGAAAGAAAACATCTATATGATTCAATAGGTATTGAAGCCACCTCCCGTGTCTTTGCTTACCTGGATGAAGATGTTGATAAGTACTTCGCTGAATTGGAAGCCGATCAGGCTGCAGACATCATTGAAGAGATGGACGCTGACGACGCTGTCGACATCCTGGAAGGACTGAATGACCGCAAGGCCAAGGAAATCATCGGCTTGATGGAACCTGAGGCTAAGGAAGACATCGATCTGATCAATTCCTATGCTGATAACCAGTTTGGTTCATTAATGACCACTAACTTCATCGCGGTTAAAACAGGGCTGTCAATTAAGGAAACCATGAGTTCCCTGGTTGAACAGGCTAAGGAAAACGACAATATCGGTACCATCTATCTGATCAACGATAATGACACGCTGCATGGAGCCATCGACTTAAGAGACCTGCTGACATCCAAGAATGAAGAAGAACTGGAAGAAACCGTCATTACTTCATATCCGTATGTCTATGCTGACCAGATCATCAGTAAGGAATCTCTGGATGAGCTGATCGACTATGATGAAGACTCAATTCCGGTACTCTCAGAAAAGACAAATGAGGTTCTCGGTGTCATCACGGCTCAGGATCTGGCTGAGTATACATTCGAAGATATGGATGAACAGCCTGAAGAACCGGAAGTAGTTGTTCCTGAGAAGGAAAACAAGACAGGCGGACTGTTACTGTTATGCGGTACCGTCCTTCTGATAGCTGCCGCAATTGCCGGACATACTGTTGTTTCCGATAACGTTTCCAGAGAAACAGCCTTCATTGTTCTGCTGGTTGCCGGTACAGTGTTTAGCGTAGTTGGTCTGTATTATTTCTACGCCAAGAAGAAAAATGAATAATTGAAGAGAGAAATCTCTTCTTTTTTGTTAAAGAAAAAAGAACAGAATGTGTTTCAGGGATTCATTCTGTTCTTTTCTATCTTCCATAATTCATCAATGCTTTTGAAGTTAACTGGAAACAGATATACGGCTGTTCTGTGATGAATGTATTCTCCTTCCGGAGTTGGATCCTCCAGCAGCACATTCCAAACTACTACTCTGTACAGTATTGCGGGATAATCACGTGTACCGCCGTCCTTGTAGATAAGAGGGATTGGGCAAGGGCATAAGAGAACAAATATCGTTAGAATGGTGAGAAAGGTTTTCAGTGTTTTCTTTTTCATGATCAATTCCTCCTTAATTCTCAGTTATTAACCCGGAACACCATCTTATAAAGGCGTCATTAATATCTTCAACAGACATGTCACAGCCTCTTTTCATCCATTCAGTAAGGATTCCAACGGTGATCCAGGCCTTGGCAGCATAATTGTAGTGCTTGATAGGCGGTATATTCGTTCTGCCCGCATAATTGGACCGAATGATCGCGTCAGTAAAAACGTCAAAATACTGTTTCGGAGCAGCCTTATAGAAACAGAGAAGAAATACGCGGTTTACTCTGGCTGTTTCAAAGAAGGAATAGGCAATGTTGGTCATGAAATCACCCTGTAGTGACGCCAGAAGCTTGCCTGACTGGGTAGCTACTTCCCGGAACTTGTCAGTGAAAATGTCGTCCTTGCTGGTGAAGTTGCGGTAAAAGGAATTACGGCAGACTCCGGCTTCATCAACTATTTCCTGGATGGTGATCTGATCATACGGTTCTTCGTCAGAAGACACCAGTCTGATCAGAGCATCATAGATTCTTTCCTTAACAGATTTATCTCTTTTTTTATATGGCATATTCTTTCCTCTTTTGTTCCAAATCATCCCGTTGTATTGTCTGTAGAAACATATGATGATTTAATAAAAGTAATGGAACACTTTGTTACATTTTAATGCTTTGACAGTTTTTGTTCAAGCATTGACATGACGGAGAACGAATAATATGAGAATGTCAGATGTTTTTAAAAGAATACTGGTAACCATACTCAGAGTAAAACCAAAGATTCTTTCTGCTGAAGAAAAGGAAAAAATGAAACGGAAACTAACCGAAGTAAACCGTACTCATGACAGGGATCTCACGACATGTGATAAGGAGCTGATTGAGGGGCTGAAGATGGAAGAGGTAAAGCTCAGTAACTGCTCGGGTTGGTTCATCAGCAGGGAAAGGAATCCTGAAGATAAAATCGTTTATTACATCCATGGCGGCGGCTTTGTGAATTCCTATACCAGAGACAGAATGAGATTTGTGTCCTATCTTGTTAAGAAGTTCGGATACAACGTCTTCTCCATTGATTACCGTCTGGCCCCGGAGTTCATGTTCCCATGTGCTCCAAATGACTGTCTGGAAGGTTATCAGATGTTACTGGAAAAAATTGACAGTAATAAGATCGCTGTCATAGGAGAGTCAGCAGGTGGAACCCTGTCATTTGTCCTTTCACTGGTGTCAAAGGATAAGGGCTTGCCTCAGCCGGCGGCGATCTATGCCAATTCACCGGCTACCCAGCTAATTGAGTATACCGACAGCTATCGCAAGTATTCATTAAAGAGGGATTTCATCGTTACGGAAGGAATAATCGAGAACATGATGGGTATCTACTTCAATTCGGAAGACGGAAAGAATCCGTATGTCTCACCGCTGTATGGACAACTAAGCGGATTACCGCCGGTAACTATCACAGCCAGTAACTGTGAATGTCTGCTGGATGATTCAGTAATGATGTATGAGAAATTAAAGGAAGCGGGTAATGATGTAACTATTAAGATCTATGATGGCTTATGCCATGCATTCATCATTTCCCCGCAGATGAAGGAAGTAGTCAGGGATGCCTATCCTGATTTACAGGCATTTCTGAATAAATATCTGGGATAAAGGAGACCAAATATGAAAGAGAACAAGAATCAACATGTATGGAGAGACTACTTCAGCATGCTGCTTAATGCAGGACTGCCATGGGTCTTAATGGCTGTCTGTTTTGGCCTGAGCATGCTGAAGGCGATCATGTCACTGGCCTTGGCCAATCAGATCACTGTCGCTCTGAAGGACTATTCCAACATAAAGGAAGCCATTCCTGAACTGTGGAAGCTGATAGGAATTCTGCTTGTCGGTATTGCAGCAAGTGTTGCCGGCATTCATCTGCAGGGAATCGTCGGGGCACAGGTAGACAGAAATGTTCAGAGATACGCTGTCGACAATGTCCTGTATCTGAAGACCAAGGATCTGGAAGAAAACGATACCAGAAACTTCATCACCAGACTGACAGATGATGCCTGCAAGAACAGTCCTTTCCTGATTGAATTAACAATTAATGAGATACCGCGTATCTACTATATAATCGCAGCCATCATTGCGGTCAGAAAGATCGGACAGCCGACACTGACCGGTGCGATGTTCTTATTGATTCCTTGCATTGTCATTCTGTCACTGGTTTCCGGTAAGATCACTTTCACCAACAGAAACAAGGTTCAGACTAAACTGGCTGCCGTTACGGCCAAGCTGGCTGAAAAGATCGATGACATTGAACTGATCAAGTCCTACAGTACGGAAGAAAAGGAAATCAAATCCGGTAATGAGGTACTTGACGAACTGAGTAAGGTCAGAAAAGAAGGCGCTCTGGTTGACCACATCAACAAATATATCAAGAACATGATCTGGTTCATTGACGTAGCCATTATGGTCATTCCTCCGACACTGCTGATGTTCAAGGGTGTCATTGACAGAACAGTCTACTATGCTTACATCTTGTTGGTAAGCCGTTTTGAAACCTATATCAGAGAGCACCTGATCGTCTGGGTATACCTGAAGGAAGCTCAGGGTGCAACCCGCAGACTGTCAGCCGTACTGAACATGGAAAATGAAAAGAGCGTTTCTGCTGAAACGGCATTTAACAGCGGTGACATTGAGTTCATAAATGTCTGCTTCGCTTACGGTGAGGAAAATGTTCTCAACGATGTATCCTTTGTGATTGAAAAGAGTAAGAAGACCGGTATTGTCGGTTTAAGCGGTTCCGGTAAGTCAACGGTTCTTAATCTGATAGAGAAGTTCTATGAACCTGATGAAGGCAAGATCCTGATTGGCGGTAAGGATATCAGTAAACTGGATTACACTGATTACCGCAGCAGATTTGCCTATCTGCCGCAGAATGCACCGTGTGTAAGCGGTACGGTCAGGGAAATGCTTAATTATTCCACTCAGAGAGAATACAGCGATGAAGAACTGGTAAAAGCTCTGAAAGATGTCATGTTATACGACGATATCATGAAACTGGGCGGTCTGGATTATCAGATCGGTCATAACGGCGAAAACCTGTCAGGCGGCCAGAGACAGAAGCTGGGCATTGCCAGAATGTTACTGTCTGACAGTGAATATGTCATGCTGGATGAAGCTACCAGTGCTCTGGACCCGGAAGCCACAGCTGCCATTCAGAAGAAGATCGATGAGAAGTGCCGGGGCAAGACCCTGATCGTTGTGGCACATGACCTTTCAACGATTGAGAACGCTGATAAGGTTCTGGTATTTGATAAGGGAAGAATGATCGCGGAGGGTACACATCGGCAGTTAAAAGAAAAACTGCCTCTGTATCGCGACTTAGTAAAGGGGGACAGATAATATGAATATCAAAAAGTATTTCGTGTTTGATACCCGTGACGGAAAGTCAGAAGAAACAAATAATAAAAAGATCTTAAAGACTCTCTATAAGGGAGTGAAGATCCCATGGATCAGAATCATCGTCGGTGCCTTTTTGGCCGTATTCAATGTTCTGGTTCTGATGACCCAGTATGAAAACTACATGGCCATTTATCAGGGAACCCTGACAAGTTTAAAGCCTCTGTGGAGTTATCTGATTGCTTTGTTCATCCAGTATGTGCTGATTTTCCTGTATGTTTTTACCGATCAGGCTCTGGTTGAACTGGTAATATCTGTCAGTAAGAAAATCTGGAGAAAGATGATGAAGATGCCGGTCCGTGACTTTGAAACCAGTGAACCTGGCAGCATGTTATCAAGAATTACTCTTGACGCTACTTATTCTGCCAGACCATTTGAAGCTGTCATGGCTTTCCTGCAGGTAGTCGCTGCCATACTGTCACTTTCTGCAACCGTACCTTACGGCGCTGCTTTCGCTACTCCTTGGCTGATCGTGGCACTAATAGCTGCTCTGGTACTGGCTTACTTTACTGCCAGAACGCTGTCCAGATCCACGATGTTCTCTCAGAACAAGAAGGCTGAACAGACAGATCACTACAATGAGGTGTTAGGTAACATCAGATTCATCAAGGCATCCAATTCCGAAGAAAAGGCCATTGAAAAGAGCTATGAATACATTGAAAAGAGATATACTGCCGGCTTATATACCGCTTTCTATCAGGGACTGCTGGAATTTGTCAATAACTACAGCAACGTTACTCTGGTAGTATGTTTCCTGGCTGCCATAGCAGCCATCGGCAGCGGTGTCATCAAGACCATTGAGCCGGTTAATGAAGTCTATGCGTTTATCTTTGCGATAGGTGCAGTCATCATCGGATTCATGGAATTCCCGACTTTCTTCTCCGAGGCAATCGGCGGTACCAGAAAGATCGTCTCCATCTTCAGACATGAGGAAGAAGATGTTGAAAGCGGCAGAGATGTTTCGGATGCATACGGTGATATAAAAATGGAAGATGTCAGTTTTGCGTACGCCGACAGAAATGTAATAAAGAATGTCAATGTAACCATTCCGGCTGATAAGATCACGGCGATCGTAGGCATTAACGGTTCCGGTAAGTCAACGCTGATAAAGCTGATTGACAGACTGTATCCGGGAAAGGACGGAGAGATAACCTTAGGAGATGTGAAGGCATCTGAAGCATCATTAAGCAGCTGGCGTAAGAAGTTCGCTGTGGTATCACAGAAGACAGCACTGTTCTCCGGAACGATCAGAGACAACATCTGTTACGGCATTGATGAAGTATCAGATGAGGATATCATGAAGGCAGTAAAGATTGCCGGATTAGGTGAGCTTGTTGAGGAAAAGGGACTTGACTATGAAGTAGGTGTTGCCGGTACCAAGTTATCAGGCGGTGAAGCCCAGAGAGTAGCCATTGCCCGTGCTCTGGTAAAGAATCCTGAATATCTGATCCTTGATGAGGCTACTGCCAACCTCGACAGCAAGACCGAAGAAACTGTCAGCAACGGCATTGCGGAACTGATGAAGGGACGTACGGTCATCATCATTGCCCATGATTATGCCACCATCGAAAAAGCTGATAATGTCATCGTCATGAGAGACGGTAAGGTTGAAGACTTCGGCTCCAGAGAAGAAATGATCCGGCGTAACCCGTACATGAAGCTCATGGTAGAAGGTTAATATGAGACCGATATTGTACTTAGCCATTCAAAAGGGTAAACGGTATCGAAAGAAGCATAATCTTCCTGATTACATGGAGATAACCGAAAAGGATCTTCAGAAACGCTTTGAAGAAAACGAAAAGAAGGACTATGACTGCTTTACCGTTGCATCTAAACTGAGAAAAGGCCTGGATCTGAAGAGAGTCGATCTGGAAGGCTGCAGTAGCTGGCTGATAAAGAAGGAAGGGAATCCTGAAGACAAGGTGATCTATTACATTCACGGCGGCGGTTTTGTGAACGGAAGTACCAGGCAGGGATTCAGGTTTGTTTCCTATGCCGTAAACAATTTCGGTTATAACATGTATTCCGTAGACTACCGTCTGACCCCAAACTATACGTGTAAGGAAACCATCAAGGACTGTGAGGACGGTTACAGATATCTTCTGGAACACTATTCACCTGATAACATCATCCTGATGGGTGAATCAGCCGGAGGAAATCTGGTACTGGCCTTGCCGCAGAGACTTAAGGATGTCGGATTACCGCTTCCGGGAGGAATAGTATCCTGTTCACCGGTTGTGCAGTTCATGCATTATCCGTACAGTTATTATGAGTGTTCCTGCAAGACGGATTATGGTATCATTTTTGGTATAAATGACATAGTGGAAACATACCGCGGTGAACTGCCGAAAGATTCACCTTACATCTCTCCTTTATGCGGCGATCTCAGTAATTACCCTCCGGTATATCTGGACGCTTCCGATGTGGAGAGCCTGAGGGATGAAGCGAGGATGATGTTTGTCAGACTGAAGGAGGAAGGCTGTGATGTTGAGTATCACGAACTGAAAGACTTCTTCCATGCCATGCTGACGGCACCGCAGTTCGGTTTTGTCCGCAAGGAAGAGTATCCGCTGATCATAAGTTTCCTTAACAGGATCTTCAGGAGGACAGATGAAAAATAAACTCGTAGTTGATATCCATACTCACACCATAGCCTCAGGTCATGCCTATGGAACCATCAGAGAAAATGCTCTGGCAGCCAGTGAAAAAGGTCTGGTGGGCTTAGGTGTCAGTGAACATGCACCGGGACTGCCTGATGCTCCTCATCCGTTCTATTTCAATAACATTCCAGCCATACCGAGAGAACTGTACGGTGTACATATTTATTACGGTGTTGAAAACAATGTAATGAATGACGGATCATTGGGTTTAGTACCGCGGTTTATGAGAAAACTGGATTACGGCATTGTCGGGATTCATGGTACCTGTTACCAGGATCAGGGCATTGAAAAGAATACCGACAATCTGATCAAGGCGATGTCTGATCCGAAGATCTTCTTTGTTTCCCATCCTGATGACGGCTATTATCCTCTGGATTATGAAAGAGTGGTTCTGGCAGCTAAGGAATTAGGTGTAGCTTTGGAAGTCAATAACTCTTCAGTAAGAGGGGGATGGAAGAAAAACTGCATCGAGAACATCCATACCTATCTGGAATTATGCATGAAGTACCGTACTAACATCTTTGTCGGTTCTGATGCTCATGATCCAAGCAACATCGGTCATTTTGATGAAGCGGTAGCTTTACTGGATGAAGTCGGGTTTGATGAAGATCTGATCATCAATAACTCTGAAGAGAAGTTCAGGGAATTCATACATTTTAAGGAATTGTAAAAACTGTCTCAGAAATAAGACAGTTTTTTATGTGTTAATGGATTCTTATGCTTAATCAGGCTTACTCTGTACTATAATAATATATTGAAAAGCTATACAAACATTTAGTAAAGGGGGATATTTATGGATACATATTGCGGGGCAAACTGCTTTGGCTGTCCTTTCTCACAGGGATGCAAAGGTTGTATTAAAACCTGCGGATCACCTTTTGGGGGAAAGTGCGTGGCAGCTGAATATATAAAGGAAAATGGGAAACAGGCTTATGATGAATTCAAACAGGGACTTCTGGAAGAAGTCAATGCATTACTTGTGGAACAGGGTATTCCTGAGGCACAGGGACTGTATGAACTGACAGGCAGGTTTGTAAATATGCAATATGTGCTGCCTAACGGTGAGAAGATTAAGTTCCTTGATGACCGAAATGAATATCTGGGAACTCAGGTTGGGCCTGTTGAATCAGGAAGATGCTATGGTGTGGCTGCGGATACGACCTTTATTCTGATCTGCAGTTACGGACCTGATGGCAGTGATCCTGAACTGGTATTATATAAGAAACGTTAATAATCTGGGGGATAGGGAATGGATCTGTTGATAACAACGGCGATATTATGGGCAATACTGTTTGCGTGTACGGCACTGTTTCCGTACAGGCTCTTTAACAGTGTCACATTATCAATCGCTTTGATATCTACTGCCTTCATGATCCTCTATTTCTTCACCCGTGATGTCGGTATTGCCATGATGATAGAATTTCTGGCAATCGGAGCGGCGCTGTTACTGGTACCGTTCTTACTGATATTTAACGGTATAATCATGATCAGGAAAGAAGGAAGATCACTGGCTAACTTGCTTTCCTTATTACTGGGAATAGGAATTGAAATAGGTGAACTGGCGTTAATTGTTAATGTGATCTTCAATTACAGCATGGGTATTGATTTCTTTAAGAAGATAGACGCCTTACTGTTATTTACGGGGATGACGGTATTTTATTTCTCATTTTTGATCCTGTTATTTGTGTTATACATGATCTATTTCCAGTGGGTACCGCACCGCTATGACTTTGAATACATCATTATTCACGGATGCGGCTTATTACAGGGATATAAGGTTTCCCGTCTGCTGAGTAACAGAATCGATAAGGGAATATCTGTTTTCCATAAGGGAAACGAAAAGGCCATGATCATCTGTTCGGGCGGTCAGGGCAGTGATGAAGATCTTTCCGAAGCTGCCGCCATGGCCGGTTATCTGAAAGAAAAAGGCGTTCCGGAAAACCACATCCTGCTGGAGGACAAATCAACAACTACAGAAGAGAATCTGAAATTCTCTTATGAGATCATCAAGGCCAGGGGCGGAGCCAAGCGCATCGCTGTTGTCAGCAGCAATTATCATGTATTCCGCTGTGTGTTACTGGCTCATAAGATGAAGATACCGGCAGTGGGAATTGGTGCTGCCACGGCTTTCTACTACTGGCCAAGTGCAGTCATAAGGGAATTTGTGGCTGTATATGCGGATAAGAAACGTATTTTATGGACATTATTGGGATATCTGCTGTTTATCAGTCCATTCCTGTATTTATTATTTAACAGTTAATTAAAGGAACATTTATATGAATGAACAGATATTAAAAGATTATGAAACTCTGCTGGAACACTGGAATACGGTTTTCAGACTGACAAGAGAAGAAAAAGACCGGAGTGAATGGACGGCCAGGGAAGACGGATGGAAAGATCTGACTCCGTCAGAGAAGCTCATTGAAGCTGCTGCATCGTTAAAAGACTGCAAAAATGTGCTTGATTACGGCAGCGGTTGTGGCTGGGCCGGCATTGCCATGGCCAAGTACGGATGTCAGAATATTACCTGTGCTGATCCGGCTTTAAATGCCAAAGAGATGGCTGAATTCTATGCCAGACGGTTTGGTGTGGCCGAAAATGTTCATCCTGTACATATAACAGACAGCTGGCTTTCTGAGGTGCCTGAAGGCAGTTATGACGGTTTTTTCTGCTCCAATGTATTAGATGTTATCCCGCCTGAAATGGCCGAGGAAATACTGCAGAATGCCTCCAGAATCGTCCGGAATAACAGCCCGGTCATCATCAGTCTGAACTATTACATGCCTGATGAATTTGTAAAGGAAAGAGGTCTTGACTGCCGCAACGGCAACATGATCTACATTGACGGAATACTGCGATTGGTCAACAGAAGTGATGAAGAGTGGCGCGAATTATTAAGCAGATATTTCACTGTAGAAAAACTGGATTACTTTGCCTGGCCGGGTGAAACAAGTGAAACCAGAAGACTGTTTTATCTAAGAAAGAAAGATACTACAGTGACACTGGAAAAGGTAACCGCAGAAGATTACGATGCTGTTTTTGAGTTATGGAACAGTACGGCTGAAACCAGACGTGCCTTAAATACTGTCGATGACAGCAGGGAAGGAATTGAGCGTTATCTGAAACGCAATCCGGACACATGCTTCAAGGCATTGGATGAAAACGGCAGAATCATGGGAGTGATTCTGTCAGGCAATGACGGCAGAAGAGGAATCATACATCATCTGTGTGTACATCCTGATCATCGCCGTGAAGGCGTTGCCGGCATGCTGGTAAAAAGAGCTGAAGAAGCATTACAGGAAGAAGGAATCTCAAAGATATTCTGTCTGGTCTTTGTGGATAATGATGCAGCTAATGAGTTCTGGGAGAAACAGAGATATACGGTACGTACAAATATCAATTACCGTAATAAGAGCCTGAATGAAAAGGTACCTCAGGGTGATTGATGCCTGATATAATTGAAGTATCATATAACAATAAAAGGAAAAAAGTATATGAAACGTGAACTTGGATTGGGAAGATGCGGACTGGCCTGCTGTCTGTGTAAGGAAAACGAGCACTGTAACGGATGCATGTCTGATCAGTGTCCTGACAGAGAATGGTGCATCAACAGAAAGTGTGCCATTGAAAAAAATATAGGGCACTGTTATGAATGTACTGAAGAATGCCGTAAAGGATTGTTAGGCAAGAGCAAGTCTTACGGTTTTACTCTGTTTGTTAAAAGATACGGGATTGAAGAACTGCTGGACTGTCTGGAAAGAAATGAAGAAAAGGGTGTAGTATATCACCGTGAAGGTATCGTTGGTGACTATGATGATTTTGACGATGTTGAAAAACTGATCGAATTCATCAGAACAGGAGAAAGATAATGATCATTCTGATAACCGGAGCAACCCATACCGGCAAGACTCTGCTGGCGCAGAGAATGCTGGAGAGGTTTCATTATCCTTATCTGTCAGTTGACCATCTGAAGATGGGTCTGATAAGAAGTGGCAATACTTCTCTGACTGTTGAAGATGATGAAGAACTGACGGAATATCTGTGGCCGATTGTCCGTGAAATGATCAAGACAGCCATTGAGAATAAACAGAACCTTATTGTGGAAGGCTGTTACATTCCTTTTAACTGGCGGGATGATTTTGAAGAAGAGTATCTGAAAGAGATAAGATTCATCTGTCTGGCCATGACGGACGAATACATTGATAGACATTTCAGTGACATCAAGGAACATGGCAGCGATGTGGAATCCAGACTGGATGAAAGCTATCTGAATATTGAATCACTGAAAGAAGACAATAGAAGATACATTGAAGGATTTGGCAGTCAGGTATCTCTGATAGATGATGATTATCTGTCATATATTGAATCATTGATGAAATAAAGCTTCCTCAGGGAAGTTTTTATGTGATTTATTATGTCTGTTTCAGGTGGTAGAATATATCTGGAGGAAATATATGAGACAGATAATAATAGATACCATGGCTCCGATCTTATGGGTTCTTACCATCTTTGATGCCGTTTCAATTTTCCGGATGTTCAGGGCTTATAAGCGTCATAAAGTCAGTGAGATATCCTTACTGACAGGAATACTGTGTCTGGGTTTGTTCTATGACTCGCTGATGCTTTCGCTGGGTGCTGTTCTGCCTTTCGGCTCAGTACTTAAGTTCTTAAGCCAGTTCAGATACATACTGCACTGTGTGTTAATTCCTTTACTGTTCCCAATCTGCGGGCACGCTCTGAAAGTCAGCAAGAAGACAATGAAAGTCATCTGGATCATATCAATTGTCATCATGGTCATCGGCTTATATGCCGGCATTTCCGTTGTCACGGAAGAAAGAACGGTAGGCCGGATAAGAAGATATGCCGAATCTGATCTGACTAATAAGTTGCGGATACGGTCATCCAGATGCTGGATATCGTACCGGTATTCTTCATGATGGGCATCGGTATCTATCTGTGGATAAAGAAAAAGAATCCAAACATGTTTCTGTCAGGGTTCTTCATGTTCCTGTTTACGATGCTGGGCATTTTCCTGGGAAAGGATCCGGGCGGTGACAGGACTCAGAGCCTGATGTTCTACATCAGCATGTACGGTGAATCTCTGATGGTTTACTTCCTCTACCGTTTCATCAGAAAAGAAGAACAGAACCGGTAATAAGATGAAAACCCGTCGTAATGACGGGTTTTCATATGTTTATAACTGTTTGTAAGTATAACCTTACATCGGTGAGGTGAACCACTTATATACCAAAACGGCAGTGATGATGGCTATGATCAGAAGAAAGAAAAATCCAAGTTTCTTCTTTCTGTTAAGGAAAGACATGAACGTCAGATCGGCAAGCACGATATAGACGATCAGCATGTAGCCTAATAATCCCATAGATAATGATTATCCTTTCTGCTGCAGGTCAGCGTAGATGTGTTTGAACTTGCCGCTGACACTGTTGGAGGCTGGCGGAGAATCAGATAGAGTAATCTGAATATCAGATAAGCCTTTGGACGTGAAGAAGGCGATAAGATCTTCTTTCGCTTCCTTGAAGGCCTTTTCCTTATTGTCGGCGATCATTCGCAGTTCAAGTTTATTTACCGCTTTCTGAACAAGCTGGAATCTCTTAACGGATTTAACTTCTTCAAGTATCTTGTAAAGTGACATCGGAGCAACACTTACTTCGTTTTCAAACTTCAGAATATCATCGGTTCTTCCTTCGATTTCCAGCCACAGTGAACTCTTTCCGCATTTGCATGGTTCATTGTGAACGATGATACGGTCAGTCAGTTCATAGCGGATAAACGGCTGAATGTAGTTAGACAGATTGGTGATCAGGAGCTTGTCAGACTGCACTCCGAAGGCCACAGGGTTGTTATTATTGTCAACAGGTTCTACTATGACCCAGTCCTCATTGATGTGTAGATGGCCTTCGCTGCATTCACAGGCGATCTCACCGGCTTCCGTGCAGGAGTAATGAGTCTGGACATAACAGCCGAATCTGTCGATCAGTTTCTTTCTTATTTCATCTGTCAGTAACTCACCGCCGGTTATGATTACATCCGGCTGGATCTTAAGTTCATCGTAATCTGCCAGTAAGGCCAGATTTGACGGATAGCCGCTGAGCATGGAAGGCATGAAATCATTGAGCTGTTTTATGATGACTTCTTCCGGAGCATTGACATCGACAGTGATCTTGGTCTTTTTCTGCGGCATCTGCAGCTGCAGATATCTGGACATGCCGCAGGCCAGATAGAAACCGTAATCCGCAAAGACGCCGGCGGTTTTCTTGCCGTGCTTCATGAAGGCCTTGAAGTCTTCCTTTCTGGCAAAAGTACGGAAGGCTGCCACGGCTGAAGAAACATCGATGTTCTGCTTATCATAGAGAACTACGGCTGGATTACCGGTGGACCCTGATGTCTTGAAGATCAGATACTTACCGTCGATCATGCGGCCGATGTTATCAAGATCCTGGGTGAATTCATTTATTCTGTTCATGGTGATGTTTCTGTCGGTCAGAAAATCATCAAAATGAGCCATCATTTCAACCTTATTGGTGGCTGGTAAATCGCTCAGGCTGAAATCATCACCGATACCGGAATACAGTTCTTTATAATACGGACTGTTTTCTCTGGCATAACGTACCAGTTTCTTAAGTCTCTGCTGCTGGATCTGTGCTATTTTGTTTCTGTCAGCGTTATTGTTCTTCCAGGTCTTTAGCATTGCGTTTACAAGACTCATAGTATAAACCCCATCTCTTTCATTACTGTTAAAAACATAATAACATACATTTGCGGTTATCGGCATGTGTTAGAATATAGAAAAGAAGCATACAGAAATGACGATGGGTATATGATATGAAAACGAGTAAACTGATAATACTGTTAGTGATCACTCTGTTTCTTTTCAGTGGGTGCAACAGTAAGAAATATGACAGAGTGTATATCGGTTCCAGTGCAAATGAACTGAACGAAAAGGATGCCCGGGATACATATGAACTGCTGATGAAGACCATTAACGGTAATTCCGAAAAACTGAATCCCGAAGATAAGTATATTGGCGGAGTTAATACAACTGTTTATGTTGAACGCAACAAGGATGTTACGGGATATGCTTTCTTATTGGATACATTGTATGTAATGAAGGATGATAAGATAACTGAAAGCTATAAGATCAATGAAGAATTCTATAAAAATGAGTTCTATCCGTTTATGAGTCAGGTTACTGCCTCCTATATTCCGTTTACCTATCAGCTGTTTAACGGTTATCAGTATGGCGGAATGTACTGGGAGAAGGACGGTCAGAAGGGTGAAATAGGAAAAGACAGGATCGATGAACTGCTGAACTTCGGCATGTATGTCGGTTATAACTACGGTTTGGCTGAAGAGTATAAGGGAAATGATGAACCGTTATACAGAATAGTGTTTGAGGATCCTTTCTCCCGTCAAGAAATAGCCATTTACGATACATTTACAGTTGTTAAAGGTAAGAGAATAGACATGTGGAGTGAGTTCTCAGCTCAGCAGCTGTGGGAAACAATTCAGTAAAAACAATTAAGGGATCAGTAATGATCCTTTTTTATACAGAGCACCATTGTTGGAATGGATGCTCAATCGTGGTATATTTTGAGTAATATGAAAATTCAATAGATAGGAGAATGAATATGATAATTAAGAACGGTTTGATTCATGACGCAGTTAACCGGGAACCTTATGTAGCAGACATAAGAGTTGTTGACGGTAAGATCAGTGAAATAGGGAAGGATCTGTTTATTGGGGAAAACGAAGAATGTGTTGATGCGACAGGATTAAGTGTCTATCCTGGTTTCATTGATGCTCATTGTCACCTTGGTCTTGATGGCTGGGGTATCGGCTTTGAAGGTGCTGACTATAATGAACCCGGCGATATCTGTACACCGCATTTAAGATCTGAAGACAGCTTCAATCCACTGGATCCAAGTGTCCATGACGCGGCTAAGGGCGGTGTTACCAGTGTAGCTACCGGTCAGGGAAGTGCCAATGCGATTGGCGGAACCTGGATCGCTGTAAAGACCGTAGGCAAATGTGTTGATGACATGATCATCAAGACACCTGTTGCGATGAAATGTGCTTTAGGTGAAAACCCGAAGAGATGTTACCGTGAAAAGGGAAACGCTGCCAGAATGTCAACAGCTTCCGTTATCCGTAACATGATGTTCAAAGCCCAAGAATACTTACGGAAGAAAGAAGCTGCCGGAGATGACATCTTTAAGAAACCGGCATTTGACTTCAAGTGCGAGGCCATGATCCCTGTTCTTAAGAAGGAAATACCTCTGAAGATACATGCTCATCAGGCTAATGACATTTTAACTGCCATCCGTCTGGCCAAGGAATTTGACGTGCTTCTGACCATTGAACACGTTACCGAAGGTCATCTGATTGCAGATAAGCTGGAAAACTGTCCTTATCCTCTGGCTGTTGGTCCGTCACTGACTCATGCCACCAAGTTTGAGTTACAGAACAAGTCATGGACTACTCCTGGTATTCTGGCTGCCAAGGGATGTCAGGTTTCCATCATAACTGACTCACCGGTAATTCCTCAGGAATATCTGCCTTTATGTGCCGGACTGGCTGTTAAGGCCGGGATGGACCCGTTTGAAGCCCTAAAGGCCATTACTATCAACCCCGCAAAGCAGATCGGTATTGCGGACAGAGTAGGCTCAATTGAAACAGGCAAGGATGCTGACCTGGTCATCACCAATGGTGATCCGATGGTAAGTGATACTGCCATTGTTGAAGTATTCATTAACGGCAATAAGGTAGAATAACAGATACTGTTTATTTAACAGGAAGATATGGATGACCATATCTTCTTTCATTCTTATAGCAGGAGATGAATAATAACTTACAATAAAGTAAAATATATTTGTCAACAGCATAAGCTGGTTGATTACTGATAGAAGAACTCTATAAGGAGGTAGGCTCCAAATGGCTGAATTGCTTTACAAAACTAGAAATAATAATAATAATCTGCAAGAGAAACCTAAAGTGTTTTTTACATGTCATCCTGATGATTTTGACAAATCATTTGAGAATATATGTAAGGATCTTTTGAGTGCAGTAGACTGTATTGTATTCTATACGAAGGACATGTCAGAACAGTTCAGTCAGGAAGAATACGATTTTGACCTTAAGAGAATGAATCTATTTGTAATACCTGTTACTCTTACGCTTCTCAATGATGATAATAGGGCAATGTCTCAGGATTTCGTATATGCAAAAAAGGAGCACATACCTGTATTACCTATTATGCTTGAGGATGAACTAGATGATATGTATTCGAAGGAAGATCGTTTTGGAGAACTTCAATATCTAGATCCTAAAGGATATGATGGAACTGGAATAAGTTATGAAGAAAAACTGAAAAAATATTTACAATCAGTACTTGTTAGTGATGAAACTGCTAAATTAATCAGGGCAGCATTTGATGCTTATGTATTTTTAAGCTATCGTAAGAAAGACAGAAAGCATGCAGATGAACTAATGAGATTTATACATGATGATTCAAAATGCAGAAATATAGCAATCTGGTATGATGAGTATCTTATACCAGGAGAAAATTTCAGTGAAGCGATTGCATCAGCAATGCAGAAAAGTAAGCTATTTACTATGGTCGTAACACCAAACCTTATAAACGAGGAGAATTATGTACATTTAGTAGAGTACCCACAAGCTGTTAAAAGCTATAAAAGAATAATTCCTGTAGAGATGGTAGATACTGATAGAATTGAATTGAGTAAGCAGTATGAAGGACTCACAGAGTGTTTTAGTATTAAAAATGATGAAGAGGTAAAAAACGGTATATTAAGTGCTATAAGAGAATTAGCAATGCAGAATGACGATGATCCTATTCATAATTATTTAATTGGATTGGCATATTTGGAAGGAATAGATGTAGAGATAAATAGGAAAAGAGCTTTGGAATTACTCACCTCAGCTGGAGAAGCAGAACTTCCTGAAGCCATGAAAAAACTGTGTGATGTGTATCTTAACTCGGAAAATGAGGAGAAAAACAACAGAATAGCGGTTTACTGGGCAGCAAAATTAACTGACTACTATAAGAAAACACTTGGTGATCAAGATCCCGAAACACTAAAATCTTTAGACAAATTAGCAAGCGCTTATTGTAGGAACAAAGAAAACGATAAAGCAATAGAAGCGAGTAAAAAAGCTTATTTATTGCGAAAAGAAATACTAGGTGATACTCATCCAGAAACAATAAACTCTTTAAACAATCTAGCTAGCATATATGAAAGGAGTGGAAAAATAAAAGAAGCAATAAAATTGAAAGAAAAAGTGTATTTATTGCGAAAAGAAACATTAGGTAATACTCATCCGGAAACAATAAAATCTCTAGATAGTTTGGCAGTTGTTTATCGCAGGAACAGAGCGGTTGCTTATCGCAGTAACATAGAAAAAGATAAAGCAATAAAAGCAAGTGAAAAAGCTTATTCGTTGCGAAAAGAAACACTAGGTGATACTCATCCAGAAACATTGAAAGCTTTAGAAAGGTTGGCCTTAACTTATTATTGTGTTGGTAAATACGATAAAGAACTGATAATAAGAGAAAAGGTCTATTCACTGCAAAAAGAAACGTTAGGTGATACTCATGCCGAAACATTAAAATCTCTAGATAGTTTGGCCAATGCTTATAGACATGTAGGTGAAAAAGACAAAGCAATAGAAGCAAGTGAAAAAGTTTACTTATTACGAAAGGAAACTTTAGGAGAGACTAATATAGGTACAATTGATTCACTAGAAGCTTTGGCTATTGCTTATGGTGATGTTGGAGATAGCACTAAGGCATTAGAACTGAAAGAAAAAGCTTACGCATTAAAAAAAGAAGTGTTAGGAAAGGCCGATATAAAAACAATCAACTCACTGGAAGCTCTGGCTATTGCTTATGGTGATGTTGGAGATAGCGCTAAGGCATTAGAACTGAAAGAAAAAGCTTACGCATTAAAACAAGAAGTGTTAGGAGATAATCATTTAGAAACACTAAAGTCTTTAGACAGACTAGCTTTTGCGTATGACAAGGTTGGAAATAGCGCTAAGGCATTAGAACTAAAAGAAAAAGCTTACGCATTAAATAAAGAAGTGTTAGGAGATAATCATTTAGAAACACTAAAGTCTTTAGACAGACTAGCTTTTGCATATGATAAGGGCGGAGAATACGCTAAAGCGCTGGAACTAAAAGAAAAGTCCTACTCACTGAGGAAAGAAACATTAGGAGAGACAAATAGTTTTACATTGAGATCTTTAAGCAGTATAGGGAGTACGCTTAAGCGTATGGGAGAAAATGGTAAAGCAACAGAAATATATGAAAAGGTTTACTCATTACGAAAAGAAATATTGGGAGAAACACATCTCGAGACTCTTAATTCCCTTAAATCCCTAATATCGTGTTATAAAGACAGTGGAAATGATAAAAAGGCAGTGGAACTCCAAGAAATGCTAACCAGCATTCAAAGCAAAAAGCATAATAGTAAGAAATAATATACATAGTTTTAACAATGGTTTATGTACTTTGATGTCATAAACCATTGTTTATTTATATTGCTGTAAAAGATAAATGAAAAAACAGCAGATGAAAATCAGGCTTCTTTGACGTACAATATAGTTGTAAAACAACATAAAAGAGAGAAAGATAATGAATACTGCAGTTTTATTTGATGAAGTTGAACTGACTGGCCATGATCTGACCCTGAAACAGCTGGTAGCAGTGGCCCGTTTTTATTGTGAGGTCAGAATAAGCGATGATGCACTGGAGAGAATAAGAGAAAGCCGTCAGCGTGTTGACAGGATCACCGAAAACAAACAGGTTGCCTATGGCATTACAACCGGTTTCGGCGGCCTGGCCAAGGTAAATGTTTCGACAGAACTGTCAAAACAGCTTTCCAACAATCTAATTCTGTCACATTGTGTCGCGACAGGAGATCCTTACAGTGAAGAACAGGTCAGAGGAATGATGCTTTTACTGGTAAATGCCTTCTGCCATGGTGTCAGCGGATTAAGACCTGAAGTTGCAAAAACATATGTAGACATGCTCAACAGAAATGTCATTCCGGTGGTACCTCAGAAGGGATCTCTGGGAGCCAGCGGTGACCTGGCCCCGTTAAGCCACATTGCTCTGGTTGTTCTGGGTAAGGGAGAAGCCTTCTATAAGGGAGAGAGAATGCCGGGAGCCAAGGCCATGGAAATAGCCGGCATCAAGCCGATTGATACTCTGTTCAGCAAGGAGGCATTGGCCATGACAAACGGAACCTATGCCATGACGGCTGTAGGAGCACTTAATCTGTATGATGCACTTGATCTGGTGGCAATCTCTGATGTAACTGCGGCTCTGTCACTTTCAGCCTTAACAGGTCAGCTTGATGCTTTTGATAAGAGGATACAGCTGGAAAGAGGACAGAAGGGACAGCAAGTAGCTGCAGCTAATATTCTGAAACTTACTGAAGGATGCGACATGCTGAAGGACAGTCAGGGCTTAAGAGTGCAGGATTCCTATTCTCTCAGATGCATCCCGCAGGTTCACGGTGCCATAAGAGATGCCTTAGCATATGTCAGGGAAAAGACGGAAATAGAACTCAATGCCGTAACGGATAACCCTCTGATCTTTGAAGGTGATGAGGTAATATCCGGAGGTAACTTCCATGGTGAGCCGATGGCTCTGGCTTATGATTTCATGGGCATGGCATTAAGTGAAGTTGCCTCGATATCGGAAAGAAGAACGGAAAAGATGGTCAATGCGGCCATTTCCAACGGATTAACACCGTTTTTGACTGTTGATCCTGGTATTAACAGCGGCTTCATGATCGTACAGTACTCAGCTGCCAGTATGGTATCGGAAAACAAGGTGCTGGCTCATCCGGCCTGTGTGGATTCCATTCCAAGCAGCGCCAACCAGGAAGACTTTGTTTCCATGGGTACCACATCTGCCCGCAAGAGCGGATGGATACTGGAAAACAGCCGTTCAGTAGTGGCTTATGAATTATTCACAGCCTGCCAGGCTGTTGATATCAGAAGACGTGTCGGCAATGTTTCTCCGGGATTATCACCGGTATTACAGGCCGTATACTCTCTGGTAAGAGAAAACATAGATTTTATAGATAAGGACAGAGAAATAAGAATTGATATTGCCAGAATTGAAGAACTGCTCAGAAGCGGAAAGATTCTGGAAACGGTCAGACAGCATATTCCTGACTTTGAATAGATGGAGGAGCAAATATGGAACTGAATTACGAAGATGCCATGATCATCAGACTTGATGAAGAATTACCTGACTACCCGGAAATACTGCCGGGATACCGCAGAGCCCCGAAGAGAGAGTCAGAACTGTCAGAGAGCGACATGAAGCTGGCCATCAGTAATGCGCTGCGCTACATTCATCCGAAATACCATAAGCAGATGGCTCGGGAATTCGCTGAAGAACTGAGAACCAGAGGCAGAATATACGGCTACCGTTTCCGCCCGGCCGGACAGATCTACGGTAAGCCGATTGATGAATATAAAGGCAACTGCATTGAAGGCAAGGCCATCCAGGTAATGATCGACAATAACCTGGACTTTGAAACCGCTCTGTATCCGTATGAACTTGTTACTTACGGTGAAACAGGACAGGTATGTCAGAACTGGATGCAGTACCGTCTGATAAAGAAATATCTGGAACAGCTTACTGATCAGCAGACACTGGTGGTCATGAGCGGTCATCCTCTGGGACTGTTCCATTCACATAAACTGGCTCCGAGAGTCATCATTACCAACGGCTTGATGGTCGGTAACTATGACACTCAGAAGGACTTCAACAGAGCAGCTGCCTTAGGCGTAGCCAACTACGGCCAGATGACAGCGGGCGGCTGGATGTACATCGGTCCGCAGGGAATCGTTCACGGAACTTTCAATACTCTGCTTAATGCCGGAAGACTTAAACTCGGTGTTCCGGAAGACGGTAACCTGGCCGGCAAGCTGTTTGTTTCCGCCGGTTTGGGCGGTATGAGCGGCGCTCAGGGCAAGGCAGCGGAAATTGCCGGTGCTGTAGCCATCATTGCGGAAGTTGATGAAAGCCGTATCGATACCCGTCTCAATCAGGGCTGGGTCAGTGAAAAGACAGCCAGTCTGGATGAAGCTTTGGCCAGTGCTCAGGCACATCTGGAGAAAAAGGAACCATGTGCCATTGCCTATCTAGGTAACGTTGTGGATCTGCTGGAATATCTCTATGCCAAGAATGTCCATGTTGATCTGATGAGCGACCAGACCAGCTGCCATGTGCCTTATGACGGCGGTTACTGTCCGGTTGAACTGACATTTGAAGAAAGAACCAAGATGCTGGCTCAGGACCGTGAGCAGTTCAAGGTTCTGGTCAACAGAAGTCTGCAGCGTCATTTCAGAATCATTCAGAAGTTCCATGACAGAGGAACATACTTCTTTGACTACGGCAACAGCTTCCTTAAGGCAGTATATGACTCCGGCATGAAGGAGATCTGCCGTAACGGGGAAAACGATCTGGATGGCTTCATCTTCCCTTCATATGTTGAGGATATTTTAGGGCCGCAGCTGTTTGACTACGGTTATGGACCGTTCAGATGGTGCTGTCTGAGCCGTAAGCCGGAAGATCTGGATAAGACAGACGCAGCAGCGGCTGAATACATAATCAACCATAACAGAAGATATCAGGACTATGATAACTATGTCTGGGTAAGAGATGCCAAGAAGAACAAGATGGTTGTCGGTACTCAGTGCCGTATTCTGTATCAGGATGCCATAGGAAGAATGAACATCTCCCTGAAGTTCAATGAAATGGTCAGAAACGGAGAGATCGGGCCGGTCATTCTGGGCAGAGACCATCATGATACCGGCGGAACTGACTCTCCGTTCAGAGAAACATCCAATATCAAGGACGGCTCCAATATCATGGCTGACATGGCTGTACAGTGCTATGCCGGCAACGCGGCCAGAGGCATGAGCTACATCGCTCTGCACAATGGCGGAGGCGTCGGTATCGGCAAGGCTGTTAACGGTGGTTTCGGCATGGTTCTGGACGGCAGTGAAAGAGTTGATGAAATACTGAAGATGAGCATGCCATGGGATACCATGGTCGGTGTTGCCCGCCGCAGCTGGGCCAGAAATGAAAATGCCATGAGTGTCGCTGCCGAATACAACAGAGACAATCAGGGCACTGACCACATTACTCTTCCGTATGTTGCCGATCCGCAGCTTGTAGAAGAAGCGCTGAAGGAAGTCTGTGACTGATGAAGACTCTGGTTAAAAACATCGGAACACTGGTAACACCTCTGGGAAATACTGCTCGCAAAGGCATTCACCAGGGTGAAACGGAAACGATCCATGATGCCTGGATACTGTCAGAAGATGGGATCATTAAGGAAATTGGGACAGGAGAGTTTTCAGGTGTTGTCGATGAAGTGATCGATGTGGAAGGAAAACTGGTTACCCCGGGTCTGGTTGACAGCCATACCCATCTGATTTTCGGTGGTTGGCGTAACAACGAGATGGAACAGAAGCTCAAAGGAGTTTCCTATCTTGACATACTGGCTTCAGGAGGAGGCATACATTCAACCGTCAAGGCTACCCGTGAAGCTTCATTTGAAGAACTGGTGGAAAGAGGAAAAGCCGCACTTGATGAAATGCTTGGTTACGGTACCACCTCATGTGAAGCTAAAAGCGGCTACGGGCTTGACAGTGAAACCGAGATAAAGCAGTTGGAGGTCATCAGAAAACTGAATGAAATACAACCGGTTGATCTTGTCGCTACTTTCCTGGGTGCCCATGCCTTGCCAAAGGAGTATGCGGATAACCGTGAAGGATACATTGATCTGCTGTGTAATGAAATAATACCGAAGGTTGCTGAAGAAAAACTGGCTGAATTCTGCGATGTATTCTGTGAAGAAGGAGTCTTTACGGCTGAAGAAAGCCGCAGGATCCTTTTGAAAGGGCAGGAATATGGCTTAAAGTCTAAGATACATGCTGATGAAATATATCCGATCGGCGGATCGGTGGTAGCTGGTGATATCGGGGCTGTTTCAGCCGAACACCTTATCGTCTGCAATGATGAAGGTATAGAAGCCTTAAGCGGGGGAAACACCATAGCCTGTCTTTTACCGGCAACCAGTCATTATCTCAATGCCGGTTATGCACCAGCCCGTAAGATGATTGAAAACAATGTCGCCGTTGCCCTGGCTACGGATTATAACCCGGGAACCTGCCCGTGTCTGAATCTGCAGCTGGTAATGACTCTGGGATGTCTGAAATACCGCATGACACCTGAAGAGGTACTGAATGCCGTAACTATCAACGGGGCCGCTGCCATCGGCAGAGCGGATGTTGTTGGCAGTCTTGAAGAAGGCAAGCAGGCTGACATGGTAATATGGAACGCCAGGGAACTGAGCTACATCTGTTACAGAATGGGCAGCAATCTGGCTGATAAGGTAATAAAAAAGGGAAAGATAGTTAAGGGAGGACGGCAATGAGAAAACTGATTGAATTCATACCGAATTTCAGCGTATCCGAGCAGAAGGATGAAGCAGTTTTTAATGAACTGGTCAAAACGGCAGAAAGTGTACCGGGATGTACGCTTCTGGATGCTGAATCAGACGGCAGCCATAACAGAACCGTTCTGACCATTACCGGTTCCCCTGAAGCAATCGAAGAAGTGGCTTTCCTGTTATGTAAGAAAGCCATGGAAACCATCGACTTGAGAAAGCATACAGGTGCCCATCCGCGAATGGGTGCAACTGATGTCATGCCGTTTGTTCCCGCTCAGGATGTGTCACTGGAAGAATGTATTGAGCTTTCCAAGCGTGTCGCGGAAAGAATATGGAACCAGTTAAGGATACCTTGTTTCCTCTATGAAGATTCATGTACCAGTGAAGAAAGAAGGAATCTGGCCAACATCAGAAAAGGTGAATTTGAAGGCATGAGTGAAAAGCTCCAGCTTCCTGAATGGGAACCTGATTACGGTGAAAGAGAACCTCATCCTACCGCCGGTGTCACGGCAGTGGGAGCCAGAATGCCTCTGGTAGCTTTCAATGTCAATCTTGATACAGATGATATTGAAATAGCTAAGAAGATCGCCAAAGCCATAAGAGGGTCTTCCGGAGGTTTCAAATACTGCAAGGCCATGGGAGTCATGATTGCGGAAACCGGTAAGGCTCAGGTCAGCATGAACATGGTCAATTATGAGAAGACACCGCTGTTTTATGCCTATGAAATGATCAGAACTCTGGCGGCGTCATATGGTGTAAACATCATTGGCAGTGAAATAGTTGGCTTGACACCTGCCAAGGCACTTATTGACTGTGCATCTTTCTATCTGAGATTAAGAGATTTTGACTGTTATAAACAGGTCATGGAATATCACCTGGGGGAATAGAAAATGGAACTTGTAGAATTAAAGGTAAGAGAATTCATGGATGAACTGGCTTCATCATCACCGGCACCGGGTGGCGGTTCGGTAGCTGCTGTGGAAGCGGCATATGGGGCATCACTATTGGCAATGGTCTGCAATCTCACTCTGGGCCGTAAGAAATATGCCGATTATCAGGAGTTAGCTGCTGAAACCGAAAAGAAGGCACAGAATCTGAAGGAGATCCTGCTGTTACTGGTCGATGAGGATACAGCTGCCTATAATCTGGTGTCTGCCGCTTATAAGCTGCCTAAGGAAACTGATGAAGAAAAGGTTTACCGTAAAACTCGCATACAGGCCGGTCTGAAGGAAAGCTGCCAGCCGCCTTTAAAAGTCATGAATCTGTCCATGCAGTGTCTGGATCTGTTAAAGGCCACCTGGGGTTATCTGAATCAGTCATGCATGAGCGATCTTTATGTTGCGGTTGCTTCTTTGAAGACAGGTCTTAACGGAGCTTATGCCAATGTGCTGATCAATCTTTCGGGAATTGAAGATCAGCGGTATGTAACCGAAACGAAAGAAAAGATCGGTAAAGAAGCAGAAGAATACAACAGCCTGGCTGACAGCCTCATGGAAGAACTGTTTGCCAGACTGGGATAGCATAATGTCTGTGAAATAAACAATTGCGAAGGTCACTGCAAAAAATACATAATAATAAACCGTAATTTTCAACTTGAAGTATGTAAGGGTGGGATGAACGGTTTATTTATTTTGGCTAAAACTGGAAAGATAGATTTATTTAATTATATCAACGAGGATTTACAGTAAATTCTACCAAAAGTTCCTTCTAATATAGATTACTAAGTCATAATATATAGATGGGTGATAAAAATGAACCAAGTAAAAACGGGTAAATTTATAGCAACACTTCGTAAAAAGAAAGGCTTGACACAAGAAGACCTGGCAGAAAAAATGGCTGTTTCCAATAAAGCAGTATCTAAATGGGAAACAGGGAGAAGTTTCCCTGATGCTGATAAAATACCAGCCCTTTGTGAGTTACTGGGGATAAGTATAAATGATTTTTATAATGGAGAAATAGTACCTGATGACATTTATCAGAGTAAGGCAGAGCAGAGTATTATAACAATCCAGAAAAACATGGAAATGAATAACAAGAAGTCACAACAGAAAATGGCTATTGTTCTTGTTGTCTCTGCTTTAATCATTGCATTATTAGTTATGATGAACATACATTCGATCGAACAGTATAAAAAATATACTTTACCAGGTATAATTCAAGGGACATTTTTACTTGGAGATGAATTATTAAATCCAGAATATATAGTTGTCGATCAAAACATGAGTATTAGTAAATATCACCAGTTCGGCCAAATAACACAAGGTAATATCAGTTCAGTCAGCAATAATTATTATTATGTTGAATTTGATAACGACTGTTTTTATATCGTGTATCATACTGATTATGTAGAAATACTTTACAAAGACTCGCTATTAGAAGCAGTAAAAATATCATCTGTACCAACGTATATAAACATTAGTCATTAGTGACTGTAAAAAGGAATTAAATGAAAACTAAGCCCAGGCATAATAGCTTGGGCTTTTAGTAATGTTAATCTGTATGATATCTGTTTTTACCCTATGGTTTTGAGTTTTTTAAGAACGGTCTGCGGATCAATTTCCTTCCCGTCGATGAAACGGTGAACGATGTTTCTGTCATCGCCTCCGTAACAGAATCTTTCAAGGCATTCTTCAGGGGTCAGGGTATAACCTTCGTCCTGCAGATTGTCTAGTACCAATGCATTGAACTGGTAGCCGGGCTTGATTTTGCCTATCTTTCCGAATACTTCGCCGCCTGTTACCGTTGCCATGTAGAAGGCATTCGCGAATACCAGTCTCTTATAGTCCGGTTCGTAGAATTCCTTCATTTTGGATATCTGCACCGTACGGGCTATCTGACGGTAGATTCCCAGGAAATGGCCTCCGCCTACATCGCTGCCCAAAGCTATCTTCATGTCTTTATTCAGCATTACTGAGGCAGGCATGATTCCGGCAGTTATGTTGGAAGTGGAATCCGGACAATGTACGCTGACACAGTCATATTGTTTAAGGATTCTCTCTTCGGTTTCTGTAGGGAATATTACATGGGCAAAGATCTTTGGGCCTTTTCCTTTTAACAGACCGGTTTTCTCATATATTTCTCCGTCTGAAGCACAGTCAGGGAACAGTTCCTTAGACCAGGCGGCTTCGGCCTTGCTTTCAACCAGGTGAGTATGAATACCCAGATCATATTTTTCGGCCAGTTTTCCCAAACCGGTTAACAGTTCTCTGGAACAGGTCGGTGCGAAACGCGGAATCAGGATAGGTTTTACATGATCACTGAGATCCTTATGTTCAATAATGAATCTCTCGGTATCTTCCAGTGATTTCTGTGTATCTTCAACATAGAATTCTGGGGAATTCTGATCCATGTTGATCTTGCTAGAGTAGGCATACATGCCACTTTCTATCAGCATTCTGAACAGCAGGTCACAGCTGTCATAATGAATGGTTGTAAACAGGGCTGTATGTAAAGTGCCGTGCTTGATCATTTCATACAGAAGCTGGGCATAGATGATCCTGGCATAATCAGTGTCTTTGAACATTGATTCCTGAGGGAAGGTATAATTATTAAGCCAGTCAAACAGAAGACAGTCCATGCCGACCCCTCTTTCCACAAACTGAGGAGCATGCATGTGCAGATCGGTAAAGGCAGGGATTATGATTCCGTTTCCGTAATCGGTTATATCAGCTTCAGGATATCTGCCATTGAGATCACCCTCAATGACATCAATTATAATTCCATCCTGAACCACAACGTGGCAGTTATTGATGACGGTTAGTTTGTCTAAAGTATCGGTGTAGATGACGGTGCCCTTGAAAATCCTGACAGACATGGTAATACCTCCCTGATAATATGTTTCATTGTATACTATGGAAGGAAAATAGTGTATATCAAAAGCAATATTATCTTCCAGAACAGGGAGAGAAAAGTGCATATACAGGTATGCTTTTTAAAACTGCGTTATAATATAGAAAACAGAGGAGGCTAACAGTTATGATTTATGATATTACTCAGCCATTATTCGACTGTGTGGTTTATCCGGGAAACTCCGCACCGCAGATGATCCCTATGAAAAGAATAGCTGACGGTGAAAGATATAACCTGACAGACATTTCATTATGTGTTCATAACGGAACTCATGTTGACTCTCCGTTCCATTTCTATAAAGACGGTAAGACCATTGAACAGATCAGTCTGGAGAAGTTCATCGGTAAGGCTTACGTGGTCAGTCATAAAGGTGATGTAACTGCTGAAGATGCGAAAAGGATTCTGGAAAAAGCAGAAAGCGAAGGAGCTGAAAAGATCCTGTTAAAGGGAGAACTAACAATAACACTGGAAGCAGCTCAGGTTTTTGCCCGGGCAAAGATCGACCTGTTAGGCAACGAATCTCAGTCAACCGGACCTAAAGGAGCAGGAATGCCGGTACATCTGGCTTTGTTAGGCGCGGAAGTAGTTCTGCTGGAAGGAATCAGACTGGGAGCAGTTAATGACGGTTTCTATTTCCTTAACTGTGCACCGATAAATCTGGCAGGATGCGACGGTGCACCGTGCCGTGCTACATTGATGGACCTTTAATTATCATGAGATATACAGTAAAAATCGCACAGTTCAGTGATCTGGATGAGGTTGTAGCTATCGAGAAAGCTACAATGGGTAACTATACCTATGCTGATACGGCATGGAATTACTTTATGAACAGTAAAGGTGATTTTCTATGCGCTTATGACGGTGAACAGATGGTAGGCATAGCTCATATTGCGATACTTCCTGATGGCTGCGGCTGGTTTGAGGCCTTACGCGTTCATCCTGATCATCAGAATCAGGGTGTAGGGAAGGCTTTATATGAGAAGGCTCTTGATCTGGCCGAAAACAGGTATCATACTCCGGCTTTCTCCATGTATACCGGACCACGTAATGTCCGCAGTTCAGGATTGGCTGCCCGCTACGGTCTGGACAATGTTCATGAGTTCAAGGAATATACATACAGTGTCAGGGAAACTAAAGATAACAACGGTTTCAGATACGCTGACTGGAAAAAGGCTGAAGAAGTATTTCTTCCTCTTAAGGATGACTTCGGCGGTTTTATATCAATAAACAGAACAATGTATAACATAAATGCCACCAACATACGTGCTTTGGCTGATGATGGATTTTTCTATTGTGATGATGAAGGAAACTGCATCTGTCTGGGAAGCCGTTTCCAACAGGGCAATAAACTGTTTATAGGAATGATTGGGGGAGATTACCGCAAAGGATTGGAATTCGCGGAAAATCTGGCCATGGCAAAGAATGTTTCCAATTTAACCTGTACGTTCGCTTCAAGAAATACGGAACTGGAAGAAACGCTGAAACAATACGGATTTACCTTTGTGGGTGATCTTATAACAAGAGAAAAAGTTTTCTGAATCAATGAGTAAGAAGATGATTGATGTAAAACGGTCATCTTTTCTTTATGAGAATACTGTCATTTGGTAAAATGAATTAGGAAATGAGTATAAGGAGAGAAGTATGATCAATAATTGTCTTTTATGTCATAACGCCAGATGCACTGAGGCGTGTGGAGTTATCGATCCAGCCAGAATCATCAGGAGTCTTTATTTTGATGATGAAGCTGTAGTAATTAATGAACTGCGGGGACAGTCGCCATGTAAAGACTGTGAAGGCAGATGTGAAAAGGCCTGTCCGGTAAGTGTAAATATAAAAGACATCATTAGCAGTCTTAAAACCGAAGAAGCAGAGAAAAAGGAAATAGATTACGAGTGTCTTAAAACGGATTTCTGTGGAATTCCTCTGGAAAACCCGTTCTTATTGTCATCATCTGTTATTGCTTCTACTTATGACATGTGCGCCAGAGCCTTTGAAGCAGGCTGGGCTGGTGCCGCTTTCAAGACGGTATGCCTGATGGACATTGTTGAAGCATCTCCTCGTTTCTCGGCTATTAAAGGTGATAATGAAAGAATTATCGGCTTTAAGAATATTGAACAGTTATCAGATCACACTCTGATTGAAAACATTGAAATATTCAGGAAGCTGAAGGAAAACTATCCTGACAAGTTCCTGCTGGTATCAATAATGGGACGTAATGATGAAGAGTGGGCTTATCTGACTGATGTAATGAACAACAGCGGTGCGGATGCTTTAGAGCTTAACTTCTCCTGTCCTAACATGATGGAAGGCAATACCGGCAGTGACGTCGGACAGATCCCTGAACTTGTTGAACATTACAGTGCGGTTGTCAAACGGCATACCAGATTGCCGTTTATCGCTAAGCTGACTCCGAACATCACCGATATCAGAGAAAGTGCTGATGCGGCTATAAGAGGAGGAGCTGACGGGGTTGCGGCTATCAATACGATCAAGAGTCTGATTGAAGTTGACATTGACCCTACCGATGGTATTTATTCCGCTTCTATCGGCGGATATTCAGGCAAGGCGGTAAAACCGATTGCCTTAAGATTTACGGCTGAACTGTCACAGGATAAGAACCTGGAAGGCAAGCATATCAGTTCAATGGGTGGCATAGAGACCTGGAAGGATGCTCTGGAGTTTATCGTACTGGGTGCTGACAGTGTTCAGGTGACTACTGCAGTCATGCAATACGGCTACAGAATAATCGATGATCTGAAAGACGGTCTGGCACTGTATCTGAAGGAACACGGTTTTGATTCTGTAAAGCAGATAGAAAACTCTACGATAAAGGGCATCATACCGACAGATGAACTTGACCGTTCCTATATTATTTATCCAAAATTCTTAAGAGAAAAGTGTGTTGGCTGTCAGAGGTGCTATATATCCTGCATGGATGGCGGTCATCAGGCCATCTGTATCGTCAATGACAGACCGGTACTAGATGCAGCAAAATGTGTAGGCTGTCACTTATGTGTACTGGTATGTCCGCAGAATGCCATTGTCTCTTCAGAAATAAAAGTACCTAAGAAGAAATAGAAAAAGGTGAAGATATGAAAACTGATTACCACTTACATACTGAATTCAGCGATGACTCCAGTGAACCAATGGAGAATCAGGTTAAAAGAGCCATCGAACTCGGACTTGATGAGATCTGCTTCACTGATCATGTTGACTACGGAGTTAAGAAGGATTGGTCAGAAGGCAATATTGAATACCGTGGCGGTGATGGGATAGCAGTAGCTGAAAATGCCCGTACCCCGATTGCGAACGTTGATTATCCGCGGTATTTTGAACAGCTGCAGAAGATGAAGAAACTGTACGGTGACAGGATAACCATCAAGCAGGGTCTGGAATTCGGCATGCAGACGATGACTCTGGATAAATACAGAAAGCTTTACGATGAATACAGAGATGAACTGGATTTTGTTCTGTTATCGGTACATGAAATAGATAATAAGGAATTCTGGCTGTATGGTTACCAGAATGAACGTACTCAGAAGGAATATAACGAAGGTTATTACAATGAGATCTATCAGATAATGCAGCAGTATAAGGATTACAGTGTTCTGGCTCATCTGGACCTGATAGTAAGGTATGACCCGATTGGACGTTATCCGTTTGAAAAGGTGGAAGATCAGGTGGCTGAGATACTGAAACTGGCCATTAAGGACAATAAGGGCATTGAGATCAATACATCAAGCTGGCATTACGGCCTTGATGATACCATGCCTTGCAGGCAGATTCTGAAACTCTATAAGGATCTGGGAGGAAAGATCATTACCATCGGATCAGACGGTCATTCAACCAGATATGTCGGCGATCATTATGAGGATGCCGTAAGAATACTTAAGGATATCGGATTTACTCAGTTTACAGGTTTCACCAAAATGAAATCTGAGTTCCATGATTTATAGAAAAAGAGATTAACAGACCTCAGGGTCTGTTTTCTTTAAAGGTGCTGAAATGTTGAAGTATCATATTCATTTTGCCAGAATATACATGAAAGGAGAATGTTCATGGTCTATGTTGATGCTCACTGTCATTTAGGTTCCCGACAGTACGATAATGACAGGGCGGAAGTGATAGAAAGAATGCTTGAAAAGGGTGTCAGTGACGCCATCATTATCTGCTGTAGCAGGCACGATCTGCTGGAAAGCGTCAGATTAAGGCAACAGCATCCAGGTTTTAAACTGGCTGTAAGCATTCATCCGCAGGATCTGGAAGATGATTACAGTGAAAGCAGGCTGAATGAACTGAGGGAAATCATAGAAGAATATCATCCTGATATGATCGGGGAAACCGGTCTGGATTATTATTCTCACCCTCATACCAGACTTCAGCAGAAGCATTTCTTCATTTCTCAGCTGGAAATGGCCAGACAGTATGATCTCCCGATAAATGTTCACAGCCGCAAGGCCAGTGCCGATACTTTGGAAATACTGAGAAAGTATCCATGCAGGGGCATCATTCACAGCTACAGCGGTTCTGTTGAAATGGCCAGACTGTTTATAAAGGAAGGGTATTATCTTTCGTTTGGGGCCAGTTTACTGTTTGCGGATGCGAAAAGGCCTAAGGAAGTGATTTCGCGGATACCTTTGGAAAGACTTCTGATTGAATCTGACTCGCCTTATCAGAGCCCGGTCAAGGGACATCGCCATGAACCGGAGGATGTTGTTAATATCTATGAGGCTGTCAGCCGGATAAGAAATATCAGTGTTGAGGAACTGGCTGAAATTGTTGAATCATGCTTTAACAGGATATTTGAAACATCTGATAAAGGCATTGGATAACCGTACGTGGTATTTTGTGTTATTATTGAATTAGCTATGACTGAAATCAAAGGAGAATAATATGAAACCAGAGAAGAAAGCATCAGAAATGACCGTAAGAGAATTGGCTGCTTATATTGACTATTCTGTTCTGAAACCGGAGTTCACGGAAAAAGAGATCATAGAACTCACCAAGGATGGAGCTGCCTTAGGATGTGCTACTATCTGTATAAATCCTGGATACATTGAATTATGCGAACCTTATGTCAGAGGTACAGATACGATGCTGTGCCCGGTAACGGATTTTCCGTTTGGCACCAGCTCAACGGAAAGCCGTGTCGAACAGATACAGATGGTTGGCAGATATGACATCGTAAAGGAAATAGATATCGTGGCTAACTTCGGCCTGATCCGTTCCGGTAAATATGAGGAAGTAACCGCTGACCTAAAAGCCTGTGCTGATGCAGCACATGCCTGCGGACATGAATTAAAAGTTATATTGGAGACAGATGCCTTAAACGAAGAACAGATCCGTCAGGGCTGTGAATGCGTTATCGCTGCCGGTGCTGACTTCATCAAGACTTCAACAGGTTTCCTGACCGGTCATAACAATATCGGTGCTGCACCGGAAGTAATTGAAATTGTCATGGATCAGAATAAAGGCAGAGCCAAGATAAAGGGAAGCGGCTGCATCCGTACCCGTGAACATTTCCTGCAGCTGATTGACATGGGCATTGACAGGATGGGCATTGGCTATAAGTCTGTACCTGTTGTCTTGGATCTGAAGAGATAAGAATAGAATAAGTGAAATGGAAGGATCGCTCAGTTGGACGATTCTTTTTTTATTGATAATTGATTTCGTAATGGGTATAATCTATTTAGATAATTTTCTAAATAGCTTTTGGTGAAAGTATGAAATACGGAGAAACGTTTAAGGCATTCAGTGATCCGGTAAGAAGAGAGATCCTGACCATGCTTAAGAAGGGAAGAATGTCTGCCGGTGACATCAGCAGTCATTTTGACATGACGCAGGCAACGATTTCATACCATCTTAAGCTGCTTAAGGAAGCTGATCTGGTGTATGAAGAAAGAGAAAAGAATTTCATATATTACACCCTTAACATATCGGTCATAGAAGAGGTAATGCTGTGGCTGGCAACATTGAAAGAGGCTGATGAACATGAAGAGATTTGAGAAAAAGAAATGGGTCATAATTCTTACATTACTGGTGACCTTAAGCCCGCTGTTTGTCGGATTGATTCTCTGGAACAAACTTCCCACTGAGATACCTACACATTACGGTATTACCGGAGAACCTGACGGGTACAGTTCCAAAGCCATGACAGTCTTCGGCCTGGCACCGTTAATGCTGCGGTTTCAGTTATTGATCCTATATGTTCTGGGAAAGGAACCTAAAACGGCCAATCTCAGCAAAAAGGTTATAAACCTTGTCATATGGATCATCCCGGTACTGTCCCTGAACAACTGTCTGATGGTATACGGTAAGGCACTTAATCTGCCGATATCAATCAGTAAGTTTACGGTTCTGTTGCTGGGGCTGTTATTCATGTTCATTGGTAACTATCTGCCTAAGACCCGACAGAACCATACAGTGGGAATCAGGCTGCCTTGGACTTTGAAGAGTGCGGATAACTGGAACAAGGTTAACCGCTTAAGCGGATATCTGTGGGTGATCACAGGTGCGCTCATGTGCATATCGGTGCTGTTTAATGAAACTGTCATGTGGATCATTACGCTGGTACTGTTTATCATTTCCGGTGCTGTACCGACAGTTTACTCATATCAGTTATCAAAGAAGGAGAAATAGGTTATGAAAAGTGAAAAGATCGTTATAGGAAAAGAATATCCCTTAAACGGATTACTGACTTTACCTGACAATACAGAGGAAAAAGTACCGGCAGTTGTGCTGGTACACGGATCAGGTGCCAGCAACATGGATGAAAAGGTCATGAAACTGACACCGTTTAAGGATCTGGCTGAAGGTTTGGCCGAAAAGGGCATAGCTTCTGTCAGATATGATAAGAGAACTTATGCTCACGGCATGAAAATGGTGAAACAGAAGGACATGACTGCAAAGGAAGAAACCATTGAAGATGCGATAATGGCCGCTGATCTGCTGAGAAACGATGAACGCATAGATCAAGACAGGATCTTCATCATCGGTCACAGCATGGGAGCCATGCTGGCTCCGAGAATTGACGCTGAAGGAGGTAACTTCAGGGGTCTGATACTGATGGCAGGCACACCTTTAAGGATGGAAGACATTGTATTAAGGCAGTTGAAACAGGCAGGAAACAGTAATTCTCTGATGAAGTGGATCGTTAATCTGGAATACAAGATATTTGCCAGAAAGTTTGACGGTTTATATGATATGAGCGATGCTGAAGCCGTCAGGAAAAAGTATGCCGGTAATGTCAGCCTGTATTATTTCAAGGAAATGGGTTTAAAGACAGCGGATCAGTATCTGCTGGAAAACAATAAACCTGCACTGATCATGCAGGGAGGCATGGATTTTCAGGTGCTGGCTGATGAGGATTTCCGGAAGTTTAAAGAAGTACTGGCAGACAGAGAGAACACTGAATACAGATTCTATCCGGAACTGAATCACTGCTTTGTCAAAGGCATATACAATGACATCCTGAAGGCTTCCAAGGAATACAGTGTTGAGCAGCATATTCCGGAAGAAGTGATCCGGAATATCGCTGATTTCATTAATAAGAACAGATAGAAACTGCGGATTGATTTCTGCAGTTTTTTATAGCTATTTCAGGGAAATACATAAATTGAAACTATATGATAGAATAATAATGAAAGGCAGGTAAAACAATATGAAACTTGGTATTGCCGGAGCAGGGATGATCGTTAACGATCTGCTGCAGTTTGTCCATGACACTGAAATAGAATTAATGGCCATATGTGCCACAAAGAGAAATGTTGAACATCTGAGCCAGCTGGCCAGTGAACATGGCTTTAAGGAGTATTACACAGATTACGATGAAATGCTTGAAAAGGCAGATATAGATACGGTATACGTTGCTGTACCAAACTACCTGCATTACCGCTATGGCTTAAAGGCTTTACAGGCAGGCAAGAATGTCATCATGGAAAAACCTTTTACTTCCAATGGCAGACAGGCTGAAAAACTGTTTTCTCTGGCTCAGGAAAAGGGCCTTGTTCTGATTGAGGCAATAACCACGCTCTATATGCCTACCTACTGGCAGATCAGAGATAACCTGGATAAACTGGGTGATCTGAAGATCGTTACAGTCAACTTTACCCAGTATTCATCTAAATACGAGGCTTTCAAGGGAGGAGTCATAAGACCGGCCTTTGATGTCAGGCAGTCAGGCGGCTGCATGATGGACCTTAATGTCTATAACATCCACTTTGTGGTTGGCTTGTTTGGCAGACCTGAAGAGGTCAGCTACCGGGCTCATTTTGAAAGAGACGTTGATACTTCAGGCATTATAACCATGAAATATCCAGGCTTCAATGCAACCTTAATAGCTGCCAAGGACTGTGCCAGCCCGTATATATCTGCATTACAGGGAGATAAAGGGTGCATATTCTTTGACGGACCGCCTAACTTCCTTAACGGTTTTGATTTGAAAGAGCTCAGAAGTGAACCTGTGCATTTTGAAAGAGAGAACAGACACCGCATGAGCTATGAATTCGAGAAGTTTACTGAGATCATTGATAATAAGGATCTGGCCTTTACCCGGGATAAGATGAAGGAAACCTTAGATGTGATGTGGGTTATTGATGAAGCCAAGAAATCAGCCGGCATCGTATTTGAGGATGATGCCGTACTATGATAAAAATACTGTTTTCTGATTTTGATGAGACCATGTATCTGCATGTCCCGGAAGGTGACTATGTTCCTGAGGAGAATCTGAGTGCCTTAAAAAAGCTTAGAGAATCAGGATGTCACTTCGTGATTTCCACCGGCAGACCGCAGGGTGTTTTTCTGCAGCTGTCTGAAGGATATCATCTGGGTAATGACTACATGTGTGCCAACGGATCCATAAGTGTCTATGATGACGGCACCAGAAAAGTGCGTCTGATGGATTCCGGCAAGGTCAGAACAGTGTTTGAAACCGTTGTGGAATACATAGAACCGGTTAAGTTCTGTTATTACACTGATGACGGAAAAACATATCTGTATCAAAACAGAGAACGGTTTCTGGAAACATTTGAGGAAAGTGAAGGTCATATAAGCAGTGTTACTCTGATAACGAAGACACCGGATGATCTTGATCTGGCTGAAAAAGCCATTAAGGAGCGCATGGGTGATACCGTGACCTTCTCACCGCCTGAAGCGATACTGGTTGACATTACGGAAGCCGGTGTCAATAAGGGCAATACGATAAGAGAATTCTGCCGCCATTACGGCATTGATAAATCCCAGACAGCGGGAATCGGAGATGGCCGTAACGATCTGGCCATCTTTGAGGCTGTTGATCTGAAGTTTGCGATGAATAACGGCAGTGAGATACTGAAACAGGCAGCGGATTACTGTGTTGATTCAGTCAGTGAAGCCATTGAGATTATCATGGCCATCAACGAAAGGGAGAAAGCATTATGATTACAGAGACATTTGATAATAAAAGCCGGCCGCTGATCTCACCGCAGCAGGCTATCAGACCGCAGGATCTGGAATTGGCCTGTAATTACAGCATCAAGGTCTGTATCGTGACTTTTTCCTATAAGCTGATAAAAGCGCTGCTGGAAGATGAAATAATAGAGATAATTGATGAAAGACTGAAAATAGGTTCAGCGGCAGCTCAGAATCCAATATACAGAGTAAAGGATACGGAAATCGGAGTGATACTGTGCGGCATTGGTGCACCAATGGCGGCAGCACTGGTTGAAGAGTTAAGAGTGCTGTTTGACTGCCGCAAGTTTATTTTCTTTGGTTCCTGCGGGGCTCTGGTGGATATTGCGGAAAGCAGGATCGTGATTCCTTATGAAGCCTACAGAGACGAGGGAACCAGCTATCACTATGCTAAGGCTGCCGACTTCATCACCGTAAAGAATGCCGAGAAAATAGCAGACATAATGGATGAGATCGATGTCGGCTATGTGGTAGGCAAGACCTGGACTACGGATGCCTTCTACCGTGAAACAGAAGAAAACAAGAATAAAAGAGTGGCTCAGGGCTGTATCTGTGTGGAAATGGAATGCAGCCGGTTACAGGCAGTATGTGACTTCTACGATTTGGAACTGTATCAGTTTGTTTATGCGGCTGATTCCCTGGATACTACCTGGTGCCGCAGAATATTGGGAAACATGGAAATGGATGCCCGTCTGAAATACTTTTATGTGGCCTGGGAGATTGCCAAAAGAGTTATTTGATGTTATATTGAAATTACTAGAAAAAAAATCAAGTAAATAAGGTATGGAACTGGAATTCAGAAAGGCGACATTACGGGATCTGCAGCAATTGCTCGATATCAGGATCGAGGCTTTAAGAGCGGCCAATGATCTGGATGAAACAGCTGACATGTCGGCAGTGGAAAAGGAAATAGAACGCTATTATACAGAAGCCCTGCCGAAAGGACAGCACGATGCTTTCCTCATTTACAGCGGTGAAGAGCTTATTGGCTGCGGCAATGTCAGCTATTATGAAGTCATGCCGACATACTGTCATCCAAGCGGCAGAAAAGCTTACATTTCCAACATGTATGTCAAGCCGGCTTACCGCCGACAGGGTATTGCCAGAGAAATGCTGAATGTATTGATTGAGACAATACAGAAAAAGGGTGACTATTCCATTACTCTGGAAGCTACTGAAATGGGCAGGCCGTTATATCAGAATTACGGTTTCATTCCGCTTCCTGATGAAATGGAACTGCCGGAAAACAGGGATAAGTAAGATGGGCAAATACGATGATATAATCCATCATGAATATAAGGGCATTGAGGGCAGGATACCCATGAGCAATTCCCAGAGAGCAGCGCAGTTTGCGCCTTTTGCGGCATTAACCGGTTACGGTGACATGATTGAAGCCAGCAACCAGGTCTATCAGGATAAAAAGGAATTATCGGAAGATGAACTGGCTGAACTGAATGCCTGTTTCGGCGTCCTGAAGAAAAACGATATAGTTAAGGCCGTATATTTTGACAAAGGCTATTACAGAGAACTGACGGGAAAGGTAACCCGCATAGATACATATGAAAAGACCATCAGGATCGATGATATCATGATAAGATTTATGAACCTGAGGTCTCTGGAAATCATAGAAGTAATGAACGGATGAATATCCGTTAAAGAGGTTTGTTTATGAAAAGAGAAAAACCACAAGGCCGTGTAGGCAGGGCAGAAGCCTGGAAGTATGCCATCGGCATCTTCGGCCAGAATCTTTCCTGCGCACTGATGATGAACTGGTTCTTTGTCTTCTGTACGGACGTTCTGTACATTGAAGGCAAGGTTATCGGTATCGTTCTGGGAATTGCCCGTATATGGGACGGTGTCAATGACCCGTTAATGGGTACACTGATTGACCGCCATACCTTCAAAAACGGTGATAAGTTCCGTCCGTTCTTAAGAATAACACCAATCATTACAGGCATACTGGTGATTCTGCTGTTTACGGACTGGGGATTCAAGGGAGACATTCCGAAAGCGATATATGTACTGATACTGTATCTTCTTTATGACATGGTCTTCACTGTTCAGGATGTCAGCATGTGGTCAATGACATCAGTCATGACGGACATTCCGGAAGAAAGAGAAAAGCTGTCACAGATGGGACGCATTCTGGCTGCCATCGGTTTCGGGGTTGTCGGTGTTTTCCCGACCATTATGGATATCTTAAGAGGAAACGGCATTTCCACGCAGTCAATCTATTTCGGAGCAGCTGTTCTGTTTGGCTTTGGAGGGATGATCATCAGTATTCTCTCGGCTTCAGCCAAGGAAAGGATCCATGTCACTGAAGAGACAAAGACCGAATCATTTAAGGATAACCTGAAAATGTTATTTGGCAATAAGATCGTCATGCTGGTACTGCTGGGCAATGTTCTTAACGGATTGTCACTGACGGTACCGGGAGCCTATTTCTTTGAACACAGTGTCAAGGCTACCCTGTTTGGCAAGGAGATCGGCGGTCTGACGGTCATGACGATCATCTATGCTGCAGCTTATGCTGCCTCGGGAATAGGCATGTTCTTTGTTACAGGATTATCCAAGAAACTGGGAGGTATGCGCAATGTACTGATCTGGGCCAATGTGGTAGCGGTAGTTACCAGAGTAATAGCCTTCTTTGTCGGTTATCAGGGCAACAGGATATGGATCTGCATGATCCTGTTTGCGATCGGCAGTATTCCGGGCCAGATGTATGGCATTGCCAGAACGGCTTTATGGGGAGATTCCATCGACTATATGGAATGGAAGACAGGCAAGCGTGCGGAAGCCATAACTTTTGCGGCACAGACTTTCTGTGATAAGATTTCAACGGCCTTGAATACTGTCATAGCAGGATTCATATTAAGCTGGCTGGAATACGATGCAGAAGCCATTGAGGCCGGAGCTACAGTATCTGCCAAATTCCAGCAGTGGATCTGGCCATTGTTTATCATCGGTCCGGCTATAGGTGCGGCATTGTATATCATTCCGCTGTTATTTATAAACTATCCTGCATCTCTTAAGGATCAGGTTACTGAAGACTTAAGGGAAAGAAGAAAAAATACCGGAGAATTGACAGAGTAATCATGGATTACTCTTTTTTTTATGTTTACTTGTTGAATAAATCCGTCATTTGTTTACAATAGTAAGAGTGAAAGTGAACAGGTAAAGGTTAATGTGGTTTGATATATTTGTCATTGGCATAGGCTTATCAATGGATTCCTTCTCAGTATCCGTCTGCAAGGGCCTGGCCATGAAGAAACTCGACATGAAGAAGGCATTACTGTGCGGTATCTACTTCGGTTTCTTCCAGGGTTTCATGCCTCTGGTAGGGTATCTTTTAGGTGCATCTTTTGAATCCCTTGTTACCAGCATTGACCACTGGATCGCCTTTGTCTTACTGTCATTTATTGGCGGCAACATGATCAGGGAAGCCTTAAGCGGTGAAGAGGAAACCATCAGTGACGACACGGGATTCAAGGAGATGTTACTGCTGGCGATAGCCACCAGCATTGATGCCTTAAGCGTTGGTGTTACCTTCGCTTTCCTGGAGATGAATATCTGGCTGGCAGTCATCATGATCGGCTGCACCACATTTGTACTGTCCATTTTAGGTGCGGTATTAGGCCACAGATTCGGCCGCATGCTGGGAAACAGGGCTCAGATACTGGGAGGCATCATCCTGATCTTCATTGGGCTGAAGATATTACTTGAACATCTGGGCATAATCGGATAGAGGGCATACGTAAGGTATGCTTTTTTATTGATTTCATAATATAATGGTTTTGAAATGAGAGGTCTGTTAACATGAAAGAATTCAGAGGATACAGAAGAGGCGTGGACCTGGGAGGCTGGCTGTCACAGTGTGACAATACCATTGAAACGTATGAAACATTTATAAAGGAAGAAGATTTCAGGACCATAAGTGAATGGGGGCTGGATCATGTACGTATTCCGGTTGACTATGATCTGATTGAATATGAAAACGGCAATTCCCGTGATGAAGGATGGCAGTATCTGGACAGAGCCATTGAATGGGCCGGTAAATACGGGCTGAATGCGATAATTGACCTGCACAAGACCTTCGGATACAGTTTTGATATCGGTGAAAATGAGGAAGGCTTCTTTGAGAGTGAAACATATCAGGAACGCTTCTATGCTTTATGGGAGACATTCGCAAAGAGATATGGCAGGTTCAGTGAGAGAGTAGCCTTTGAATTACTGAATGAGGTTACTGATCCGTCATACAGTGATCCGTGGAACAGGATCGCTGCTGAATGCATAAAAAGAATCAGAAATATCTGCCCGGATGTCAGGATCATTGTGGGAGGCTATTATAACAACAGTATTGAAGCCTTAAAGGATTTGTTATGGCCAACTGATGAGAACATTGTCTATACCTTCCACTGTTACAATCCACTGATCTTTACCCATCAGGGTGCTTACTGGATCCCGACCATGGATACTTCATTCCGTATTTCCGTCAGTGAACCGTACGGTGTCATGAAAGAAGCTGCACGGAAGCAGCTGGGGAATTTCTATGATGATCTGACTGGCTGGGATGACAATGATAAGCTGAGCAGCGCCTATTATGAGAAACTGTTTGCCCAGGCCAGAGAGATCTCTCTGGAAAGAGATGTACCTTTATATTGCGGTGAGTACGGTGTGGTTGATCTGGCAGACGCTCATGAAACGCTGAACTGGTACCGCATTATCCACGAAACCTTTGAGAAATTCGGTATTGGCCGTGCTGCCTGGAATTACCACGGCAAGGACTTCGGTCTGGTTGATGATCACATGAAGGATGTACTGGAAGAACTGATAACACTGTTATAAACAGGGATACCTGTATAAATAAAGAAAGCAGAATTTGGAGGAAACAATGAAAGAAGAATATCCGCTTAATGTTCCTACTCCACATCACTTTACCTTTGCTGTACGTGATTTACCAAATGTTACTGTCCAACAGCGTGAGCGTGCTCTGAAGGCTACGCACTACAACGAATTTGCCTTTCCATCGGGAATGCTGACGGTTGACATGCTGTCGGATTCCGGTACTACAGCCATGACCAATCATCAATGGGCATCTTTGTTTCTGGGAGATGAAGCCTATGGGCGAAATACCGGTTACTATGTACTGCTCGATACTTTCCGCGATATCTTTGAACGAGGCGGAGAGAAAAACTGGAAGAAATCCATTGATCTGGTAAGAACTGACTGCCGAGATGTGGAAAAAATGATGGATGAGCTATACCTCTGCGAGTATGAGGGAGGTCTGTTCAATGGCGGAGCAGCGCAGATGGAAAGACCAAATGCGTTCATCATTCAGCAGGGAAGAGCTGCTGAAAGCGTGCTGATGGAAATTGTCAAGAATATCCTTGCTAAGCGTCATCCGGGTAAGGTATTCACAATCCCTTCCAACGGACACTTTGATACCACTGAAGGAAACATCAAGCAGATGGGTTCAATTCCGCGCAATCTGTATAATAAGGAACTTCTGTATGAAGTACCTGAGGGCGGCCGTTATGAAAAGAATCCTTTCAAGGGAAACATGGATCTCGGCAAACTGAATCAGCTTATAGATGCCGTTGGTGCTGAGAACATACCGCTCATCTTTACCTGCATAACCAATAACCCGGTATGCGGGCAGGCTGTTTCAATGGCTAACCTGCGTGCTGTCAGTGAGATAGCTCATAAATACAACATACCTTATATATTTGATGCTGCTCGTTGGGCAGAAAATGCCTATTTCATCAAGATGAATGAAGATGGATACAGAGATAAGAGCATTGCGGAAATAGCCACTGAAATGTTCTCTTACTGTGACGGTTTTGCCATGAGTGCCAAGAAAGATGGCCATGCCAACATGGGCGGCATGCTGGCTTTCCGTGACAGAGGACTGTTCTGGAAGAACTTCTCTGATTTCAATGAAGACGGTTCAGTAAAAACTGACGTGGGTGTGCTGCTGAAAGTCAAGCAGATATCCTGTTATGGTAATGACAGCTACGGCGGCATGAGCGGACGTGATATCATGGCCCTGGCTGTAGGTCTGTATGAGAGCTGTGATTTCAATTACATGAACGAACGTGTCAGTCAGGCAAACTATCTGGCTGAAGGCTTCTATGATGCCGGTGTAAAGGGCGTTGTTCTTCCGGCAGGAGGTCATGCCGTATACATCAACATGGATGAATTCTTTGACGGCAGGCGCGGCCATGAAACCTTCGCCGGTGAGGGATTCTCTCTGGAACTGATACGCCGCTATGGCATACGTGTGGCAGAACTTGGCGACTTTTCTATGGAATATGACCTGAAGACACCTGAGCAGCAGGCTGAAGTGGCTAATGTCGTGCGTTTCGCCATTGACCGCAGCCGTCTGACCCGTGAGCATCTGGACTATGTAATTGCGGCGGTTAAGGCTTTATACGAAGACAGAGATACCATTCCAAACATGCGTATTGTCTGGGGGCACAATTTGCCGATGCGTCATTTCCATGCATTCCTGGAGCCATATGCTCCAAGTGAAGACCAGCTTTGCGATCAATAATACATAAGAAAAAAGCCCTGCTAGGCTTTTATCTTAGAGAATAACCTTTATCTCGTGGTGCTTTCTGTCGTTAGGGAAAGAGAAATAGGAGGAGGTCAGTTCACCGTCGAGATATACCTTTGACAGTTCGGTCATTCGGTAATTTGATGTGGCATCGATGCTGATGTTCAGTACGGTGCCTTTTATATTGAGCGAGTAACTGAAGTGCGGTCTGTTAACGACCGGATTCAGTCTGATATTGCCGTTTTCAAATTCAATGCCGCATACCTCATAGAGAGCGAGAGTCAGCCAGGAAGCCGTTCCGGAAAGGATAGGTCCGATGTTTTCTCCGGTCTGAGAGTTATTGTACTGCGTGCAGAAGCGAGGATTGCCTTTCAGAACGAACGGATCATCCATTGTCTTAAACGGAAGAGTCTTATCGATCATGAAGAAGGCCAGATCCTTCAGTCTGTCAGCCAGCACCGGATCGCTTACACTCTTGGCTTTCTGTAAGGCGGCAACGGTAGCCATCATGGCTGCATGCTTGAAGACGCCGCCGTTTTCCCTGTCACCAGGGAAGTAGAATGAGGTACCGGTAATGACATCCAGTAAATCGTAGTTTACCGGAGTGCAAAGCTTAAGTCCGGCATCGGTCTTCAGATATCTGTCAATGACATCCAGCATTGAGGAGATTTCCTCTTCGCTGGCAACATTGGACAGTAAGGCCCAGCTGAAACTGTTGAGATAATATGTTCCGTCGATTTCCGGATCAAGTGATAAGCCATCATGAGTGCTTCCCAGATATCTGAATGTGCGGTCATCGTTGATCAGGCATCTGGCATAATAGTCTTCTTTCCAGCAGTAGCTGCGGATGTTGTCTATGGTGTCGTTTTCAATCTGGGCAGCTGTATCATAGATCTCTTCATCATCGATCAGATCAGCCATGTATCTTAATCCTGAGGCGGCAATGACCAGTAGGAAGGCGTTCATGACGCTTTCACTCTGGGTATTTTCCAGAGGAGAGCCAAAAGGCTGTCCTTTTTCTTCCAACTGTGCATAATACCGCTTTTCCTTTTCCGGACCCCACATGACGTGCTTGTCCAGACGCAGGGTATCATTCCAGTCTGCAGTATCCAGTAACGGCAGATGATGTCTGCCGATGGATATTCTGCCGGAATAGACGATGATAGCTCTTAAGGTCTCAATAAGACTGCGTTTCTTATCACTGCCGGCAACAGGGAACTGTTTTAACAGGAAATCCGTATCTCCGGTCAGGCGTACATAGCGTTCAACGGCTTGTAACAGCCATAACCGGTCATCGGAACACATTCCCGGTTCCTTGCCTCTGGTAGTGAAGTTGTGGTAGGCATAGCCTAATTCAAAGACGTTGGCGATCCAGGAACCTAACAGTTCTCTGATCAGGGCGTCCTTGCCGCTGCCATGAAGATAATACATGGAAGCGAAGATATCCTGAATTTCCCTGAATCCGGTTTCGCGGTAGGACTTCTGGGTCCAGGCGAAGGAACGGGAAATATAAGTCTGATAAAGAACCTGGAAAGGCAGATTGTGGGAGAGATAGGCATCCAGGTCCTGGTCAGTGGTATTCACTGAAAGGAATGAACTGTATTCACGAAAGCTGTTTCTGATCTTCTGTAAGGTGAGGGATAAAGCTTCCGGATCGCTGTATCTGGTATAAAGGTTATACAGCTGGCTGTCAGCCAGTTCTCTGACGTCCTCTTTATCTTCAGCCATGCCGACAAATTCGTCGAAGCAGACGGTATCACCAGCCGGAATATCTGCGCTTTTAGCCATTGCAAAGAAGCAGGCTCCGCGGCGGCTGTAACTGTTGGACAGTCTGGCCAGATTTTCCGGTCTGTCATAACTGCCGGCTCCCAAGAAGCCATTAACATCGCCGGTAAATTCATCCATGGCTTCACCATCGCATAACAGCATCGCAAATCTCTTTTCGCAATTGCAGGCCTTAGGCTTATGATGTGCACTTACCGCAATCGGTGTACCGTTAATGCGGTAGGTTTCGCTTTCCACAACAACATTGGCATAGACGATATCGCTGGTAAGAGTACCCGGATCGGTAATACCGAACATACCGGTAACAACTACACGTAACTGGCGGTCTTTATCGGTAAGGTTTCTGATCTGAATGCGCTGGGCTTCCACGGCTGAAGGCATGTCTTCTTCCTGTGGCAGAATGAAGATTGTTCTTCTGATTTCCAGTCCACATTCAGTAGTATATATGATCTCAGAGTAGTTATTGTGGTGAATGCAGCAGGCGGTTGCAACGTTGTTATTAACGTCAAGTGAATAGAATATCTGCCTGCCGTTTTCCGTAATGTAGAACTGACGGTTGGCTGTTTCACCGTTGATGTCAGGATTAAGCTCATATTTGGTTGCCAGAACCTGTTTTTCCTGTGACCGACGGAAGGAACCTCTGCCGAAACGGTCCAGAACACTCTTTGGTGTGGTCTGTAGCGGATCACTGTAGCCTTCGCGGTCACCCAGCAGCAGGTTTACGGAATAATGTGTTCCCACGGAAGGGGACTTGAGGTCAATGATCAGATTGCCTTCTTCATCCAGCTGACCGCAGGCAGACATGATTCTGTCATAGATGTCTCTTACGGCCTGTTTCTGCCGGTCATCAAGGGCGATATATTCATCATCAACGTAAAGTCTGATGCCGTTTCTGATATTCAAAAGATAATCGGCATCGCAATTGCCGATGACGGGATATAATGCCTCAGCGTTAATTAAGGCAGCTGCTACCGGTACCTGGAAAGGCAGACCGGTAACCGCAAAGACGTGACTTTTGGCTGCATCGGTAAACAGGGCATCAGTTTTGCCTGAAAGTCTGTTTCCAAATATCTCGGCAGCATGATCCAGAGCGTTAAACTGTTCGCTGCGGGCGGTTTCAACGGTAAAATTCATAACTTCTCCTTTGTTTGAGAAAGAGACGATGTATACCGTCTCTTAACCCATAATTACTTCAACATCAACTTCAGCGGCATCACTGACAGAAACCGGCCCGACAGGGACAGACTGGCCGTTGACTTTCATGGCAACGACACCTTTTTCCACGCCGTTTGGATTCTTGACTGTGATGTGATACATGGTGTTGCGGAATGATCTGTTAACTGTGAAATCCTTAACAGTATGAGGAATGCATGGATCAATGGTCAGACCGTCATAGTCAGGCTTGATACCCAGGATTCCTTCAGTCAGAACCGTGAAGGTCCAGGCGGCCGTTCCGGTCAGCCAGGAGTTCTTGCCTTCACCGAAGGTAGGAGCGTCCTTGCCGGCTACCATCTGGCAGTAGACATACGGTTCTGTGCGGTGAATTTCGGAGATCTCTTCCAGGAAAGCCGGGCAGGTCTTCTTGTAGAGTTCAAAGGCTCTGTCGCCATGACCCATGATGGTCTCTGCGAAGATGATCCAAGGGTTGTTATGGCAGAAGATACCGGCGTTTTCCTTGTATCCAGGAGGATAGGAGGAGATTTCACCGAGGTTAAGTCTGTAAGTTGTATAGGCAGGATTCTGCAGGACGATACCGAATCTGGTATCCAGTCTTTCCTTAACGGAATCCAGGGCTTTCTGAGCTTCACCGGTTTTTACACCGATACCGGCCATGATGCACATTCCCTGAGGTTCAATGAAGATCTTGCCTTCATCGCATTCATCGGAACCGACCTTCTTGCCGAAGGCATCATAGGCACGGATGAACCACTCGCCATCCCAGCCTTTATCCAGGACGGTATCGTTCATTTCGCTGACAGCCTGATATGCCTTTTCGGCTTCTTCGTTAAGACCTAAATGCTTCAGGATATTGCCGTATTCACGTCCGTACTTGACGAACATGCCGGCGATGAATACTGATTCGGCAACCGGTCCTTCAGAAGGTCCGGTGATCTGGAAGGATTCACCCGGATGTTCAGAGAAGCAGTTGAGGTTCAGACAGTCGTTCCAGTCGGCACGGCCGATTAATGGAAGTCTGTTAGGACCGAGGTTGTTAAGAGTATAGTTGAAACTGCGGCGCAGGTGTTCCAGTAACGGAGCAGCCAGTTCATGGTTATTGTCAAAATCAACGATTTCATCCAGAATTGCCCAGTCGCCGGTTTCACGGATGTAGGCATCAGTGCAGGCGATCAGCCATAACGGGTCATCATTGAAACCGCCGCCGACATCAGAGTTGCCTTTTTTGGTCAGAGGCTGATACTGATGATAGGCACCGCCGTCTGCTTTCTGAGTAGCGGCGATGTCCAGTATTCTTTCCCTGGCTCTTTCCGGGATCATGTGGACAAAACCCAGTAAGTCCTGGCAGGAATCTCTGAAGCCCATGCCTCTGCCGATACCTGATTCATAGTAGGAAGCACTTCTGGACATGTTGAAGGTTACCATGCACTGGTAAGCATTCCAGATGTTGACCATGCGGTTGACCTTTTCGTTTTCGGTGCTGACTTCAAATCCTGATAACAGATTGTTCCAGAAGGTCTTAAGAGTTCTTAATCCTTCGTCAAACTGTTCATCAGTATAGTATTTATTCATTAATAATTCAGCGTTGTGCTTGTTGATGACGGAAGGGGCGATGAACTTTTCGGCAACAGGTACTTCAATGTAGCCTAAGCCGATGATCACTTTCTGGCTCTCTTCAGGTTTCAGGGTCAGATGGAAGTGATGAGCGCCTACCGGTTGCCAGCCGTGAGCGATGGAGTTAGCACATTTTCCGTTGACTACGGCCTGCGGGCTCTTAGGTGAACCGTAAAGGCCCATGAAGTTTTCACGTGATGTGTCAAAGGAATCTACATCTCTGTTGGCATAGAAGACGGCATAATGGTCTCTTCTTTCTCTGTATTCGGTCTTGTGATAAATGGCACTGCCTTCGACTTCAACTTCACCGATGGAATAGTTTCTCTGGAAGTTTGTGGAGTCATCCATGGCATCCCACAGACAGAATTCCACAAAGGAGAACAGATCGATCTCTCTTTCTGTTTCGCTGTGGTTGGTTACGGTAACACGCTGCAACAGGATATTGTCATATTTAGGAACATATAATTCCTGTTTTACTTCTATATTATTCTTATATCCTTTAATAACGGAATAACCCAGACCGTGACGGCATTCATAGCTGTCAAGTTCAGTCTGTACAGGCTGCCAGCCCGGATTCCATATAATATCATTATCCTTAACATAAATGTGGAAACCGTCCTGATCCAGAGGCAGGTTGTTATATCTGTATCTGGTCAGTCTTCTTAACCTGGCATCCTTGTAGAAGGCATAACCGCCGGCTGTATTTGACAGCAGGGCGAAGAAGCTGTCGCTTCCCAGATAGTTGATCCATGGCAGCGGAGTAGCATACTTTTCTATGACATATTCCTTATTTAAGTCATCAAAATGTCCAAACTTCATATATAAATTCCTCTTTAAGTACTTTCAACGTAAACGATTACGTGAATTTTAAGTAGTTACACCTTAATAATAAAGGGTTTTTAGCCGAAAAACAACCAAAATTTAAAAAAATGTAAACGATTTCAAAAAAAGTGTTTACAAACTACGAAAATATGGTATGCTGAAATTGTGAAAACGATTAAGTAGTTTTTAGAAACGAGGTACGAAATGATTTCAATGAAGGAGATTGCCAGGAGTTGTGGTGTCTCGGTAGCAACAGTATCTAAGGCACTGAGCGACAAGGCAGACATCTCCAAGGCAACAAGAGACAAGGTCAGAAAGGTAGCAGAAGAGATGGGTTATACCCTGAACGCTTCAGCCAGAGCCTTAAAGACCAACCGTACCTACAACATCGGCGTACTGTTCGTCGACAGCATGGCCGCCGGTCTGGCTCACGAGTATTTCTCAGAGATCCTGGAAAGCTTCAAGAAAGCAGCCGAAGAAAACGGATATGACATTACATTCATCAATAACAGATTTGCCGGAATGGAATCAACATATCTGATGCACTGCAAGTACAGAAACTTCGACGGAGTCGTCGTAATCTCAGCCGACTTCAAGGATCCGCAGATCCTGGAACTGGTCGATTCAGATGTTCCGGTAGTAACAGTTGACTACAGTTATAACAACTGTTCCTCCGTAATATCCGATAACACCAAGGGCTTAAGGGAACTGGTCAAGTATGCATTTGCCAGAGGACACAGAAAGATCGCCTTCATTCACGGTGAGATGACTGATGTAACCAAGAAGAGAATGATGGGCTTCTACAGTGCATGCAAGGAACTGGGTATTCCGGAAAATGACGAATGGGTACTGGAAGGAAAGTACCATGACATCGATCTGAGCTACCTCAGCACCAAGAAACTGCTGGCCATGGAAGACAGACCGACATGCATCATCTTCCCGGATGACTACTCACTGATCGGAACGGTTTCCCGCCTGAGCGAGGAAAAGTACTCATTACTGGACAATGTCTCAGTCATGGGTTACGACGGAATCAAGATGGCTCAGTTCATGGGACTGACCACCTACCAGCAGGATGCCCTGTCACTTGGCAGGATCGCCTGCAAGAGACTCATAGATGCAATCGAAGATACGACAGGCATCTGTGAACATTCAGTAGTTGCGGGACGTCTTATCGAAGGCGGAACCGTCAAGCAAATCTAGTAAGTAAGCTGATGTAATCGGCTGAAAATAAAAAAAGTGCCAAGAATAATGACACATAAATACTTAATTAACGAAGGAGGAAATTATGAAAAAGTTATTAAGTGCTCTTCTCGCTGTATTAATGGTTATCTCTTTAGCAGCTTGCACAAAGCCAGTTGATCCAGAGCCAACACCAGCAGAAGAAGGAAAGGTTTTCAACCTTTGGACATGGAACGATGAGTTCTGGGGATTCTTAGTCAAGTACTATGCTGATGAAAAGATCGACGACTTCACGGTTAAGAAAGGTGATGTCACAATCAAGCGTACAACTTATGTATCAGACAACATGGCTTATCAGGATGCATTAGACGCTGCATTATTAGCTCAGGAAACAGCTGCAGCTGATGACAAGGTCGATATGTTCCTCGCAGAGGCCGACTACATCATCAAGTATGTTGATTCTTCAGTAACAATGGATGTTAAGTCAATCGGCGTTACAGATTTCTCAAATACCTACAAGTACACAGTACAGGCTGCTACCGACTCAAAGGGCGTAGTTAAGGGTGTTTCATTCCAGTGCTGCCCAGCTGCTCTGATCTACAGACGTTCAATCGCTAAGGCTGTCTTAGGTACAGATGATCCAGCTGAAGTACAGGCTAAGTTAAATTCATGGGATGCTTTCGATGCCGTAGCTGCTCAGGCTAAGGAATTAGGCTATAACATGATCGCTACACCAATGGATACTTACAGAGTATTCTCAAACAACGTAACATCCGCATGGGTTGAAAACGGCAAGTTAGTCTTCGATGCAAACATCCAGGCTTGGATGGAACAGGCTGAAAAGTATGTTGCAGAAGGTTATGCTGCTAATGCTTCAGGCGTATGGGATGCTGAAAAGACAAACGAAATGTTCGCAACAGGCAAGTCAATGTGCTTCTTCGGTCCAGCTTGGTACTTCAACTTCTGCATGGGCAACGCACAGGACCCTGAAAAGGGCTGCTATGGTGACTGGGCTATCTGCCAGGGACCTCAGGCTCACTTCTGGGGCGGCACTTGGATGCTGGCTGCTACAGGCACAGACAACCCGACAATGGTTGCTGATATCATGAACACATTCATCAACAATGCAGACGTTTGCGAAAAGTTAGTCAGAGACGAAGCTCAGTTCTCAAACAACCAGGTTGTTAACAACAAGCTCGCTGCTGATGCAACATATGGCAATGCCTTCTTAGGTGGCCAGAACGATGTAGCTATCTTCGCTGAATTAGCAAAGAATATCAAGATGGAACATGTTACTCCATATGACCAGGGCTGCAACGAAGGCTTACAGAAGTACTTCCAGGAATTCCTGAAGGGCGAAGTTGATAAGGATACTGCATTAGCTAACTTCAAGGATTTCATTAAGACTGCTTATCCAAGCATCACTGTTGAATAATAGTCAATAATTATTAATCAAGGTTCTGTGGCAGGCTTATTAGGGCCTGCCACAGTTTCTTAAATAAGCATAAGGCTGATTGTTTATTTAAGAAAAATGTAGAGAGGTATTAAGATGGATAAAAAACAAAAGAAATCAGAAAAAAGATCCATATCCTATGCCAAGTGGGGATACATATTCATAATCCCTTTCTTTATCGTATATGCGATCTTTACACTGTATCCGCAGATTCTGACCGTTTATAACAGCTTCTTTGAATACTATCGTGACGGCCTCAATGTCATCGGGCCAAATTTCGTCGGACTGGGTAACTATGCCAAATTGTTCACTCCGAACCTTTCAGGCTATATCCCAATCGTCAAATACACGATCAACACATTCATTCTCTGGGTTCTGGGCGCTGTACCGCAGTTTGTCATCGCCATGCTGCTGGCACTGTTTTTCACAAGCACCAGACTGAACATCAAGGGACAGCAGTTCTTCAAGACGGTCATTTACATGCCAAACCTGATCATGGCTTCCGCATTCTCAATGCTGTTCTTCGCCATGTTCTCAAAGGTCGGACCAGTCAACCAGATCATTATGGCATCCGGCTGGGCTGATGAGGCAATTGACTTCTTGGCCATGAAGGTCACAGTCAGAAGCCTGATCGCTCTGATGAATTTCCTGATGTGGTTCGGTAATACGACGATCCTGTTAATGGCAGGTATCCAGGGCATTGACGAGAGCCTGTTTGAATCAGCCCGTCTGGACGGTTCTTCATCAACCCAGGTATTCTTCCATATCACGATGCCGTTACTGATGCCTATCTTTATTTATGTATTCATTACATCAATGATCGGCGGTATCCAGATGTTCGACGTACCTCAGGTATTGACCAACGGTATCGGTACACCGAATAACACTTCAATGACATTGATCATGTATCTGAATACCTTCTTAGGTATTTCCAAGAACTACGGTATGGCCGGTGCGGTATCAGTACTGTTATTCATCATGACAGCCATCCTGTCTACCTTCGTCTTCAAGACGATCAGTAAGAAGTAAGGGGGAAAAGAGATATGAAAAAAGATATCAATAAGACTGCCGGAATAAAATTATTCATTTCCCGCGTTATAGTATATGGAATTCTCATTTTCCTTGCCTTCCTGTGTCTGTTCTTCTTCTACCTGATGTTCATTAACGCATCACGTTCAAATGCACAGCTGCAGGCCGGCTTCACACTGATTCCGGGCGGAAATACATTAAAGAACTTCATCAATGCATGGCATGACACCAACATCAGTATTCCAATCGGCATGAAAAACAGCTTCATCGTTGCCTCTCTGTCAGCCATCCTGACTTCCTATTTCTCAGCCCTGACAGCTTACGGAACATATGTTTACGACTTCAAGTATAAGAAAGTCATTCACCTGTTCATTCTGGCAATCATGATGATTCCTTCTCAGGTGTCAGCCGTAGGTTTCATCCAGCTGGCCTTCAAGTACCATCTGACTAACAAGCTGTGGATGCTGATAATTCCAAGCATTGCTGCTCCGGCAACCTACTTCTATATGAGACAGTATCTGGAAGCAACATTGCCTCTGGAAATGGTTGAAGCCGCCAGAATCGACGGTTCCAACGAATTCAGAATCTTCAATGAGATCGTATTACCGATCATGAAACCGGCAATTGCCGTCCAGATGATCTTCTCATTTGTAGGATCATGGAACAACTACTTCATGCCTTCATTACTGCTGAATGATTTACAGAAAAAGACCGTTCCAGTCATGATCGCCACATTAAGAAGTGCCGACTTTACTAAGTTCGACATGGGCAAGGTATACATGCTGATGGTTATGGCCATCTTACCGGTAATGATAATCTATGTCATCCTGTCCAAGTCAATCATCAAGGGTGTTACCTCAGGAAGTGTTAAGGGTTAAAGGAGAATAATTATGGCAGAAGTTTTACTTAAGAACATAAAGAAAGTATATACAGATAACGACAGCAAGAAAAAAGGCAAGAGCAAAGCCGCTAAACAGCCTAAAGAAGGTGAAGAGGAGAAGAAGGTTAACCTTCAGATCACTGATGAAGGCGTTGTCGCCGTTCAGGAATTCAACCTCGACATCAAGGACAATGAATTTATCGTTCTGGTCGGACCTTCAGGCTGCGGCAAGAGCACAACCTTAAGAATGATCGCCGGTCTGGAAGAGATCACCAGCGGTGAACTCTATATCGACGGCAATCTGGTCAACAACGTTGAACCAAAGGACAGAGACATTGCCATGGTCTTCCAGTCATATGCTCTGTATCCTCACATGACAGTTTATGACAACATGGCTTACTCTCTGAAGATCAAGCATGTTGACAAGGCTGAAATCGACAGAAAAGTCAGAGAAGCAGCTGAGATCCTGGATATCACCCAGTACCTGGACCGCAAGCCTAAGGCTTTATCAGGCGGCCAGAGACAGCGTGTTGCCATTGGACGTGCCATCGTCAGAAATCCAAAGGTCTTATTAATGGACGAGCCTCTCAGCAACCTGGATGCCAAGTTACGTAACCAGATGCGTTCAGAGATCATCAAGTTAAGAAAGAAGATCAATACCACATTCGTATATGTAACTCACGACCAGATCGAAGCTATGACCTTAGGTGACAGAATCGTTGTCATGAAAGATGGCTACATCCAGCAGATCGGTACTCCTCAGGAAGTATTCGACCATCCTTACAATCTGTTCGTTTCCGGTTTCATTGGCACTCCGCAGATGAACTACTTCGATGGCGAACTGGTAATCAAGGATGGCAGCTACTATGTTGAAACCAAGGGTATCAGCGTCAAGCTCGCTGATGACAAGCAGGCCCGCTTAAAAGCACATGATGTCAAGGCTCAGCCTGTTACCTTAGGTGTCAGACCTGAACACCTGACCATCGCTGAAGAAGGTATCAGCGGTCAGGTTGAAGTATCTGAACTTATGGGTTCATCACTGCACCTGCACATGACTGTTGATGGCAACGATGTCATCTGCATCGTTCCTACCGAAGGCAGAAAGGTCAACTATGACGGCCAGCAGCTGAATCTGGCTTTCACCGGTGATGTCGCTCATATCTTCTCCAAGGAAGATCAGCACAACCTGGAATACTAATTATTAAAACAAGTGCCCTGTGATCAGGGCACTTATGGAAAGAAAACTATGAAGAAAATACTGATACTGCTGTTATGCCTGTTAATGCTGGCAGGATGTACACCATCCAAAAAAGAATCATTTGACGGCAAGGACCGTCCGTCTTCAGCCGGAGTTCTTCAGGTAAAAGACGGAAAACTGTCTTCACAGTCAGGTGAACCGGTCATGTTAAGAGGAGTATCCAATCCAGGTGTGGCTCTGTCACACATGTACATCAACGATGATACATTTAAGGAGATCTCCCATTTCATGGGCTGTAATGTCTACAGAATTGCTTTGTATACCTGGGGCGTAGGTAATGCCGGTTACTGCACGGGAGGGGATAAGCCTTCTCTGATGCAGGATGTCATCGACAGTGTTGAATACTGCAAGAACCAGGACATGTACGCAATAATTGACTGGCATATTCTGGAAGACAATAATCCTAATCAGTACATTGAGGAAGCCAAGGTCTTCTTCGATGAAGTGTCAAAGAAGTTCAAAGACTATAACAACGTCATTTACGAGATCTGCAATGAACCTAACAAGTGCACCTGGGATGATGTCAAGGCATATGCCAATGTCATAATTCCGATCATAAGAGCAAACGACCCTGATTCAGTCATAATCGTCGGTACCCCGGTCTGGTCATCTGATGTGGATGTTGCGGCGGATGATCCGCTTGATTATGAAAACCTGTTATATGCGCTGCATTTCTATTCAGCCAGCCACAAACAGGATTCCCGCGACAGAGTAAAGAGGGCTGTTGAAAGAGGTGCTGCACTGTTTGTTTCAGAATTCGGTGTAACCGCATCAAACGGCGGTTTCCCGGTTGATACAGAGCAGGGTGACCTCTGGGTTGACATGCTTGAGGAATACGGCATCAGTTATGTCATGTGGAATTTCTCCCGTACGACTGAACCGTGTGCTGCCCTTAACAGAGATTCTCTGAAAACCAAGGATTTCACCATTGATGATTTCAAGGAATCAGGAAAGTGGCTGATCAATACCATCCGGGAAAGATCAGCAAGGAAAACAGCTGAATAAAAACGCAAGAAAGGACTCAGGTCCTTTTTTACGTATTTAAACAGTCATTATTGTGCCTAAGATAATATAAAAATGGTAGAATAAGTCAAATCGTTGTTAAAAGGAGGATAAATATGCAGGAACCTTTGATATTTAAGGAAGCAGTTTCGGAAAAAAGACTGCTTAACGTTGTAAAGGAAGTATCCAACTATCACAGAATTCAGGCTTCACCGATGTTCAGGGAAGCTGCTGAACACGTAATGAAGATTTGTAAGAAGTATGGTCTGAATGCCAAACTGCTTTCATATGAGGCAGATCCGGATGTCTGGTATCTGCAGAGCAAAATGTTCAAGGAATGGTCAATTAAGGAAGCTACATTGGATCTGGTTGATCCTGAAATCCGTCTGGCTGACTATTCAGCTGAAGCCATCTCGGTAATTCAGAAGAGCTATCCTATTGATAAGCGTAATGAACCTGTCGATCTGGTATTGTTAGACAAAGGCAATGATCCTTCAGCATACCAGGATCTGGATCTGACCGGTAAGTTTGCCTTCTTCAGAGGCAGTGTCAGACAGTCCGGATGGATCTATGAGAAGGGTGCTTTGGGTATCGTTACCGACTTCATCATGGAGACAAAAAACAGAACCCGCGCGGAACTTTATGATTCACTGACTTACAGTTCATACTGGCCGGTACATACCCCTGGTGAACCGGAAGGCAGAGGCTTTGTGTTATCACCGAGAATGGGTGATAAGCTGGCTAAGATGTGCCGTGAGAAACTGGAAAAGGACGGCGGTTATCTGCAGGTAAAGCCATACATTGATTCCGCTTTATATAACGGTCACATTGAAGTCGTTGAAGTGACAATTGAAGGCAAGGACGATAAGACAGTCTATCTGTCAGCACATTTATGTCATCCGAGAAGTTCATGCAATGACAATGCTTCAGGTGTATCAGCTACTCTGGAAGCCATGAATGTCATTAACAGACTGGTTAAGGAAGGAAAGATAGAACAGCCTCAGCATACCATTAAACTGACTCTGATTCCGGAGTTTACCGGTACGTTTGCCTATCTGAGTGATCATACTGATTATGAAAAGGGCTTAGGTGCCATGAACCTGGATATGGTCGGCGGCAAGCAGACCCGTTTCTATGGTCCGATCACCCTGACAAAGACACCATTCAGCACACCGGCTCTGAATAATGAATTATGCATGATCGCCATGGACTTTGCGGGCAGGGAAGCCTATTCCTTGTCTGACGACTTTGTACCGCTGACCAATCACCGTGTTGAACCGCATTCCGGAGGCAGTGACCATACGGTATACTGCGATCCGACAATTAATATTCCTTGCTGCATGCTGGGACAGTGGCCAGACCTGAATTATCATACAGCTACCGACACTCTTGATGTCATTGATCCGGCTGTACTGAAGTTCTCCTGTCTGACAGCTGTTAACTTCGCTTATAACCTGGCCAACATGAAGGATGAAGATGTACCGTTCCTGTTTGCCAAACTGGAAGAAAACATCATTACTGAAAAGAACCGTGTATTGGGTGAATTCCTCAACGGCAAGATTGATAAGGTTATGTTCGGTTCAGCCATGTTCCAACTGAAAAAGTATTTCCAGGACTGCTGTGAAAGTGCAGGTAAGCTCGTTGAAGGATATGATGCTTCAAAGCAGAAAGAACACGTCGGTGCCATGTTTGATGAATGGATCAGAGTATATGACCTTAAGGATGAATATCCTCTGGATGAAACTCTGAATACCGTATACAAACGTGACCGGGTCGGACCTATCCAGCAGTTAAGCGATTACCGTGCATTGGGATATGGTGATGTTCTGGATGAATTCATGAAGAAGATAGGCCCTAATCCGTTTGTGTTCATGGGCCTGCAGGATGCCGTGATGAATGCGATTGATGGAAAGAAGACTGTCGGTGAAGTTGTCCGTACTGTTTCCCTGGAGAAGAGAAGAGATGTTAAGGAAAACGTACTGCTCTTGATTAAGTTACTGGAGGATATTAAACTGATTTCAGTGAGGTAGTTCTATGAACTGGTTTTTATTAGTTTTGGAAGGACTGGTAATGAGCTTCTGGCTGTTACTGATCTGTGTGGTCGGCATTAAGGACGGTCCTGTCGGTCTGGTAGTTTTCTATGAACAGGATGTCCAGGACAGAGTTGTTGAACTGGGGATTACAACCAAAGAGAAAATAAAGAAGACATCTGCTGTTGTAATGGCAGCGATGTTCATTCCGCTGTTTACGGTAGTGCCTTTTATGGTTTATGTCATCAATGGAGCCAAAGGTTTCATGGAAGGCTTTGTTCAGATGACAGTGATCATGCTGATAATGGGCTTGTTTGACAGGCTGTTCATTGACTGGTACTGGGTAGGAAAGACCAACGCCTGGCTGATACCAGGTACGGAAGATCTGAAACCGTATATACCGACAAAAACGGTCATAACGAAATGGGCAGGAACTCTGATTGGATTCCCGTTAATGGCGGCAATAATCGCCGGAATAGTAAATCTTATAGCTTAAGTAATGAAAAAGGTATGGTTATCAAACCATACCTTTTAAGTTGTTTCAGTTTAATTATTCTTTTTCCAAAGCCAGAGTCATGGTTGTGATGTCACATACTTCAGCAGGTCCATAGTACTGGATAGCACCTGGATAGGTGAATGCTGTTTCAACAGCCCACTGTTCTCTGTTGGCTTCGAAATACTTGAATGGCTTACCATCCAGTTCAACCAGAGCTTTTCTGATAACCGGCTTGTCCTGGCCATTTCTTCTTTCGATGTTCATCATCTTGGTGATTGGCATGCCGCCGGCAACCCACTGTTCAGCAGGTTTTGCCAGGTTGGAAACCTTTGACAGATAGCCTGTGTAACCGTACTGGATCAGCATGAAGGCATTGTAGCCCAATGAGTAGCAGTAGTCAGCGTCGAAGTTTGAAGGGAAGGCACATCTTCCTTCATAACCGAAGAAGTGATGCTGGGTAGCGAACTTGCCGTTGAACTTTCCTTCTTTTTTGCGTTTAGCCAGGATGTCCTTGACCATGGCTGAGAACAGTTTTTCTGATTCGATCAGTGATACCTGAACGTTGCCGTGAGGGTCTCTTTCCAGGAACAGCTGCTGCTGGATGCCCTGAGGCAGGATCTCGAATACTTTCATTGATTCAGGAGTCAGACCCTTTTCAATGAAGGCATACTTTGCATCCCATGTTGGTAAGGCGTTGAATTCTTCAGTCTTGCTGCCGGCCAGCAGTTCGTTGATCTCAGCGATCAGTACGGAGAATTCAGGAACGAATTCAACGATGCCTTCAGGAATGATGGCTACGCCGAAGTTCATGCCTCTGTCAGCACGGGCATTAACGGAATCAGCGATGTATTCAGCGATCTGGGCTAATGACATCTTCTTGGCAGCTACTTCTTCACCGACCAGACAGATGTTAGGCTGAGTCTTTAAGGCACATTCCAGAGCGACATGAGAAGCAGAACGTCCCATGACCTTGATGAAATGCCAGTACTTCTTGGCAGAGTTTGAGTCTCTTTCGATGTTGCCGATCAGCTCGCTGTATGTCTTGGTAGCTGTATCGAAACCGAATGAGCATTCAATGTCTTCGTTTTTCAGGTCGCCGTCGATGGTCTTTGGACAGCCGATAACCTGAACACCTGTGTTGTGGGCAGCGAAGTATTCAGCCAATACGGCAGCGTTGGTATTGGAGTCATCACCGCCGATAATAACGACAGCTGTAATACCGTGTTTCTTGCAGGTTTCAGCAGCTACTTCAAACTGTTCTTCAGTTTCAAGTTTGGTTCTGCCGGAACCGATGATGTCGAAACCACCGGTGTTTCTGAACTGATCGATGTATTCATCATCGAATACGAGATAGTCATCCTTTAAGATACCGATTGGACCGTTCTTGAAACCGTATAGGACGTTGTCCTTGTTGGTGGCTTTTAAGGCATCATAGAGACCGCATACAACGTTGTGTCCGCCAGGAGCCTGACCGCCGGAAAGAATGACACCGACCTTGTGGACCTTGGCAGGTGAAGTGTTTTCACCTTTCTGGAAGGTGATCTCTTCCTTACCGTAGGTATTAGGGAATAAGGCAGCGATCTTTTCCTGGTCAGCAACACTCTGGGTCTTTTCTCCGACCTTGACACTGATCTCAGCGATACCGTTTCTTAACATGCCAGGCAGTTTAGGTTGATACTTGTATCTGGCAATCTGAAGAGGTGATAATTTCATGTTTATTCTCCTTCTATTACTATTTCCATCAATATAATAATACTATATTTAAGGCGATTAAAAAATGATTAGGCCTTTTTTATTAAGGCTCTGATAACTGTTATGATCCGGAAAATGACTAGGGCTATTACCAGCCACCAGGTCATAAATCCGTAAAGAGAAAACCCGAGATGAACGGAATCGGTTCCGTTGATTTCCATTGCATAGGTATGGAAGGCACTAAGCCCGAAACCAACTTCATTCATGCATTCACCGCCATAAATACGGTAAGCCAGAGGAAAATGACCTGTCTTCTGAAAAGACAGATAGTTTACAGCACATCCCACTATGCATATCAGCAGGGATATAATGGCTGAAATTCCTAAAGGTTTCCGTATTTTCTGGATCATGTATAAGTTATCTCTTTACTATATTATAAACTATATAAATGGTGATAGTTAAGGGAAAGTAAGGTATAATTCTTTTGGGTATAGAGAATCTGAGGAAAAACGGAAGTCATAATATGGATATGAAGAAGATTGGGATGAAGATGTCATTGTTGATGGGACTGTCAATGAGTTTTGTTCTGTCCCGGATCGGCCTTTTAAGTTCAGGGAAGTTTACGGTAGGAGAATTCCTCAAAAGCTTTATAATCAGTTTTGTGATTTCCATGGTGATTGGTCTGATCATACCGATGAAAAAGATCAGTGATGCTCTGCTGGTGAAGTTCAATGCCAAGGCTGGTACAACGAAAGCCAGAGTAATTGAAGCGCTGGTATCAGATGTCCTTTATTCACCGTTGATGACCTTCATAATGGTGTACATGGCTTACCGTCAGGCAACTTCTCATGGAGCAAAGATCCCGTTTGGCCCGATGCTGCTGAAATCGGAAATAATCAGTTTCATTGCGGCCTTTGTTCTGGCGTATGTCCTGTCACCGGTTTTCCTTAAGTTACTGATGAAGGGAAACGGTATGCCGCAGAAACATTAAGAGAGTTACCTCTCTTTTTTATTTAAGTTTAATCGGCAAAATAAAACACGTTTTTATACCATGAAAACGCATTATAAATTGCCGATTGATAAGAAACCATCTAAAAATCCGGCTTATGCCGGATTTTGAGCATTAATTATCTTACGATTTTCTTCAGCTGAGCAATCAGTTTTGGAAGGATCAGCGCATACAGAACTGACAGAATGAAACCTGCCGCAAACTTCAGTAACAGTGTTCCAAAGACCAGCTTGGCTGAATAATAACCATATAACTTAGAGTCAACATAGAGAGCCAGAGTATTCAGTAAAGTGACACTGAATGCACATATGGTGGCTATGATGATCACTTTTACGGTAGTGAGATTACCGGCCTTCCTGGCCAGAACGCCACACAGAAAGCCGCTGAAGAAGTGTGGCAGCATCCATAAAATAGTTGTTGGCGTGATTCCGTAAGATGAGAACAGAACCTGATAGATGCCGCTTCCCAATAATCCTACCAGCAAGCCTTCATATGGTCCCATCAGTAATCCGGCAACCAGAATCGGAAAAGCTTCAAGTGTGAACTTGAAGTTTATGACTTTTATAGGAGTCAGGACGCTGAGTACAACGTATATCGCTGTCAGCATGGCCAGTACGGTCAGTTTCTTTAATGTCATCTTATCTATTCTCCTTTGTACAGGGCACGGATCTCACTGACGAAATACAGGGAACCTGTGATCAGGATCGTGCCGTCGGCGTATTTATCTTCAGCATATCTGAGCGCTTCACGGTAATCGTCAATAACGGTAACCTCATTATTGCCGGCCAGGGTTTCAGCACTGGTAGCACGGTAGTTGCTGAATGAGGTGATTACCAGTTCATCGCAGAGATGCTTGAGGGTCTTTATCATTTTATCATATTGCTTGTCGGAAAGGATACTGGCAATTATGCATAAAGGATGCGGCAGCTGGACAACGCTGTCAATGATGGCGGTGATGCCGTGTTCGTTATGGGCTCCGTCAAGAATGGTCAGAGGGTTTTCTCTGATAACTTCAAAACGTCCGTTCCAGAAGGTATTCTCCAGGCCTGCCTTAATGTCTTCCCTGTTTAAATCAATGATTTCCTGGGTTCTGCAGTAGTCAGCCACTCTTAAGGCCAGAGCAGCATTTTTCACCTGATAAAGAGCCAGGGTAGGTAAGGAAATGTCATATCCGTAATAATGGAACCATACTTTTCCGTTTTCAATGTAGCCTTTAGGAGCTCTGATTATGGTAACAGTGGTGTTTCTTTCCCTTGCCACTCTGTCAAATACATCCAGACATATCTTCTTTGGTTCACCCGTGAATACAGGGATTCCTTCCTTGATGATGCCGGCCTTTTCAAAAGCTATCTTATCCAGAGTATTGCCAAGGTAAGCCATGTGGTCAAAACCGATATTGGTAATGACGCTTACCATCGGGTAAATGATGTTGGTGGAATCAAGGCGTCCGCCCATTCCCACTTCATAAACCGCATAGTCGACCTTTTCTTCCAGAAAATAATAGATGCTGATAAGAGTATCGATCCGGAACATGGAAAGATCGTATTTGTCTATGGCCCAGCTGAAACGGTTTCCCAGTTCCAGCAGCCTGTCATCAGGAATGTTGACATTGTTTATTCTGATGCGGTCGTTATGAACGACCAGATGCGGACTGGTAAAACTGCCGACTTTATAGCCATGGTGCTGCAGAATGCTTCTGAGATAATCAGTGGTGGATCCTTTGCCGTTAGTTCCGGCTACATGAAAACACTTCAGTTTCCTTTCTGGATGACCCAGTTCTTCCATCAGGGTGATCAGATCGGAATCCGGATGAGTTGTCTTGGTTCTGTGGGAAATGTACTCAATGAATTCTGCCGCTGTTTTAAACATTTACTTTCCTATTTTAATACCAGTATGGATTATACAGCCAGGTGTTGGAAATACCATAATCAATAAATATGGTCTGTCCGGACATGTAGCTGAATATTTTGGAACCTATACATACCAATGGATAACCCATCTGCTCAGGAGATGCCCAATAGCCGTTCCATGGCCTTAAGAAGATTTCTTCAATCATGTCTATGCCTACGGCTTCATCACCCACAGAAGAGGTATATCTGCCGAAATCGGATTTCAGACCAGTATTGGTATTCCCCGGGTTTATGCAGTTGATTCTTATCTGCCTGTCAATAAACATGGGGTTAAAGGTATTGGCTACGACATAACAGTTCAGGCATTCTTTGGAAAACACATATGCTGAGGCTATTATATCGTGGTGCTGCTGACACCATTTTACACCATCTTCCCAGCTTTCTACATCCAGAAGCTCCAGACAGTTATCCCGGTTGTCTCTCCAGTTAAATCCTCCCGAGGAGGCAATGATTGTTATAGATCCTGCCTTTTCTATTTTATCAATAATCTGAGGAATAAGATACTTTGTTGAAAGAAGATTTACTTTCATGACTTCTTCAGCATTGGAATCATCAGTATAACTTGTTCCCTGATTGTTCAGAGCAATGCCATGACAGAAGAATATCGCAAATAGATCATCTGGCAGTTCACTGACAAGATGATCAAGATCTTCCTTTACTCCCAGATCAGCATAAATGATCTTGGTAACTTCAAAATCAAGCTGGCTGTGACGTCCGTTACGGCGGCAGACAGCGTAGACATTAGCGCCTAACTGAGTCAGCAGTCTGGCTGCAGACTTGCCCATTCCGGAAAAGGCTCCGGTAACAAGAACATTCTTGCCCTTGTAACCAAACAGTTCATTTATATCCATGTTTTCATCCTTTCAATAAGGGCTCAGTTGTGAGCCCTTATAACCAGTTCTTTTCAGTGACGATACAATCATAACCGTGGATTTTGAATCTGTCACCGATGTGGAGTTTATCTTTCTTTACCAAAATGTAGCCATTATTGACGTCTTTCACATAAGAATAAACCATTTTGGAAACTCTCCCGATTTCTTCTTCCTCACCGTCTATGAAGATAGGTTCGCCTGGTCCTCCATACTGTTTGGCACGGATGTAGAAGTTTTCGTTTTCGTCAATAACCTCAAATCCAAGCATTTCTCTTTCCGGCCCATTCTCCTTTATTTTGAGCAGCGCTTCTTTTCCGATGAAATCCTTGTCCCAGTTGATGTTCTTTTCCAGACCTACTTCAAAAGGATTAGTGTGAGCCAGATCTCTCATGTAATAGAAACCGGCTTCGGTAGGTAATGTCCAGGCAAAGACCTGGAATTCCGTGATTTCCTTTCCACCGGCAGCCTTGACAGCTGTATCGATGGCATCCTGAATATCATCCGCAAGATCTGATGCACAATATATTTCGTAACCGAACTTTTCACCAGTGAAACCGGCTCTATTAACGATGACTTCAATTCCGTTGATTTCGTCTGTTCTGTTCTGGAAGAACTTCAGATCATCAACACCGTTTGAAAGAATATTGTTGAGAACTTCCTTTGATTTCGGCCCCTGAACAGCAAACATGTGCCAGTCTTCAGTGATTTCATAGGTTTCAACATCATAGCCTTCAGAATGGAAATAGAACCAGTCATCGGCCTTGGTGCCATAAAGGGTAGAAACCCAGTATCTGTCTTCATCAAGCCTCATGACAACAACATCATCGATGATCTCTCCATCTTCATTAAGCATGGTCGTATATCTGTCACGTCCGACAGCCAGATTAGCTATGTTGTTAGGGAAAACGTAATCAAGGAAAGCGGCTGCCTGTTCACCGGTTACTTCCATCAGCTGATGAGTAAACAGATAGTAACCGACAGTTTTTCTGACTGCCATGTGTTCAGAACGCTTCCATTCATCATTCTTAAATATATTCTTAAACATAGACGCATCCTCCTTACATGAACTTGTCAATTTTCTTGGCGATCTTGATTCTCATCTTTCCCTTAGGAGAATCTTCTTCCCAGACTGACCACTGTGCATTTACAAGAGTTTTGACCATGCCGTTCCACATGTATAAGTGAGCTTCACAAAGGGACTGGGTACCGGTAATGGCCAGATCAGCTCTGTTAATGACATAGATGACTTCATCTTTGTTAAAAGCTTCAATTTCGTATCCGCATACCAGGGACTGCAGCAGCATTTCGATAACACCGCCTAACAGACGTCCGTCTTCACCGATGGTACTTGGAACACCAAGCCAGTCACGGCAGGCCTTGATGGCATATCTCTCACCGAACATGGCTTTGCCGGCAGCTTCCAGGACGCATTTCTTGATCCATTCAGCATTTTCAGCGGTTGTATATCTAAGTTTTACAGCGTTGTCGATGGCCGGTAACAGATATAATGAAGCAGCTGTTGAGAGATTGACCATCTGATTTGATGAATCGGTTTCATTATTTGTACCGTTAACAAAGTGATAATCACATTCTTCACGGAACATCATTGATTCGGCAACACATTCTTCTTCCGGTGTGATTTTCTTATATTCATCGGATACAGCTGGTCCGAATGACTGCCATAACTCATGTTCAGGAGCAGGATATTTTTCTCTGCTTTCAGCAATGATACGGCAATGTCTGTCACCGCAGCCCTTTGCTTCAACCATCAGATAATCAAGCTTATGACCTTTACGGTGTCTGGTTTCTGTAGCATCAGCCTGTCCCTGTAAGGACATGGTGGTAGCACGGCATAATTCAGAACCGACGATATCCCAGTCGCAGACATCAAGTTCCTTCTCACATCTGTAAGTTCCGAAGTCCTGACATCTGCCGCACATTAACAGTGCATCGTCGCCTTTGTCACCGATCAGGGCTCCCGGATAGGATCCGCACATAAACGGATGGATTCCGAAGCCGTCATCGTTTGGGTAATACAGGCCGGTCTGATACAGTCTGGCATATGCTTCCTTGCACATTTCAGAAGCTCTGGTTGCATAGTCAGGAATGATAATTCTGTATGCCTGTCCAACTGCTGCACTTAAGACAGCTTCAAATCTTGAAGCATAGTGCAGAGCATCCTGATAGGACATCAGCTTATTCCATGGAGACTGTACGGCATTAAGGGTCTTAAAGCCGGCTCCTTCACCTGAATTAACAGGTATTCTTTCGTCTATCTTTTTTGTCATGGTGATCCTTTCTAGTCCTCAGGCGGATAAGCATCTATGGCAGCCTGGTATTTGACGATGTTGTGTGATGCACCGCCGTCTACGACTACTGTTTCTCCTGTGATTCCATCAGCGATCGGTGTGCAGAATGTATAAGCCATGATGCCAACTTCATCAACCGGCAGCTGACCATCGACCTGCCATACCATTAATTCATCATAGAATTCATCCTGCTGTTCTTCGGTAAGGCCGTCACTGGCCAGGTTACCGGCTGCACCAGGAGTAACCATGCCGCCCGGAGCAATGCTGTTGACATTGATACCATAGCGCTTCAGTTCCTTGGCTGCTTCGGTTGCCAGACCCATGACTGCTGCCTTGCTGGAAGCATAGTGAGGGTAACCGCCGAATACCGGATACGGAACGATTGGGCTGTTAGATGAAATCAGAACGATCTTGCCGTGAATGTCGTTTTCCTTCATGTACTTGCTGACATGCTTGACACCGAAGAATGCACCGTAAACGTTTGTTTCAAAAATGAGCTGCAGATCTTCCTTCGGCAGATCATAGATCTTGGCGTAATTCCAGATGGCAGCACTGTTTACGAAGATATCCAGTGATCCGAACTTTTCAACGGTAAAGTTTACAAGTGCTTCTACTTCTTCTTCATTTCTGACATCAGTGAAACAGAAAGCAACATCATCGCCGAATCCTTCTTTCTGCAGCAGATCCAGAGCAGCTTCTTCCTCAATATGGGAATTAGAAGCCATTACTACCTTGGCCCCGCCCTGAAGCAGTCTTAATGTAATATCAAAACCTAAACCGGAAGAGCCGCCTGTTACCAGGGCAACTTTTCCTTTAACTGAAAACATATCTGTGAATGGACGTGCTTTGGCGATATATCCTTCAAGCATCGCCTTGTCATCAGGTGTAAATGCCATAATTAAAAGTCCTCCTTATCGTACGTTAAAATGATATTCCCGGGATTGAATACATCTTAATGATAAATAATTGATAAAAAGGCAGAAATACAAAAAAATAAGGTATTTTCAGGGGAGGTAATAGACTTTTTGTCGGGATATTATCTGATGATTGGGCAAAGTTTTCAGAAACTGATGGTTAAATCATAAAACACGTTTTTCTGCACGATGTTATGCTGAATTTAAAAACGGCTGACACCTACAAAATGACGGGTAGAAAACAAGAGATATGTGTTATAATGATTTAGTAAAGAAGGTACGAATAATGAAACTGAATGCGGATATCATCTATAACGGACTGTCCAGATATTTTCAGTGTGAGATGCGTGGACCGGAGTTAACTGAGCTTTCATTGGGAAGAGCTGAATTTTATTTTGACGGTGATAATTCATTCCATAAAGATCATTTATATCTGGCCAGTGTAGATCATCTGCCACAGAGACCGCATATTGAAAAAGGTTCCATGCTGATATGCATCGGTGACGGTTTTACACTTAATTACTACAAGGAAAGAATCACCCTGATCGTAATAAGAAAGAAACGGGATATTTTCAAAGTGCATCAGATTCTGCAGGACATATACAATCAGTATGATGAATGGGAAAATGCGATTTACAGAGACCTGGCAAAAGACGGTGATATTCAGTCACTGATTTCCGATTCTGCATCCATATTTGGTAAACCGATCTATGTTCTGGACAGTGCCATTAAAATTGTGGCCTCAACGGAACGGAGTAATAAAGCCTGGAACATGACTGACAGCGGGTCGCTAAACTTTGATTCAATGGATAAATACCTGTCTGCCTATGATCTGATGTTTGAAAAGCGAAATGCCATGATAATTGAGCTGTATGGAATCAGAACTCTGTGCGTTAACCTGTTTAATAAGGAAGGCCAGTATGAAGGATGCTTGTGCATTACTTCCCGGGAAACAGATTTTGCAGATGGGGAAGATAAGATGGCGGAATATCTGGCTTCCATGATCGAGATTGCCATTGAAAGAAATCCTGATATAATTAATGACTCACAGCCTTCACTGAAAAAAGTAATTCAGGCTCTGACAGAAGAAATGCCTTTGTCTCATTCACAACGCATGATACTGTCCGGAAGTAACGGTAAAAAGGAATATATATGCATCTGCCTTCGTTACGGTAAGGGCCACAATCAGCTGCCTCTTTCTTATATAAGTGACATATTTGAGGAAACTTTTGCGGATTCCTATGCTTTTTCCAGGGAAGACAGCATAATTGGGCTGGTAAATACTGACACTCTGAAAGATGATAAAAACGGCAGTTACAATGTTCAGCTGAACAAGAAACTCGGCGAATTTGTCAGAGGCATGCATCTGTGTGCAGGCATTTCAAATCAGTTCAGTGATCTGTATAATGTCAGGATCCATTACATGCAGGCTCTGGCGGCCATTGAAAACGGACTGATGATGAACAAGGAGAATGACTATTTCTATTTTTCCAGTTACGCCCTGAATCAGATGGTCGTCAATTCATTGGGAAACATGCCTTTACAGGCTTATTTTCCGGTTGGATTAAACAACCTGATTGAACATGACCGCACATCCGGTGTTTCCTATCTGGAAACCCTGAAAGTATTCCTGGAAGAAAGCATGTCATACACTTCTACAGCTCAGAAGCTGTTTATTCACCGTTCAACTCTCATAGACAGAATTTCCAGAATAGAAAAGGAACTGAACGTTGATCTGAATGATTATGATCAGCGTCTGCAGCTGGAACTTCTACTGAAAGCCATGGATCTGGAGGAAACTCTCAGACAACAGTAAAAGGCATCCTTGGATGCCCTTACATTACTCATTAAGATTTAGCTGTTATCTTGAGCAGGCTTTCAGTTCTGCATCGAGTTCATCAGCATGAGCAGCTACTTCTGCTGATTCAGGATAGCTTAACAGTTTACGGTATGTCAGACCGCCAACTAATTTCATGCGTGGGTCCTTTGTTGAACCAGGTGCATACTTCTCCATGACTGCTCTTCCTTCAGGTGATCTCATGATGTCTCTGATTTTTGAATCCAATGATAATGCCATAATGTCCTCCTTTGACTGTTTATTATTATGTTTAATTCTTTCCCGAGAATCTAATTTTATGATAAATGGAGAGTAGGGATTATAAAATCCTATAAAAAGAGGTTATTTCGAACAAAAAACCATCAAATCATACGTTATACAATATAAACAGTGAAACAACCGTAAAATCCTACAGATTGCGGATAAAACAATTAATGATGATTAAATAAACTATAAGTAGAATTATAGAAGAATATGAGGTAGAAGAATGTTAACAGATATTGAAATTGCACAGGGATGTGAAAAGAAGAAGATTACCGAAATAGCTGACACATTGGGTATTCCTGAAGAGTATGTTGAGCTATACGGGAACTGGAAGGCCAAAATCGACTACAAGCTGTTAAAGGATCTGGCTGACAAGCCGGATGGAAAGCTTATTCTGGTAACTGCCATCAACCCAACGCCGGCAGGCGAGGGAAAGACTACAACTACTGTTGGTCTGGCTGATGCCTTAAGACACATTGGCAAGAAGTCCGTTGTAGCCTTAAGAGAACCGTCATTGGGACCGGTTTTCGGTGTAAAGGGCGGAGCAGCCGGAGGTGGATATGCTCAGGTGGTGCCAATGGAAGACATCAACCTGCACTTTACCGGTGACTTCCATGCGGTAGGAGCAGCCAATAACCTTCTGGCAGCCATGCTTGATAATCATATTCAGCAGGGCAATGCCTTAAATATCGATCCGCGCAGGATCACTTGGAAGCGTGCTGTCGACATGAACGACAGACAGTTAAGAAACATCATCGACGGTCTGGGTGCCAGAACTGACGGTACTCCTAGACAGGACGGATTTGACATTACGGTCGCTTCCGAGGTCATGGCTGTGCTGTGTCTGGCCAGCGATATCACCGACTTAAAGGCCAGACTGGCCCGTATCGTTGTCGGTTATACCTATGATAATAAACCGGTTACAGCCGGAGACTTAAAGGCTCAGGGTGCTATGGCAGCCTTGTTAAAGGATGCTTTGAAACCTAATCTGGTCCAGACTCTGGAACATACACCTGCCTTTATCCATGGCGGACCATTCGCCAATATTGCTCATGGCTGCAACTCCGTAACAGCTACCAGAATGGCTCTGAAACTCGGTGAGTATGCCGTTACGGAAGCCGGATTCGGTGCTGACCTGGGTGCTGAAAAGTTTATCGATATCAAGTGCCGTATGGCCGGCTTAAAGCCTGATGCAGTAGTAATAGTTGCTACAGTAAGAGCACTAAAGCATAACGGCGGTGTGGCTAAGGCTGATTTGGGTAAGGAAAACCTGAAAGCTCTGGAAAAGGGCATGCCTAACCTGTTACAGCATGTTTCCAACATCACCAATGTCTTCCATCTGCCTTGCGTAGTAGCGGTTAATGTCTTCCCAAGTGATACCGAAGCCGAACTGAAACTGGTTGAACGGAAATGCCGCGAACTGGGCGTCAATGTAGCCATCAGTGAAGTATGGGCAAAAGGCGGAGAAGGCGGCATAGCACTGGCTGAAGAAGTTGTCAGACTGTGTGAACAGAAAAATGATTTCTCATTCTCCTATGAACTTGATAAGCCTATCATGGAGAAATTAAATACAATAGCCACCAGGATCTATCACGCTGACGGTGTAGATCTGGTTGGCAGTGCACCTAAGCAGTTAAAACAGCTGGAAGAACTGGGTTATGGCAATCTGCCTGTCTGCATGGCCAAGACTCAGTATTCCTTCAGTGATGATCCTAACAAGTTAGGAGCACCAAAAGATTTCCGTGTTTCAGTCAGAAATCTTAAGGTTTCCGCCGGAGCCGGATTCATTGTGGCTTTGACCGGTGAAATAATGACAATGCCGGGTTTACCTAAGGTACCGGCAGCTGAAAAGATCGATGTTGATGAAAATGGTGTGATCACCGGATTGTTCTAACGGAGGTGATTGGATGCTTGATAAAAGTATCAGAGAATTTACTGAACTGGCAGCGAGCAAGGATCCTGTTCCCGGTGGGGGAGGAGTCAGCGCACTGGTAGGTTCTCTGGCTGCTTCTCTGGCCGAGATGGTTACCAATCTGACTGTCGGGAAAAAGAAGTACGCAGAATATGAGGAAGAAATATTGCGGATCAAGGAAAAAGCAGAGAGCTTAAGAAAAGACCTTCTTGAATGCATAAATGGCGATGCAGAGGCATTTGAACCTCTTGCCAGGGCTTATTCCATGGACAGAAATGATCCGGACTATGCTGAAACGATGGAGAAGTGTCTGCAGGATGCAGCGGCTTCACCGTTAAGAATACTGGGATTGTCATGTCAGGTCGTGGCACTTGATGAACGACTGGCCCAAATCGGTTCAAAACTGGCAGTGTCAGATGCAGCAACGTCAGTGATGCTGGCCCATGGGGCAATATATGGGGCTAAGATCAATGTGCTGGTCAATACCAGACTGATGAAGAACAGACAGATCGCTCAGGATATCGACCTGATGGCTGAAGATCTGGTCTGTGAATATGCTCCAAGAGCACTGAAATGCTTTGAAGCAATAGAAAAGAGGTTGTCCAATGGCTGAGATACTTAAGGGAAAACCCGTAGCTGATCATCTGGATGATATAAGTCTGTCCAAATCAGAAGCCTTAAAAGAAAAGGGTATTATCCCGTTACTGGCTGTTTTAAGAGTCGGGGCCAGAGATGACGACATCTCCTATGAAAGAGGAGCATCTAAGAAGTGCCGGAAAACAGGTGTTGAAGTCAGATCAGTTGTACTTCCTGAAGATGTTGAACAGGAAGAATTCTACAGAACCCTGGATGAACTGAATAATGATCCTTTGGTACATGGTATACTGATGTTCAGACCTTTGCCGAAATATCTGGATAATGAAAAAGCCCGTCTGTCAATCAATCCTGATAAGGATGTTGACGGCTGCGGCAACCGGTCATTAACAGGGGTGTTCATCAATAAGAAAATGGGATTTGCACCTTGTACTGCTGAGGCTGCCATGCAGATACTGGATTATTACGGCATTGAGTTATCGGGTAAGAGGGTTGTGGTTATCGGAAGATCATTAGTGGTTGGTAAACCGTTGGCCATGTTGTTACTGAACAGAAACGCTACTGTCACCATCTGTCATAGCAAATCAGTAAACATACCTGAGATAACCAAAGAAGCAGATATAATCATCTGCTGTACCGGGCAGATGGAATCGGTAAACGCTGAATACGTCAGAGAAGGGCAGACAGTCATCGATGTTGGCATTACCTATAACGAAAAGAAACAGAAGCTGTGCGGTGATGTTCTGTTTGAAGAGGTTGAACCAATCGTAGAAAGAATTACACCGGTACCGGGAGGAGTCGGTTCCGTTACCACTTCAGTTCTGGTGTCACATGTCATCGAAGCTGCTGAAAGACAGTAAGATATGCATAAACTGATAGAGACGAAAAAGCCCTCAGAAGCAATTGACGAGGATCAGCTGAAAGAAATTGACAGAGACCAGTATTACCATGCCTTAAATCTCATCGATGAGTATGATGGGCTTGAACCAGATATATACGATGAGTGGAAAGAAGATGTTGATGCTCTGGAAGAACACTACCGTTACTTCGTATGGTCTAACATCATTAATGGAAACGACAAATGAAACAAAACCGGATAAGATAATCCGGTTTTTGCATGAAAAAGAATCCCGGGCGGGATTCTTAATACTTATTTCTGTTCGGTTCCGTCTCTGAACAACTGAGTCCAGTCAAAGCCGGTGCTGTTGGAACTGTCATTGGTGCTGGTACCCTGGCTCGTAGCGTTCAGGATGCCGGTAAGAATGTCAGTTAATGACAGACTGTTATTGGAAGATGTGGTGCTCTGATTCTGAGGTCTGTTGGCACCGGTAGTTGACAGCTTCTTGAGATTGGTCTTGTATGAGCTGTCCAGCTTGAAGGTGTTGACGAACTTCTCGAAATCAGCGGCTACACTGTTATAGCTGGCTTCCGTAGTGATCAGACCGAAGATCAGCTTACTGCCCCAGTGAATGTACTGGCCGACATTGGCACTGCTGTTCCGTCCTGTCAGTAAGGAAGTGAACAGGTTCACCATGTTGCTGTTGGCAGCTGACTTGGATGTCAGACGGAATTCATAGGCGCCTAAGTCCGTACCCAGTAACATGACATATTTAGTCTTGTTCTGAGTGTAGGAATACTGAACCAGTTTGGATTCAGTTACAGGAACTCCTGCTTCAAAAGTCAGATCATTATTATTGGCAAAGTATGAAGCAAATTCCTCAACTTCCTTTTCCATTTCCTTCTGGAATGTCTTGGAGTTTTCAGCATAGTAGCTTGGCAGTTTGCTGACAGCCTTGCCTGACAGTTTGGCATTCTGGACATATCCCGGAGCGATGGTGTTAATGTAGTTCTCGGTTGAATCAAGTCTGAGCATCGGAATGTTGAAATACTGGTTCATTTCACCGTCTTGGTGAGTTTCGTTCTGGTTAATGCCGTTGCGGACATCAAGGAAGTTATCACCAGTCTTGACGAACATGACTGCACTGTTGTCATTCTTCTGTACCTGGCAGATACCCAGATACTTGACCATTAAGCTCTGATTATAGCTCTTAATGCTTGCACCGTACTGCCAGCCATCAGGTACTGTAGCGGTACCGATCTTCACTTTTGTTGAAGGATCAGTAAAGGTTACATTGTAATACTTGTTCTTGCCGGTAGTGATGTTCTGGTTGACAGATGTGGTATTACCGACATATCTGGCGGTTGAACCGCAGATAGGGCAGTATAAAGCATCACGGTCACTGTTGTAAGTGAAGGTTTCACCGCATCTGGTACACTGATAAGTTCTTGTACTCATATAAACCCCCTGTTATTATTGACTAAACTATCTAATTACAATTTACCATTTTTCCATCCGTTTTTCCATATACACTGCTTATATGATGTAATTCAGCAAAGCTAATACATAAAGGTGTACCGGATAGTAATGACGGTACAGGAAACGGAATGGTTTCGGTATATTACCGTACTCTCCATTGTATAAAGCCAGGAAAGGAACAGCCAGATAAGTATGCATGTTGACATTGCTGATGTGTAAACCGCGGCGCTGAATGTAACGCTGAACAGTGTCAAGATCATGCAAATAATAGAACAGACCGTCAAACAGTTCATTGTATACCAGTATGGCTATGATAACACCACAGCATAAGAGTCTTGTCGGTAAGGACATCTTTTTATAATGCTTCAGGTATTCTCTGAAAATCAGCATCAGTATTATTCCGGAACTGAAATAGCCGAACCGTCCTGTGAAATTGATATAGATGATCAGAAGCCAAACGGGAACGGATATATAAGGCTTGCGGAAGTAATCGGTAATGTAGATTCCAATGATATAGCTGGCAAACTGAAATAGCTGGTTCTGCATCTCCGTATCCCATGGACGGCCATAGAAAGCCAGGTCAAAACCGCATTCGGATATAGCTGCCATGATACACATGAAGATCATGTAGCGTTTGAATCGTTTCTCGTCTTTCAGCAGGTGTTCACATCCGTCCACGACCATTAAGGCATATAAAGGGAAGGCGATCCTTCCGATGCATCTGAAAGCGTCGTGCAGTTCAAAGACAGCACCGATGTGGTCTATGGTCATGGTTATTAAGGCAATGATCTTAAGTATGTAAGCACTCATATCACCATTATACTACATCAGGGCATATAAAAAGGACCTTCAGAGAAGATCCTTCAGTTTTCGATTACTTTAATAATTCGTTTACTTTCTTCTGAACTGCGTAGTAGTCATAACCGGCAGCTGTCAGTCTGTTGTATCTGTCATCGCCATTGCCCCAGTCGCCTCTGATGACTTCCTTGGCTACAGTAACGATATCCTTTAATGCAGGCTTTTCTTCCTTTGGCTCTTCCTTCTTTACAGGAACCTTGATGACTGTTTCGCCCTTTGGTGTTCTGCCAGCCAGCAGGTCGTTAACGATGCCCTGAACTCTGTTGTAGTCAAAGCCGGCTTCAGTTAATTTCTTAACTCTGTCATCACCATTGCCGTAGTCGCCTCTGATAACGTTCTTGGCAACATCAACCAGGTTAACTTCCTTGTATTCGATAACAGCTTCTTCTTCCTTCTTTTCGATTTTTTCCTTTACCTTTTCGAATGCAGCATCGAATGCGTTCTTGGCTTCAGTAACTGGTTCAGATTCCTTGGCTTCTGTAACTTTTTCCTTTACCTTTTCGAATGCAGCATCAAATGCACTCTTTGCTTCAGAAGCGGTTTCAGTAACCTTTTCTTCTACCTTTGCAGCAGTCTTTTCAGCATCTTTCTTGGTGTTGGCCAGACCCTTTTTCAGTTCTTCTAATTTGTCCTTAATTGCCATATTATTTCATTTCCTCCATTTTATTTAATTATATTATATATCTAATTGTGGAATAATGCAGGAATTCTTGCTAAAATATAGAGGTATTTAAGAAAAGAGGACTGATTGTATGATTTTAAGTATTGGTATTGATACAGTAACCATCAGCAATGTTGAGAGATTCTTAGGTCATCCTGACTATGCTGAACAGATTTTTACAAAGAAAGAACAGAAACAGGCTGAAGAATACGGTGATGTTGTTGATGCATATGCCAGCGCCTTTGCGGCCAAGCAGGCTGTAAAGAAGGTACTGGACCACTTCATGGATGTTGACGGTCTGGACATGAGAAGGATCGAGATCCTGAAGAAGAAGGGTATTCCTTATGTAAAACCGGATGCTGAAATTCAGGCTGTTCTTGATGAAAAAGGTGTTAAGAACGTAATGGTCACCATCACATCAGAAGGTGACAGTGCTACAGCCTTTGTCATTGCTCAGCAGTAAGAAAAAGACAAATGCGGATCACTCCGCATTTTCTTTATGTTTTAAGTAAAAAGATTTATCTCAGAATACGTATTTCCGGAGCCTGTCAAAGGCTTCTTTTACTCTGGAAAGAGGTAAGGCCAGGTTCATTCTGATATTATACCGGCCATGGAAGGCTCTGCCGTCCTGCCAGTAAACACCGTATTGCCAGCCCTTATAGAACAGTTCATCCATGGTGACGTTGTTGTCCTTACAGTACTTTTCACAGTCAATGAATAACATGTAGGTTCCTTCCGGTTTGACAACGTCAACACCCGGCAGATTGTTTTTGATGAAATCGCAGGCATAGTTGATGTTTTCGGAGAGGACTTCCTTCAGTTCTTCCAGCCACTGATTGCCTTCAGGTGTATAGGCGCCCATCAAAGCATACATGGACAGTACGTTCTGGGAATTGTAATGTGACAGTGATGATTCTTTGCTTACTCTGTCTTTGAGCCACTGATTGTAGATGATGTGGTAGCTGCCGATCAGCCCGGCCAGTGAGAAGGTCTTGCTAGGAGCGTACAGGGCAACTGTATGTTCTCTGGCATATTCGCTTACTGACTGAGTAGGTGTATGGACATTGCCGTTAAGCAGAATGTCTGACCAGATCTCATCGGAAATGACATACATGCCGTACTTCTCAAATAATGCCATGGCCTTTGTCAGTTCTTCCTTGGTCCAGACTCTGCCGCTTGGGTTATGAGGGCTGCACATGATGGCCAGTTTTATTTTATTGTCAACGATCTTCTTTTCCATGTCCCGGAAATCCATGACCCAGATGCCGTTTTCCTTAACCAGAGGTGAATGGATCAGCTTGTAGCCGTTATTGCCTAAGGCACCGGTAAAGCCTACATAGGTAGGGGAGTGAACCAGAATGTTGTCTCCTCTTGATAACAGGACATTGCAGGCAGATACCACACCGCCCAATACGCCGTTTTCATAACCGATGTTCTCTCTGGCTACATCGACGTTATTGTGCTGTTTCTGCCACTCGATGATGGCCTGGAAATATTCATCTCTTGTTCTGTAATAGCCGAAAGTCGGATGCTGGGTTCTGGCTATAATGGCTTCCTGAATTGACGGAACGACCGGGAAGTTCATGTCAGCTACCCACATAGGAATGACATCAAAACCTTCTTCTCTTTTAACCTTGCCGTAGTTGCCCATGTAATCGGTAGGCATGTCAACGGCGATGGCATCATGACCATATCTTTCCAAAATGCTGGTAAAATCGTATTTCATATGTAAATTCTCCTTTTTAAAATTATAGCGCAATCCCTTGAAGGTGAAAATAAAAAAGCCTGCTTTGTGAGACAGGCTTCTTCATTAATTGTTCCGGTTGAGCTTGAAGGTTTTGGCCAGCAGCATGACTTCTGTTTCACTCATGCCGTAGAAACCTACGACGTAACCTTCGTTTCTGACATCGTCAACGATTGCCATGTTATAGCAGTCGCTCTTGGCGTTGTGGAAGATCGGGCCGATGACTCCCTGAGGAACCGTATATGTTTCATACAGGGAAGAGATGACACCGACAGGGGCATGCATGATCGCAAAGCTTCTGTTATTCCACTTGTAGGATACTACGTCGTCACCTACAGACTTGCGGAAGGTTGGCAATACCAGATAGGAAAGTTCGCCGAATGTATCGGTGTTCTCCTTGTAAAGATATACACCCAGACCGACAAGCGCACCTAATTTAAATAATCTGTTTCTCATAATATTACCTCCTCGAAAAGTATTCTACCACATATTAAGGGAAGAATGATATTACTTCTGTCGGATATTGTGTGATTACTCGTAACGTCTTAACGTGTCTTCAACAATATCCCAGAACTTAGGAAGATCGATGGCCATGCCGATGGTGGCATTCGGTTCCTTCTTCCAGCGGTTATTGATGTCGCAGACGGTTCTGCCGTAGCTTGGACCGTGACTGATGTCGATTTCAACATATGAATCGATGGTGGTGTAGATCTCCGGAGCTACCAGATAGGTAACGGCTGTAACATCGTGAACCGGACCGGCGCCTAAACCGACAACACTCTGAGAATTCAGGGTGAAGCGCATGATGTCGCCAAACAGTTTTCCGGCTTTGTTACCAATGCCTTCCATTCTTTCAATGATGTTGATGTCAGCCAGGGCTGTGTTGGTCAGATCAAGGCCCATCATCACGATTGGAACACCTGAATTGAACACAATATGAGCAGCCTCAGGGTCGGCGAAGATGTTGAATTCAGCAGCCGGTGACCAGTTACCCATACCAACAGCACCGCCCATCATGACGATACGCTGGATCTTGGTAACGATCTTAGGATAGAGGCGGATCGCCATGGCGATATTGGTAAGAGGTCCTACCGGTACGATGGTGATGTCACCGTCAGACTTCATGATGGTTTCAATCAGGAAGTTGACTGCGTGTTTTCTTTCCGGCTTTCTGACTAATGGTTCAAATACCGGGCCGTCCAGTCCGGTTTTACCGTGGACATCAGCCGGTACGACCTGGTCTCTGACCAGTGGCAGGGACATGCCGCCGTAAACAGGAACGTCAATGCCGAGATGCTGGCAGACGCTTAAGGTATTTGGAAGAGTTTTGTCCAGTGTCTGATTTCCGGCAACTACCGTTACACCCAGTAAGTCGATTTCAGGATGCTTGGCGGCAACCATAAGGGCTATGGCATCATCATGGCCGGTATCACAGTCGAGTATCATTTTTATCATGGTATCAGTTCTCCTTGTCATCTTTATCTATAGTATACCGCAGCGCGGAAAGCCATGAAATACACAGTGTGATATAATATTACAGAAGTCTGTTTTTTTGCCAAAAGGCAGGCTGATAATGTATACTATCTTTCACGGGGGTTATGTCTATGGAAAACAGAGTTATTGAATTTGAAGGCGTACACAATGTCAGAGATCTGGGAGGATTAAAGACAGCTGACGGAAAAACGGTACGTAAAGGGTGTCTTATTCGCAGTGCCAACCTGTCAGAGGCAACGGATAACGACGTCAGAAAACTGCAGGACATGAACCTGCAGAAGGTTATTGACTTAAGAACCGTCAGAGAGATTGGCGGAGAAGGAGACAGAATCCCTGAGAGTACGGAATATATAAATAACCATATCTTCCCTGAACGTCAGGAAGGCATTTCCCACGAGAAGGAAGAAGATAAGGAAATGGACATTTCCAAGATCGATCTCGGTGATACATATGCCTATCTGATGAATGAAGATGTCTGTGTCCATAATTTCGGAAAAGCAGTAAAGCATATCATGAGTACCGATTTTGACAAGGGACCTGTTCTGTGGCACTGCTCCGAAGGCAAGGACCGCTGCGGTCTGGTAAGTTCCTTCTTACTGACGATATTGGGTGTTGATGAGGAAACCATCATGGAAGACTATCTGATGACAAACATCGTCAATGAACCTAAGGCCCAGAGCTACTACGACATGTTCAAGGAGATGGGCCGCAGTGAAGCAGAATGTGAAGGCATACGCAATGTTCTGCTGGCTAAAAGGTCATATATGGAAAAGGCCAGAAACCGGATCCTTGAGAAATACGGCAGCATGGAAAACTTCCTTAAGGAAGGGCTGCTGCTGAGTGAAGAAGAAATGAATGAATTCAGAAAAAAGATGCTGGTCTAGCGATTCAGCATCTTTTTCATGTAGTTATATACTCTCTTATCAACGTAATCCTTTATCTTGGAATAATCATCGAAGTTGTCTCTGATCATTGAGGAACTGAAGTTGATGTTTCTGACATCCATGATCGTGTAATTGGTCTTGCCCATTTCCTGCATCATGGCTTCCAGATCTTCAGAATCAATGTCTTCACGCGGAATGACGATGAAGTCATACTTCAGCAGTTCTCTGTAGCGTTTCCAGCGGGTAAAGTTAGGGATGTTGTCCCGGCCGATGATCAGTACCAGCTGATCATCAGGGTATTCCTTCTTCAGTACTCGGAAAAGCTGATATGTATACTGAATGTCATTGTGGGTCTCGTCAATGATGATCTTATCGTTATCAAAGTACTTCAGCATTCTGATGCGGTCCCGTACCGGCGGCAGATTCTGCTTGTCCCAGTAGTTGCCGGTTGCCACGATCAGTACCTTGTCGAGAAGATCCTTTTTCAAGGCTGTTCTGACAATTTTGATGTGTCCCTTATGAACAGGGTTGAACGATCCGCAGTAGACGCCGATTCTCATCCGAAGAATTCCTCGACTTCATCAAGTGCCAGAGGTTCGCTGTATTCGCAGTTTTCCTTGATGAACAGGGTGATGTCAGGGTATTCCTGATAGTCAGCTGTATAGTATTTGACTACGGAGATATCGCTGTTAAGCAGCATGATGATCTTTTCCAGGGAATACTTCTCAATGAAGGCCTCTCTGGTGTAGGCTCTGCTCCAGTGTTTGCCGTCCTTGTGGAAACGCCAGTCAAAGTCGTTTTCACCTTCCAGCGGATTCTCCGGTTCCAGGGCAAACAGCCACTGTGGTTCATTGTTTTCCTGCGGATAGGTCGTTTCACTGACCAGTTCAGGATGAGGCATCTTGAACTTGTGGAGTGAACCGTTGTGCAGTTTCATGATCTTGTTATAGTCTTCTTCGCTGACACCGGCAACGCCTCTTAGGATCTTGGCGGCATCGGCATACTTGACACCCATCTTTTCCTCATCGCTCTGACCTGACAGTCCGTCATCAGGAACGCGGTATAATACTTTTGGTGGAACACCGACGACTTCACCGACCTTGATGACTTCTTCAACGGTCAGATGAGAGATCAGTTCATAGTCATGGGCACTGTCACCGAACTTGGTGAAGTAGCCTAAGAACAGTTCAGCCAGATTGCTGGTGCCAGGTACCAGATAGACACCGCCCTTGGTTGCGGATAACAGGGCAGCCATGTAGTAGCAGGTAGCCATTCTTAAACGCGGTTTCAGGTTGATGTCGGCGTTTTTCTTTTCCTCGGCACTGAACTGTCCCAGCTTGTCGATTTCGGCCACAAAACTGTCAAAGGTTGAGGTCAGATCGATGTTGAGCAGTTCGAAACCGAACTTGTCAGCCACTAACTGAGCATCGGAAGCATCCTGGCTCTTGGAGTGGCAAGGCAGGGTAAGACCTACGACGTTTTCAGGTCCTAAAGCTTCACACAGTAATCCGGCAACCACACCGGAGTCCTTACCGCCGGAGATGCCTAATACGGCACCTTTCAGGTGGTTCTTTTCATAATAGTCTCTGACGAAACTGACAATATTGTCTCTTTCTTTTACGGCATCAAACATTTTTCTTTACCTCATATTCTAATCTCCAGTCAATACTTCTCTGAAGATAATCTACATAATCCTGATTCTTGCACATGCCCTTGCCCGGGGTATCGGATATCTTGGCTACATCCTGACCGTTGCATCTGGTGACCTTCATGACGATATTGAGAGCTCTTTCCTTAGTATCGTTGGAAATGTATGTTCCAATACCGAAGGCTACCTTGGCTCTGCCCTTGAAATGTTCATAGATCTTGGCAGCCTTTTCAAAGTTCAGACTGTCGGAGAACAGCAGGGTCTTGGTGGTCGGGTCAATATGCAGGCTTTCATAATGAGCAATCATCTTTTCACCCCATTCGATCGGATCACCGCTGTCGTGTCTGACACCGGAGAACAGTGTGGCATAGGTGAGATCAAAGTCTCTTAAGAAGCAGTCAGTTGTGATGGTATCTGTTAAGGCAGTACCGTTCTGAACACCGTATTCCCTGACCCAGCTTTCCAGTGAATAATAGTTGGAATAGGAAGGGTTATGACGGTGGTTACCCTGACCGACGCACATGATCCATTCATGAGCCATGGTTCCCACAGGTATTAAATTGTATTTGCGGGCCAGATAGATGTTGGAAGTACCGACACAGTTGGAACTGCATTTCTGCCAGGTGACTTCTGCCAGCTCCTTAACAGCCAGTTCCTGAGCTTCAGCGGAAAGTCTTCTTCTTAAGCCGAATTCAGAGAAGTTGCCGATGCTGTATTTGTTTGACAGCAGCCACTGTTTCTTTTCTGCCAGTCTTTCCTTGAATGATTCAAACAGTTCATCATAGTTGTAAGCCATGCGGAAGTATACTTCATTGACAATGGCCAGGGTTGGGATCTCATACATTGAGGTATTCAGCCAGGTACCGGTGGCTTCCAGGGTCAGTCCGGTCGGATCATCGGTTGAGAAGTGGAAGTCTTCATAACGCGGTCTCCATAAACGCAGGAAATCAACGTAGCTACCCTTGATCCAACTGATGTTATTGAGGTATTCAAGTTCATCTTCGGTGAAAGAGAGCTTGCAGTAAAGCTTTATCTGTCTTTTGATTTCTCTGACCATTGCCGGAGTGAAAAAGACATCGGTATTGCGGCACTTGAAGGTCCAGGTCGTCTTAAAGTCAGAATACTGATGGTAGATGGCCTGACCCATGGAGATCTTATATAAATCTGTTTCCAGCAGACTGGTGATTATCTGTTCCATATATCCTCCTTAAATGACCTTTACCTGGCACATCTTCATGGTAGCCAGGGCAGCATCGTGAGTGGCAGGGGTAACACCGGCGCAGCAGCTGGCGATGCAGCGGATCTCGGTTTCCATAAAGGCAGTCTTTAACAGCATTGCATTGGATACCACGCAGATATCGGTGCATAAGCCAATCAGGGTTATGCTTTCGATCTCTTCCGGCTTGCAATAGGCTGCGATCCTTCCGGCCAGCTGGTCAGAACCAAAGGTCGGCTTATTGATGATCTCATAGTTTTCAATCTTCTTGAGGGCATTGGCGACACGTCTGTTGAGCTGCCAGCCTGAGGTGTTTTCAATGCAGTGAACTACCGGCAGATTGCGCCCTTCCTGAGTTTCCAGATAGTTGCTCTGATGAGTGTCTCTGGTCAGAAAGACCTTGTCATAGTCTTTCTTCATTTCCTTGACAACGTTACCGACGATAGCTACGGCTTCAGGAGTTCCCAGAGCTCCGTCAACGAAGTCTTTCTGCATGTCGATTACTACCAGAATCTTCTTCATATCATAAATCTCCTTTCAGATATTGTATCAATGGGTTGAAAGAATAGAGTTCGGCATATTTGTTATATGTTTTTACTGTTTTTCCCACAGGGGATACCATCTTTAATATATCACGGCGGAAGTTGGATGTATCCTTTTTTTCACCGCTGATGATCTCATAGACATTCTGAACCTGTTTCAAAGTGAATTCTTTTGGCAAAAGGCTGAATATCAGGCCGCTGGAGATGACGTGCAGCTGCAGCTCATCCATGGCCATGTTGATCAGCTTGATGTGATCTGCTCCTATTATTGTGGTCGATTCAGGTTTAATATACGAATCTTTTTTTATATAGCAGTCACAGGCTGTATCGGTTATTTCATAACATATCTTTTCGTTGATCTCCGTATTTTCCATGGTTATCAGTGATGTACGTCGGTTACTGTCTGAGTATTCAGTAGTTTTGGTGATGGAAAACCATTTCAGTGCTTCATCTTCTGTATTGACTGGTGAAGTCAGGGAGAGGTAGGCAGTGGTGATCAGTCTGTTCTTGTTACCGCGGTCAGCTTTACCAAGGGTGTAGAGCTGACGGAAATAGGTGACTTTACATCCGGACTGCTCCATTATCTGTGAAGCAGCATGGTCCAGATCTTCATCAGAACTTACTTCTTTTTCAGGAAGAGACCAGCTGCCGTCTTTCTGATGACACAGCAGTATGGCCAGATGATCCTGCTTTATGCCGGTAACAACAGCTGCAACGGTATTTATGATCATGCCTTATCACCTCCTTCAATTATATTATAGTCAATTTGACAATAAAATAAAGCGAAATCATGTCTTTTTATGCAGAAAGTTATATAATACTGATAACAGAGGTTGAAATTATGAAAACTGCGTTGATTACCGGTGCTTCTTCAGGCATTGGCAGGGAATTTGCCCGCCAGTATGCCGTCAGAGGTTACCGTCTTATTCTGAGTGCCAGAAGAAAAGATGTTCTTGAAGAATTAAGCAGGGAACTGGATACGGAATGTGTCATCATGGCTGTTGATCTTTCGGATGAAGGTCAGTGTCTGAAGCTTCTTGAAGATCTCAGGGAAGAAAAGATTGATGTTCTGATCAATAATGCGGGCTTTGGCCTGGCAGGGGATTTCCTGCATAGTGACTTACAGAGAGAACTGTCAATGATCAGGGTCAATGATATTGCTTTACATATACTGTTGAAGGGGATCCTGCAGAAGATGAATGAAAAAGGGGAAGGGACCATTGTCAATGTCTGTTCTTCAGCCGGCTTAATACCGGGAGGTCCATATATGGCAACCTATTATGCCAGCAAGTCCTACGCGGTTTCCTTAACCAGAGCTGTTGTTCAGGAACTGAAGGAAGCCGGAAGTAATGTTTATGTCTGTGCCCTGTGTCCGGGACCTGTCGACACGGATTTCAACCGCAACGCCGGCGTTACGTTCTCTCTTAAAGGCATTACCCCTCAGCAGTGTGTAAGTGAATGTCTGAAGGAAATGGAAAAGAGAAAGACCATAATCGTTCCGTCAGCAACAATGAAACTGGCAATGCTGTTCAGCAGGCTGGTTCCTGCATCTGTTCTGGTGAAGATAACCGGACATCAGCAGAAAAAGAAAACCGGTCAGTCATAGGTATTGAGAAAAACTTAACAAAAAGTTTTCGTTGATTTTATGAAAACAACCGTCCGTGCCACTGTCGGCAACTATATCCTGACCAGTGTCATGTTCGGTGGTGTTGTCTATAGCCTGGGTGACAAAAAGAAAGTCAACTTCAAGGGTGATGAAGCCATCCTGTTCTCCAGAAGCACAGGTAAGATCATCGGTCTGGGAAAGCTGAGAATCAGATAGTAAATCAATTACGAGACAAAGTCCGGTGCGTGCACCGGGCTTTTTTCGTGGTATCCAAGAAAACGGACAGCGGATAATTCATGACAGGATATACTGTCTTCGAAAAGGAGGCAGTTAACATGCTGGTACAGACAGTAAACATAAATGAAAAAGAGAAAATGCTTGATGAACTGGAAGACAGAGGCTTTACCTATCAGAAGTGCTATTACAATTCAGCCTTTGATACCGACCGTAAAAAGTGCATTGAGACCGATAAGCCGTTGAACATTGATCTGACATTAAGAACCATCAGTGTCTTCCGTTCTCTGCATTACCGGTGGTATGACATCTGCTCACCTGATAAGCTTTACGGGGTCTTACAGGGATGCTACATGCCGAAAAAACAGTATGAAAAAGGATTTGTCACAGTATCGGGAAACAAGACCAGAGAGGCAGACATCATCAGAAGAGACAGAGAATATTCCATTGTCAGATTCGCCGGGTCAAACGGGGCCATCAGGGTCAGAAACGACCGTGTGTTCTATTCCGTAGATGAAGGTTAAAAGGGAAAGAAACAGTCAAATATGATATAGTGTAAATGACAGTCAGAAAAAGGAGATGATCATATGAAAGTGCTGCATACCAGCGACCTTCACATCGGCAGATCACTGCTGGAAGAATCGCTGCTGCTGGATCAGGAATACATACTAAAGCAGATAATAAGAGTCATAAAGGATGAAGCCGTGGATGTGGTGATGATATCAGGTGATATCTATGACAAATCCATTCCGGCCGCTGATGCCGTCAGACTCTTCAATGATTTTCTGGTTGCTCTGTCACAGTGTGACTGTGAGGTACTGATCATCAGAGGAAATCATGATTCTGCTGACCGTCTGAACTTCGGATCAGACCTTTTTGACCGTCTCAACATCCATATCGTTACCGAGTATAAGGGCAGAATTACCAGATTCAGCAAGGGAAACGCAGAGTTTTACATGCTGCCGTTCATCAAGCCATTTAACTTGAAAGATTATCTGACTGAAGAAGAATACGCATCTATAAACAGTTCCAATGACATGGTGAAAGCTGTATTACGGAGAGAACATATTGATAAGAACAGGGTAAATATTCTGATGATGCACCGGTTTGTCTGTAAAGGAGACAAATATCCTGAAACATCCGAAAGTGAAAGCATGCTGAATGTCGGAACCCTTGATCCTGTTGATGCAGGTTTACTGGACGCTTTTGATTATGTGGCCTTAGGTCACATTCACAAACCTCAGACAATCGGCAGGGATACTTTAAGATACTCAGGTACTCCGATGAAGTATTCCTTCAGTGAGGTCAATAATCATAATGGAGTAGTTATCTATGATACTGATACTAAGAAGACTGAGATCATACCTCTTCATCCGTTAAGGGAGATGAGAGTGATCAGGGACACTTATTCAAATATCATGAGCATGGACAACAGTAAAGATCTGCTGCGCATTGAACTGCAGGATGAACCGGATGTCAGTACGCCGCTGGATGAACTGAAGAAGAAGTTCCCGAACCTGCTGTCACTGGTTCCGCTGACACGCCGGTACCAATCCAGAGGCATGTTTGCGGGCAGGACGGAAATAACTGCCCGGGATTCACCGGAAACTCTGTTTGCGGAATTTTTCCAGCTGCAGACCGGACGAGAAATGAACGACAGGGAACAGGCATTCCTTAAGGGCATATTGGATAATATGCGGGAGGAACTGTCATGAGATTAAGAAAACTGATGATGAAGGCCTTCGGGCCGTTCAAAAATGAAGTTGTTATCGACTTCCATAAGGAAAACATTGAATCAGGTTTACTGCTGATAACCGGTGAAACCGGTGCCGGTAAAACTTCGATCTTTGATGCGGTCTGCTATGCCTTATACGGCAGAGCCTCCGGCAATACCAGAGAGAAGAACTCATTAAGGAGCGATTTTGTCTCTGATGATGTTGATACTGTAGTCACTCTGGGTTTTGAGCATAACGGACATGATTATGAAATAACCCGTTCCATCAGAATGACAAAAAGAGCTAAGGAACAGAAACAGCTGGAAAGTGTTTCCTTTGAGATCAACGGCCGCAAACTTACCGGTAAAACGGAAGTTGATAACGCCGTTAAGGAATTACTGTCGCTGGATTACAGCCAGTTTGCTCAGGTAGCCATGCTGGCTCAGGGTGAATTCTCCCGTTTCCTGCTGGCATCACCGGATGATAAGAAAATAATCTTCCGCAAGATATTTAACAGCGATGTCTATAACAACATCATGCGCAGGCTGAAAGATGAAGCCAGAGTGCTGAACGGTATGCGCGAATCAGCTAAGAGCGTTCTGGAAGCAGCCAAGAACAAGCTGGAAGACATCGATACCACAGATAAGACCGATGCTCAGTTAATCGAAGTCATTGAGAAAAAGATTGCTGAGGATGGCAAGACAGTAAATGAGAACCTGAAAAAACGTGATGAACTGGGGGAAAAGAAGGATAAGCTTACCGTTGAACATGACCGTCAAAGTACTGTTAATCAGCGTATAACTGAACTGAAAGACACGGAAAAGAATCTCAATAAGTTACGGGAAGATAATAAGAATATCGAAGAAGACCGCAGACAGCTGGAATATAACCGCACTGCCGGAATGGATATTACGGCTGCTCTGAAGGCTGTTTCCGACCTCAACACAAGCATAACTGACAGTATGAACAGATTGTCAGATGCTGAGAAAAAACTGCAGGAAACCAACGAAAAACTGCAGCAGAAGCAGCAGGAATTTCAGGGGATCGAAACCTACAGTGAAGACCATAAAAAGCTTTTTGAAGTCAAGGGAAACCTTGAAAACAGACTGAAAACACTTAATGACTACAATCAGTTAAGCAAGGAAATAGATGAGGATAAAAAGCTTCTCAATGAGCAGATATCCGTTTATGAAAAGGAACACTCCGTTCTTCTGAGCATGGAAAAGAAGTTCTATCTGGGTCAGGCCTGTATGCTGGCAGATCAGCTGAAAGAAGGAGAACCTTGTCCGGTATGCGGTTCTGTTCATCATCCAGCCCCGGCCAGCGGTTCTGAAGAAAATGTTACTCAGCAGCAGCTGGATAAACAGCGCAGTAAGACAAATGAGGCTGAAAAGGGTAAGACCAGATATGAAACCAGGATAACTGAGAAGCTTGAGCAGCAGAAGAAACTGGGAATTAACCCAGATACGGATATAGATGCTGAAATAAGTCAGACCAAACAGGCTGTTTCTGCCATGCAGAAAACAATTAAGGAGTTGGAAGATAACTATAATAAACTGACAAAACTGAAAGGTGATCTGGAAAAGGATATTGCCGGCTGCAATGCAACTATAAAGAATCTGAACGAAAGCATAATCAAACAAAATCAGACTAAGGAAGAACGGCTGAAACGGCTGGAAGAACTGTATGTCAGATATGGAACAACCAGGGAAGAATATGAAAAGCGTCTGATTGACCGAGAAACTCTCAGAAAGCTGGAGAACAGGATTGCTCAGTACGATAAGACTTCACGGAAACTGAATGCCCAGAAGGAAACTCTAAGTAAACTGGTTGAAGGGAAGAGCTATGTTGATCTGACGGAGATGAAGAATCAGCTTGATGAAATATCCAAGCAGTGGGAACAGGCAGACAAACTGTACTCACGGACTTCCAGTAAGTTAAATACTCTGAAGGGATCACTGAAAGATATAACGGAATACTCCCGTGAATATCAACGAATTGACAGTCAGTATGTCGTGGCTCAGGAATTAAGTTCCATCGCTAACGGCAGTCATGCCGGAACCCAGAGAATAGACTTTGAAAACTACGTGCTGTCCTATTATCTTAACAGTGTTCTCAATCAGGCCAATATCCGACTGATGCGTATGACCGACAACCGCTACAGTCTGGCCAGAAAAGAAAGCGCGGATAAAATCTCCGAGTCACTGGGCTTGCGGTTTACCGTTTATGACGGTGTTACCAATAAGGAAAGGGATGTAGGTTCCTTATCAGGAGGCGAAAAATTCAAGGCAGCTTTGGCCTTAGCCTTAGGTTTAAGCGATGTCATCAGCATGTATGCCGGCGGCATCAAGCTGGACTGTCTGTTTGTTGACGAGGGATTCGGTTCTCTGGATTCCAACTCTCTGGATCAGGCTCTGAATACTCTGAGTGAACTGTCAGACGGTGATAAGCTGGTGGCCATCATATCGCATGTGCCGGAACTGGAAAACCGCATAGACCGACAGATAGTTGTCAACAGGACCAATAACGGCAGCTATATACAGATAAAAGCATAATAAAAGGACACTCGCGTGTCCTTTTTACTGTGCTCTAAATGTTTTCTTTCTTGATGACATCCTTGGCTATTCTTAAGATTGACTGGAAGACTACCATGATTTCCAGTCTGCCCAAAAACATGCCCACAGTTGCAGTCCACAGTATTACGGCCGGGGCGTTGTAATTGGTGATGCCCACAGACAGTCCGACTGTAGAGATGGCAGACACGAATTCGAACATTGAATCCTGCAGGTTATTGCCGTAAAGAGTGAATATCAGTGAACCCGCAAGGAACAGAAGCAGATAGAACAGAATGTAGCTGCTCATGGCTGATACTTCCGATTCAGTCAGTTCGCTCTTCTTTCCGGCTCTGGTAATGAAGTCGGTAGTTACGGTTTTGTAGTTTCTGACTGTGTTCTTGATCTGCTGGAGAATTCCCTTAAGAACAACGATGACACGGTACTGCTTGATACCGCCGCCGGTTGATTCCAGGTCACCGCCGACTAACATCATTAAGATCATTATGGTCACAAATCCGCTTGGTAAGCCTACCAGGGTAGGAACGGAAACGAATCCGGTAGTGGTTATGCATGTAACAAACTGGAAAACAGAGACCCTTAATATCTGACCCAGACCGCTGGCATATCCGGTGGTGTACACGTTAATGCACATCAGAGTGATGAACACAACAGCCAGGAAGATGAAGAATCTGGTTTCGCAGTGATCGAAGATCTTGGAGAATTTCTTCTTGATCAGAGCCAGATGCAGTATGAAACTTGTCTGACCCAGCATCATCAGAACGATGGTGACGATCTCAATCGGCAGGGAATGATAGCCGTAGATGCTGTCATTGAGAACCGAGAATCCTCCGGTTGATACGGCTGCGATAGCCGTGTTAACGGCATCAAATACCGGCATGCCGAAGATGATGTAGCCTAACGCACCTAAGGCGATGTAGCTGCTGTAGATTGAAAGGATCAGACGGGCTGACTTGGCCAGGTTAGGCATCAGTCTGTCAGTATGGCCTTCGGCATTGTACAGGTTAAGCCCGTACTTGTCAGAGAAAGCGGAAGTGATGATCAGCACCAGTCCGACACCGCCGATAAACAGGGTCAGGCTTCTGAACATCAGGAATATATGAGGCGTGTTTTCCACATCGACTACGGAAAGTCCGGTTGTGGAGAATCCGCTGGTCATTTCAAAGGAAGCCTGGGTGAAATTATAGTCACCCTTTAACATCCACGGGAATGTGGAAACAAAGATAGCTGACAGCCAGATCAGAACGATCAGTACGGCATCGTAGTTCTTTTCCAGCTTGACTATTTCCGTATCTCTTAACAGATATTTCATCATCATGCCTATGGCCATGGCTGTGATTCCCGGAATCAGGAAACAGTATGCATAGCTGATTTCCTCAGGATAAAACGGCAGCACGGCTAAAGGCATGATCTGGATGATGCCGATCATGATGATGAAGATGCTCAGATAGTACGCAATGAGTCGGTAAAAAGTCTTTCTCATTATTTCTTCCTCTGTAAGATCTTCATGACTTTGTTTCTGTTGGCCTGAGTCGTTACTACCAGTACCTTATCGCCGTTAAGCAGAACGGTATTACCGTTAGGGATGATGCCTTTCCGGTTACGTACTATGGAACTGACGGAACCGATGTCGGAAATGTTGATTTCCTTTAAGCTGCGGTCACATACATAGAGGTCGGAAGTGATCCTGATTTCAAGCAGATTGATCTCATCGTTATCCAGTGACAGTGACTGTATCAGATTTTCAACTGACGCGGTGTCTCTGATCTGTTCGCCCAGCATGTAGGTTGAGGACATGACGATGTCAATGCCCATGGATCTGAAGGCATCGACGTTTTTCGGGTTGATGGCTGTAGCGATGCATCTTTTGGCGCCTAAGAACTTCTTGGCCAGCTTGCAGGCGACGTAGTTGTTGATGTCGTTTTCGGACAGGGCAATAAACAGGTCGGCATTCTCTGCTCCGGCCATTCTGAGATCGCTCTCTCTGGTAGGGATTCCGCGCATTACCGGAATATGATTACTGGCGGAAAGATAGCGGCAGATATCTTCATCAGGATTGATGACGATCAGGTCGTTTTTCTTTGTGTTATACATGCTGATGATGTAATCAGCTTCATGTCTGCCGTCGGCTATGACGATCTTCATTACTGATTACCTCCTTCCATCTCTTTCTGGAAGCTGTCCAGAGACAGATCAAAAGGACATATGCATCTGACAATAGGATCTACCAGCTTAACCTTGCGGGAGTCCTTCAGTCTGATGTAGACGTGTTCTCTGTGAAACAGATTGACGCAGACGTCAGCTAAAAAAATGTTGATGTTGTCATCATCTGTTGTAATGACGACTTTTTCAGCCTGGTCGACACCGTTCTGTATCAGGAAGGAAACATCTGTGGCATCTCCGACTTCCACGAAACCTGAGAAGTCAGTCAGTCGGGCTATTTTCTCCTTATCCTTGTCGATAACAAGGATATCATCCTTTTTTCCAAGAGCATGGGCCAGTGAATTTCCTATTCTGCCGGCACCGATGATGATAGTATTTACTTCGTTCATAACTTTCACCTTTTATCCAGTAAGAAGACCGTAAAATCTCCTTACTCTTAATATATTAAATATTTAAGGGACTATAATCAATCAAAATCGCTTCCGGTAATATCCGGGCACTGAAAAACCAGCTTTTCAGCTGGCTTAGATTTTCAGTTCGTAACCTTTCTCGGTCTTTTTGAAACCCAGTTTATCGAGGTATTCGGTATGGTGTTCATCCGGACCGTGATAGGTCAGAGTAGTGATGCCTTCATTAGGAAGTCTGGATATCATGAAGCTGCCGATGCTGAAGTCGCGGTACTGCGGAACTGAATAGTCCAGGATCAGGTCCATGACTCCGTCTTTTTCCTTGCCGATGGTAATGCCTACCGGCTTGCCGTCACAGTTGATGATATAGAAGCGGTTGGCGTTATCCAGATCCAGATCTATTCCCGGAAAGCACTGCTTGATATCGGAGTAGCTGTGGTTCAGCAGGAAGTTGAGATACTTGTCATCCTTGTTTACTCTTATGAGGTCATATTCCTTACTGCTGCTTCTCATCTTCCACAGAAAGCGAAGATTGATCAGTACCAGAAAGAAGTTCATTACTGCGGTAGGGTATGATTTGATGATGATGGCATAGATCATGAAGATGACACTGCCGATGGTATTGATGACTCTCAGCTTGAAGACAGAAGTCATCAGGAATGAAACCAGAACCAGAAATGATCCGAGGTATCCGAAGAGTTCTATTAAGAGTTCTTTGTTCATACGTGTAAAACCTCCTTGGGGCCACGATACAATGTATATCACTTTTGTTATATAATCAAGTCCAATTTAATGATATCATTATTGTATGTGATAAGGGAGAGATGATATGCCAAAACTGAGTTTTTTGATCAAAAGAATCAGATATCTGGATTATAAGGCCATGTTTAACGCTGTTGACGAAGTCAGCAGGGCTTCACATAAACCAAAGCTTTTCATCCTGCGGGATGTAGTATACTGCGGTCTGAAATACGGGGCCAGCCCGTATGACTATAAGATCTTCGGATTTGAGGAACTGAACCGGGCTCAGAGGGCAACTTTCGTAACCAGAAGCCGTGCCTATGATCTGGACCATCTGCTTAATGATCCTGCCGCCAAGCATTACGTCAATAACAAGTTTGAATTCCTGCAGGAATACAAGGACTTCGTTAAGAGAAAATGGATCAATGTCGATGAAGCAAGCTTTGATGACTTTGTTGAATTGGTCGGTGATGCAGATGCCATCATGTTAAAGCCTATTGATGAAGCAGGAGGAAAGGGCGTCGAGAAGGTCAAGAGAAAGAACTTTGATTCTTTGGAATCCATGTATGAATATGTAAAGAATTCAGGCAAGAAACTGGCAGAGGAAGTGGTAATTCAGCATCCTGACCTGGCAGCCATCTATCCTTACAGCCTGAATACCTGCCGCCTGGTAACAGTCTTATCAGAAGAGAAGGGACCTCATATCATGTATGCCATCATCAGAATAGGATCACATGGCATGGAGATAGATAACATAAGCTCAGGCGGCATGTACTGTCCGATCAATGTTGAAACCGGTGTCATCTGCGGTCCGGGATGTGACTACAATGTCAACACCTACGAATGCCATCCGGACACAGGCGTCAAGCTGGAAGGCATCCAGATACCTAGATGGGAAGAAGTCAAGTCTCTGGTCATGGAAGCTACCAAGGTTCATCCGGAACTGGCCTTACTTGGCTGGGATGTGGCCATCTCCACTACAGATCTGCAGCTGATCGAAGCCAATGACTACCCGGGTAATGAACCGATGCAGATGAAGGGACACATTCAGGGAACCAAACAGGGACTGTTACCTGAGTATCGTAAATACGTTAAGGGAATCTAAGCCGGTAACTCCGGTTTTTTTTCGGGCGTATTTGTTTTACAGATGAGGTTAAGCCTGTATACTGTAGAAAAACAAAAGGTAATGAAAGAAGGTACTGATATGGCATTAACGGAAAAGGAAATACAGGAACTGACCAGGATCGGCAGACAGAAAATGCATCCGGGACTGGAGCATTATGAAGGCTATAAGACTGACCAGGAATTAAAGAAACCGCAGCCGCCGCTGGTAAAGGCTGCCATGTGTGATGAATCAATAGCCCTGCCATTGAACTTTACTGACCTGGATATTGACAATGACTTTCTGCATGTCATCAACAGCCGTCAGTCACACCGTGTCTATACTCAGGAAAAGATGAGTTTATTACAGCTGTCATATCTGCTGTGGTGTTCACAGGGTGTCAAGGAGATACGAGGTAAATCCTATGCAACCTTAAGAACCGTTCCGGCCGGTGGAGCCAGGCATCCTTTTGAAGTCTACATGACTGTCCAGAATGTTGAAGGACTTAAGGACGGGTTCTATCACTATCTGCCGATGAAGCATCATATTGAATGCCTGAAGGAAGCTGAAGATCTCAAGCCATTCATCACTGAATCACTGCAGGGTCAGAAATGGGCTGAAAAGGCCAATATCGTTTTCTATTATAGCTTTGTCTGTTACCGTGCCGAGTGGAGATACGGTATTCATGCTCACAGAATGTGCATGGCTGATGCCGGTCATGTTACGGAAAATGTATATCTTTCTGCTACATCAATCGGATTAGGTGGATGCGCCATCGGTGCCGTTGACGGTCCGGTATGCGATAAGGAGTTCGGCCTGGATGGTGAAGAGGAATTTGTCTTCTATGCCATGCCGGTAGGTACCATTTCCGACAAGGACAAACAGGCAGAAAAAGATTTCTACCGGTTTGTGGAAGAAGAAGGATTATAAAAAGCTGCTTAGGCAGCTTTTACTTTATATAAGCGTGAAAATCATCAGATAGTGACACAGAGAACCAAGAAGGATGAATACATGGAATATCTCATGTTCACTCCAGTCGTCGGAAACTCTGAATCTTATGGCATAGATGATGCCACCGACTGTATACAGTACTCCTCCCAGCAGTAACAGGGTGAAACCCCAGGTACCTAAGGCCTGCCGGATGGCTCTGATACGGAACAGGGCAGCCCAGCCCATGGATATGTAAATGATTGAAGATACATATTTAGGGCAGTAGACCCAGAAGAACTTGACAGCCATGCCGATGATGGCAACAGTCCATACGGCTATCAATAACGGAATGCCTGCCTCCGGTTTCATCAGAGTGACGCATACCGGAGTATAGGTGCCAGCAATCATGACAAATATGCTCATGTGGTCAAATTTCTTCAGCATGCGGGCCGGACGCGGTGGCAATAAGAATGTGTGGTAAGTCGTACTGGCGGCATATAACAGCGAGACGCTGAGGCGGAATACACATAAAGCAATCAGATCAGCGAGTGTACAGGCTGAGTATGATGCCTTGATAAAGATCAGCGGTGTCAGTACTACTGATGAAATCAAGCCGATAAGATGAGTAAGGGCACTTACTGGGTCCTTGACGGAAAACAGAGGTTTATCGGCAAGTCGGTTAAGCTGTCTGATGGTCAGTTCTTTCATTGGGCACCTCCTTGAAAACAGTCAGATAACATACTATAATAAACCTGTGAGCGGTTTTTCAATAACTTGTGCAATCACATTATAGAATGATATAGAAAACTTGTCAAAGGGTTTTAAAAAACCGATGGAGGATAAATATGGAAAAAGAGAAAATATCTGAATTTAATCTGCCGACATACAGGGAAATACCAAATGTCGGATTATATCTTGATCAGGTATCCAAATACATCAATGAGTGCTTCGCTGAAGGCCCTGATTTTTCCATCACCAACTCCATGATTTCCAATTATGTCAAGCATCATATTATCGCCAATCCGGTAAAGAAACTGTATTACAGAGACCAGATAGCCCAACTGATATTCATTACTCTGTCAAAAGGAGCTGTTCCTCTGGAAAGCCTGAAAGACCTGCTGGACAGACAGGCAGCGATCTGTGAAGCTGAAAAAGCATACAGTTACTTTGCGGATACTTTTAATAAAAGACTCCATGACATCTTCCATAATGAGGCAGAAGACTATATCAGAGAAGAAAATGACCGGAAACACGTGGTAAACAATATCGTATCAACCGTTGTACATCAGATTTATCTGAACGCACGGATAGGTGAATTCATGACAGAGTCGGAAAACACAATATAAGGTGAATATATGGACAATGTAAGAAGAAAAGTGAAGATCGTATGTATCGGTGCCGGAGCTTCCGGATTGTTTTTCGCACTTAATTGTGCCGATGATGATCACGAAGTGGTATTACTGGATTCCAACCGGAAAGCCGGCAGGAAGATGTATATCTCCGGCAAGGGAAGATGCAACATCACAAACAACTGTGATACAAAAGGCTTCATCCGGAATGTCATCAGAAACCCGAAATTTCTCTATGGAGCCATCAATCGCTTCAAGCCTTCAGATACGATAGACTTTTTCAATGAACATGGCTGTCCGTTAAAGACTGAAAGAGGAAACAGAGTTTTCCCAATGTCTGATAAGTCTTCCGATATCATCGACTGCCTTGTTAAAGAATGCAGAAAAAAGAAAGTTGATATCCGCTTCGAGCAGAAGGTTACAAAGATTGAAAAAAAAGATGATTACTTTATCATCTTCACTAAGGATCAGAAATACATTGCCGACAAGCTGGTTATTGCGACAGGCGGAAAGTCTTATCCTTCTACCGGTTCAACGGGAGACGGCTATCTCTTTGCGAAACAGTTCGGACATACAATTACAGAACTGAAAAGTGCGCTGTGTCCGATCAGAATCAGGGAATCCATCAGCAATGACATGCTGAAGATGACATTAAAGAACGTCTCTCTGACGGCAAAAAACGATCATTTCAGCAAGACGATCTTCGGTGATATGGAGTTTCTGAAAGGGTGTATAACCGGTCCAATCGTCTTAAGCATGTCATCTTTGATCAACAGGGAAACCGATATGGAGCTTTCGCTTGATTTCAAGCCGGCATTGGATGAAAAAAAGCTGGACAACCGTCTGCTCAGAGAAATACAGGGCAGTCCAAACAAGGATGTCAGACATCTGCTCACAACGCTGTTACCAAGAGAGATCATCGGATTCTTTATTGAAAATACGGACACTGATCCTGAATTACCTTTGCATTCGCTGACAAAGGAAACAAGGCAGCAGCTGTTAAACGATCTCAAACACTTCTGTCTGTCTTATCAGGGACTGGAAGATATCGATAAGGGCATCGTGACATCCGGCGGTGTGGATGTAAATGAGATCGATCCGAAGACTATGGGATCAAAACTGTGCAAAGATCTCTATTTCATCGGAGAGGTACTTGATGTCGATGCTCTTACCGGAGGATTCAATCTGCAGATCGCACTTTCAACAGCGTACAGCTGTGCACAGGGAATATTGAGTGAGTAAAGTTCTTACAGAAAAAACCAGAGAATTAGTCTCTGGTTTTGTTTTTTAATAGAGCTTTGCACCGGCCGGGATGTGAGGATCTACCATCAGCAGGTGCAGTTTTTCTTCACCCAGTTCATTATGAACGGCTGATATCAGCATGCCTTCTGATTCAAGGCCCATCATCTTTCTCGGAGGGAGATTGACGATGGCGATGCAGGTCTTGCCGATGAGTTCTTCAGGTTCATAGTACTCGTGAATACCACTGAGGATGGTGCGGTGTTTTTCGGTTCCGTCATCCAGTGTGAACTTCAGAAGTTTCTTTGACTTAGGAACTGCTTCGCATTCCAGAACCTTAACAGCACGGAAATCAGACTTGCTGAAGGTTTCAAAGTCAACCTGTTCTTCAAACAGCGGTTCAATCTCAACATTGGAGAAATCGATGATTTCCGGCTTCTCTTCAGCTGCAGCGATACGCTTTACTGTAGATGAGCCAATCGGCTTCATGGTAGGGAATAACAGAACTTCTCTGATGGTGTCAGCGTCTGTCAGTAACATTACCAGTCTGTCAATGCCGATGCCCATGCCTCCTGTTGGAGGAAGACCGTATTCAAGTGCCTCGACATAGTCAACGTCCATCTCGGTAGCTTCTTCATTGCCCTTGTTCTTTTCATCGACCTGAGCCTGGAATCTGGCTTTCTGATCGATTGGGTCATTCAGTTCTGAGAAGGCGTTGCCGTATTCGTGGCCGTCAATGAACAGTTCAAAACGGTCGGTGAAACGAGGATCTTCAGCGTTCTTTTTGGCTAACGGTGAGATCTCAACCGGATAACTGTAGACAAATGTAGGCTGAACGAGGTTTTCCTCAACATACTTATCGAAGAATTTCTCGATTACATGCCCGTAATTCATCTCATGTTCCAGTAATTCAATACCATGTTCTTTAGCGATGGCGATGGCCTGTTCATCAGTATTGATCTGATGGAAATCAACACCGCTGTATTCCCTGATGGCATCGACCATGGTAACTCTCTTGAAAGGTCCCTTTAAGGAGATCTGCTTGCCCTGATAGGTTATTTCAGTAGTTCCCAGTACTTCATTGGCTACGGTTTCAAACATGCCTTCGGCCATGTCCATCATGCCGTACATGTCGGAATAAGCTACATAGAATTCGATTGTGGTGAACTCAGGGTTATGCATCGGGTCCATGCCTTCGTTACGGAACAGACGTCCGATCTCATAGACACCTTCAAGTCCGCCGACGATAAGTCTCTTTAACGGCAGCTCGGTAGCGATGCGCAGATACATGTCAACATCAAGTGTGTTGTGATGAGTGACAAACGGTCTGGCATTGGCACCGCCTAAGATCGTGTTGAGAACAGGTGTTTCAACTTCGATGAGTCCCAAGCCGTCAAAGTAACGCTGAATTGATCTGATGATCTTCGGACGGGTGAAGGCGATCCTTCTGGCGTCTTCATTCATGATCAGGTCAACATATCTTCTTCTGAATCTTTCTTCCTTGTCGGTAAGACCGTGAAATTTCTCCGGCAAAGGTCTTAAGGCCTTTGACAGGTGTGTGTACTTTTCGGCACGTACGGATAATTCACCGGAATCGGTCTTTACGACAGTTCCTTCGATACCGACGATATCGCCGATGTCACTGGCTTTGAATATTTCATATACATCTTCTCCAACCGTGCCCTTGTTGATGACGGTCTGGATCTGACCGTCGCGGTCCAATAAGTGCATGAAACCGATCTTGCCCATTCTTCTTTTGGACATGATACGGCCGGCTATGGATACATGTTCGTTGATTTCTTCAAGTTCTTCTTTTGTTTTTTCACCGAACAGCTGGCGTAACTGCCGTGAACGGTGGGTGCGGTTATAGGCTTTTCCGAAAGGATCAATGCCTTTCTCACGCAGCTCTTCCATCTTCTGTCTTCTGACCAGCTGCTGATCGGTATAGTTTTCAGCCATATAAAAACCTCCTTTAAGCGATTATATTATAAACTAATTAGTGTATAATAAAAACATGAAAATAACCGTTTTAACTGATAACAATTCTCTCATTGATCAGTACTATCTGGCAGAGCCGGCTTTCTGTCTTTTTATTGAGGAGGAAAACAGGAGAATTCTGTTTGATACAGGGTATTCTGACGTCTTCCGTATTAACGGTGAAAAGATGGGCATCGACTTCAGCAAGATCGATACCATAGTCATCTCTCATGGCCATAATGACCATACTGGCGGTCTGCGTTTTTTAGGTGATCTGAAACAGCCTGTTGATCTGTATTGCCATCCTGATACCGATGAAGAAAAGCACTATGAAGGTCTGGACATATCGTCACCGGTAAAATTCAGGCGGCTTAATGATAATTTCAGAGTCCATCTGTCCAGAAAACCTGTACACATAACCGAAAAACTGATATTCATGGGAGAAATAGAAAGAAAATGGCAGAAGGTCGCACCTCTGGAAGATGATTATCTGGAAGATGACAGCGCCATGGTCCATGTCAGTGAAGACGGAATATTCATCATTACCGGATGTTCTCACAGCGGCATCATCAATATCTGCGAATATGCCAAAAAGATAACCGGTAAAAGCCACATAAAAGGCATTATCGGCGGATTCCACATGCTGAATAATGAGAAACTGAACAGGGAAGTCAGTGAATACTTTGCCCATCAGGACATCGATGTCATATATCCTTGTCACTGCACTGATCTTAAGGCCAAAATTGCCCTGAGCAGGTACTGTCCGATAGAAGAAGTAGGAGTAAGTCTTAAACTGGAAATATAGAAATGTATTGACATGGTGAGTATATATTGTATTATATAATCAAACCGATAGTTAATCAGTTAACTATTGCTTACCGGGAGGAAAGGCAATGACAAAAAAAGACCTCGTATTCAAACTGAGAAGAACCGTTCAGCTTGGGAAGTGGAGTATCTCCATGAAACTGAGAGATCTGGAAGGCAGCTATTACGGTCAGCTGCATCTTTTGGGCTACATTGTTGAGCATCCGGGATGCACTCAGAAGGAAATGGCAGAATTCCTTGATGTCAGTAAGGCAGCCATTACCAAGACAATTGCCCGTATGATTGCCAACGGTCTGGTTCAGAGAGAAGTCAATGAGAATGACGAAAGAAAGTACAAGATCTATTGTACGGAAAAGGGTCTGGAGATCCATAAGCAGTGCCGCGATGTTTTCCGTTATACCGGTGAAAAGACCTTCAAGGGCTTCAGTGATGAAGAACTTGAACAGTTCAACAGCTATCTTGACAGGATCATCGAGAATCTGGAAACTGATTACTCCCGTAACAAGTCAATCAGAGAACTGGCTGAAGAAATCAAGAAATAAGAAAAATGCTTCATATGAAGCATTTTTTATTTATATGAGTTTATGGATCACCAGGGCATAGATGATGCCGACAATAAACCCACCTAAATGTCCAGTTACGGAAATGTTAGGCATGAAGTTGACTATGATGTTAGGCATCAGGTATTGAAGGGCATCCCAAATGGTGAAATATTGGTTTCTTACCAGCAGGGTTACATAGAAAGCCATGAATCCATACAAGCCGCCGGAGATACCTACGGTTATCTTGTCTTTCTTGCCGACCATCATGGTGAGAAGGTTACCTCCCAGTATGGACAGTATCAGCAGCAGTCCGTACCACACGGTACCAAGAGAGTCTTCCAGCCAGCTGTAATTAAATAAGCTGTACATGTTGACCAGCAGGTGATATGGCCGGATATGGACGAAACCGGCTGTCAGCAGGCGGTGGATCTCACCTCTTTTAACACGGTAGGGAACCAGGGCTCCGGCCTTGATGGCAGCGCCTATGCGGTTCTTACTGGCGTTAATGTAAAGAAAGATGACAACGCAGATTATGATTGATGAGTATGTTACTAAATACACTCAGCGTTACCTAACGGCTTTCCTTCATTGAAGTTACGCGCATTTTCCAGAGTTGTTACGGCAATGGCCTGCATGGCTTCTCTGGTAAAGAAGGCCTGGTGGGATGTTAATACCAGCTGCGGGAACATCTGCAGACGGGCTGTAATTGAATGCGGTAACGGTTCATCGGATCTGTCGGTATAGACGTTTTCGTCTTCGCCTTCATATACGTCCAGAGCTACGGCATGGAACTTGCCGTCCTTTAAAGCAGCAATCAGAGCCTCAGCATCGATCAACGGTCCTCTGGCGGTATTTACCAGCATGACGGTATCTTTCATCTTAGCGATGGCTTCGGCGTTGATCAGGTGATATGTTCCGTTTTCTCCCATGATCAGCGGAGCGTGCAGTGAGATAAGGTCTGCCTTTTCCAGCAGTTCATCCTTGGTTACATAGGTCAACAGACCTTCTTCTTCAAACTTCTTATTAGGATAAGCATCCCATCCAATGACGGTCATGCCGTATCCCTTGGCTATGCGGGCGAAGCATTCGCCGATCTTGCCGGTACCCATGACACCGCAGACCTTGTTATGGAGGTCAACGCCTAATAGCCCGGAAAGGGCGAAGTTGTTTTCTCTTACCTTGCGGTCAGCCTTGTGCAGACGGCGGTTAGCTTCCTGAATGATGGCCATGGCATGTTCGGCAACAGCATACGGTGAGTAGGCAGGTACTCTGGCAACCTTAATGCCGTACTGCTTGCATCTGGCCAGATCAACGTTATTGAAACCCGCGCATCTTAACAGAATCAGTCTGATACCTTCTTCGTTCAGAACATCAATAACTTCAGCCGGAGCTTCGTCGTTGACGAATATGCAGACGGCATCATGTCCCTTGGCTAAGGAGGCTGTTTCCAGAGTCAGACGTGAACTCAGGAAAGTAATCTCACAGTTATATGTGCCCGGGCCGAAATCCTTGGCCAGTTCGGTAAAGAAAGTACGGTCATAGTCCTTGGTACCGAAGAAGGCTATCTTCAGAACCTTGACAGAACCCTCGGCCACGACATCGTCACAGAGTATTTCCTTGATTTTTTCGAGTTCTTCCTGTTCGGTCGGGCCGTCGATCCGGATGACCAGACTGTCACCTTTCTTGGCGCCTAAACCCAGGATCTGCAGAACATTATTGCCGTTGGCTTCCTTGCCGTTACAGCGCAGCATTACCTGGCTGCGGCTGTTAACACATAACTGAGCCAGAAGGGCAGCTGGGCGGGCATGAATGCCCATTGGATTTTCTACAACGCAGCGGTATTCGATCATATTGTTATCTCCTTGTATTGTTCAATTTCATTATAGCATCTTTATCATCTTTTATGCTCTCAATGAAATAAAAAAAGGAAACCTCGTGGTTTCCTCATTCATTATTTGTCTTTACCGGTCATTTCCTTGGCGGTAGTCAGCAGTGTAGCAATGTTCTGCAGCTCGCTAGGAACGATGATCTTGGTTGCCTGGCCTGATGCCATCTTTTCGTAGGTTTCCAGTGACTTCAGTGACAGGTATTCCTTGCTAGGATTGGATTCATTGATCATCTGAATGCCTCTGGCTTCAGCTTCGTAAACCTTGGCTAAAGCTTCGGCCTTACCTTCAGCTTCCGCAATCATGGCAGCCTTCTTGGCTTCAGCTCTTAAAACTGTTGATTCCTTTTCACCTTCAGCTACCAGGATGGCGCTCTTCTTTTCACCTTCAGCCTTCAGGATGGCTTCACGTCTTTCACGTTCAGCTCTCATCTGCTTTTCCATGGCTTCCTGAATGTCCTTAGGAGGGATGATGTTCTTCAGCTCAACACGGTTGACCTTGATGCCCCATGGGTCGGTGGCTTCATCCAGGATGGAACGCATCTGAGTGTTGATGATGTCTCTGGAAGTCAGGGTTTCATCGAGTTCCAAATCACCGATGATGTTACGCAGGGTAGTGGCGGTCAGGTTTTCAATAGCTGTAATAGGACCGACAACACCGTAGGTATAGAGCTTAGGGTCTGTGATCTGGAAATATACAACGGTATCGATCTGCATTGTAACGTTATCCTTGGTGATAACCGGCTGCGGATCGAAGTCCTTGACGATTTCCTTCAGAGTGATCTTGTTGGAGACTCTGTCAACAAACGGTACCAGGAAATGGACACCGGTTGTCCAGGTGGCGTTATAGGCACCCAGTCTTTCAATGACGTAGGCTTCTGCCTGTGGTACGATTCTGATCATGTATCCTAACAGTAAGGCTACCATCAGGAAGATGACCAGGAAAATAATGATAGGGATAAAGCTTTCCATAATTATTTCCTCCTATTCATCCAAAGGTTTGACAATCAGCTTTACACCGTCGATTGCCATAATTCTAACACTAGTATCTTTCTTAACAGGCTGGTTGTCAATAGAGATACAGCTCCATGTCATACCTGCTACTGTCCGTTCTCCCCAGGATTCCGCAGTGATATCTTTGGTGATCGTTGCGGTCATTCCGATAAGTCTGTCGCTGTTGGTAGCGACAACGTTGCCGCGCAGATACTTGCTGGCTAACGGACGCACGATCAGCATGACTCCGATGGAAACTACAAAGAATGTGATAAACTGGATGGCAGTTGTAGCCTTGAGCCAGGCCAGTATTCCGGAGACCAGGGCACCGACTGCGAACCAGATGCAGATGAGGTCGCCTAAGGTGATCACCTCAACGATTATTGAAGCGATGGCGACGAATATCCATAAATAAATCATCATTTTAAACTACCCCCTGAAGATATTGTTGAGATCAACAATCAGCATCTTCTCTTTCTCATCCCAGCTGGCCAGGAATTTGATACTGTCAAGCGGCATCTCCAGTAAGGAGGAAATGGCTGACATCATGGCCTTATTGCTGATACGGGCATAACCGGTACCGACTGAGACCTTATGGAGATCTTCCATAGGGTAGAGGTGCAGGTCATACTCATTCTTGCTGACCGGTTTGATGGCCAGCAGCTTGTTTTCTTCATCAAGCCCTACCAGTGTCCACCTGGTATCTGCGAAATATACCGCCGCGCTGTTGTTTAGTGTAATGGCTGTATCGTTCATGGTGGCGATCATGGTATAGGCGTTACCTTTTAACCAATGAAACATATTGATCACACCTTTCTTGCCTTCATTATACTGTTTTCTTCGCGTTTTGCAAGATTTTATAAACCTTATTATTCTTATTTGTGAAAAAACTAATAATAATAACACAGGCAAAACTGTTCTTTTTATTTTGATATATAATGAAAGTACAGAAAACTGGAGGAATAATATGAGCAGTTTTAAAGATCTGAGGATTGTCGATAACTTCTACCAGACATCGGCTTTTTTCCCGATGCCTACGGTCATAATAAGCACATTGGCTGATAACGGTCAGACCAACTGCGGTGCATACTCACTTGTCCAGCCTTATTACATCGCCGGAAAGGGGTACTATGCCATGCTGCTGGAATGCCGTAACTCATCTAATACAGCTCAGAATATCATCAAGAGAAAGAAATGCGCTCTTAACTTCATCTATGATGACCGCAAGCTTTTTAAGCAGGCTGTAGCCCTGGGTTTCCCGGGTGATACCACCGAACAGAAAATGAAGGACTGCATCTATACTCTGGAAGACGGCTTACGCAAGGAAGAAGATCCTGAGGGTGAATATCCGCAGGTTGTCCAGGAATGCTTCCAGGTATTTGAGTGTACCTGGGTCGATTCCCTGGAAAACTGTGAAGATACTCCGGTAATGGCTGAGGGCATGGACCATTATGAGATGGAAAAATATCATGACTTCAATGGCATAACATCACCATATGGAGCTCACTTCATTCTGAAGATTGATAAGATCCTGATGAAGGAAAAATACTACAACGCCATCGTAAACGGTGTTACCAAGAATGACTTCCCGCCGGTACCGGTAGACTACGGTTACCGTGATTCCAAGAACTTCTGGTATACCAGATCATCAATCTTCAATAAACCTATAGGTGAACTGCTGCCGATAAGGGAAACAAGCGTTTCATCAGTAATGTATGCCGCCAAGAGAATTGATCCGGAGGTTCAGTTTACGGAAGAAGCGTGTGCCAAACTGGTCAAGGTTCCGAGAATATTCCTGCCTACAGCTCTGAAAGGCTGTGTGGCCTGGGCTAAGGAAAACGGTGTGACGCTGATTACGGCGGAACACATGGATATAATCAATGACAAGCGTGCAAAGGAGAAGGGTAAATAACATGAAAGTAGCATTAGCGGGAGCTTTCGGTAATCTGGGAGCTGACATCTTAAAAGAACTCATCAAACAGGGCCATGAAGTCATAGCCGCTGACCTGAAGGAAAGAGAGATTGAGGGAATACAGGGCAAGTATACATTTGTACCAATCGATGCCCGTAATCCTAAGACATTAAAAGGTGTATGTGACGGCTGTGAGGTAGCCATTACAACCATGGGTCTTACCACCGGAAGCAAGACTGTAACTGCCTACGATATTGACTATCAGGGCAACCTGAACTTCCTCAACGAAGCTTTATGTGCCGGTGTTAAACACTTCAATTTCGTGTCAGTCATCAGAGCTGACGAAGCACCGGATGTACCGATGCTGGATGCCAAGGCCAAATTCGAAGTCAAATTAAAGGAAAGCGGCATCAAGTATACCATCTACAGACCGACAGGTTATTTCTATGATATCGCCAAGGTCTTCAAGCCGATGATTGAAAAGGGCAAGGTATCTCTGTTAGGTGCCGGAGACAAGGTCTGCAACGTCATTGATACTCCTGATTTCGCGGAATTCATCGTTCTGCATATGTGCGATGACAACAAGACATACAATATCGGTGGCAAGGAAACCTATACCTATAAGCAGATCGCAGAACTGTGTGCTGAAGCAGCAGGTAAGGAAATCAAGATCTCCAGTGCTCCTGCTTGGTTATTCGATGTACTGGCTTGGGTCAACAAGGTTCAGAAGACCGGCAGAGACGGCATCCTGAAGTTCTCCAAGTTCATCATGACTCACGACCTGGATGGCGATACCGCCTATGGCAAAGCCAGCTTCAAGGAATATCTGAAAGAGTATTTCGGAGGTAAATAACATGTATCCTGTTTTCCCAAAAATAATGTGGGTATTACTGGCAGTGTGTGCCGTACTTACCCTGGTTGGCTATTATAAATTCGTCTGGTTCATGTCAGTAGGCTATGGTCTGGCAGTATGGGGTATCGGTTTAACCCTGATCATTGCCTTCCGGTCCAATATTACGGCACCTACCGTCGTCATGTGCGTGATCATGATGCTGTACGGTCTCAGACTGGCATTGTTCCTCTTACTGAGAGAATTAAAGAACAAGTCCTATAAGAAGAGAGTCGACCGGATCGTCAAGGAATCCACCGGCGAAAAGAAGATCCCTATCTTTGTCAGCATCGCTGTATGGATCTATGTCGCCTTTGAATATGTCTTCCAGACATCCGCTGTTACTTACCGTCTGGTAAATGGAGACAAGGGCGGTACCGTTGCCTGGATCGCCATTGTGATAATGGCTCTGGGTGTAGCCATTGAATCACTGGCTGACAAGCAGAAATCCGATGCCAAGGCCAAGAATCCTAACCGTTTCTGCGACACGGGATTATACAAGATCGTCAGATGTCCTAACTATTTCGGCGAACTTACTTTCTGGTTCGGTGTAACCATTTCCGGTATCGGGGCTGTTAAGGGTGCGCAGTGGATCATTGTTATCATCGGCTGGCTTCTGATACTGTATGTCATGTTATCAGGTGCCAAGAGACTGGAAAAGCGTCAGAACAAGAATTACGGAGATGACCCTGAATATCAGGCATATTACAAGAAAACTCCGGCCATCTTCCCGTTTGTTCCGCTTTACAGTCTGGAGAAAATCAACTGGATCAAATAGGAGGTAATCCATGAACAGCATAAGCGTGCCAATGGCCATTATTGACTTCATTCCTGTATTGCTGTTTTTCATTACTGCTATAATCCTGCAGCGAGATCTTTATTATAAAATGAGCAAGGGAGCCTTTGCCTTACTGGCAGCCGGCAGCATCATGGTGCTGATCGGAGGTATTTATAAAGCAGGCTGGAAGATACTATATGCTCTGGAGATATGTGATTATCAGGCTATCAATACTGCTTTTTTCCCGATGCAGGGGCCAGGATTCCTTCTGTTCTTCTTAGGCCTGTTATTCAGCGGCAATAAGAGGAAAGATACTGCAGCCGTAGCTGTTGTTCCTTATACCAGCAATCTTCCGTTCATTATCATGCAGGTTATCGGTTTAGGCGGTGCTCAGATGGTACTGATGGTAAAGGCCTTGAAGCTGAAGAAGAAAAATGCGGCAATACTGTTTATTGTGTCATTTATCTTCATGCTGGGAATGGGCTATCTGGGCAGCAAGTTTGATTCTTCCAGCAAGATGAACTGGATCGCTCAGGTTACCAACATCATATCCGAAGCAGCTTTGTTAGCCGGTGTGGTGATTCTGCATAAAGCAGGCCTGGATAAATAGATAAATAGATTCTGTCCTTACCGGCAGAGTCTTTTTTATGTGCGGATATATAAAAATATTTATCCTTTATGTTAAAATGTAGACAGCAAAAAAAACGGGAGGTTTCCATGAATTATTCCGCAGTTATAACCGCAGCCGGATCATCAACGCGTTTCAACCGGGGCATCTCCAAGATGCTGCATATCTTCAGTAACGGTGAGACAGTCATCGACAGAACACTGAAGCCTTTTCTGGCTGATGAAGAGTGCAGGGAGATAGTCGTTGTCTGTACACCGCAGATTCAGAACTATCTGTCAGATGTCTATAAAGATGACAGATTGAGTTACTGTGAAGGCGGTGAATCTCGCAGTGAAAGCGTGTATAACGGTTTACAGCACTGTCATGAAAAGATCGTATTGGTTCATGACGGGGCCAGATGTTATCTGGAAAAGGAGGATCTGGAAAACCTCAAGAAAGCTGTTTCTTTAAATAACGGAGCCATCCTTGTCGGCAGCATGTATGATACGGTAAAGATGGTGGAAAACGGCAAAGTGGTCTCAACCATTGACCGCAATCAGTTAAAGAGGGCTCAGACACCGCAGGGATTCCCTCTGGAAGAACTGCTGAAGTGTTACCGGAAAGCTCAGAAAGACGGCTTTACGGGAACTGATGAGTCATCACTGTTTGAAAGATACAGTGAGATGGAAGTGCTCTGTGTGGAAAGCAGGGGACACAATACAAAAGTAACAGTCATAGATGATGTAAGGAGTGATTGACATGTATAAAGAGAGAAGAGAAAAACTGCGGCAGCAGATGCCGGATTATTCAATTACCGTAATGTTTTCAGGCAGACCGGTGCATGGTGACGGGGATGAGTTTTATCCATTCAAGGTAAACCGTACCTTCTACTACTTTACCGGCATAGAGAGAGACAACATGACTCTGGTCATGTTCAAGCATCCTGGCAAGGTTCAGGAAATACTGTTCATCGAACCGTTTGACCCGGTCATGGCCAAGTGGGTCGGTGCCAAGATGCTTCCTGAGGAAGCCAAAGAGATCAGCGGTGTCGCTGATGTCAGATTTGTTGATGAACTTGAGGGTACTCTCAACAGCTTCATCAGCAATTACGGCAAGTTTGAGACTATTACCTTATGCGGTGAACTGTCTAAGATGGAACTGCATCAGAAACTCTGGGTATCCGAGCTGTTTAATACGCTGAAGCGGGAATATCCTGATGTAGTAGTAAAGAACATTGCGGCTAACACAGCCAGACTGCGCATGGTAAAGGATGAAGAAGAAATCAAACTTATGAAAAAGGCCATTGCGGTTACCAATAACGGCATCAAGGCCATGATGAAAGGCTCCAGAGAAAACATCAGTGAAAATGAGCTGGAAGCTTATTTTGACTTTATTCTGAAATGTCATAACTGTGAACATGCCTTCAGCACCATTTGTGCTTCCGGAAAGAACGCTACGGTTCTTCACTACGGTGCCAATAACATGGTATCCCAGCCGGGTGACATGGTTCTGATTGACTTAGGTGCAGCATATAAACTGTATAACGCAGATATCAGCCGTACCTTCCCGATCAACGGAAAGTTCTCTGACAGACAGAAGGAAGTCTATCAGACAGTCTTAAGAGCTAACAAGATGGTTCAGGAAACAGTCAGACCTGGCATGACCTTAAGAGAACTGAATGCCAAGGTCATCGAATTCTATCAGCAGGAACTGCCGAAGATCGGCCTGCTGCAGAATGGCGACACCGTAAGAGATTATTACTGGCACAGCGTATCACATCATCTGGGTCTGGAAACCCACGATGTCTCACTGCTGGATGAACCATTAAGAGTCGGTAATGTCATTACTGACGAACCTGGGCTTTACCTTGAAGAAGAAGGAATCGGCGTACGTATTGAAGATGACATCATGATCACTGAAGACGGATGCATCAATCTGAGCAGCGAGATCATGAAGGAAGTGGAAGACATCGAAGCATTCATGGCCAGAAGATAAGATGAAAAAGAAGCAGTTTGTCATAATCTGGATCATACTGGCTTTGGGAATGGTACTGGGCAGTTTTGTCGATCTGCCGCTGTCCCTGAAACTGTATGACGAGAGTAACCGTCTCGGTATCTTCATGAATTTCATGGCCATGGTTCCCAGCTTCATTCTGCTGGAGATCTGCTGCTGTGTTTCAAGCTGGTATCATCGCGATGACAGACAGCTTTTCTTTCTTACGGCACTGAGCTGTCCGGTATCCGGAATTCTCTGTGCTGATGAACTGTACCGCCGGTTTCATGATGATACCCGTGCTGTTGTGATTGCCGGTACTATGGTGGGACTGTTGTTTCTGGGTTTGTTTGCCCTGATCAATCCGAAGGTAAACCGCACTCAGGCCGTGATTGCGGAGAGTGTCATGATGACGGCAGCAGGTATTTTTCTGGCGACGGCTGCTTTGAAGTATCTGTGGGGCCGACAGAGATTCTATACCATGGAAGATCCGTTAAGCCAGTTTACCATGTGGCTGAAAATAAAGCCTCTGGGGATTAACGATTCCAACCGCAGCTTTCCAAGCGGCCACACATCCTTTTCGGCACTGACACTTTGTGTGGCAGCGATGCCGGGTGTAACCGATATCAGAAGGCGTAAGATCTTCTTTGTCATCATCACCATAATCTGGATGATAATGGTCATGTACGGCAGGATAGTATACGGTGCACACTTCATGACCGATACCTGTGCAGGGGCTCTGGTAGGAACATTCTGCGTCTACCTGGGCACCAGAAGAATAGAACGCAGAATATGATTAGGAAATACGGATTTTACTGTCAATAAAGTAGTGAAAGGTTAGAGATTAATCTTTACAATGACGCTGCTTTTTGGTAAAATCTTTAATACTGGATAAATGCTTATATTATATAGGCATTTACTCCTTGCCTGAAAAGGCCAATAGACCAGAAGGAGGTAAAAACGATGCGTAAGTACGAAATTATGTACATCCTTAATGCTTCATTAGAAGAAGCAGCTCGTAATGAACTCATGAACACCTTACATGCCATCATTACTGATGACGGCGGTGAGATCGACAAGATCGATGAATGGGGAATCAAGGAGTTCGCTTACAGAATTGAGGATATGACCAAGGGTTATTATGTTGTAGTTACATTCCACAGTGGCAACGAAGCCGTTGCTGAGCTGGACCGTATCTGCAGAATTAACCAGAACGTTGTCCGTCATATGATTGTTAATCTCGAAGAAAAGTAAGAGGTACATTAAATGATTAATCGTGTAATTTTAGTCGGAAGATTAACCAGAGACCCTGAGTTAAGATCAACTCAGAGCGGCAGATCAGTTGTCAGCTTTACACTGGCAGTTGATCGCAGGAAAAGCAGAGATGCTGACCCTAATATGCCAACAGCCGATTTCATCAGCTGCGTAGCCTGGGGCCAGACTGCCGAATTACTGTCCCAGTACACCCATAAGGGTTCACAGATCGGTGTAGAAGGACGCATTCAGACCAGAAATTATGAAGATCCAAACGTTCCGGGTAAGAGAGTTTATGTTACGGAAGTCGTATGTGACAGCGTAACATTCCTGGATTCCAAGAATTCAGGTGCAGGCAGCCAGCCTGTGAATAATAACAGCGGTTATTATCCGGATCCTGTATATGAAGACGAGAAGGCAGCAGATGTTCCGACCCTGGACATCTCCAGTGATGACCTGCCTTTCTAAGGAAGGAGACAAAATGGCTTTTAACAAGAAACAGCGTACAAGTCGCAAGAAAGTATGTTATTTCACCAAGAATAACATCAAGTACATCGACTACAAGGATACTGAATTATTAAAGAGATTTATCTCAGCAAACGGTAAGATTATTCCACGCAGAGTAACAGGTACCAGTGCTAAGTATCAGCGTATGTTGGCTACAGCTATCAAGCGTGCACGCCAGATGGCTTTATTACCATACGTAATTGACTAATCCAGTTGCATAACCTCCGTTTTCTGCGGAGGTTTGTTTGTTTAATAGGAATACGGCATTATGAACAAGAGAAGAGTTAACAGTATCACTTACGGAGCCCTGATCAGCGCCCTGCTGGGAGCTTTTCTGCTGGTCAACAGACAGCTGGCCGGCATGTTCGATGCCTACATGTTATGGATAATACCTATTCCGGTGATCATTTACTGTCTGAAGTTCGATGTCAGACAGGGCATGATCATGGGAGTAGCCATGACCCTGCTGTGCCTCATTGTGGCTACTCCGGTAACGGCTTTCTATGTGATATTCTCCATAGTGGCCGGTCTGGTGTATGCCTGGGGACTTGTCAGGAAGAAGAGCTCACTGCAGCTGATCATTTCGGTCATCATGGTTTCTCTGATCATGATGGTGATCACCACGGTAGTGGCTTCCGGATTCTTCGGTTACAGTCTGAGCGATGACATTGAGTTTACCAGACAGTCCATGGAAGCCGTCATTGAAGCCATGACGGGAGCCATGGGTGATTCGGTAAAAGACAATCCGTTCTTAAATCTGATGTTAAGCCGCAACTTCCTGCTTTACATCATCATGCTGAGCAGTGTTATTACCTGCATACTGGAAGGCATACTGGTTCATCTGCTGGTAATTCTGGTTCTGAAGAGACTGAAAATGCCGCAGCCTGAAATCAAGCCGCTCAGCGAGATCAGAGCGCCTTTACTGATAAAGGTTTTTGTGGGTGCCGTTTTCTTACGGGCTATCCTGATGATATTCCAAGTGCCTTTTGTGACAAAATACAGCGATATAGTCATGGCTTTACTGCCAATTGCCTACATTTTCTGCTGTTTTTACGGGTATTTGCTGGTATTAATGTGGATAAATTGGAAAATGCCTGGCAGAAATAGTAGAATAATGGTAGTATTCGCGGTATGCGCCCTGATGATCCTGGTGCCATATTTCATGATGGTCGTTGGATCACTGGATATATTCACATCCACCAGAGATACCATTCTGAGAGGAATACGTTATGAACAGAACAGATAAACTGAAATTTTATGCTCTTGCTGTTTTCCTGCTGCAGATAACCGCCCTGATTGTTCTTCAGGTCTTTTTCGGCAAGGCTTTCTCGATCCTTGCCCGGATATTTACCCTGATCGATGCTGCCGGAACAGCCTTTATCATTTATCGGTATGAAAAGGAACGTAAGGAAAGAGTAATCGATACAACCAGAGTACTGGGCACAGATGCCAAGGACGGCATGGTATATGCTCAGCTGGGTATCATTTCCTATAATGAGGAATATATCATTACCTGGGCATCAGAACTGTTTGACCAGCGTAACATCCGTCTTATCGGTGAGAAAGTTACCCGTGTAATACCGGGAGTTGAAGTGCTTCTGAACGCAGAGTCTGACAAGGATGTCTTTGTCATCCGTGACAGGGAATATGAAATTACCAAGGCTTCGGGTTCAAGAACGCTGTTCCTAAAGGATGTTACCGAGTTCAACAGTCTCAACGCCATCTATAACAGTGAAAAGACCGTATTGGGTCTGATTTATCTGGATAACTATGATGAGACCGTTCAGTATGAGGACGAAGCCAAGATCGCTCTGATCAATACCAACATCCGTCAGAAGGTTGTGGAATGGGGTACCAGCTACGGGGCCGTGGTCAGAAGGGTAAGAAGTGACCGTTTCAATGTCGTCATCAATGAAGGTGACTTCCACCGCATGGTATACGACCGTTTCAGCATTCTGGAACAGGTCAAGGAAGAAGCTGATAATCTTGATGTGGCTATCTCAGCTTCCATGGCTTTCGCCTACGGATCAGCTGATCTTAATGTTCTGGATAACGCAACCAATGAACTTCTGGAGCTTGTCCTTTCCAGAGGCGGCGACCAGGTAGCGGTAAGAGAGATCGGACAGGAAGTAAGATTCTACGGTGCCAGCAGTGAAGCCAGTGAAAAAACCTCCAAGGTCAAGGCCAGAGTAATCGCCCAGACCTTAAGAGGCATTATAAAGGAAGCAGACAATGTATTCGTAGTTCCGCACAAGGAAGCAGACTTCGATGCCGTCGGAGCTTGCTTAGGTATCAGCCGTATTGCCCAGTCGCTGGGTAAGGCTGCCAATATCGTTCTGGAAGAGATCGCCATTGAAAACAGTGCCCGTAAGGTACTGGAAGATAACTATGATGAGCTGGAAGCCAGACATAACATTGTCAGTGAGCAGGATGCCATTGAACTGCTGACCAAAAAGAGCGTGGTCATCGTCGTTGACCATCACAGCAGTGACCTTACCAGTTCACCGGATCTGGTATCCAGAGCCAAGAAGGTCGTCATCATCGACCATCACCGCCGTAAGACGGAAACAAATATTGCTGCCATGCTGATATATAATGAACCGTCATCTTCATCAGCGGTTGAGCTGATCAGCGAGCTGATGCAGTATCAGCCGGTACAGGTTGATCTTGATGAATTTGAGGCTACTTACATGTATACGGGACTGGTAGTTGATACAGATAACTTTAAAGCCAGATGCTCAGGCAGAAGCTTTGAAGTGTGTGCTTTCCTGCGCAAGCAGGGAGCGGACATTGCCATGTCCAACGAATGGCTGAAAGATTCGATTGAAGAATTTGAAACCAAGACCATGATTCTGAAAAACAGCAGGATCATCAATAATAACATGTTAATTGCGGCTTTACCGGAGAATGAAGGAACAGTTACGAGAACCATGGTAGCTCAGGTTGCCAACTCTGCTCTGTCCATCAAGGGTGTTGATGCTGCCTTCGTAATTGCGAAGATCGACAGCGAGATCGTCGCTCTGTCTGGCAGATCAAACGGGGCAGTAAATGTTCAGATCATTCTGGAAAAGCTTGGAGGCGGCGGTCACTTTACCGCAGCAGGCCTGCAGAGAACCGACACGACGGTAGCAGCCGTTGAAGGCGATCTGTTAAAGGCCATAAATGAATTCCTGGAAGGAGAGATGACAAGTGAAAATCATACTTCTGAGTGATGTCAAGAATGTCGGCAAGAAGGGCGAAGTCAAGGAAGTGGCGGACGGATACGGCCGTAACTATCTGATCAGAAACCATCTGGCCGTTGAAGCAACCAAAAAGTCAATGGAAATACTGAATCAGCAGAAAGCTGATGAAAAGTCCCGTCAGGATGAGCTGAAGAAACAGGCTGAAGAACTGAAAAAGCAGATTGAATCCGGTACCCTGACTTTTACCGTCAAGGCCGGAAACGAAGGGAAGATCTTCGGATCCATTTCACCTGCCAAGATAGCGGAACGGCTTTCTGAAAACTTCGATGTTACCATTGATAAGAGAAAGTTTGTTGATAACGATAATCTGACCACACTGGGCTCTCATAAGGTCAGAATTGAATTATATAAGGGAGTAATTGCGACTGTAAGAGTTAATATTCAGCCGCAGTAAAAGGAGATTGCCATGGCAGAATTACCTCACAGCTCAGAAACCGAACAGGCTCTGTTAGGTTCTCTGATCGAATATCCAAGTACATTCATTAAGGCTGATGATGCAGGACTTGTTCCTGAGGACTTTTTCGTGGGTTCCCATCAGGAACTGTTCAGACAGCTGACCGACATGAACCGGTCAGGAAGACCGGTGGAACTGAGGACCGTTGTTGCGTTCCTCAACGACCGTAAAGTGCTGACCAAATGCGGCGGTGTTGAATACATTACTGATCTGGTTGACATGGCCATAAGTGAGGATAATGGCGATTACTACATCAGAGTTGTCAAGGAAAAATCAACCCTGCGTAAACTGATCGAAGAAGCCAGAAGAATTGAGAATGACTGCTTTAATTCTGCCGTAGAGACTCTGGATGTATTGGATCAGGCCGAGAAAAACATTCTGACCATTACCAGAGATGTCAGAGCCGGGGATTTCCACAGTTCCGGTGAGGTCATGGATAAGGTACAGGAACAGATCAACCTGTTACAGACCCATCATGAGATGACTGGTGTCCGTACCGGTTACAATGATCTGGACCGCATTACCTTCGGTTTCCAGAAGGGCGATCTGATCATCGTGGCTGCCAGACCTTCCGTAGGTAAGACAGCCTTCGCCCTGAACATCGCCACCAGGTCAGCCTGCGACTATGGAGCCCGGGTAGCTCTGTTCTCTCTGGAAATGCCATTCTTACGGATCGGCATGCGTATTCTGTCAGCCAGAGCCAATGTTGACAGTGACCGCATCAGAACTGGAAGATATCTGGAAAATGAAGACTGGGCTAAGATGAAGATAGCCATGAAGGCTATTTCGGAATCCAGACTGTACATTGATGACAGCTCCAGCATCACCATCAGAGAAATTACAGCCAAGTGCCGTAAGCTGAAGGCTGAAGGAAAACTGGACATGATCGTCATTGACTATCTGCAGCTGATCAGATCTTCAGGTAATATTCATTACGACAACCGTCAGGTTGAGGTATCGGAGATATCACGTAACCTCAAGGCTTTGGCCAGGGAAATGGATGTTCCGGTAATTGCACTGTCACAGCTGTCCCGTTCCGTAGAGACAAGAAGCGGCGATAAGAGACCGATCCTGTCAGACCTGCGTGAATCAGGTGCCATTGAGCAGGACGCTGACATTGTAATGTTCCTGCACAGACCTGACTATTTCAATAAGGAAAAAGACGAAGATGAAGTCAGAGAACGTGATGCCCGCTATGAAGCTAAGATCATCATAGCCAAGCATCGTAACGGCTCTACAGGCGACGTAAGCCTGATGTTCCAGCCGAACACCAATGCTTTCCTGCCTATGAGAAAGGATAACAGTGAAAATTAAGAATGCACTCTTAATATGCCTTGCTCTGCTGCTGTCAGTATATCTGGCCTACACCCTGAGTAATCAGAACATCGCCAATGGAGAAGTAACCATGAGCGATGAAACATCTCTGGTTCCTCAGAAGGTCTTGGGCATGTATGATACTCCGGTGGAGATAACCAGACTGTTCTATCAGGGAGAACTGATAGGTGTCATTCATGATGATTCCATTCTGGAATCGACCAGGGAAAGAACCTATCATGACAAATACGAAGAAGCATTCCCTGATACTACTATCAGTTACAACGGTGACATCTATTTCTACAGAGAAAAGACATATGTGAATTATGAAGACATAGATAAGCAAATCGGTGATTATCTGTATGATAATGACCTCTTTCTCGTTGATGCCTATAAGATCTCTCTGGGTGACAAGGACGTTATTTATGTCAAGAACCTGGATGACTTCAAGAGTGCTCTCAGAAAGTTTGTGCTGAACTTTATTTCTGAGGAAACCTTCATAAAGCTGGAAAACAGAGAAGAGATCATCTCCCTGACAACCTATGGTGAACAGGAAGTCAACGTCTCTCTGGAAGATAACATTACTGCCGTCAAGAGCTCCGCTCCAAGCGAAGAAATCTTCACGGATGAAAACGAAATAATCATCTATCTTTGTTATGGCCGTGACCCACAGCTGGAATACTATACCGTCAAGGATTTCGACACCATCGAAGGTGTTGCCAAGAAGTGCGGCATGACGCCTCAGCAGCTGGTAATCATCAACGATAAGCTCAACGGTGTCAATCAGTTCATTTATTCCGGTATGGAACTGAACGTAACTTACTTCAGTCCGGCCATCAATGTAATTGTGGAAAAGGAGAAGTTCGTATCAGAGGTCGTATACCGTCCTTCCACCAAATACGAAACAGATCCTACCATGGCTGCGGGACAGGTCATAGTCATAACAAAGGGACAGGATGGCAAGAAGAACACTCTGTACCAGGAAATCTACGTAAATGGTGTTCTGACCAGCTATAAACAGAAATCAACTACGATCGTCGAGGCACCGGTACAGGAAGTTGTCCGTATCGGAGCAGCGGCTGACAGCTCATATATCGATACCGGTGAAAAGAACTTCCGTCTGCCGGTAGATAACTGCTATGTCATGTGCGGTTATGGCTGTTACTATGGCCACAGAGGCACTGACTTTGCAAACCAGTATGAACCTTACGGTAAGATCTATGCCTGTGAAAACGGTGTTGTCACTCATAACTCCTATCAGTGGGACATGGGCTGGTTCTACTGCATTGACCACGGTGACGGATTCTGGTTCAGATATCTGCATATGAGTCACAAAGGACCTATCCCGGTTGGCGCAACTGTCATAAGATCACAGTATATCGGTGATATCGGCATGACCGGTACCGCTACGGCACCGCATGTGCACATAGACATATTCATAGGAGGACTGAACGGAAACAGGGTGAATCCGTGTACCGTTTTGCCGTGCTAGTATGAAGTATTATGTACTGGAGAGCGGTTCCAAGGGAAACTGTACAGTCATCAAGGGCAGGGAAACCCTGCTGGTGATCGACTGCGGCGGAACAAAAAAATACATAAAGGACCGTTTCAGAGAATTAGGTCTTGATTATAGTAAAGCTGATGCTCTGCTTATAACTCATGAGCATTCGGACCATATAAAACAGTTAAAGATGTTCAGCGGTGTTGACATCTTTTCGCCATGTGAACTGTATGACTGTGAAATACATAAGGTAACCCCTTACCAAGAGTTCATGGTCGGTGAATTCAGAATCCTTCCGGTAGCTCTGTCTCACGACGTGAAGAATGTGGTTGGCTACATCATTGATGACGTATATGAGAAACTGGTCAGTGTTACTGATACCGGCTATGTATCACATCTGAATGAAGACCGCATACGCAATGCCGACTATTATATCTTTGAAAGCAACTATGATACCGGAATGCTGATGAGTTCAGACAGACCGGTACAGCTGAAGGTCCGCATCGTATCGGATTGCGGACACATGGGCAATGAGGACAGTGCCCGTGTCTTATCACGTGTAATAGGTGAGAGAACCCGTGAGATAACACTGGCTCACCTGTCACAGGAATGCAATAAGGAAGAAATAGCCCTTTCCGTACTGAAAAGGACTTTAAAAGAAAACGGAATCGATCTGAACAGATTCAGGATTACTGCTGCCAGGCAGTTTGAGATGACTGAGGGAGGCCATGATGACTGATATTATCGTTGTCGGTGGAGGACATGCCGGATGTGAAGCCGCTTTGGCAGCTGCCAGAAGCGGTCTTTCGACTGTTCTGTGTTCTCTGGATACCAACTGGATCGCTTCCATGCCGTGTAATCCGTCAATCGGTGGCCCGGCCAAGGGCATTGTGGTCAGAGAGATCGATGCCTTAGGCGGACAGATGGGCAAGAACGCCGATAAGACGGCACTGCAGTTCAAGATGCTCAACACAGCCAAGGGACCTGGAGTCAGAAGCCTGAGAGTTCAGTCTGATAAGATAGCTTATAAAAAAGCCATGCAGCAGACTCTGTTTGATCAGGAAAACCTGGAAGTCAGAGAGTGCATGGTTGAGGAAATCCTGGTTGAAAACGGTAAGGTCAGGGGAATCAGATTGTCAGATGGCACGGAATTACTGTGTAAGGCTCTGATACTGACAACCGGAACCTACATGGCTTCACTGGTCATGGTTTCCAGCAATGTCAGGGAAGAAGGTCCTGACCATCAGAAAACTACTAAGAATCTGTCTGAATCACTGAGAAAACTGGGTATTAAGACGTTCCGTCTGAAGACCGGAACCCCGGCCAGAATAAAGACCAACTCCATTGATTTCTCACAGGGACGGCTGGAACCGGGAACCAATGATGATGTTTCCTTCAGCTATGAAACCGAGCATGTTCTGCCGCTTGACCAGCAGATATCATGCCATCTGATATACACCAACGAGAAGACACACGGAATTATCCGCCGGAATCTGAACAAGTCAAGCATGTATTCCGGTGTGGTTAAGGGTGTGGGACCGCGTTACTGTCCGAGCATTGAAGACAAGCTTGTCCGTTTTGCGGATAAGGAAAGACACCAGTTATTCCTGGAACCGGAAAGCCTGAGCATGGACACTACTTATGTTCAGGGCTTCTCAACATCCATGCCGTATGATGTGCAGGACCGGATGTTAAGAACGCTTCCGGGCTTTAAGGACTGTGTCATTGACAAATACGCGTATGCGATAGAATATGATGCCATTGACCCGCTGCAATTGAAGCCGACACTGGAACTTAAGAGCATTGAGAATCTGTTCTGTGCCGGTCAGATCAACGGTACCAGCGGTTATGAAGAAGCCGCCGGGCAGGGAATCATTGCCGGCATCAATGCCGTCAGCAAGCTTAAGGGGCTTAAACCTCTGGTTTTAAGGAGAGATGAGGCCTATATCGGTGTCATGATAGATGACCTGGTCACCAAAGGCACTTTAGAACCTTACAGACTGCTGACATCCAGAGCGGAATACCGCCTGCTGATGAGACATGACAACGCCGACCAGAGAATGACGGAATACGGTCATTACTACGGTCTTATTTCCGACGAAAGATATCAGAAATATCTGGACAAGATGGACAGACTCAGTAAGGCACATGAGATGGTCAGGGAAACAAAGATCATCAATACTCCGGAACTGAAGGAATATATGGTATCACTGGGATATCCTGATAACACTTCCGGCAGTATTGCCGAAGTGCTGAAAAGACCTCATGTGGAAATGAAAAAGCTGGCTGAGACTCAGCATCTGGAAATTGATGATGAGATCTGCCGGCAGCTGGATATTGAAGTCAAGTATGAAGGCTACATCAACAAGGCCCGCAAGGAAGCCGCCAACATGCAGAAAATGGAGGCAGTGAAACTTCCCGAGGACCTTGACTATAACACACTGGAACATCTTTCATTGGAAGCCAGACAGAAGCTCAACAAGGTCAGACCGCTGACCATCGGGCAGGCTTCCCGCATATCCGGGGTCAATCCGGCGGACATCATGGTCCTGTCAATATATCTTAAACAAAAGTAAGCTATAACTGTATAAGTAAAGGCTGAAATATGTTATAATCATAACGGAAATTTTGGAGGAAATTTATGGCAAAAAGAACTGTTAGAGATTTAGATGTTAAGGGTAAAAAGGTCCTCGTCAGAGTAGATTTCAACGTTCCTCACAAGGGAGATGTCATCACTGACGATAACAGAATCGTGGCTGCTTTACCAACTATCAAGTACTTGCTGGAACACGGTGCAAAGGTCATCCTGTTCTCACACTTAGGTAAGGTCGATCATAAGGATCCTGAAAAGACTGCCGCAGACAAGGCCAAGAACAACATGGCACCTGTAGCTGCCAAATTACAGGAATACCTGCCGAATGCCAAGGTTACATTCGTTGACGCTACAAGAGGCGAGGCTCTGGAAAAGGCAGTAGCTGAACTTGAAGAAGGTAACGTTGTCTTAATGCAGAACACCCGTTATGAAAAGGGCGAAAGCAAGAATAATGCTGAACTGGCTGAATACTGGGCATCACTGGCTGACTTATATGTATCAGATGCTTTCGGTTCAGTACACAGAGCTCATGCTTCAACAGTAGGCGTAGCTGAAATCCTGCCAAGTGCAGTAGGCTTCCTGATTGAAAAGGAACTGAAGTTCTTAGGCGACGCTGTTGAAAATCCGGTAAGACCATTCGTTGGTATCTTAGGGGGTGCCAAGGTTGCTGATAAGCTCAACGTTATTGACAACCTGCTGGAAAAGTGCGATACACTGATCATCGGCGGCGGCATGGCATACACATTCTTAAAGGCTCAGGGTTATGAAGTAGGTACTTCACTGGTTGACCTGGAGAAGTTAGACTACTGCAAGAGCATGCTGGAAAAGGCAGAAAAGCTCGGCAAGAAGATCCTGTTACCAATCGATACCGTATGCGCTAAGGAATTCCCTAACCCAATCGATGCGGTAATCGAAACAGTTACTGTTGATTCCAAGGAGATCCCGGCTGACATGATGGGTCTGGATATCGGTGAAAAGACTGCTGCCTTATTCGCAGAAGAAGTCAAGAATGCCAAAACAGTTGTCTGGAACGGACCAATGGGCGTATTCGAGAACCCTGTCTTAGCAAAGGGTACAAACGCTGTAGCAGCTGCCTTAGCTGAAACAGAAGGAACAACCATTATCGGCGGCGGCGACAGCGCTGCAGCCATCAAGCAGTTAGGTTACGCTGACAAGGTAAGCCATGTTTCCACTGGCGGCGGTGCTTCTCTTGAATTCTTGGAAGGCAAGGGATTACCTGGTGTTGACGTAATTGACGAAGTAGGCAGAAAGCCTGTCATCGTCGGCAACTGGAAGATGAACAAGACCATCGCAGAAGCAGAGGAATTCATCGCTGCAGTTGATCCGGCTGTTCATGACGGTGCCGTATTCGGTGTAGCAACAAGCTTCATCGCCTTACAGAGCTCCATCAAGGATGCCAAGAACCTGATCGTAGCTGCTGAAAACTGCCACTTCGCAGAAAGCGGTGCCTTCACCGGTGAAGTCAGCATTCCAATGCTAAAGGAAATCGGCTTACAGTGGTGCATTATCGGACACTCTGAAAGAAGACAGATGTTCGGCGAAACTGATGAAACCGTAAATAAGAAGGTAAAAGCCTTATTTGAAGCAGGCATCACACCAATCATGTGCTGCGGCGAGTCTCTGGAAACATTCGAAGCCGGCAAGACTGAAGAATGGGTAAGAGGCCAGATCAAGGCCGGTCTGGAAGGCTTGACAGCTAAGCAGGTTGCTTCAATGGTAATCGCTTATGAGCCAATCTGGGCTATCGGCACAGGCAAGAGCGCAACCAAGGAAATCGCTGAAGATACCTGCGCAATCGTCAGAGACGAAGTAAGACAGCTTTTCGGTGAAAAGGCTGCTGAAAAGGTCAGAATCCAGTATGGCGGAAGCGTAAAGCCGACCAACATTGCTGAATACCTGGCAGAAAAGGACATCGACGGTGCCTTAATCGGCGGTGCCAGCCTGAAGGTTGATTCATTTGTTGAAATCATCAACGCTGTAAAATAGTCTATTAAAAATTTGCTAGATACATGCAGAGCCGGTGTTATACTGGCTCTGTATGTTTATAAGGGAGAGTGATCAATATGAAAAGACAGTATTGGAAACCATCAAACCTGCTTAATCCGGTACCATGCGTCATGATAAGCTGCAGAGATACCGATGGTAAGGAAAACATCATGACAGCTGCCTGGGCAGGGACAATATGTTCAGATCCGGTCATGGTTTTCGTATCAATAAGAAAAAGCAGATATTCACATGACATGATCGTTCATTCCGGAGAGTTTGTCATGAATCTGACCAGCCGTAATCTGGTTAAGGCTGCTGATTATGTCGGCATAAAGTCAGGAAGAAACATTGATAAATTTAATCTGTTCGGCGATCTGCATCTCAGCAGAATGGACTCACAAATGGTGAAGGCACCTAGCATCGCCGAAAGTCCGGTATGTCTTGAGTGCAAGGTCAGGGATATCATTGAACTGGGTTCCCATGACATGTTCATTGCTGAGGTAGTATGCACATCAGTGGATGAAAGCATCATCGATGAAAAGGGCAGGCTTGATCTCAACAAGGCTGACCTTGTCGCCTACAGCCATGGCGAATACTTTGCCCTGGGTGAAAAACTGGGATCATTTTCATATTCAACTCACAAAAGTGAAAGACTTAAGACCAGACAGGAAAACAACAGAAGAAAAAGAGAAAAGAACGATTCTGGAAAGAATAAATAAAACTGTTTAATTATGAATGTTCCTGCGTTTTTTCAGGCTATGATGAACTAAATTCAGGAATGTCAGTATATAATTAAAAGAGACAGTTTATTAAAAAGGAGAATGGGCAATATGAAGAAATATCAGAGAGAAATCGAAAAGATCATGAATGACAGACAGCTGACATACTGGCAGAGAACTGACGCTTTAGCCAAATATGCTGAAAACCTGCTGGATTATCCTAAGGGAACACCGGAGGAATTCTATATTCTGCAGGACAGCAGGGAAATAAATGACCTTGGTGAAGGTCATGGACCAAAGTGCCCGAGATACATACTCCCTGATTATGAAAAGTTCATTAAAGAAGGATCTCAGTTCTTAAGACTTGATCCGCCAAAGACTCTTCTGGAAGCAGTAAATTCCTTACTGATTTTCTACCATAATGCTCATTCCATCGACAGATTCCCGGTATATCTGGGCAGACTGGATATACTGCTGGAACAGTTCGTTGTCAAGGAAGAATACGAAAAGGCCAAGGAGATCATCAGATGGTTCCTTATCAGTATTGACAGAACCATGTCCGACAGCTTTGTTCAGGCCAACCTGGGCCCTGAAGAGACCGTTACCGGCAATATCATTCTGGAATTACGGCCTGAGCTGCAGAACATCACACCAAACATGTCCCTGCGTTATGATCCGGAAGTAACACCTGATGAATTTGCCAAGAAGGCTCTTAACAGCGCATTGAAATGCGCCAATCCGGCCTTTGCCCTGGACAGTTTCTACAGAGAAAGAGTCGGTGAAAACTACGGTATCGCATCATGTTATAACGGCTTACTGGAAGGTGGCGGTGCCTTTACCCTGACAAGATTAAGATTAGGTACTATTTCTGAACACTGTGAGAACTCCAGGGATTTCTTTGAGAACAGACTGCCTTTATGCATTGACACGCAGCTGAAATTCATGGATGCCAAGATCAGAAACGTCGTTGAAAACCGCGCATTCTTTGATTCAGACTGGATGGTCAAAGAAGGATTTGTTCATGCTGACCGCTTTGTCGGACTGTTTGGCATGGTTGGCTTATGCGAATGTGTCAACAACCTGATGAAAAAAGACGGCAAGGAAGGCCGCATGGGGCACGACAAGGAAGCCGATCAGCTTGGCGTAAAGATCCTGGAAACAATTGATAAGGCTGTAAGTGAACACTATTGTCCATATTCATATAATCATCACTTCGTAATGCATGCACAGGTAGGTGCTGATGATGACGAAGGCAACTCCGCCGGTACCAGAATCGCCTACGGTGATGAACCTGAACTGTACGAACACCTGAAGAACTGCGGATTATATCATCATTTCTTCCCGTCAGGTGTCGGCGACATTTTCCCGTTTGATGAGACAGCTTTCAGAAACCTTGATGCACTGCTTGATATCTTCAAGGGCGGCTTCAAAGTTGGTGTCAAATACATGTCAACATATCTGGGAAGCGGAGACCTCATCCGTGTTACCGGTTATCTTATGAAGCGTTCCGAAGTTGAAAAACTGAAAAAAGGTGAAGTTGTAGCCAATGACTCTGTTGTCCTGGTTGTCGATAAGACACCGGCCAGACATATGACAGAAAAGAAAGTCAGGAGCTTTAATGATTAAGGCACCGGTCAATAAGATCATACCAAGCAGTGTGGTAGACGGTCCGGGAAACAGAACCGCAATTTTCTTTCAGTCCTGTAACTTCAACTGCCGTTACTGTCACAATCCTGAAACCATTAACATGTGCATCAACTGCGGTGCGTGTGTTGAAACCTGTCCTGTGGGAGCCTTAAGCTTTAAGGACGGGAAGGTAGTATGGGATGATAAGAAGTGCTGCCGGTGTGATACCTGCATAAAGACCTGTCAGAATAATGCTTCCCCGAAGATCAAATACATGAGTGCTGAGGAGATTTGGGAACAGATCGAAGGCAATATTCCTTTCATCCGCGGCATTACGGTATCAGGAGGGGAATGCACACTTCAGGCTGATGTGGTCAGAGAACTGTTTGCGATTGCGAAAAAGCATGGACTGACAGCATTGCTGGATTCTAACGGTTCATATGATTTCAAGAATCATCCTGAACTGCTGGAAGTATCGGATGGTGTCATGCTGGATGTTAAAGCTGATAATGAGGAAAGACATCAGTGGCTGACTGGTCACAGCATTGACATCGTTCTGGAAAACCTGGAGTACTTGGCTTCTATCGATAAACTGGAAGAAATCAGAACAGTATGCATACCGGGTTCACTGGAAAACGAAAAAACAATCACAATAGTGGGTGACATCCTTAAGCCTTATCTGGAAAAGAAGGATATCCGTTACAAGCTGATAAAATACCGCCATTTCGGTGTCCGCCAGCAGTACCGTGATTTCAAGGAACCTACTGAAGAGTACATGAATGAACTGAAAGCTTTAGCTCAGCAGAAAGGTTTCAGAAACATAGTAATTATTTAGAAAAAAGAGTCGCGTGACTCTTTTTTGGTGCGTAAAAAAAGAAGATCCTGTGTCAGATCTTCTTGAAGAATACAGCGTATTGAGTGTTCATTCCAACTTCATTGAGATAGAAGTTCATTATCTGTCTGGAATCCTTATTTGCGGATGTCAGGAAGATGTATTCAATTCCTGTTTCCTTTACTCTTTCCTGCATGGCAGCAAACAGCGCTTTTCCGAATCCCTGATTGCGGTAATACTTAGAGACATAAAGCTCTTCCACTTCGAAATAGACTGTACCTTCGGAAATGAGAGCGTTTGTCTTTTCCTGGGTTTCCGGTTTGCCGAAGATGTAGCCTACTAACTTGTTATTGTTATAGGCACCGAAGATGGTTCTTCCTTCCAGGTGTTCAATTGAATTGGCTACATAACCGTAGACATTGTTCTCAGCTTCCCAGTCCTGGGACATCTTAATCAATTGAGCTGTTATTTCGTCATCGAGGAAAAGTTCTCTGATTTCCATTATTCGTACCAGTCTTCCTTTTCGATATACTTGTCAATTGGGTCAGACAGCTTGTCATCCAGGATCTCCGGATGAGCCAGGATGTTTTTGAACAGTGACAGGCTCTTGCCGAAATAGAAACCGTCAGCGATTCTTTCGTCAATGGTGAAGCCAAAGCTCATGCCGTCTTTCATTTCATAGGTTCCGTCATCATTGAAGAACGGCATCTTATGCATTCTGTTGGCCAGAACGAAGATGGAGTTCAGGGACCAGTTGATCAGGTGGTGATAACTGGCTTCCAGCTTGATGCTTCCCAGGTTGGAAATGAATACCGTTGCACGGTATGGGTCAACACTGCGGATGGCTTCCGGCATGATGTCATGGTAATTGAGCCAGTTGAGGACTCTGATGACAAATCTCAGAACAGGACGAGGGATCCTGTTGAAGATAGCCATCATCTTGTTGGTATCATTGGACTGATTGCCTTTTTCGCTTTCGCTTCTGGTCTTGTATACTTCCGTACAGATCTTGTCATGGATCTGTTCAACCAGATTGCTGCCGTCTTCTGCCACTAAATACATGACGAATTCACCGGCATTGTCAGCCATTTTATTCTTGGCTGTAAAGCAGAAGGATATTTCATCTCTCTGATACTGTCTGTGGCCGGCAATGAAGATGTTCATGCGCGGTCTCAGATATATGGTTTTGGCCAGAGCCGCAATTACCACATGGAAAATGGTATATCTGAACTGTGGGTTCCGGTCATTCTTTTTCTTTAAATAATTAACGACGGCTGTCATGTCGAAAGTAGCGTTCAGCAGGGCTTCATTATCAGTTCTGTCGCCCATGATGAACGGCATGAATGTCTGCATCGGGTCACTGCTGATGACACGCTTTCCGTCTTTTCTGTCTCCTCTTTTTCTTTCAGTTGCCATAAATTACTCCCTTGATACCGTTGTATCATAAACCATTTTGTGCCGTTTCGCAACCGGCAGGCTTTAATTCAATACTTAACATACATTATAATATGAATAGAGGTAACTTATCTATGAGTGAATATGATTTTGATGTTGTCATTCTTGGAGCCGGACCGGGCGGTTATGAAACAGCCCTGAAATGCCGTAAGAATGACCTTTCCGTCTGTCTGATCGAAAAGGGTGAAACAGGGGGAACCTGTCTTAACCGCGGATGCATACCTACCAAGGCCTTATTACACGGCAGTGAGAAACTGCATGAACTGGCTGATCTGGAAGTACTGGGTATAAAGGCAGAAAACGTGACTTTTGATTACAGTGTACTGGCTCAGTATAAGAACAGTATTGTTGCCAAGCTCAGAAGCAATGTGGAAATGATGCTTAAGAAAGCCGGTGTAGTCTGCCGTCAGGGTTACGGACGTCTGAAAGACGCCCATACCATTGAAGTAGGTGAGGAATGTGTCAGAGGTAAGGATATCATCCTGGCAACCGGTTCATCTCCGCTGGTTTTACCGGTAAAGGGAATTGAAAACACCATCAACAGCGATCAGTTTCTGGCCATGGAACAGCTGGAGGATGAGAATTGGGCTATTATAGGCGGTGGTGTCATCGGCATGGAACTGGCTTTTGTACTTGGCCAGCTGGGCAGGAAAGTCACTGTTGTTGAAATGATGCCTTCGATTCTGCCGGGTGTTGATGCCTCAATACTGAAATGGCTCAACCGCAGCATAAAGAAGTTAGGCATTAAGGTCATCACATCTGCCAGAGTAGAGCGGATTGAAAAGGACAGAATCATCTACACTTATAAGGACAGACAGGAAGAACTGCCGTTTGATAAATGTCTGGCGGCAGCAGGCCGTAAGAATAACATTGATGACATCGGACTGGAAGCTGCCGGTGTTATCAGGGAAAGAAACAGAATTCCTGTAGACGGACAGCTGCGTACCAACGTTGAAAACATCTATGCCATCGGTGATGTAACCGGAATCAAGCAGCTGGCGCATGTTGCCACTTATCAGGGATCCGTGGCTGTTGAAAACATTCTGGGCTATGATGTAAAGGCTGATTATTCTGTCATTCCAGCCTGCATCTTCGTTTCACCGGTCATCTCCATGGTTGGCTTAAGTGAAAAGGAATTGCAGGATAAGGGCATCGAGTATGAAAGTGTATCATACAATGTCGGTGCCAATGGAAAAGCACTGCTTTCCCAGAAAGGTGAAGGCACTGTAATCATTTATTACCGTAAGGAAGATAAAAAGATCCTGGGCTGCCAGATGATCGCTGAAAGCAGTAGTGAAATGATAAATGAAATCAGTGTAATCATGAAAAAAGACGGTACCCTGATGGATATTGTCTCTACTGTTCACCCACATCCGACAATCGGTGAGATTGTTAAAGAAGCAAGCGAAAAAGGGTGCTAAAACAGGCCGTTTATGTTATTATATTAAGGAAGGAAATAAAAGGGAGGGCTGAAATTTATGCCATGTATTATTGATGTTTACGCTCGTGAAGTATTAGACTCACGTGGTAACCCAACTGTTGAAGTAGAAGTAACAACTGAATCCGGTGCTTTCGGCAGAGCCATCGTACCATCAGGCGCTTCAACTGGTGAAAGAGAAGCTTTAGAGTTAAGAGACGGCGATAAGAAGCGTTTCTTAGGCAAGGGCACATTAAAGGCTGTAGCCAATGTTAATGAGATCCTGGCTCCGGCTCTGATCGGCTTCGATGTAACTGACCAGACTCTGATCGACAAGACCATGATCGAAATGGACGGAACACCTGACAAGTCAAAATTAGGTGCTAACGCCATCTTAGGTATCTCAATGGCTTGCGCAAGAGCAGCAGCTGATTTCTACGGAATGCCTTTATACAAGTATTTCGGCGGTTCAAATGCCAAGGTATTACCTGTCCCAATGATGAACGTATTAAATGGTGGTAAGCATGCCGACAGCGCTGCTGACTGTCAGGAATATATGATCATGCCAGTTGGTGCCAAGAGTGTTGCTGAAGCTGTCAGAATGGGTGCTGAAGTATTCCACAACCTGAAGAGCGTTTTAAAGAAATACGGATATAACACCGCAGTAGGTGATGAAGGCGGTTATGCTCCTTCATGTGTTCCTGGCGGTAAGGGACCATTAGAAACATTAGGTAACGAAGGTCCGTTAGCCTTAATGGTTGAAGCTGTTGAAAAGGCCGGCTACAAGCTGGGTGAAGACATCTGCTTCGCTATGGACGCTGCAGCATCTGAATTCTTCAATGCAGAAAAGAACGTTTACGAACTGACAAGATCAGGCGAAGGCGACAAGACTTCCGATGAAATGATTGACATGTATGTCAAGTGGGCTGAAAAGTATCCTCTGATTTCCATGGAAGACGGCTTAGCTGAAAACGACTGGGATGGCTGGGTAAGACTGAACAAGGCTTTAGGCGATAAGATCCAGTTAGTCGGTGACGACCTGTTCGTTACAAATACCACTTACATCAAGAAGGGTATTGAACTCGGTGCTGCTAATTCTGTATTAATCAAGGTTAACCAGATCGGTACAATCACTGAGACATTAGACGCTATCGAAATGGCTAAGAAGGCCGGCTGGACAGCAGTCGTATCACACAGATCAGGTGAAACAGAAGACACCACAATCGCTGACCTGGTAGTAGGCACTAACGCTGGCCAGATCAAGACCGGTTCAATGTCACGTACTGACCGTATTGCCAAGTACAACCAGTTAATGAGAATTGAAGACGAACTTGGTGAAGTTGCTCAGTATCCTGGCAAGAAGACTTTCTACAACCTGGAAAAGTAATTAGAAACCAATAATCAGAAGGGCTTCCTGTCGGAAGCTCTTCTTTGTCTGCTGGAAAATGCCTTAATATGGTATATAATGGGTATATGAAAAGAAAATTAACAGTTATAGCAATCATCTTAACTCTGATACTGCCGTTGTTTGCTCAGAAGACATATGCGGACATGGGACCGAAACCTTCTATTGAACTGAAGTTTGAAGGTCTTGATGACCAGGTCTATTATGTGTCAGTTTTTTCTCTGCCTGGTACCTATGGACCAAATGGTTCTATCAATGATGTAAAGGAAAGTTATGGGCGCGGTGTTCCTGACGAAGTACAGGATCAGTTTTTTGCCTATAAGGCCAGTGATAATTTCTGTTTCTGGGGAGTAACAAAGAAGATAACGAAAGAGGATAATGTATTCAGCTGGAGTTACTATGCTCCTGAGGACTTTAAGGTTGTTGTTCTGTTACCTGATGGCAGGATCATTGAAGGCGAAGGAATGAAAAAGGAAACTTTCGAAGCATATTATACCTGCAGGATCAAGGATAATAAGGTAGAAGTTCAGGAATCATTCAATTATCTGGCTGCTTTCGGCAAGATGTTATTACGTATGGCTGCAACGATCCTGGTCGAACTGATCATCGGATTCATTTTCGGTTACCGCAGCAAACCTGAAATCAAGCGTATCGTGATAACCAATATAATTACCCAGTTACTGCTGAACTTAGGTGTGACCGTTACAGATATATATGGCGGCTTACTGACAGCCCTGATCCTGATGGTACCTATGGAGATTGTGATCTTCATCATTGAAGGCATCAGTTATCACGGCAGACTGTCCGGCAGCAAGATCAAGTCATGGTTATATGCCTTATTCGCTAATGGAATAACATTCTATATCGGGCTGTGGATGCTGGCGATAGTATAAAAACACATATAAAAAGGTCAGCTTTGGAATGAACTTGTCAACGAAAAGTAGACAGGTTTAAAAAGTCAAATTGAAGCCCTGATCGAGAGTAAACTCGGCGGGGCTTTTATAATGCAGCTTGTACATAGGTCTGTGATAGTTATAGTATTTTACGTATTGGTTGATAAAG
>JAFQZR010000019.1 GCA_017405785.1 Erysipelotrichaceae bacterium
GCCTGTGAAGACGATCTTACTCTCATCAAACAGACTGCTTTCGCTTGTGGCTGTGTAGCCTTCTGCTGTCTTGGCTGTTCCGTCATAAGTGTACTCTTTCTTATCACCTTCGATGTTGATTGTCAGAGTGGCCTTGTTGATTATCAACTTACCAGGATTGAATGTCTGTGTAGAATAGTTACCAGTTACATCATCTTCATTTGCATTAACTATTGTGTATGTGGTAGCAAACTCACCAGTATAAGTACCAGCATTGGTTCCTTTAGCTGGAGTGTATGTGATTGTTAATACATCACCCTTGCCAAGACCTGCAATTGTGTAATCATCTGTGCTGATTGTCTCGCCAGTACCTGTTACTGTTGCAACAAATGAACGTCCTACTTGTTCAGAGCCATTGTATTCCTTTTCAACATCATTTATTGTCACTACAAGTGAACCAGCATTGACCTTTAAAGTGCCAAAAGTATGGCTAACAGTATAGTTGGCAGAATTTGTTGTTCCCCAATCAATTTCGTAGTCATTTAAACTCTGGCCAACCTCTGTCTGGCTACCAACAATTGTGAATGTAATCTTATCGCCTGTTCCAAGAGTGACTTCACCAGGCTCTGCTGTTGTGGCTGCTGTCCACTCTCCACCAATATTGGCTGTCCAATAACTGTGATCTAATGTAGCGCCTTCTTCTTTTGTCAGTGCTATGCCATCATAGACCTTTTCAGCAGATGGTGTAGTAATAGCTAATGGTAATGGTTCAATCTTCAGGAAGCTGTCACGGGCATACAATGTAATTGAGTAGTTAGGATCAGACATCATTGCTTCACAATTCTCGTATATTATAGCTTTCTGTTGATCACCGCTGACTGTGTAAGTGCCTGCATCTTTTTCAGAAATCAAAGCACCATTTTGTCCATATAAAGCATTCCAAATTGCGTCTCCATAAGTTTCTTTGAACAATTCGCGCTGTCCACTTGTAATACTAATATAAGCAGATCTACCAGCTATATCGTTGAACTGTTGTTTTCCTGTATTTGTGAAACCTACGTTGAACGTCTGTCCTGTATAGTAGTTAGGACCACCTGTACTACCAGAGTGTGTGTTCCACTGGTCAGCAGCAATACTGATGTATACACTGACCGGCTTAACTGTTAATGAACCTGGAACATAAATGATACTGTAATAATCTTCAGGTGCAGTAGTATTAGTTGTCCCTAATGTGATAACAGCATTCTTTGGTGTTGTTGCACTGGTTCCAGCATTTGTTTGTGACCCATCAAACTGGACAGAAGTTAATGTATCATTACGAGCAAGGCCAGTTACTGTAGCATCACCTAATCCATTACTTAATAATGCCTGACCATCATACGTTTTTGCTTTGTTGTTAGCAATAATAATCAGTTTTTTCTGGTAATAGATGTTAATTACCAAATTGCCTTCGTTACCAGTTATCTGGTATGTTGACTGAGGAGCAGTTGTTGTTCCATCAAGATATGCATGATGATAAACAAACCCCTCAGGAGCTTTATTCTGTACTGTGAATGTATCGCCCTTTTCAACATACGTAACATCTGTTGCCTCAATCTCATTCCCATCCATGTCAAAATAGTTGACTGTAATTTTTGTTGTTGTATATGGGATATATTCAAAAGTTATTACGTTGTTATCCAAAGCAAGCTGTAATTCTTTAGAGGTTTCTGTCGGTTTATAATGCTGTCCAAGAATATTACTATCAGATGTTTGTGTTGCAAGATAGTCTGAATCGACTTCAACAGCCATCTCCATAGCATTAGTTGTTGAGCCAGAAACTGTAACCGTCTTAGATTCTGCTACCTTGATTTCCGGATAATCTTTTAACACATAGTTTACTGTATATGTAATCTCATCTGGAATTGTATAGTAATAGAAAATAATTGTATTCTCTTCTTCATCAAAGGATAACTCAATTGTTACATAAGCCTTATCTGAAACATGTCCGGCAACTGTAGGAGCATTTTCCGTAATCTCTTGTCCTTCTCTGAAATCAGGATTAGAAACTACTTTGTCCTCTGTAACCTTGGTTGTTGTACCTTGTTCGTAGTAATGGACTATGTAACTGATTGTATCCTGAGTCCAATGAGCATAGAGGGTAATGTCTTCTTCAACTGGTTTATTCCAGTCATACGGAGAACCAGTTTCGTCAGCAGCAGTGAACCAACCCTGGAAGGTATAGTGAGCTTTTGTAGGGTCAGATGGTTTTGTTGCATAGAATCCATATTCATCTGTCTGGGTATAATTTGCACCACTCTGGCTGTATGTTTCTGTGTCAGTTTCAGTCCATGTTCCACCCTGCATGTCAAATGTTACAGTACGTGTTGGGAACTGGAAATCTCCATAAAGCACAAGACCTGTAGGCATCTTTGTATTCTGATTATAGGTGTACGCATTCTCGTGTTCTGCATCAGTAAACCAACCTAACCATGTTGCGCCTTCCATTGGTGCTTCAGGGATTGCTTCAGTGATATTGTTATATATATTGGCGTTGAGTGTAACTTGCGTGGTACTGATCAAACTTCCGTCATAATCATAGAAGGTTAATGGATACTGCAATGCATTGTAATAGAAATCTGCAGTCATTGATCCACTTGGTGTGCTATCAGTCAAATGTCTTGCATTATCTGATCTTACCCAACCACCTTTTGTATAACCAGCATAATCAGGATAATCAGTATCATACAGATAGTTATAGTGTACAGTTACACTCTTAAACAACCCATATGTATGACCATTATATGTTTTAGTCTGAGTCCCATCATAGTTTTCAAACCAATAGTTTAAAAACTGAGTCTTAGTAGTGCTGTAATACCAATGATAAACTGTCTTATTACCAGATGGCATGATATCCAGACTAGTGAATTTTTCATCGTTATTAGTTGTTGAAAAGTTCCATGCCCAGTTAGGATGTGGCGTATTGAAAGTAGCTGTCCACTGTGCACTAATATCTGCGCCATACTTTGCTGTTAAAGTAGCATTACCTCTTCCGGTACGCCAACGAGGCTGGCCTTGGTTATTCAATTCATAACCGCTTCCTTCCCAAGTAATGGTATAGACATTACGGCTGTACCTAACAATTACTACTGTTGTTCCATCTGCCTTAACTGTTTCTGTTGTAGAATCCTTGAATGTGAAATTTGTTGTATCTAATTCACTTGGTCTTGTTCCATTTGCACCAGCTGTCTGAGCAGTCATTGTTACTGTATTACCCGTCGGTTCAGTCTTTGTAACTGTAGCCAGATATGAATATCCATCATCGTTTGCATTTTCTATCATATAAACGATCTTATATTCACTCTGATCTGGATTCCACTTTGCATAAAGTGTGGTGTTATCTTCAAGAGTAATACTAGTACCTGCTTCTTGAGTGCAATCAGAGTCTTTATACCAACCACCAAATGTATAACCCGTACGTGTTGCTGTAGTTGGTAATGTAACTTGTGTTCCATAAGGAGCAGTTACTGCATCTATATACTCTCCACCATTAACATTATATGAAAGAGTAAAGTCTCTGCGAGTATAGTAAACCTTTAATTCCTGAGAAGCATTTCCAGTAATGGTTACGTTCTCATCACGTCTTTCATAATTTGCAAAAGCATAACTGTTGATATCTGGTGTAACTTTTGAGTTCTTTACACCAACTTTATCAACTGTTTCAATTAGTTCATATTCTGATCCACTTAATGGTTCAAGATAATGTCCAACCTTATATTCAGCATCAGCTGCTACATATTCGTCTTCTACTTCGAGAGTGTATATTCCGTCATTGTCTTTAGTAAACTGGTCTTTTGTAACAGTGATAGTTGGTTGGCTTGGATAATATGTTGGTTCATCAGTTACTTGTGTAGCTATTGTATATCCCGGTGCAGTTACAGTATATGGGAAGTCTGCTTCAACCAAGTCAAAGACCTGAGTTCCAACACCTATTCTTTCACCATCTTCATTCTTATAAAAGTAATTAACTGTGAGTTCATAAGTATCAATAACCTTGAATACAGCTACTGCATTGAATGATTCAGTAACTATTGTTCCCACTTTTACTTCAGTATGAGCAGTTTCATGCTCCCAATGATCAAATACCTTTCCTTCGATAAATGGATCATCAGGTAATGTTGTAATCTGGTCACCTACTGAAAGGTCAACGAAATACTGTGACTTTTCACTGATAATATTTCCATCATCATCCTTTACCAAGAACTTAACTGTTACCTGTCCTTCAAAGTAAGCATAAAGAGTTAAGTCCTGATTAACTGTTGATGATGCAGTGTACTCTGTACCCTTTCCATCAGGTTCAGTAAACCATCCTACGAATGTTTCACCAGCGATAATAGGGTTAGAAGGTAAAGTAATGGTGGTTCCATTTGCAGTAGTTAACTGTGAATTCTGCTCAGGATCTTTCTGCACAACAAAGTTTACTGTAAAAATATTCTGCTCATACGCAGGCTCTACAAAAGTATCTGCAGAAACAACTGTTCCAACTGGGAATTCTGTCTCTGTTCCCTGAAGTACCCATTTACCAACTTTATTAGTTTTTTCTGGAACTTCTGGGTAATCATTATCGTCTACAGCATAACCCTCATCTATACTCACATCTACTGTTTTAAGAGTTGTACCGTCTTCATTTAAAAAGGTAACAGTATAAATGATTTTATCCTTACCTACAACTGCGGTAAACGGTTCAGTAACTACTGTATCTGCAGTAACAACTATTTCAGGATCTGTACCGCTTATAACCCATTTAGTGATATAGCCAGGAATTTCATCAATAGTGGGTAACTTGTTTCCAATAGTTTCACCTGTATTTACCTCAATGGTAATAGGTGCTAATGGTTCATTTGGATCTGTTGTAGGGTTGAATGTTACCGTTATGGTTTCTTCTTCACCAGCTTTTACAGGATCGCCACCAATTGGTGCCTTTACCTCTACTACTGGTTCCTGATTATCAGGATCTTTGTTTTCTACGACTTCACCAGGCTGTTCATTAACTTCAGTAACCGGAGCTTTATTCTCTCCTGTTTCTGAGTTTTCACCAGATTGAACCGGTGTAACAACCTCGTTCTGTTCTGATTGAGTTCCCTCGTTTACTTCGATGACTTCAACTTCCTGGTTGCCGTCATCGTTTTCTGTGTCGCCAGGATCTACTTCTATGATGGCGTCTGGGGTATCGTCAATCAGTTCAATGCCGTTATCGTTTTCTTCAGCTATTACTCTGATTCCATCCCAGGACATGGATGTCATCATGAGGAATACTGTGACAAACACGATTAAGGCTTTCTTCAATACCTTGTACATGCGCGCACTCCTTTCCCTCTAAAACAATGAGTGTATGTACGGCAGATTTTCATCGTTTATATCTGCCTGAATATTGTGGTTTATGTCAGCAAAAACACCCTTGGAGTTACTCTCAGGTATTATTGCTTTGTGTTCACACACAAAAAAACCCAAATTTATTGTAGCATACTAATCCTATTTTGAAAGTGAGTTATCGACACTTTTCCCATAAAATTACCGATTTCACAAAGAAAAATCACGAAAAATTTTCTTTTGTTTTATGTTTCAAAGAAAATGAAAATTTGCCTTGAAGTTGCTCTCAAGGCCTTTGAAAATGTTTTCTTTTTGATTTCACTACCCTTTTTCATAAGAAAAACCGGTATTTTGTACCGGTTGATCTATCTTTTTAATTAGTTATGACTATATCAGTCATCCATATTCTCAAAGGCTTCTAAACCCTTCTTTGCTTCCACTTTCTGGTCACCGTGCTTGACCTGTGTCATGGTCACAAATGACAGTAATACGAATATGGAAGCATAAATGAACAGTACCTTATAGGAGATAAGTCTCATCAATGTGCCTGCCAGGATAGGAGTTACGATCTGAGCAGCCATGCTGGCGGTGTAATACAGTCCGGTGAACTTACCGATATCTGATCCCTTACACATTTCAACAACCATTGGTAATGAGTTAACATTAATAGCCGCCCAGGCTATACCTACTAAAGCAAATGCAGCAAACATGATAGGATTGATAGAACTGAACGTTGTGGTAAGCACAAAGCCCATGAAGAACATCACTGATAACAGAATGGTACCTCCCATGATGGTCTTTTTTCTGCCGATTTTGGAAGCTATATTACCAACAGGAATGTAGGACAGAATAGCGCCTGCTGTAGCGACTAATAAGCAGGTACTGGCTCCACCTAAACCCTCCCCCATTACAACCTTTACATAAGTCGTAAACCATGTTGTAACGGCATTATAGCCAATGAACCATAAAGCTATGGAAGCCAATAGGAAACCAAGTGATCTCTTTACATCTGCAGGTAATTCCTCATGTCCTGATCCGTCATCTTCCGCCAGATTCCATTCCGGATGTTGTTCTTCCAATATTCTGTTTTCTTCAACCAGTTTTGGTTCCTTGACAAACAAAAACAGTAAAGCCACTGCTACAAACATGATTCCTGATACAATGACAAAGAGAATCTGATAGTCGATATGTTCGACATTAAGAGTCTTGGCCTTTGGGTAAAGGATTGCTGCCAGAGCAAGATAGATCATACCGCCTACAGCACCCATCAGGTTTATTATGGCATTAGCTTTTGATCTTAACGGCTTAGGTGTTACATCCGGCATCAGGGCAACAGCCGGTGAACGGTATGTGCCCATGGCTACCAGCAGTAATCCCAATACGATAACAAATGATACGACCTTGAACGCACTTGGCGTATTGAAGTATGAGTTATCCAGTATAGGCAGCAGGTTCATTAATATGACTGCACATCCTGTACCAAACAGAATATACGGCATTCTCTTACCAATTTTGGTATCTGTCTTATCAGACAGTGATCCAAAGAATGGCAAAAGGAATAAAGCCAGAAAGTTATCTGCGGCCATGATGGCACCAGCGAAGGTTTCATTCAGGTGGAAGGTTTCCTTCAATATCAGAGGTATGACATTGTCATATACCTGCCAGAAGGCACAGATAGATAAGAACGCTAAACCGACGATAAAGGTTCTTTTATAATTGAGTTTCATATATATGATTCCTCCATAAATGTTCATATATATTGTACCCCCTTTTATCAAGTAAAAGAAGACAGAATTGAAAAGAGCGCCTGCCAAGCAAGCGCTCTATTTCGTTTTCAATTCAGAATCCGTTCTTAGAACAGTTCGTCTTCTTTTCTTCTCTTCAGAGCAACACCAGCCAGAGCTACGGAGCTAGTCATGGATAATGCCATTAATGTAGCCCATAACTTCAGGTTGTTAGTGTCGCCTGTTTCAGGAGGATTGACAGTATTGGTAATAGTTACCTTGTAGCCTGTCTGTGAGAAGCTCATTGTGTATCCTTCAGGAACTTCATCTTCCTTAACAGTGTAGCTGATTTCTTCGTATTCTTCATCAGAGAATGCTAAGCCTTCCCACTTGTATGTCCAGCCGTTCTCTTCATTCAGAGTTACTGTTTCAACAGCTTCATTGTTTGCGTATAAGGTTACTTCGATTTCTTCAGGTCTGTTGCCGCTTTCGTTCTCATTGTCGTCCCAGATCTTTTCTACTTCAACTTCTACAGTTTCTCTGTAAATGTTGACGAATTCGAACTGTGAAGGTTCAAGGTTCTTATGGTTAGCTTCCTCACCATTGATTGTTAAATCGCATACTAACTCATTATTCTCATCAACACTGATTACGAATATCAGAGTGTACTTCTGCTCATCGTAAGTGTAGCCTTCCTTACCTTCGTTAACCTCAGTGATTTCGTAAGTATATGTACCTGTTTCTACCAGATATACATCACCGAATTCATAAGCCTTGCCGGCAGGGATTGTAACAGTCTTAACACTGCCTTCAGAACCTTCTGGCATTGGTGCGCCATCTAATCCTTCGAACTTGAATGTGAACTGTTCGTTCGGATCTGCTAAGTCTTTATCACCATCGACATTCTTGATTACAGGTGGGTCGAAGCTGATCGGAGTGAATTCGTTAGTGATTGTGTATCCACCAGTAGCGTCACCAGTGATTACACTCTTGTAACCTGCAGGTACTTCTGGTTCGATTGCTGTGTACTTGATTTCCTGACCCTCGAAACGCTTATCAAGATCTGTCCAAGTGTAAGTCCACTTGCCGTCTTCGCCTTCCTTGAGTTCCTGGATATCGTTGTATACTTCTTCTTCCTTACCGTCTACAGTTACTGTACCGACTAATTCAACCTTGATGCTTTCTGGTCTGACATTGAATTCTTCATCGCCAGTCCATGTCTTTTCAACAGGTACTTCTACTGTTTCAGGAGTATGGCTGTTAGTTGCCTTCAGTTCTGAATCGTACTTGACTGTGTAGTTATCATCTAACTGATCACCGTCTTTCAGTTCAGTGCCATCGGCCTTAACTTCAACGATATGGTAAGTTACTGGGAAGTTATCTTCGTATTCAGGTAAGCCTTCAACGACAATCTTCCAAGTATTTGCATCTTCTTCATCAGCATTTTCAGCTGTGAGCTTGATTTCCTGAACCTTTGTATCCTTACCATCAACTGTCTTGTACAGATAGAATGTTACATCTTCTGGTCTGAAGCCATCCTGATCAGATGCGTCATCCCAAACCTTAACTAATTCTAATTCTGTTTCTGTTGGTGGGTTAGGAATTGTGAATGAACCAGTCTTGTATACTGCTTCTTCATCGAGGATCAGATGATAGAACCAGTTCCAGTAACCTTCATTAGGATTGTTGTATTCAACCTTATCAACACCTGACTGAGTTACGATGATAGTCCATGTACCTGGATCAGCTATATAGCCTTCTGGTGCAGTTTCTGTCATTGTGTACTGATCAGCATATGTGAATTCGATTGTAATAGTTCCATCTTCACCTGTTGTGTAAGATCCGATTGTCTTGCCTTCTGAATCTACTACTGTGAAGATTGCATCCTTTAATGGGTTATTAGTATTGGCATCAGTCTTGATGATTGTCAGACTTACTGGATCAATTACATCAATCTTATCAACAGGTGTGTTGATTACATCATAACCGTTGATTTCCTGAGTGTAACCAGTTACTGCATCTTCTGTCAGAGTGTAAGTAATCTTGACATTGTTGTAGTATACCGGCAGATCCTTGAATTCGTATGCCCATTCATCATCTGCAGTGACAGTCTTAGTGTAACTGCCAACTGTCTGTTCACCTTCATCAGTTGTAATTGTACCTGTTAAGGTTACAGTGATGCTTTCAGGTCTCTCATATCCTTCTAATTCAAGATATTCAGAATCATCCCAAGTCTTTTCACCATCAATTACAGTTGTTTCGAATGTGTTGGTAATGATTGCATCTGCAGGATCTGCAGTCCAACTCATTGTTCCATCCTGATCGTCAACTACTGTGAATGTGATGGTTACAGGGTTGTTGGTTGTTGTCCATCCTGGATCATTGACTGATGTATCTTCTGTTAATACATAAGTGTATTCACCCGGTTCAGTAAATTCAATTGTACCGAAGTTAATTGCGTACTTACCAGCTGCTGTTACTGTTACTGTAGCAGTTAAGTTAGCCGGTGCTGGTGCATCATCCTGTGGAGCAAGAGTGAACTTGAATTCTACTGATTCCTTATTAGGTATCATCTTATCAACAACCTTGTTGAATACAGGTGATACGATTTCAGGTTCAACACTGTATACGTTAGTGAATGACAGTGGAGTCTCCTCTGTTGAACTAGCTGTGGCTGTTAATGTACCGTCGCCATTGTCTACTACTGTAACTGTTACTGTCTTACCAGTTTCGGCTGCGGCATCGTTGGTTACACCATCAATATCGCCTTCCTCAGTTACTGTGTATGTGTATGTGCCAGGCTTACTGTATGTGATTGGTCCAAATGTGTATGTGTCATTGTCCTGATCTACTGTGCCTGTCAGAGCTGTTGTAACGCCTTCACCTACGCTTACTGTGAATGTGTATTCCCATTCCTCCGGTCCATCCAGTCCTTCTGGTACTGATAAGATCTTCTGTACTGGGAACTCTACTGTTGTAGGTTCAACACTGTATACGTTAGTGAATGTAGTTATTGGATTATCTACAGTAGCAGTTAATGTTCCATCACTGTTAGCAACAACTGTCACTGTAACTGTCTTAGAAGATGGATTTTCATTAGTAATACCATCGATATCGCCTTCCTCAGTTACTGTGTATGTGTATGTGCCTGCTGCTGTATATGTAAATGGTCCAAATGTAATTGATGGATTATCGTTGGTGACTTCACCTGTCATTGTTGCAACAACCGGAGCTCCGTTCTGTGCTGTAACTGTAATGTCATATGCCCATTCATCAACGCCAGTCAGTCCTTCTGGTATAGAAACAACTTTTGTTACCGAGAAGCTGGCTGTAATAGGATTCATCTTATTAGTAATAGATAATTCATTATCTGAATATGAAGCTACATAATTACTGTTATTCAGGCCTGGTAATAATCCACCATCTGAAACAGGATCGCTACCATTCATTTCTCTAATATAATAAGTAACTTCGTATCCATCTTCATATGCAGGCAGGTCAGTGAATGAACCGGTCCAAGTATTTCCAGATCCGTTCAATGTTAAGGTCTTACCTGTTACAGCACTTGGAGTACCATTTACTCTCTTATATAACTGGTAAACAACACTTGTCGGTCTTGTTGAGTTCTTATTGCTCTCGTCATCCCAAATCTTTTCTACATTAACTGTAGTAGTTGTTGGAGTGTTAGGAACTGTTAAGATACCAAGTTCTGGGTCATAATCTGTTTCATCACCGAAGATAAGGTCATGTAACCAGTCCCAAACACCATCTACTTGAGTAACTGAAACTACTTCGCCTTCTTCAACAACAACCTTCCAAGTTGTATTATTCTGCTGATAACCTGTTGGAACAGTTGTTTCTGTCAGGGTAAATGTTCCCTTTCCAGGTAAAGCGGCTTCATCAGGATCAAATGTGATAATAACAATACCATCGCTTGCTGTTGTGTATGACCATGTCTTAGTACTATCTGTACTGTCTGTCAGAGTAAATACAGCACCAACAAGACCATGTTCAGTATTGGCATCAATTTTGATTATTTTCAGTTCTAATGGGTTATAAGTAATAATTCTTGTCGGAGTATTTGTAACTGTCAAAGCTGTCTGATTGATTACAGGTTCATTGTAACCATCTAACTGCTCTTCAGAGACAGTGTATGTAATCTCTTTACCAGCAGCATAAACTGGAAGATCTGTGAATGTATAAGACCATCTGCTGCTGTCTGAACTATCAGCATTCCGAGCTGTTAATGTAGCATCACGGGATGAATCATCTGTACCATTTAATGTCAGAACAATGCTTGAAGGTCTAGAATAACCGGTAACAGTCTGATATTCAGCATCATCCCAGATCTTTGTAATGGTTACGCTTCTCTTTTCTGGTGTATGAGTGTTGGTAATTGTACCGTCATCAACAGCAAAGTCTTCTTCATTTTCATAAGACACAACATAATTATCATCAAATGAATCGCCATTAGCTAAAGGTGCTTCAGCAGCAGATAATTCTTTTACAGTCCAAGTGATTTCTTCACCATTTTCATATTTAGGAAGATTTTCAAACAGAACTTTCCAAGCAGCGTTTTCACGATCACCTGTTGTAGCTTCATCAGTTGTTCCATCAAGTTCGACAGTTTTATCTGTAGCTTCACCGTTTTTATACAGGACGAAAGTAACGGTTTCAGGTCTCTTGCCATCCTGATTGTTATTGTCTTCCCACTTCTTTGTTACTTCAATATTGATTAAAGTGAATTCGTTAGTGAATTTAACTGTATAGTCGGTATTTGTATTCTCAATAGTACCAGTGGTTGTCTGACCGTCTGAGAATGTACTGTCCTCACCTACTGTCAGTTCTGATTTATCAAATGCATAGCTTTCAGGGAGAGTACCTTCAGTGAAAGTATATGTTGACTCTGAAGGAAGGTTCAGGAAACGCAGGTTCCATCCAGCTTTAAGTTTTACACCGATTTCAGCTTCACTCTTTGCATAGTAGTAGCCGGTATAAACTGTATAAACACCATCTGCTACTGTATAATCAGCTGCTTTTACATCATAAGTATAAGCAGGGATTACATTACCCTCGTCATCTTCTGAAGCAGCATAATGTAAAGTAAGAATATATCCATTATCTTGCTCGGCAACGGTAATACTCTCAACCGTACCATAAGGAGTTTCTCCCGTCCTGTATGTCGCTGTTTCAGGTGTTGCTCCAGTGATATATGTGTTCTGTGAATCATTAATAATGAAATCTAATTTATTTGGATCGTTAGACTCTTTAATAGAGAACCATACATAGTTGTCGGAGTTAGTATCTGTTGATGAAGGATCATCAGCTTTAGAATCCTTAACTTTTACTGTGAAATCAAATAATGTATCAGGATCAGCATCTGCACCAACAACGGCTTTTGTAAGGTTCAGTGCAGAACGTCTAAAGTTAGTTGCTGTCAGTGAATTTGCGTTTATGGAGTCATCAACAACATAGTATCCGTTGAAACTACCATATTCATTTGACCAAGCAAGTTTATAGTATGTCTTGCTACCAGATTCTGCTGTTGCAGGAGCAGTTGCAGATACTAAACTAGCTGGTGCTTCACTTTCATCAATCTTAAATAATAATGTTTTTTTATCATTGATAAGCATTGGGTGTACAACTGGAACATCCAGTTCCCAATAATAAGCCATATTATCAGGTTCTGAGAATGTATAGTCGTGACCAGAAGCCTTAACAGAAACAACACCATCATGGATTGTCATGATACCGATAGAAATGTATACACTTGATGACCATGGAGTAGGTGTATTGTCACTGGCTAATCTAACCAAATACTGATTGTGACCATCTCTGGTAACATTCATATTAATTGGAGCAGCTTCTCTTCCGTCAAGTTCGTTCTGCCATTCCTTGGCAACAACCAGTGATTCAACACTGGTTGTATCGACAGGGTCTGGGTTAACAATTTCTGCGGTATGTTGTGTGGCAGGATCTTCTCTGGTATCCTTCCAAGAGATTGTTGCGGTTTTATTCGTCTTCAGGTTACCATTTCTGTCAATATACTGTTGTATAGCTGGATCCAATTCGTCATAATGTGCAGGATTATTTTTAACGTCTGCAATGATATCCAAAGTTTCCTGGCTTGGATATACATCAAATGTAACAGCATAAGTAACGCCGTTCTCTAATGGACCGCCTAATGTTGTAGTATCAAGTGTCCATGATACCTTGCCTTGACTGTCTACCGTTGCCTGAGCTGCAGGAGGTACATCTGTCCACTGATCACCCAAAATGACAGTACCAGCGTCACCAGTAACGGTTAGTGGATTTGCTGTTGTTGAATATGGGCTACCAGAACGATAGTATTGGAATGAATCCGCATCAACACCTAATAAGTGAGAAACTTCAGCTGATGATGTTGCAACATAGCTTGTTGTTGGGTCATCAATCGTAACATCAGAAATACCAGCTCTCTGAATGTTTTCCATGATTTCAGCAATTGCTGCATTTAGCTGTTCACTATTCGCTGCAGAATAATAGTTACCTGCTGGAGCGCCAGCATCAGTAGTTAAGTCCTGCATTCTGTCAACGTTACCGTACGCACCGATAGTATACAATGTCATTCCAGCATTAACGATTGCCTGAGCATCATCAACAGCATGTTCATAACAACGAGTAACAGTGGTGTTACTACTATCAGATCCACTACCCCATACCCCATACTGACGATAATAATCTGCGTTATAGTCATTGTTATGGTTAGGGTAATTACCTTCAGTATTTCTGAACGTTGGGTTACCATCAGATACAAAGATAACGAACGTCTGATCATTGTCCCCAAAATCCACATTCATTACTTCTTGTAATGCGTCTTCCCAGTTAGTACCACCCTCTGCATTAACCCTATTAACTGCAGCACTAAAAGTAGTATAGTTAGTAGTTGGGTTTTGTGAGATAGTAGCAACGTTAGAGAATGTAATCAGTGCCAATTCAAAAGTATCATTAGGATTCCCGTCTTGGCCGTTGAATCCTAACAATGTCTGGGCCAAACTGTTAACTGCATTCTTTGCGGCAGTCATTCTCTGTGTATTCATACTGCCAGATCTGTCCAAAATAACGATTACATTAGTTTTAGTAACCTTCTTTTCTGACTCACCTGTAACAGTAAGGACTAGTTTGTAAGTCCCATCGCCATTATCATGCAAGTATTTACTGTTTTGTGGAGGTGTTACTTCGTCCTCCGCGCGAACTACTTCTATTCCTGTTCTAGGAATCTGAAGCACGCTGAAACACATGAGTACTGACAACAGAGCTTTCAAAACTCGTTTAGTAAATTGTCTCATAAAGAATTACTCCTTCCCTCAAAAACTCAGTTTTTTTCCGTATGGCATATTCTGAGTAAAACATACTTTTAAGTCTGCACTAAAAAAAGTGCAAACTTATCCATATAAATAATACACTAAAAGTCTCATATTTGGGAATAATCTTAGAGCTTTTTGTTAATAACATTTGCTATTTCACAAATAAAACAGTGCTAGTGTATCATTTTCAAAAAAAGAAACAGGGATTACCTGTTTCAATGTTTTTTCTATTGTGCATATTATTACGATTATTCGAAATCTATGATCTTGTCAGAGGATCTCATTTCAAACTCACTCTTGACTAATGCATCTGTAAGCTTGGCTGTTCCGCCTAAGACGTAACCCGTTTTTATTCCCTTTGATTTCAGATATGCTGCAGTCTTATCAGCATCAGCATCTCTTGTTAAAAGTAAAGGTGCATTGATCTGATTAGCCAACGGGCCACCGCATAAGCCGTCAGGGAAATCATGTGAGTAAGCTATTACTGCCTGAGTTGCATCAGGGAAGAACTTCTTAGCTATTTCAATTGAAGTAGCTGCTCTGTTAGCTCCCTGAATTCTTTCAACATTACCGTAACTCTTTAACTGGTTCTCTATTACCTGTTTAACAGCGTTTATGCCACCTAAAATAATGAATTTCTTTCCTTTATTCTGTGACAGGAATGCTTTTTGTTCATTTGTCAACCCATCATCCTTTACTAACAAGATAGGTAGTCCGGTTGCTGATGCACTTAATGAATCGGCAAAGTTGGTTCCTGTTGATACTAGGATAGTATCTCCTTCTATACCCTTATTATTAAGAATTTCAAGGTTAGTCAGATATCTGTTCTCTCCGGCCAGCCTTTCAATCTTATATCCGCTTAAGCCCTTCAGACATGATTCAGGAACAGCAGTAGTACCGCCTAAAACATAGACAGTTCCACCTTTAACTAATATTGATTTAATATAATTATTTATTTCAGTTTCCTTACCCTGTCTGGTAATAATGATTGGTGCATCATAACCGGCAGCAAGATATGATCCGGCTAATGCATCAGCAAAGTTATCGCCGTTAGCCAGAATAACAGCGTTCAGTTTATCAGTCTGACTGTTCTGCTTGTAAGCTGCTGCTATTGCTTCACTTGTACCGAATCTGTTAGCTCCCGCTACTCTTATAACAGCGTTAACCTCAGGTATTACCGGTGTTTCTTCCGTCTTGGAGTAACTGCCACCACATACCCTGCATGTATACGTGGTTGTATTGCCTTCTGCCGTTACTTCAAAATCACATGGTTCTGTTTCAGTATGCTTGGAATCATTAGCACAGACACGGGTATGAGTCTTAGCTTCTTCACCATTGAATGTCCATGCACCCCAGTTATGATCGGTTGCCGGCTTTCCTTCAACAGTCTTACTCTGAGTCTTGAACACCGTATTCTTGAATGTGGCGGTATAAGTTATACTGCCTGCTTCAGTACAAGTAGGTGCAGTTTCTTTCTTGGTTACCGTGGCTTTTTCTGTCTGTCTGTGTGAAGAATCTCTATTACATACCATGGATGCCTCACAGCTTTCGTTATTATTTGACCAGGTATAAGTTGCTTCACCCCAGTCATGTCCTAAAGCAGCTATCTCTTCAGTTTCCTTTTCACCGCATAATAAGCATGTGCGTGTCTTTTCACCTTTAGTTTCACATCCAGGATCCTTAGTTTGTTTCCACTCGCTCCAGCTATGACCTAAGGCAGGTGTTTCAACCTTCTTTATCTGTTTTTCAAATGCGCTGTTTGTGAATACACCTGTATAGGTTATTTCACCCCTTTCAGTACATGTAGCTGCCTTTGTTACTTCACTTGTTGAATTAACTGTTTCAGTCTCAGGATGATCACCGTTATTGCATGTTCTGGTTGCGGTAACTTTGCTGTAATCATCACTCCATGAATATGTCGGTGCATTCCAGTCATGTCCTAATGGATTGATATCCTGAGTTTCCGTTTCACCGCACCTTGAACATACTCTTTCTTCTGTTCCCTTTTCGGTACATGTTGGTTCTTTAGTAACTCCCCATTCACCCCAACTATGGCCTAAGGCTTCTACTGTTTTTGTCTCTCTGCTTAATTCCTTACCACAGACTGTACAGTATACTACTTCATCATATGAGCCAGGTCCTGTGCATGACTCTCCTACTTCATGTTCTCTGACAGGTTCGCCAGGTGTATGACCTGTGGCTGGGATTGAATGATGTTCAGATGAAAGGACCTCATTACATCTTGTACAGCGTACAACCATATCATATGAACCTTCTATTTCACATGTTGGTTCTACTCTGTTCTCTTCATGAGCTTCACCAGGTAAATGACCTAATGCTTCAACAGGCTGTGTTTCTGTTGCTCCGCATCTTGAACATTCTCTTTCTTCTGTACCTTCTTCAGTACATGTTGGTTGTGTCTTTACTGTCCACTGTCCCCAGTTATGGCCTAAGGCTTCTACTGTCTTTGTCTCTCTGCTTAATTCCTTACCGCAGACAGTACAGTAGACAACACTCTGATATGAACCTGCCTCTGTACATGTAGGAGCTATTTCATTTTCAATTATAGCGTCACCATGTGTATGTCCGGTTGCAGAACCACCGGCAACAGTCTTAGTCTGTTTACTGAAAGCACTGTTTTTAAACTCTGCAGTATAAGTTATGCTTCCATCTGCAGTACATGTAGGCGGAGTTATAACATTTGTTGTATTAACAGTTTCAGTTTCAGGATGATTGTCATTGCTGCAGACTCTGGTGGCAGTTACTGTCAGGTTGTCGTCTGACCAGGTATATGTTGGTTCACCCCAGTTATGACCAGTTGGTTCAGTTGTAAAATTCTCACTGCTTAACACTGCATTGCAGACAGTACATCTAACAACCATATCATAAGAACCTTCTTCAGTACATGTTGATGGTACTTCATTCTCTTTCTTTGGCTGTCCTGGAGTATGACCATTTTCCGGTATTACTGATGTATCAGTGGTAGAGAATTCCATTGAATCATTAACGCAATAGAAAGCATCAGGCATAAACAGCGTTGCAGTATATGTCATTATGCCTGTTTCCGTACATGTTGGTTCTTTTGTTACTTTGCTTGTTGTATCAACAGTCTGCTCAATCTTAATTTTATCATCATCAGTTGCGATAAATGTAAATGTTGCCTGTGACTTGTCTTCACTGAAGACCACTGTAGGTAAATTGTATACTCTGTCAACAGTAAAGCTCTTTATCAGACCGCTGTCGATATGATAGCCTCTCTTAAATAATATTACCTTATAATTACCAGGTTTCAGGTACTGTTCACCGTTATTGATGTTTCTGGTGTCTTGACCATTAACCTCATAACTGCTTAACAGTTTCTTATCCAGCGGATCACTGTCAGCATAGTCATATAAGCCAACCCATCCGGTATCAAACCCTGTAGCTGATGTGACGTTAATTGCTTCACCGTATTTGTAATGTCCTTTATTTGTTTCCAGAGATGATTCTCTAACTTTAGTAACGGTAATGTCTACCGATACTACAGGGTTATATGAGTCATCAGAGAATAATACGACAGTAAACTGACCGGCATCATAATCCCCTGCTCTGCCGTTTGCATCAGCACTTGAAAGAATGCTGAAAGGATTATTGATATCCTTGAAATATCCCCAGAAAATGGACTTTACGCCACCGGCATCAGGATTGTATGTTTCACCTTTCCTGTATAAGCCAATCCAATGCTTGGCAGCATATGGATAATTGAAAGTTACCAGTACTTCCTCATTGACATCATATGTATCCTTGTCAGTGGCAAGTACGATATTCTGGCTTCTGTAATCACATCTTGAGCACTCATAATTTGCATAGGCTTCATTCCCTTCGGCATTATGAGTGTATCCCGTGAATACCATATCATGACCTAAGGCTGTCAGTGTATCAACTTTATTATCTGTATATGAATTTCCTCTATAGGTTACAGAGGCTGTATATGTTTTAGTACCATCACTAAGACATGTCGGATCTACAGTTACATACTGTACCGTTGCATCGACAGTCTCAGTAAATTCTGTCTTACCGTCATTTGTCGTAAAGGATGCAGTTGCAGTATATCCATCTTCATCTGGTGTCCATGACCATACCGGTGCCCCGTAGCTACGATCGTGAGCAGTATAAACAGCGGTATATGTAGCATCAGCTACAGCAGGAACAATATTCGGTGTCCAACCGGAGAACTCATACCAGTAATCGGCATTTGCTGCTTTTACCGGTGTTGCAGCAGTATAGCTTGGAGTCGCTCCAACCTCTACTTCAACGTTTTGTAGTGATTCACCGTTTTCATCTACGAATGATATCGTGCATAATCTCCATTGTGCATATAGAACTGTCGGACCGGCGAATGCTGTTGTTTCATTGTCCCGATATGCAGTTCCAGTACCATCAGCCTTTGTATTCCATCCGTTAAACAGATATCCTTCTTTCTCAAATGTGTTAGATTGGATTTCGACTTCCACATTTCCATATATCTGCTGATCACCCATGGTTCCTGTACCACCATTAGAATCAAATGATAAATATGTATATGCTTTTACAGTAACCTTTGGATTCCCTGTAACTTTTGTCATTCGGTATCCATTCTCAATTCCGGTATCTTCTTTACCTTTCAAGTTCTTGAATGATCCTTCAGGACCGGCTGTAACAGGTTCCAGAACAAAACCTGGATCAACAATTACAAGGAAATTTACCTGTCCATCGCCACCGCATTCAATCCATCCTGATGATTTATCGCGAGGGTGTACTACTGTTGCGTTTTCAATAGGATTGCTGGTAAAGTCATTTTTCTCATAAACAGTAACAGATGTACCGGCAGAACATTCAAAAGTTACATACAATAACTGCTGATGACACATCGTACATTCATCATCTACGTATTGATGAGGAATTATCGCAATAGGTGTATCTACATAGCTTTCACCGCATATAGTGCATGTATGTGTAGTATATCCTGCAGCCTGACATGTTGGCGCTGTTACAACATCTTCATATACATGATTACAAACATAGTTCTCGTCATAATACTTGTTGGCAAACCAGCGGGAACGGGTTTCAATGTATGTCCTCATGTTTGCTACATAATCACTCCAGGTTGTTGTCGCTACATATACCTGTCTGTATTCACCAGATCCCAGAGTAGTTTGTGAACTGTAATAATGGTTATTTTTTCCAGGACTGGTTCCCAGCTCCTTAACCTTTTTAAAATTCATCTCTGCTGACAGCCGAATGTCTGCTGCCATCTTATCAAAATCAGTAGCCAGATTATCAAAGAACCTATGATACCTGGTATACTGCTTTTTGACTTCTTCCATGAAACCAGTGCAATTGCTTATTGTTTTATAAACAGATGTCTTATACTCAGTAATGTTCTGTATAAAATCTCCCTGAGCGCTTCTGCGGTCTCCGTTACGACGGTCATCAGCTCTACCGAGTGAACCATTTTGGTATACAGATCCCATGGCATTATCAAGGTCCCATAATGGTCCTGCAATCAGCTTATCTGCATCAGTATCACCATCACGATGATAAAGAATACTACCTGCACATATGTCATAACTCTTTATATACTCATGCATGAGATACATTCTGGCAAAACTGACAATGTCAATGTAATCAGTATAGTTACTTTGTTTATTACGAATTGCATCCCATGCTGTCTGCAGCCATGGTTTAATAATCTTCAGAGCAACTTCTTCTTCAGGATACTCAGCATCAGGATACAGTTTTGTCAGAGTACTTCCAATATCTTTCACTGTTATACGGTTATAACATGAATCCCATCCTGAGGCTTCCTTTAATCCCTCCAGTGTAAACTGTGGATCTCCGCCTTCGGAAACAGGGTCTTCCTTATAGTTATCCTGTTCGATCATATAACCGGTCTTTGTTACAAAAGAGTCTGTTTTTGGAGTAATCATATAACAGCCCTGATACTCTCCATTCATCCAGACATCGGCATGTGTTGTGCTCTGGCCAATGCCTAATTGTTCAGCCAGATAAAAACCTGCCCGGTTACCTAAAAGTGAACGGTCCAGTATTTCAGCCATAAATGACCACTTTGATGTAGGATCCGAATCAACACCAGGAAAATTGATTTTTTTCCCGATAGTTACATTATATGGTCTCTTGTCTCTGGATTCCTTCCATGTGGCATTGCCTCTGCCTTTCATTTTCTTGAGTTCATACCAAGTACCGTTTATGTTTATTCTGCCTGTACATTCAACAGAATGATCTGCAGATCCATCCATCTGGGCAATGGTGTTATGTCCTTCACTCTCGTCAATCTCAATGAAGACTCTCTGAACGTTTTCATTATCGGAACCCTGATATGTTACAAATTTATATGAAACAAGTGTAGAATTACCGTTTTTAAAAGTATAAGTATCTGAAGTGTTAAGAGCAGGCACAGGTAAAGTACCGCTGGTGTAGGTAGTACCATTTACTGTAACGGTTGCATCCCCGTCCCAGGAAACAAAGACATTATTAAGATCTACTCCACCAGGTAAATAGAATTCATATCTGTCTGTTGATCCTGCCTCAACAAACCACCCATTTATCCGGCTTGGTATTTTGGCAGATTCATTTTCTTCGATTCTGATGTTTGTCGGTGCAGTTGCAGCTTCATATATTATATAGTCACTAAAAATTTGAGATACACTCAGCATTAACGCAAACAGCAATGATAAACTGATCCTCAGCCTTTTCATAGTCGGTACACTCCTTTTTACCTATCAAATACAAATTCTTCCAGATTTCATACATTATTAAATACAACTGTGATTACAGTTTCTATACATATATTTTAATTAATATCCTTTATTTGTTCAAATATTAACGTATTACACATATGAAAAGAGTGCTTGGGGAAAAGCACTCTTATTCATTTGTTATTTCAGAATCTGTTTCTAGAACAGTTCTTCCTCTTTTCTTCTCTTCAGAGCAACTCCAGCCAAAGCTACGGTGCCGGTTAATGATAATGCCATTAATGCAGCCCATAACTTGAGGTTGTTAGTGTCGCCTGTTTCAGGAGGATTGACAGTGTTGGTGATAGTTACCTTATTACCTGTCTGTGAGAAGCTCATTGTGTAGCCTTCCGGTACGTTGTCTTCCTTGACTGTGTAGGAGATTTCTTCGAAGTTCTCATCAGAGAATTCTAAGCCTTCCCACTTGTAAGCCCAGCCGTTCTCTTCACTCAGAGTTACGGTTTCGACAGCTTCACCGTTTGCGTATAATGTTACTTCTAATTCTTCAGGTCTTAAGCCCTGCTCATCATCATTGTCTTCCCAGATCTTTACAACTTCTACATCAATGTAATCTCTGTATTCGTTGACGAACTTGAACTGTGATGGGGTCAGATTCTGGTAATCAGCTTCTTCGCCATTGATTGTTAACTTAACAGCTAACTGGTTGTCTTCATCTACTGTGATTTCGAATACCAGTAAGTATTCAGTCTCATCGTAAGCGTAGCCTTCCTTACCTTCATTGACTTCTGTGATCTTGTACTGGTATGTACCAGGTTCAACAAGATATACATCACCGTATTCATATTCTTCACCGGCCTTGAGAGTAGCTGTCTTTGTCTGACCTTCTGCTCCTTCTGGCATTGGTGCGCCATCTAAGCCTTCGAACTGGAATGTGAATGTATCATCACTGTCAGCTTCATCGCCTTCAACAACCTTCATTACAGGTGGGTCGAAGTGTACAGGTGTGAATGTGTTGGTAATTGTCCAACCCTTGTTATCGCCTTCTGCTTCGCTCTTGTATCCGGCAGGAACTTCAACTTCCTTGACACTGTATTCGATTTCCTTGCCATCAGCGTACTGATCAAGTCCTTCGAATGTGAACTTCCATTCATTCTCTTCGTTTAACTCAGCTGTCAGTCCTTCTTCACCGATTGACTTGCCGTCAGCCAGTAATTCAACTGTAACGCTTTCAGGTCTGACATCAAAGTCCTCGTCACCCTTCCAAACCTTCTCAACAGGGATATCGATCTGTTCAGGTTCATGAGCGTTAGTAACTTCAATTGTCTCAGATACTTCACCGGTGTACTGAACTGGATCACCGATTGTCATCGTGTAATTCAGTGTTTCATCACCGTAAGTCTCTTCAACTGAGTAAGTTACCAGCTTGCCGTCTTCATATGCCGGTAAGTCTTTCCACTCGTTGCTCCAGTCATCGCCTGTACCTACTGTTACAGGATCGCCGACTTTGGTCTTTTCTTCTGAGCCTTCTAACTGCTTGTACAGCTGTACAGTTGCACCTAACTTAGCTCTGAAGCCGTCCTGGTCATTGTTGTCTTCCCAGATCTTATTGACAATTACTGAGAATGTGTCAATTGTGTATGGGTTGGTTAATTCCATAACGTTGTCTTCAACATCAACTGTCAGAGTAACTTCTGTTACAGCATCTTCGCTTAATGTAGCACCGAAGATTTCATAGCCGCTTTCAGTAGCAGTGATTTCTGTTTCGTAAGGAATCTTTTCACTTAATACCCAAGTGTACTTCAGACCGTCAACTTTGACATCTTCATCAGTAACCTTGAGTACCTGGATTTCTTCACCAGCAACAGTAATGCTGATCTGGAAGTCTTCAGGAATCATTTCATTGGTGATACCAGTGAATTCCTTGGTTACAGTGATTTCATAACTCTGTTTTTCGTATTGGTTATAGAAACTTATTGTTTTACCATCTTCAACAATTATTTCTGATGCATGGAACATTGCAGATACAAGCCGATATCCTGGAATCTCATAGTTCTTTTCGTCTAATTCAATCAATGATTCAAACGGAACATTTTCAATGACCCAATGGAATTCATTCTCGCCGACCTTCTGTGCATTATCTAATGTCAGATTTGGCTGAGCTTCACCATCAATGCTGTAAGCAATATAGAAGTCAGCAGGAATCTTGCTGTAGTCATCAATATAGAATATCTTTTCTACATTGACACTGTAGACTTTTCTTTCATACGGGTTGGAGACTGTCAGGATGTTGGCGCTTGCAGATGCAGAGATAGTGATCTTTCCATCTTTTGCTGTGCCCTTCCATGTGAAGCCTGTGATCTCATAACCTTTTTCTTCCCAAGCTACTTCTGTTTCGTAAGGAATTGCTTCAACCTTCCAAGTGTATGTCTTCTTATCTTCTGAGACTGAGACACCTTCATCGGTAAGTTTCAGAGCCTTAGTTGTTTCACCGTATGTCAGGTCGATTTCGAATTCTGCCGGAATCTTTTCTGCATCATCGATATCGAATACCTTAGTTACAGTTAAGTCGTAATTATTTCTTGTATAAGGGTTAGTAAGAGTAATTACATTCTTTTCGGAATCTGTTGATACTGTTACTGAAGCGGTTGTTGCTGTACCGGTCCAAGTGAATCCTTCAACTTCGTAATTCTTTTCTTCAGCACCGATTACTGAACCGTAAGGAACGCCCTTAAGAGTCCATGTGTAAGTTGTACCGTCAGTTGATACTTCAACATCTTCATCCTTGAGAGTCAGAGTATCAGTATTAGTACCGATTGTAATGTCGATTTCGAAGTTTGCAGGGATCTTATCCAGATCTTCAATATCAAAGATCTTTGTAACTGTTACATCATAAGTATTAATAGTGTACTTATTGGTAACAGTTAATGTGCCTTCACCGTTCTTTTCAAGAGTTACAGGATCTGAAATGGTTGTAGTTAATGAGTAACCAGTAACTTCTGCACCGCTTTCAGTTACGCTGTATTGTCCTGTCGGAACCTGACCGAAGTCATAGCTTCCATCAGTGAAATCACTATATGAAACTGTCATTGAGCCGTTTGTACCGAAATCATCCGGTCCGGTTACTGTGAATGTAGCTGTACCTGGAGTTGTTGTATCACCTTCAACTACTTTCTTCAGAACCAACTTAGCTGTATCTCTGACATATGTATTGGTGACTGTTAATTCACCGCTCTGTTCCAGAGTAACCTCTGTAGGATCTGAAATCGTTGTAGTTAATGTGTAACCTTCAATACCAGCACCCTCTTCAGTTACGCTGTATTCACCTGTCGGAACCTGACCGAAATCATAGATACCGTCAGTGAAATCATCGTATGTAACTGTCATTTCACCGTTTGTACCAAAGTCAGCAGGACCGGTTACTGTGAATGTGGTTGTACCAGGAACTTCTACATCGCCTTCGACAACTTTCTTCAGAACTAAGCCTGCCTGATCTCTTGTATAAGTGTTAGTGACTGTTAATTCTCCTTCGTCACCCTTTTCAAGAGTTAATGCTGCAGTGTCTGTTGAAGTTGTAGTAACTAATGTGTAGCCTTCAATACCAGCACCTGTTTCTGTAACTGTGTAGTCACCTGTTGGGACATCACCGAAATCATAGCTTAAGTCTTCGTCCAGCATATCATATGTAACAGTCATTGAACCGTTTGTACCGAAATCATCTGGTCCTGTTACTGTGAATACTACTGTTTCAGGTAATTCAACATCACCTACAACAGACTTAACGAGAGTTAACTTAGCTGTATCTCTTGTGTTAGTGATTGTTACTGTGTAACCGTCTTCTACACTTCCGCTAACTGTTCCGACAGTCTTTGTATAGCCATCAGGTACGGTAGGCTCATCAACTGTATATGCAATAGCTGAACCGTTTTCATAAGCCTGTAAGTCTTCCCAAGTGTAAGTCCATTCGTTCTCTGCAGTTAACGTCTGAGTGTCCTTGACAGTTTCTCCAACCTTTAACTGAACAGAGATGCTTTCCGGCAGATCATCTTCTTCAACACCTGACCATTCCTTGGTAACAGTTACGGTTGTTGTTTCATATGTATTGGTTACTGTTGCTTCAACAGTAGCAACCTTGCCTTCAGAAGCAGCTGTGAATGTTCCACCAGTAATGTTGGATACATATAACTTGCCGTCTGCATCTGTTGATACAGTTACAACGATTGTTGCAGCTGGGTTAGCAGCATAAGTTAAGTCGCCGACAACTGTTCCACCGTTTGCTTCAGTAATTGTATAAGTATATGTTCCTGCAGCGATGAATCTTAACTGACCATAAGTATTGGTCTTTGCAGATGTTGTGGCTGTAACTTCTGTTGTATCAGGCATTGGATTTGTAGTCTCTGAAGCTACCAGTGTTAACTCGAAGCTGTCAGTATCTGTCCAGTCACGACCTGTAATTGCCTTGGTAACCTTGATTTCAGCATCAACTGCATCAAGCTTGTTCTCGAATCTGTTGTAATAACGTGTATTCGGTTCTGCAATTGTACCAGTAATCTTATCGTTATCAACAGTTTCCTTACCTGCTGTGCCGTTTGTTGAGGTGTTCTTTACAAGATAGCCCTGGCTTGTCAGATCCTTACCGTTTGCCTGAACTTCTACGATTGTATAAGTTGTTCCTGTAGGCAGGTTAGTGAAACGGATGACCTGATTACGGTTCATTGTTACTGTAGCAGTAACAGTTGTTCCGCTTGCAGTTGTAGCGTACTTAGTACCACCCCATGTTTCATCAGCTGAGTAACCAGTAGGAGCAAATGCTGCACCTGGGTTAGTTCCGCTGTATTCAGGTAATGTCCATGTATCGCCTTCAGTAGCCGGAGTGTAGATCCAGTAGTTGATACCGGATACTTCATTGACTGCTGATTCAGGTACTACGAATGTTACTTCGAATGTGAATGTTTCAGCATCAAGCTCTTCAGCTGTCTTGGTTGACAGAGAAGAATCGATGATCTTAGTGATATCTAATTCAGCTGTCTTGAAGTTGAAGCCTGTTACTGATGCGTTAGTTGTATGAGTTTCGTCAGCAAGTACACGATACTTGACACCGTCAATTGTATAAACGTTAGAATTCAGCAGTCTGCTCTCATCGAAGACTGAATCAGCTTCAACCAAGTATACCAATGTTCCACTGTAAGAACCACCCATTGTGGTATCGGTTAATACCATCGGACGGACTACTTCAGACTGGAATTCCATTGAATAGCCGCTGGCTTGTTCTTCAGATCCTTCAACGACTGTGTAATAAGTTCCACCTTCACCTGAAGTCTTATTGAATTCATATGTCCATGACTTTCCTTCTTCAAGCTGATAACTGTGGCCTGTTTCAAGTACTGTGGCATTTCCGTCAGCATCGAACTGAACGATACCCGGAGCGATTTCAACTTCTTCAATCCATTCAAGACCGTTTGTAACGAAGTATTCAGCCGGCTTCTGGCCATCGGCATCAGATGCACTGTCAGATGACAGTAACTTCTTGTCCTTTACGATAAGAACATATGGGTTACCATCAGCACCCTTATAGTACTCGTTGCCAACTTTCAGGTAGAATTCAACCTTGTTAGCTCTGTTACGAGTATTGATATCGTCTACCCAGTCTTTTCTGATATTCATGGTTTCAGATTCAAGCAGCATCTGTCCTTCAGACTGAGTGATGCCTGCATCTGTATATGTCTGACCATTGTATGTGTAGGTCGTCTGTAAATGTGTATTTGTCTTCAGATAGTATGCTACTGATGTTGCACTGTCGATTGCTGACTGTAACTCTGCATCTGTCAGATAAGTACTGCCATTTGATGACCAGCCATTACCTTCGGTGAATGTATAAGTTGTTCCGTTAACAACTACTTTCAACTGAGGCTTCTGTTCTGCTGTTACATTAGCGATCTTCTTGACTTCGTTGTTGAGGTCTGTAATCAGGTCATAAGCTTCCTGACTTGGCCATACCTTGAAGATAAGACGATAAGTAACACCATCTTCCAATACACCGACACTGCTTAAGTCCCATGTAACACCATTGTCTTCACTGTAAGAAGCACGTGCAGGGTTTTCCCATTCAGTGAAGTTGGTTGGGGTTCCATCTGTGGCATACTGATTAGTCTTGTAGTATTCGAATCCGCCTGCTTCACCGGAAACCATAGCACTGACATTTGACAGGCTTGTAACACCGTCGTCAACTGTTGTGTCGGTTGAACCGAAGTTATTAACGATTGTGGAAGCGATGTTTGCAAATGCTGCCTTAATTGCCGCATCATCAGCACCGTCAATTGTTGCCGGTCTGTTAGTCTTGCCTGCAGCAGAAGCTGCTGCTGTCAGCATTCCGTCTAATGTATCATAACCACCTGCAGAAGCACCGCAGAATACACCGTAGAATTCGATGTTGCTGTCAGAATACAGTGATACAGCATGTGGTCTTGCTGCGTTAACAGCTGCTGTCTGACCATTCCGGACATAACCGGTATAGTTATTTCCGGTTTCACCGGTACCGCGGGCGTTTGGAGAACCGTCTGTTACGAAGATAACGTATGTCTTATCTTTGTTGTTTTCTGCCTGGTTCTTTGCCTGAGCAAGCAGTAATGCTCTGTATAATGGGTCTTCCCAGTTAGTACCGTTATTGGTGTTATCATTAGCACCAATTGGTGTAAGACTTGTACCCTGGATATAAGAATTATAAGTGGTAGCATTGTCTGTCCACTCATCTGTTCCCCACGTATGAATTGGTGAGTCGATTCTGTTGTAGAAAGAAATCAATGAGTATTCAACATCATTACCGGCATTGTCACCAGTAGACAGTGTTGTAACAAGTAAGTCAATTGCTTCTCTTGCAACTGTCCATCTGTTATCCCGTTCATCAGCAGCGATCTGGTCATTGCCCATGTTGTAACGCATACTCTTTGTTCTGTCTAAAACGATCAGAACGTTTGCACCGGTAACTTCTGTTTCAGTCTTAACAGCACCCTTGACGTCAAGAATAATTGAAGATGTACCATCATGGTTATCAACAACGTTCTTGATTGTTGTCGGTCCTTCAACTTCTTCCGGGCTTGGATTATGAGGTTGGCCTTTTGGTACATATCCAACATAAATGGTTGATCCATCTTCAATAGCAGTAAGTACTACAGAAGTTGAGTCACCGTCATGAATATGCATTTTCAGCTTGTAAACACCATTATCATTTACGAGAACCGGATCAACAACAACATTTGTTTCACCTTTTTCGTAATGAGCCTGAGCGAATTCATACCCATCAAAGATGTTGGCTAAGCTGACACTTCCGGCGCCAGTATCGATTGATACGTTGTCAACATCAAACGGTTCGATCGTTCCGTCTGTTTTGATTTCACCCCAAACAACCGTTGCAGTCTTAGTAACCTGTTCTTCGCCTTCGCCTTCTTTCCAGGTGATTGCGAATGTTGAGAAGCTTTCAACTGTGAAATTAAGTTTCAGAGCATCTGCTGCTCCTTCGATCTTCTCAGCGACTACCTCAACTTCTTCCTCTTCGGTGATGTGGGTAACGTTAATTGTCTCGACATCAATCTCAGGTGCGATTTCAGCTAATGCCTGTTCATTGAGGGAAATCTGGACATCAACTGAGCCATCAGGTTCAATCTTCTCTCCAGTCTCAACTACCTTGAAATAGATGTCGTACGCAATCATACCGTCATACTCAGCACCGCTCTCTTTCAGAATATCTTCAGTTTTGAAATATTCTGCACTGCCGTTGAAAATCGGTTCGACAACGAGTTCGACTTTCTCGGCAAAAGTGCCTTCAGCAACAGTAGCAGTAACTGTAACCGTATAGTTTTTGGCCTTATAAACAGTAGGCTGCGTTTCTACCAAAGTTACTTCTTCGATTTCTTCGATTTCTTCAATCTCTTCGATTTCCTCTACTGTCGGTTCTTCACCTTCTTCAGCAAAAACCTCCGTTCCTAAATAAGGAATGTGAAGTACGCTGAAGCACATGATTACTGACAGTAAAATCTTAAGTAATTTGTTGGTAATCTGTTTCATAAAGAATTACTCCTTTCCCCTAATACTCAGTTTTTTTCAGTATGGTTTAGTCTGAGCAAAACATACATTAAACCTGCACAAAAAGTGCACAATTTCACAACTTTATAATACTACAATTTAATATTACTTGGAAATAAATTTACATTATATTTTATGTAAATATTACATAATTATAGGATGCATTTTTTCATTTGTCTTCAGAGCGCACATAATTGTATAAATGAAACAATTACGCCCACAAAAAGAACATATTAAAACGAACAAAAAAAGAGCAGTTTTACCTGCTCCTCTGAATTGGTTTTACCAGTTGGTTTATACAGCCTCGATGAGACCGTAGCCTCCGTTTTCTCTCTTGTAAACGATGGCGATTACTCCGGAATCAACCTGACGGAAGACGAAGAATGTGTGGTCCAGCAGTTCCATCTGCATGATGGCTTCTTCGACATCCATTTCGCTTACCGCAATTCTCTTGGTTCTTACCGGGATTTCCTCCGGTGCCTTCTCAGCTTCGGCAGCTGCTGCGAAGTTGACAGCCAGTTTTTCCTTGTGTCTTCTGGACAGACGGGTCTTCTGTCTTCTGACCTGGTCTTCCAGCTTGTCTACTGATTTATCAACGGCGTCCCGGATCTCATGATTGATAACTTCGGAACGGAGATATCCTACTTTGGTAGGAATAGTTATTTCCAGTTTGATGTCTTTACCATGCTTCTTTACTACAGCCTGAGCGGTGGTGTCATCATCGATCAGGATGTACTTGTCAAGGAATGACAGTTTGTTCTCGATCCTCTCGACCATGTCATTACTGACGGATAAATCTTTTCCATGTACTTTAACTTTCATAATATCCTCCTAGCCCTTTCAGGGCTTAACTAACGATTGCAGCCAGTGGTATACCTCTACCATGGCATAGGAATCAAGGCCGCAGTATTCATAGAGATCCTGATAATACTTATTTCTCTGATCAGGGTCAGATTCCTCACGGATTCGGCGGTAAATCGCTACCGCTTCCAGACCGGTACTGACATCCAGATCCTTGTATGAATAATCCCGGTCGATCATTGCCTGTATTACCTTCAATGAGTACAGGCCTCTCATTCTGACATCATAGACCATGCCTTTGATAAACGGATTGGCCAGGTCCACGACACGTACGATTATCTGTTCCAGCTGATCATGATACTGCGGGAAGGCTTCCTGCAGCTCTCTTAATCTCATGATCTCTGCGCCTTTGGCGTTATAGGCAAAGATGACACCTTCCTTTGGTACATCTTCTATTAACTGTTCAATGAACCGCTGGCGGCAGTCATCCATGCCGATGAACTGCTTATGTTCCAGCTTTCCGTCCTTTTCGATGTGCAGTGAATACTGGAAACACAGTACCTGCATGACCGTCATGTCATCATACGGCGGAAACGGGAACAGGTCCCATTCAAAGTCGAAGAATGACATCGTCTCACTGCTGTTCTCACTAAGCCAGCTCTGCAGGGCCAGCTGTTCAAAGTACAAACCGCCCTTTTTATCTGCCATGACCTGGGCATACTGCTGTGCCGAACCCTCAAAATGAGTCAGGTCAATGTCAGACAGATACTTTATGCCGCTGTTGAACATCTCATATTTATGCTGGGATGATACCAGATTGAGAATGCTGTTATCAGGCAGCTGGCTTTCCTCAGGGAAGCAGACATCATAGTAACGGCACTTGCTTCTACCTGTACACTTGTTGGTTCTTATCACCGGATCCTCATCGTCAAGGTCGAAATGCAGGAACTCATCAAGCCGGGCATCCAGGTTGAAGCGGGTCTTATGATAGGCATCCAGCACATTACGGGTCGGATTGTTGTTGTCATTATAGAAACTGTCCGATATGTGCCACAGTTTCTTGTGGTTGAGTTCACCGTGTCTTACATAATCTGGATTCAGATGTATCAGGTTGATGCCCTTGATCACAAAGCCCAGATGTTCCATGACTGCACAGGTCCATTTGATGTTGGTCAGTTCCCCTTCCGTAGGTGCTGTTGACAGGAAACTGAAATACAGCCAGCATTCATTGCCATCATGAAAGAGAACCGGAACCCTGACTCTTAAGCCTCGGTACATGAACCTGCACTTAAGAAGCCAGTCGTATTCCCGAAAGGCCCTTAACGTGTTCTCATTATTATCATTGGCAATACCTTCATAATATCTATCTATGTCAAGCTTTTTCCTGATGCTTTCATCAACATCGATGTTGATGTTGAAATACGGGAACGGCCTGTATTCATCTTGCAATGATAACTGATATAAGCGCGGACAGCGCAGATAATTCTTTATATCAGATATGTGCATAATCTATTAACCTCACTTATATTTTACCACATAAGTGTTTTTTTATATAGAAAAACGATACCGTTTTAAACAGTACCGTTTCAGAAAAACTTAATTGACTTTTTCCTTTAAGCCCTTGGCGGCCTTAAAGCTTACAGCTTTCTTGGCTTCGACAGTCAGCTTTTCCAGAGTTGCCGGATTGATGCCTTCATGGCCCTTTCTCTCTTTGACAGAGAACTTACCGAAGCCACTGAGTTCAACACTGTTTCCCTCTACTAACTGTGCTGTAATCTCATCAAGCAGGAACTGAACTTCTTCAAGAGCGGCCTTCTTGGTGATATCGAATCTTTCAGCCAGCAATTCAGCCAGTTCTTTTTTATTCAGAGATTTCTTCATAAGTGTTTCCTCCTGATTTAATTATAACATGACGTTGCATACCCTCTCAACCAGGATATACAAATCATTTGTGAAATAAATGATATAGTCTGATGGCCAGAAATCAGCGTCACTTGAACAAATCCGAATGACTGCCTGTTCTGACCAGATAAAGGATTACAGTTTCATTAGAATACTGATATATTAACAGCCAATCATGATCAATATGTAATTCCCTACAGTTCATGTATTCTTTACATGGATGTAATGGGTGATCGCAATACTTTTCAGGTAATACAGCCCCCATCTGAAGTAATTCCAGAACTTCTCTGAATGAATCAATATTCAATCCTCGTTTTAGGCATTGTTTGAAGTCCTTCTTAAATTGACTGGATCTTCTGATCTCATAGATCATTTCATTAGATCCTCCATTAAATCATCGACATCATGAAATGTCTTGTAATTACCTGGATTCATATCCATATAATTAACCTCTTTTATTGCCTGCAGAGTTTCAGCATTTGGCATTTCCGCTTTCAGTTCAAAAGGAATACTATTCGTTCTGACAACCTGTTTGTAAAACAGCGTTATTGCTATCGTAGGGTTTAAACCCAGATATGAAAAGACCTGTTCTGCTGCATGTTTTAAATCTTCATCAATTCTTACATTAACACTGGCCATGGATATTCCTCCCTTAACTAACTGAATTATAACACATTTGTGTTGCATTTTGCGATAATATATTTCATTTTCACTTATTATTGCGAGTGTTTATGTTATTAGTATTAACACAAAAATAAATTTTTCGTTATCTGAACATTTAATACATACCGTCTTTTTGATATATTCAGAAAATACCTTTATATTTCGGTTTATCTATGTTACTTAATAGCGATAATTCCATCAGATTCCTTGTGCCTTCTGGCAAAAAAAAGACGTTATTCACGTCTTGTCAAATTCATTCAGCTTTAAGACTTCTGGTCATCAGATCATTAATGGCTTCTGATGGCTTTTTTTCTTCAAATAATACTTTATACAGTTCTTCGGTTATCGGCATGGATATGCCCTTCTGAACTGCTACATTCTTGATGATCTTACAGGCATCAACACCTTCAACGGTCTTGGTATTGGTTTTCCAGAAAGTTTCGGCACTGTTGTCAGTTCCTATCTGATAACCGGCCTGCCAGTTACGTGATAATGGCGATGTGCAGGTCACGATAAGGTCACCCATGCCGCATAAGCCCATGAAGGTCTCCTTTTTACCGCCCATCATCACACCCAGTCTGGTGATCTCCGCCAGGCCTCTGGTAACCAGTGATGCCTTGGCATTGTCGCCCAGATTCAATCCGTACAGGATACCTGAAGCAATGGCGATGATGTTCTTTAAGCCGCAGCCATACTGACATCCAATAAGGTCACTGTTGCGGTATACACGGAAGTATTCATTGGAGAAGGCTCTCTGCAGCTTGCGTGCCACATCCTCATCCCGGCAGCAGACATTTACTGCCGTATGCTTATGAAGAACCACTTCATCAGCCAGTGACGGTCCCAACAGTGCTGCATAAGGATATTTGTTTTCCAGTTCCTCACTGACACAGTCTGACAGCAGTCTGTAGCTTTCCGGTTCAAAGCCCTTGGCAATGTTGAGTATAATGGTGGCCTCACTCAGGTAAGGCTTTATCTGCTTGGTGACATTCAGGCATTCCCTGCTTGGCACACCCAGCATTACCACATCAAATCCATTGCATTCGCTGATGTCATTGGTTGCCCTGACATTTTCATTTATCCTACAGGAAAAATACTTTGTATTTGTATGCTGACCGTTTATCTCATCGACAGTCTTCGGGTTACGCCCGTATATGACAGCCTGATGGCCGTTATCAGCCAGTACATTGGCTAAGGCTGTGCCCCAGGCACCGGAACCGACAATAAATACTCTCATAGGTTAATTCTTCTTTCTGGCAATGATGCGGATCGGGTTACCGTCAAAACCGAAGGCTTCTCTTAATCTGTTCTCCAGATAACGGGAGTATGAGAAATGCAGAAGCTCTTCATCATTGACAAATACCACGAAAGTCGGAGGCGCTACGGCAACCTGTGCCGCATAGTTGATCTTCAGTCTTTTACCGTTGTGAGTAGGAGGCGGTGTGGTTACCTGAGCGTCAGTTATTACTTCGTTCAACAGGGCTGTTGATACTCGTAACTGAGCGTAGTCATATACTTCATCGATTAACGGGAATAAGGTCTGGATACGTGACTTGTTCAGTGCTGAGACAAAGGCCACCGGAGCATAGTCCAGATACAAAAACTGTGCTTTTATTTCCTTGGTGATCTTGTCCATGGTGTTCTGGTCCTTTTCCACCAGATCCCACTTGTTATAGACAATGATTACGCCCTTCCCTGCTTCCTTGGCATAACCGGCAACATGCTTGTCCTGATCGGTAATACCGGTTGAACCATCGAGAACAAACAGTACGACATCGCATCTGTCAATGGCCTTCATGGCTCTTAATACGGAATACTTCTCTACGTCTTCGTAGATCTTGCCCTTCTTTCTGATACCGGCAGTATCAACTACGACATAGTGCTTGCCGTCTCTTTCAAAAGGCGTATCGATGGCATCTCTGGTTGTACCTTCAATATCGGAAACGATGACACGCTGCTGATTCAGAATGGCATTTACCAGTGAGCTCTTGCCCACATTAGGTCTGCCGATGACCGCAAAGGAGATCATTCCTTCATACCGGTTTACTCCCGTGCCGTCAAAGGTTTCCACTATGGCATCCAGCAGATCGCCGATGCCGATACCGTGAACACCGCTGACCGGGATAGGATCGCCTAAGCCCAGTGAATAGAATTCATAGATATTAGGCTGCTGAGCTATGTCATCGATCTTGTTTACTGCCAAAAGTATAGGCTTGTTGGTTTTCTGCAGCATGCGGGCAATGAAGACATCGTCATTGGTTATGCCTTCCTGACCGTTTACCAGCATCACTACCGTATCTGCTTCTTCAACCGCGATGTCTACCTGAGCCTTTATTTCCACTTGAAAAGGCTGATTCTCAATTTGGATGCCACCTGTATCAATGACATTAAATTCCTGCATCAGCCATTCACATTTACCATAGATTCTGTCTCTGGTTACGCCGGGAGTGTCATTGACTATAGAAACCCTTTCCCCAATCATGCGGTTGAAGATGGTGCTTTTGCCTACGTTGGGTCTGCCAACGATGGCCACTGTTCCCATAATCATACTCAAATCACTCCTTTACACTAGTTTTGGTCTTACAATATTCAATACTGCGTCCGTCACTTCATCGATCGTCATCTCAGATGTATCGATCTCAATGGCATCAGGCGCTTTTTTCAGCGGTGATTCCTTGCGGTGGGTATCCTGATAGTCCCTCTCAACCAGTTCTTCCTTCAGTTCACGGAGATTGCATTTGATGCCTCTCTTCTGGTTTTCCAGATATCTTCTTCTGGCTCTGGTCTCAACAGAGGCAACCAGGAAGATCTTGACCTCGGCATCCGGTAATACTACCGTTCCGATGTCACGGCCGTCCATGACATATCCCTTGTCCTTGGCAATTTCCTGCTGTAGGGCAACCAGATACTTTCTGACGATTTTTCTGGTTGATACGTTAGAAGCCATCATGGAGATCTCATCTGTTCTGATGGCCTTGCTGACATCTTCCCCGTCCAGCAGAACTCCGCCTTCCGGTGTGAAGTCAATAGTCGTATTCTCCAGCAGTTCCTTCATCGCCTCATCCTTGTTGTAGTCAGCACCGGTACGTACTACCTTCAGGGCAACGCAGCGGTACATGGCACCGGTATCGAGGTGTTTGTATTCGAGCTCCTTGCAGAGTTCCTTGGCTATGGTGCTTTTACCGGAAGCACTCGGACCGTCTATTGCAATATTGATAGCCATCAGATTAAACCCCTTTCCTTGGCGAAGAAGAAGCCCATGATGAACAGGATGACAAACAGAGCAATGATCAGCAATGTCAGGATGACATTGAGGATCCTGTTGGTCCTGCTCATGTTATTTGATACTTCATTCAGGTCGTTTTCATATTCGGAAACCTGAAGCTTCAGCTGCTGAGTTGTCTCAAACAGTTCATCTCTGGCCTTGCGTTCCTTTTCAATCTGGGCGGTCAGGACATTGATGTGTTCCTGCTCCCGGGTCTTCTGCATCATCGGTGCAGGATAACCCTGGGTAGTATCATATGAGGTTTCCTCATCGTACAGCATCTCTCCATCCTCAATAGGCTTCATGTCGGCGATTGCCTTCATGATTGAAGAGTTGGTCTGCTCGATCTCATCTTCGCTGTATTCTTCTGCTATCTTTACCGGCTTTTCAACCTTCTTGGTAACAGGTTCTTCATCTTCTTCTTCCTGGTAGTCATCGATTTCCTCATCGCTGACACCGAAGAAACTCTGGAACAGAGATTTCTTTTCCGGCTTTACTGAACCGGTTGCGGTCTTTTCTTCGACTGCCGGTTCTGTCTGATCTCTCATGAGTTCTTCCTTCTTGAGCTCAGACATTATGTTGATCTGGGTATCTTCGACATTTCTGATACCCTTTTCGATATTGCGTTCCTTCAGTTCGTTGAGGATGTCTTCGATGTTGTCTTCGGCATCATCGTCTAACATGAAGGTTCCTTCTTCATCAGTTAATTCTCTTCTGACAGCAGCAGGTTCCTCAGCAGGTTTCTGCATTACCGGTTCCTCTTCCTTGACTTCCGGCATCTTGACTTCCGGTATTTCATCGAATAAAGTCGGTTCACTGTAATTCTGCTGTACTTCAGGTTCTTCCTGAGGGAACGGAATGCTCTCATTGATATTGGCGAAAGCGCTGTGAATTGCTTCTTCAACATCATAGTCATCCTCTTCTTCAGGCTCTTCTTCCTGTACAGGTTCTTCAGCTGGCTGTTCAGATTCAACATCACCGAACGGTCTTAAACCTGCGAAGGCACTGTGAATTGCCTCTTCGACGTCGTAATCGTCTTCTTCCTCTTCCGGCTGAACTTCTTCCTGTTCAACGAACTGTTCCCATTCAGGTCTTTCCTCAGCTATTGGTTCTTCAGGCTGCTGTTCACAGACTGCTTCAACTTCTGGTTCCTCGATTACAGGTTCTTCAACTGGAACTTCTTCTGCAGGAACTTCTTCAACAGGCTGTTCTTCTTCATCTAAGGAGCCGATTCTGGCGAAGGCACTGTGAATTGCTTCTTCAACATCGTAATCGTCTTCCTCTTCAGTTTCTTCTTCCTGTACTGGTTCTTCTGCAGGTAACTCTTCAGCAACAGGTTCAGCACAGATTTCTTCAGGCTGTTCCTCTTCAGCTGGTTCGTGAATTACAGGCATTTCTTCGGTAACGAATCTGTCGATGTTGTCTTCAAAATCAAAGTTGATTTCATCTACTTCGATGTCAGGCATCTCGAACTCAGCGATCTGTTCTGCTGGTTCAGATGGTTCTTCTGCAGGCTGTTGTTCACAGACTGCTTCAACTTCTGGTTCCTCAATTACAGGTTCTTCAGCCTGAGGTTCTTCCTCAACATAAATCTCTTCCTGTACAGGCTCTTCAACTGGAACTTCTTCAGCAGGAGCTTCTTCAACTGACTGTTCTTCGTCGCCTAAGATTCCGATGCTGGCGAAAGCGCTGTGAATTGCTTCTTCGACATCGTATTCGTCATCTTCTTCAGGCTCTTCTTCTGCCGGAGCTTCCTCGTATTCAACTTCAGTTATTTCTTCTTCAGCCGGTTCTTCAAAGCATTCTTCAGCAACCTGTTCTTCCGTAAATACATCTTCAACAGGTTCCTCATAGATCTCTTCTTCAGGCTGTTCTTCTGTAACAGGCTCTTCGGCAGGAACTTCTTCAACAACAGGTTCTTCGCATACAGGTTCTTCAACCTGTTCTTCTGCTGCGCCCTCATAGTCTTCAACGACTACTTCAGCTTCCTCAACAGGAACTTCTTCCTGTACAGGTTCTTCAAATCTTTCTGCTTCAACAGGCTGTTCTTCAGGCTGCTCTACTGTTAATGCAGGCTCCTGGAAGACTTCTTCGTGAATCAGTTCTTCAACATATGGTTCTTCTTCCGGTTCTTCGAATCTGTCAGCTTCAAGCGGCTCAGGAATGAATGGTTCCTGTACAGGCCGTTCTTCGATGATCGGTTCAATGAAGATTTCCTGAGGTTGTTCTTCAACAACAGGTTCTTCAATGAACGGAATAAACGGAGCAACTGTTTCCTGCTGTACTTCAGGTAATCCAAGATCACAGTTCTCTTCAATGACTGGAGCTTCTACATGCTCTTCATTAGTGTTCAGGGCAGCGAATGCTTCACTCAGCTGTTCTTCCGGATTCTCGGCAGGCTGTTCTTCAACAACAGGTTCTTCAAAGCGCTCTTCTTCCTGAACCTCTTCAACAGGTTCCTCTACCGGCTGTTCTTCATAAACTTCTTCATAGACCGGTTCTTCAGCCTGAGGTTCTTCCTCGACATAAATCTCTTCCTGTTCAGGCTCTTCTGCCGGGATTTCTTCAGCAGGCTGCTCTTCCTGGAATTCTTCTGTTGGTTCTTCAACTGTTGTCTCTTCTTCTGTAGACTCTTCGAATGGTTCTTCTTCCCGAACCTCTTCAGCAGGTTCTTCTACTGGCTGTTCTTCAAAGACTTCTTCATAAACAGGCTCTTCAACAGATGGTTCTTCCTCGGTCGGTTCCTCCTGTACATAGATTTCTTCCTGTACAGGTTCTTCTGCCGGGATTTCTTCAGCAGGCTGCTCTTCAGCTGCAGGTTCTTCAGGAACTTCAACAGCTGGCTCTTCCCACTTAGGGAATTCGAAGCCGTGAGGCTCTTCTCCGACATGTGTCAGGTTCTCCTGAACATAAGCATCGATATCAAAGTCATTGAAGTCTGCGAATTCTTCGTCTTCTTCATCAATATCGTTTTCTCTGAATTCCTCAAATCTTGGTAATTCAAGGTCAGAGTAGTCAATATTCTCTTCTTCTTCGGTATGAGGCAGTTCAAATGTTGTCTTAGCTTCTTCAATTACCGGTTCTTCTTCAGTTGGTTCTTCAGCTACAGGTTCTTCAACTGCAGGCTCTTCAAAGTGTTCTTCTTCGATCAGTTCTTCCTGAACTTCTTCTTCAGGCTCTTCAAAGGCTTCTTCAGCGAATTCTTCAACCGGTTCCTCAGTGAACTGTTCCGGTTCTTCTTCCGGCTGAGGTTCGGTAACTACCGTTTCCTCAACGAAATCGGCCCATTCAGGCTGTTCTTCAGCAACAGGCTCTGGTGCTGGAACTTCTTCAACGACTGGCTCTTCAGCTGCTTCGGTATCAATGGTCTCAACCATGTCTTCCCAAGGCATTCTGCCATCATCGATCCACTCAGGTTCAGCTTCCACAACCGGTGTTTCGTCATATGGTTCGCTTATAATCTCTTCTGCTACAGGTTCTTCCGGAATCTGTTCTTCAACAGGTTCTTCTTCTGATACCGGTTCAGCAGCAGGTTCCTCAACGAATTCATCAACGTCATTTTCCGTAAATGAATCTGCCGGTTCCTGATTTAATTCATCAACAGGTTCCTCATTCAGAAGTTCATCAAATAAAGGATTATATTCTTCTTCATAAGGCTCTGTCTGATATTCTTCAACAGAGAAAGGCTTCTCTTCAGCGTACTGAATGTCATTGTCAGCTACTAAGATATCTCCTTCCACGGTTTCTTCTTCCTCTGCAGGCTCTCTGGACCGCAGATAATCTTCAACTGTATGATATCCTTCATTTACCAGTCCGGCTGTAGGTCCGAATACTGAAGAGATCTTCGGCATTGCGTTCTCTTCTCTGACATATTCCTGTTCCGGTTCATCATCGAATACCGGTTCCTGGAAATAGTCAGGATTTTCGAAATAGATTCCCTCTTCAGATTCTTCAGCAGCCTCTTCTGAAACAGGTTCTTCAGTCTGTTCTTCAACAGGTTCTTCGATGCCGATGCTGGCGAAGGCATTTCTTATAGCCTCCTGTACATCATAATCATCGTCATCATCTTCATCAGATACTTCTTCTTCCGGCTGAGGTTCTTCAACAACTTCCTCTGCCGGCTCTTCTTCAACGTAGATTTCTTCTTCTGCAGGAGTTTCTTCAATGACAGGTTCTTCATACTGAACTTCTTCAGCTGGTTCTTCTTCCTGTGGTTCAAACTGAGGAATCTCAGGCTCTTCTGACTGAGGTTCATCAACTATCAGTTCCTGATATGTTTCCCGTTCCGGAAGATCATCGATGTCGATTCCTTCCAGGATATCCTCTACTTCTTCATCGGTATGGATTGGTCTTATTTCAATGGTATCTCTCAGATCCTGAGGCACGGTTTCCTCAGGTAGTACAATTTCTTCTTCACGAGCGAATGCAGGCAGGTCTTCTTCACTCTGGACAACTGTTTCTTCAGGAATGATCACTTCCTGTTCAGGAGCTTCAACGGTTTCTTCAACAACTTCTTGTGGCTGTACTTCAGGTTCCGGTTCACTTTCAGCTTCAGGCTGTTTTTCTTCTGCATGAGGCATGACAAAAGAGTCCAGCAGTTCCTCTAAGGTTGGAATGTCATCTACCGGCGTTTCATCTGTTGTGAAACTGCCGAACTGTGCATCCAGCGTCTTGAGGAATTCCTCCTGTTCCTTCAGCATCTTCTCATAATCATCAGAGATTGATCTGCTGCTGTCTCTGTATGAAGAGCTGAATCCCTTTCTGTTGAATTCTCCGGTATTGTCGTCAAAGATGGAAGTCTCCTGTTCTTCCGATCCGTCATTGTTTTCCAGGTCCGTTACCCTGTCAAAGTCTCTGTTATCCATAATGTCCTCCTGATTGCTGCAGAGTTATGCTCTGCCGCAGTACTTTCCGTCGATTGTTGAGATTATCACCATTTCATCCTGCTCTATGAATAATGGTACTTTTATCTGCCATCCTGTTTCCAGAACAGCGTTCTTGGTGGCGGCAGTAGCCGTATCGCCCTTTACTGCCTGTTCTGCTTCAACTACCTGCAGGACTACCTTGTCAGGCAGCTGAATGCCCAGGATCTCGCCTTCATAGCTTGTGATCATGACATTGTCGTTTGGCTTCAGGAAGTTCATTTCCCATTCCAGACGGCTCTTAGGAATCTCGATCTGGTCATAAGTTGTGGTATCCATGAAGACCAGTTCTTCTCCGGCGTCATACAGATATTGCATCTCGCTCTTTTCAATATTGGCCTGTTCGACCTTGTCACCACCGGTAAAAACGACGTCCTTGATGGTTCCGGTTCTCATGTCCTTGGCATGAGCCTTAACAACCATCTGTCTCATCGCAGTCTTGTTCAGTGATGTGCTTAACGTCAGATACAGGTTACCTTCATAAATGAAAGTGGTTCCCGGTTTGAGATCGTTAACAATAATCATATATAATCATCCCTTTCTTCATACCACAAAAAACAATCATCGGCATGATTCCTAGTCTATTATATCACTTACGCGAATATAAAAACAATCTCTATATTTTAGGGCAAAATGGCGTAAAACCGCCGTTTTCCGCCCTTCAGAGCTCATTTTCGATTCAATTTGGGCATGTCATTCCCTATTTTCGTTCATTTAGCCTGCATGATGAAAAACCGGTACTGAGACATGTCAGTACCGGTTCAAGGAGGTATGAAGCTATTGTCATAAACAGTATCTGATGAGATTCACTGGTAATCAATGACCTCATCTTCGATGTCATCAAACACCAGAGTACGGACACGCAGGTGTCCGTTACCCCGGATGGTAATGGTGCAGGAAAGATCCTGGTATCTGAAACTGACGGAATAGCCGTCAACATAAACAGTCTCATCAGATTCACTGTAACAGCGGTAACTCTGAATGGCTCTTTTGATGGCTAGCACTTCGATCCAGTTCATTTTGCGGAAGACTTCCCTTTCACTTTGAAACCGGTAATATCTGGACATCTCACTGAAGATCCCGTGAGACACCATCAGACAGACTGCCAGCACCGTCAGCAGATACAGGCTTACAAAACCCTTACTGCTCTTCACAGTAACCTATCGGAAAGCGGAGCTGTTTTCCCTGACGGGAAAAACTCAGGTATATCACGGTGTCCTCAACCTCAAAGAAGGCTTCACTGATGCCGTGAATGAAATCCTCGCTGCCCGGCTGAGAAAGGAGCTTGTCATTGACGATGTGCAGGATGAAGGTATCACCGTTTTTATGGTAAACGATGCTTTCATAATTCACTTCTTCAATGTCATGCAGTGCCAGTTCCAGCTGCAGCTGATATAGCCCTATCTCATCCTGATAGAATACTTCACTGCTTTTTCTGACCTTCACTAAAGTGCTGATCAGCGGTACCGTTATTCCCGACAGAAAGACAAGCACCGTTAAGGCAAGCATCAGTTCGGTAAGAGTGTATCCTCTGTTACGATCGGATCCTGCGGTATTTCGATGTGAGTGTAAATACTGTATCTGTCCGGATCGTTCCATATGTCATACATCTCCTGCTGGCTGAAATCATAATGAAAGCTTCCGCGTGCCATCGACATCATAAGAATCAGTGAAACAGCTGCCATGACAATGTAGATGCCCAAAAGAGTATCCAGCAGCACGAAACCTTTATTCCCGCACATAGATCCTTCCCGTTCCTAAGGAAATGATAACGGCAACACCGTCGATGTAAACAGTGTCCCGCATTCGCACATTTCCCTTTCGGTTGAATCCGGTATAACGGTTTTCCCTGTGCTGACAGTCAACCACCGCCTGATACTGATCCATGACGATGTCATTTATGGCATCCTGGGTTTCCTGTCTGATGGCCAGAGGCCTTATGCGGACAGAAGTCAGAGTCATGCAGATGGCTATGACGGTAACTGCCAGCAGGCATTCAACAGCGGTATAACCCCTATTCACCGTGAGCTTCTCCGTTAACAATGGATATACGTGTTCCGTTTGGACAGTAACACTGGTTTTCCGTGATGTAACCGCCTGCGACCAGCTCGCTGACATCCCCGGGTTTCTCGCCCTTTTCCAGATCATACAGCAGGATCTGACCGTTGATCAGTTCCACTAATGCTGAACAACCGACCTGCCCGATGATCTGTTTCTTCTGAGCAATATTGGGGACAGTCACCAGGACGATCAGTGAGATTACCGTCAGAACCAGAATCATTTCCAATATCGTAAAGCCTCTTTTCAAAGCATCATCTCCTTCCTAGAACTGCTGCAGCATCTCCAGCGGCAGCAACAATACCTGATAAGCCAGAACCACCGTCACCGCCACAAACAGATAACATACGCCCTGAAATACCAGAGATATCCTTTTTATCGCAGCGTTTAAAGTAACTTCCACCATGTCAATGTAGTCATCCAGAGCCGACGGGAAATCATCCCCCTTCAGTCCCAATAGACACAGGGAATGAAATCGCGGATCAAAGTAATCCATGTCCAGACTTTTCTCAAAGTCCTCTCCGGCTTCCAGCTTTTCATCAAAGTGAAAGGCCAGTAATCTTACCAGCGGATCCCGGGTCCCGTAACGGATGATCTTCAAAGCGGCAAGAATGCTGACGCCGTTATCAAGAAGGATCTTCAGTTTTCTGGCCATAGCACAGGTGACAATAACTCTTAACCGGCCGTCCCGTTTATGGCGGTGCAGAAATACCCATAACAGCTCCTGCTTTCCGGTAATGGTGACGTACCGGTATGACAGTCCGATACCAGCTGCCAGTATCAGAAAACTGTTCTGAATCAGTGCAATGATCCTGAACCGCAGCAGGATGGAAGCTGTTTTCCGGTATCCTGTATCCAGTGATCTGATCATCACCGGCAATACCACCTTAGTAAACAGCAACAGTACACCCATGCTGCAGATCATCAGTATCACCTGATAGGAAACACCCGAAACAAACTTCTTCCTGCTTTCTCTGACAATACGTAATTCTTCGGCAGTGACCTTTATGCTCTGGCCTAAGGGCAGATACCGGACGTAGAACCTGAGTTTTCTTTCAAAGCCGTTATCTGACAGCACATCTGCCAGCTGACCGCCGTTTTCCAGATGTTCGCAGATCCTCTGTACACCGGTATCATCAGGCATGGTTTTTCTGAGATATTCAAAAGCTGTTCTGACACTGTAATTACGTGACAGTAATCTCGCAATGATCAGCCAGCTGTATTCAGAAAGACCTTTCCCGTTCATCATAGATGCCCTTCTTCACACCTTCATCGATCTTTTTCTCCAGGCGCTGTTCGCATACCGTTCTGCCTTCCATGGCGTCAGATAATTCCTGTTTCTGCAGAATATCATACACGCAGCGGTAACCCTTTCCGTTTTTCAGCCTCACCAGACGCTGGGAAACGATGCCTATGGCAGTATCCTTGAGATCCTGCTGGCTGACACCCAGTTCCACCAAGCGGTTAACGGCGGAAAAGCTGTTACGGGCATGCAGGGAACTCATTACCAACGTGCCGGTAAGAGCTGCCCTGATGCACATCTTTGCTGTCTTTTCATCTCTGATCTCACCGATCATGATGATATCGGGATTATGACGCAGTATCTGTCTGATCCCTTCATCATAGCCAAAACCGGTTCGGTCATTGACTTCCAGCTGAACAATGTTATCCTGAACCACCTCAATGGGATCTTCGATTGAATAGATCGTCCTGCCTTTGGCCATTTTCAACAGCGAGTAAAGCGTTGTGGTCTTGCCGCTGCCGGTCAGACCGGTAAACAGAATGAGCCCTGATCTCTTTCTTAGCCATCCGGTAAAGGTTTCCCGGACATCCCTGTCATCGGTAAGCTGATCAAGCGTCAGTCCGTAGTGACAGTTAAGAATGCGCAGAACACCGTTTTTCTGATGAGTGCTCTGGATGATGGCGAAGCGGAAATCATAGAACTGGCCTTGAAAGAAATAACTGAAGGCTCCTGACTGCGGTCGGTTAAGACAGGTAATGTCCATGTTGGCCATGTACTGCAGATAGTTGAACAGTCTGACATCATCGCCTGTGGCTTCAACGGGAATCAGTCCGTTTACCCCACGCAGACGGATAGTGACAGTATTATCCGCAATGGTGAAATGCATGTCCGTGGCTTTCTGATACAAGGCTGTTTCCAGCAGTTCTTCAAATCTCTGTTCCATATCTTTCCCTGCAGTACTTAATTGACGGAAACCAGCGGTATTCCTACCAAACCGCAAAAAAAAGAACCGTTACCGGTTCATTTTACGGATTTCTATAAAAACGGATTATACCTCAGTTCATGGCCTACGGTCGTGGATTCCCCGTGTCCGGGACAGATCACCATGTCATACGGCAGAGAGTTAAGCACGTCCAGGGACTGCTTCAGCTGGGAAAAGCTTCCCCCGTACAGATCGGTACGGCCTACGCTTTCATGGAAGATGGTATCACCGCTGAATAGAATTCCTCCGATCTCATACATCACTGATCCCGGTGAATGACCGGGTGTGTAGTATATCTTTACGATGATGCTGCCGACCTTCATGGAATTTCCCTTCACCCAGGTAATCGGGCTTTTCACCGTGGCATTCATTCCCATCAGGGAATTAACCGCCGCATCGGTAAAGAGCTTTTCATCATCCCTGCAGCCATATACCGGACATCCATATTCTTTAACCAGATGGTCTACAGCTCCGATATGGTCAAAGTGCCCGTGGGTCAGCAGGATACCGTCCAGCTTGCCTTCGTAATCCCTGTTGATCCTGTCAACCAGACGTCTTCCTGAGGAAGCCGGATCAATGATCAAAAGACTGCCGTTCTCACTGACGAGATAGCAGTTGGTTTCGACCATGCCCAATACCAATGTTTCCACTTTCATAGATAAGAAAAAAGCCTTGAGGGCTTATTTTTTCTCCTTATGAGTAGTCATCTTATTGCAGCGAGGGCAATACTTCTTGACTTCCATTTTTTCTGGATGTTTTCTCTTATTACGACTGCCTAAGTAGTTTTCTTCGCCACAGACTGTACACTTGAAAATCAGGTTTTCTCTCACGTTACATCCCTCCATTTTTTGTATGCTTTAGTATCATACCACATTCCCGCGCCATAATACAATAGTTTTGTTAAGTTCTTTTTTATTATAGTCTATTTGTCTTTAACAGGAGCTTTCATATTTTGTATAATGTCTGTGAGGTATCTTATCATGAACAAAAGAACGCAGACCAGAGCGATAAAAGTCGGCAGCCTGACCATAGGCGGATTCGATAACGTCATCATTCAGTCAATGACCAACACTCCTACCAAGGATATAGAGGCCACCGTCAGTCAGATAAATCAGCTGGCCGGTATCGGCTGTCAGCTGATCAGAGTGGCTGTCCTGGATGAACAGGATGCTCTGGCAATAAAACAGATAACGGAAAGAATCAGCATTCCACTTGTGGCTGATATTCATTTCAATTACAGACTGGCTTTACTGGCCATAGAAAACGGCGCTGCCAAGGTCAGGATCAATCCGGGTAACATCGGCTCAGAAGAGAATGTGAAGGCAGTTGTCGAGAAGTGCCGTGAATACGGCATACCTATCAGAATCGGCATCAACAGCGGTTCCCTGGAAAAGGAACTCTATGAAAAATACGGCAGATGCTGTCCGGAAGCGATGATCGAGAGCGCTCAGAAGCACATCGACATTCTGGAAGACCTGGATTTCCATGACATCTGTCTTTCCTTCAAGTCTTCCAATGTCCCTATAACCATTGATACCTACAGACTGGCAGCCGAAAGATGGAACTACCCTCTTCATCTGGGGCTTACCGAAGCCGGAACCAAGGATTACAGCCTGATAAAGTCATCAGCGGCCCTTGGTGCCCTGCTGCACGAAGGCATTGGAGATACTCTCAGGATATCAATCTCCGATGACTGCCGTCATGAAGTGGAAGCTGCCAAGAAGCTTCTTAAGGCTTTTGATCTTATTCATAACGTGCCGGATCTGATCAGCTGTCCTACCTGCGGCCGAACCCAGTATGACGTGCTGCCGTTAATGAAGGAAATGGAAGAATTTCTGACCACGGTACACGCTGACATCAAAGTAGCGGTCATGGGATGCGCCGTTAACGGTCCGGGTGAAGCCCGAGATGCCGACATCGGCGTGGCCGGAGGCTATAAGGAAGCCCTGCTGTTCAGACACGGTGAGATAATCCGCAAGATACCACAGGATGAGATATCCTCTGTCCTGAAGCGGGAAATACTGGCCTTAGCCAGCGAAATGAAACAAAGTTAGTAAAAGACCGGGAATCAGTTTTCCCGGTCTTCTTTTCTGTTAAGCTCGTTTATAATGCTTTCAATGCGGTTGCCTGTTTCCAGGGATTCATCAAGCAGGAAGGTCAGTTCCGGGCACTTTCTGGTGTCCAGATGCTTGCTGACATAGTTTCTGATACGGCCTTTGGCCTTATCCAGAGTTCTTAAGCCTGCTTCGTTTCTTTCCTGTTTGCCTAAGAAGGTCACATAGACCTTGGCAAAGGACAGATCGTTGCTGACGGAAACGTCAGTGACGGTCACAAAGCCGATCTTAGGATCGTTCAGTTCGGTTGTTAACAGTTCAGAAACACATCTTTTGATGATGGAGGCAACTCTTTCACTTTTAAGACTTGCTTTTCTGCCCATGCTAATTCTCCTTTACTTCCTGATCCTCGAAGGCTTCGATGACGTCACCTTCCTTGATGTCATTGTACTTTTCAATGGTCAGGCCGCATTCATATCCGGCGCTGACTTCCTTGACATTGTCCTTGAATCTCTGTAATGAACCCAGATTACCGGTATAGACAACAACACCTTCTCTGATGAGTCTGATCTTGCAGTCTCTCTTGATAACACCGTCATCGACCATGCATCCGGCAATGGTACCGACCTTGGAAACCTTGAAGAGCTGCTTGACAGTAGCCTGTCCGATGACAACTTCTTCATATACCGGTGCCAGCATACCCTTCATCATCATTTCCAGCTCTTCCAGAGCCTTGTAGATGATGTTGTGCAGTCTGATTGATACACCGCTTTCCTCAGCCAGTTTCTTGACTACAGCCGTCGGTCTGACGTTGAAGCCGTAGATGATGGCGTTGGAAGCACTTGCCAGCATGATGTCGCTTTCGGAGATCGCACCGGCTGTTGCTCTGATTACATTGGTTCTGACATCGCCGACCTGCAGTTTCTCCATGGAGCTTCTGACAGCTTCAGCGGAACCGTTGACATCTGCCTTGATGATGATGTTTATCTCCTGCAGAGAACCCTCCTTGATGGCGTCAGCCAGATCATCGATGGTACCGACATTGGTCCTTCTCTCAGCTTCGATCTTGGCCTGAGCTCTCTCGGCTGCGATCTTTCTGGCCCGCTTTTCAGAGGTAAATACCTTAAACAGGTCACCGGCTTCCGGAACGTTGTCCAGACCGATGATCTCCACAGGTGTTGACGGCTTGGCGGAAGTGATCTCCATGCCCTTGTCGTCAGTCATCTTTCTGATACGTCCGACACAGCTGCCGCAGACGACCATATCGCCTGTATGCAGCGTACCGTTCTGTACCAGTAAGGTAGCTACGGCGCCTCTGCCCTTATCGAGTTTGGCTTCTACGACCGTACCGGTCGCATTTTTATGAGGGTTGGCTTTCAGTTCCATCATTTCAGCCTGTAACAGAATCATTTCCAGCAGGTTGTCAATACCGATTCCCTGCTTGGCACTCATCTTGGCAAACATGGTTGACCCGCCCCATTCTTCCGGCATCAGATCATAGTCTGCCAGTTCACTGTAGACCTTGTCGATGTTGGCGTTGTGTTTGTCGATCTTGTTGACGGCAACGATCATCGGAACACCGGCTGCTCTGGAGTGGTCGATGGCTTCCTTGGTCTGCGGCATGACACCGTCATCCGCTGCTACCACGATGACGACGATGTCAGTCATCTTGGCACCTCTGGCTCTCATGGCTGTGAAGGCTTCATGACCCGGAGTATCCAGGAAAGTGACCTTCTGGCCCTTGACATCGACCTGATAGGCACCGATGTGCTGAGTAATGCCGCCGAATTCCGATTCGGTAACATGGCTTCTTCTGATGTTGTCCAGCAAGGTGGTCTTGCCATGGTCAACGTGACCCATGATGGTTACGACCGGAGCTCTGAGCTCCAGATCTTCAGGGTTATCCTCTTCTTCATCCTGAAGAGAGAATTCCTCCTGAGGTTCTTCCTTGGTGATGTTGATGTTATACTGCATGGCGATCAGCTGGATCAGATCATCGTCCAGTACCGCATTAATGGTAACCATCTTACCCATCATGAATAAGAATTTAATGATCTCGGCCGGCGATTTGTTGATCTTGCTGGCCAGTTCCTTAACAGTGATGCCATCCTGGTATGTACAATCCTTTACCGCTTCACTTGTATGAGGCTGATAATTCTCGTTATCCGGCCTTCTGTTTCTGTTGTTATTGTTTTTGCGATTGGTATTCTTCTTTGCCATATCTGCACCACCTTTCTGTTGGTTAAATCTGCTTTAACAGTTCCTCGTATACTTCATCAGGAATCTCAGTCTCAAGTATCCTGTTGAGTATCTTTTTCTTCTTAGCCAGGGCTATTACTTCCGCGTCTTTCTTCAGGTAAGCACCGTGGCCGTTTTTCTTACCTGTCGGATCAACAACGATCTCGTTTTCCGGAGTTCTGACCACACGGATCAGTTCATTCTTCGGGAAACGCTCGTTGGTGACGACGCATTTACGCATCGGAATCTTACGCATTTCTATTCCTCATCGTCATAGTAATCATCGTAGTCATCGTAATCGATGTCTTCATCATACCAGTGCTCTTCATCATCATTGTTGAATTCTTCAAGTTCTTCTTCAGTGTATTCAGGCTTGATGAGGTATTCCTGGTTCTTGAGTTCTTCAAGCTTTCTTCTGAGTTCGGCTTCTTCTTCAGCTTCCTTGGTATTCTTCTTGCGCTTGCTGGTTGAAGTCTGAGTCTGGCTCTTCTTGGCATCAGCCAGTTCTTCATACTTGGAAACATATTCGCTGGCCTTTTCCAGTTTCGGCTTTCTCTTTTTGACAGTCTCGGCTACCGGCTCTTCCTCTTCAACAGGTGTTGACTGTTCAACAGGCTCAGCAACCGGTTCTTCCTTGACTTCAACTGGTTCTTCAACCGGTTCAGTGATTTCAACAGGTTCACTGATGATTTCTTCTGCAGGCTTGATTTCCTCAACAGCTTCTTCGGCAGCCTTCTTGGCAGCTTCCTCAGCAGCCTTGGCAGCCTCTTCAGCGGCCTTTTCTTCTTCGATTCTCTTTAATTCATCGAGAGCTCTCTGCTTGCGTAAAGCTTCTTCCTTGGCAGCGAAGGCCTGTGATTCAGCGAGCCAGTCAATGCCCATGGCATCTACTTCGGACATGCTCTTGATGTCGATCTTGCGGCCTAACAGCTTGCTGGCAAGTCTGGCATTGATACCGCGCTTGCCGATAGCCTGTGACAGTTTCTCATTGTCAACGACCAGTAACAGTCCGCCGCTTTCACCTACAGGTAAGACACCCATGATCTCAGCCGGCTTCATGATGTTCTTGATGAATTCAACCAGATTGGCACTCCATTCAACGACATCGATTCTCTCGTCATTGTTGGAATATCTGGTGATCTCTTCCAGAACGTCTCTGACTCTGGCACCCTGATGACCGATGCAGGAACCGACAGCGTCAACGTTAGGGTTGCGTGAATAGACAGCCATCTTGGTTCTTTCGCCTGCTTCTCTGGCGATGGCCTTCACTTCAACGGTACCGTCATAGATTTCAGTTATAGAGGTTTCAAACAGTCTTTTGACCAGATTGGCACTGGCACGTGAGACGATGACCTGAGCACCCTTGGTCTCCTTGGCTACTGACTTGATCAGAACTCTGATTCTCTGACCGTCCTTGAGGTTTTCATAAGGGATCTGTTCGCTCTTCGGCATCATGGCCAGAGTCTTGTCCAGCTGAATGAGAGTATACTTATCTTCAACAGTCTGAACGGTACCCCAGGTAATGTCGTCGATCTTGTCGCTGTATTCATCGTAGACGATCTGCTTGCTGGCTTCCTTGATCTTCTGCAGCATGACGTTCTTGGCCAGTGATACGGTGGCACGGCCGAAATCGGCGATGCTTACCGCTTCTTCCAGAACATCCCCTACCTGGATGTCAGGCTTGATTTCCTGAGCATCTTCCAGGGAGATCTCTATCTCGTCATCTTCAACTTCAGTATCGATGACCTTACGCTGCTGATAGACATCCATCTTGCCGTCAGGATGCAGTTCGACTCTTACTTCAGCGTCCGGGCAGTTGATGTGCTTGCGGTAAGCCTTGACGATGGCTTCCTTTAAAGCTTCCTGGAACACTTCCTGCGGAATCAGCTTATTGCTGACTATCTCACCCCATGCTTCATCAAGTGATGGTGTGTTGTCTTTCTTTGTTCTCATACCTTAACTCCTATAACTTAACAGCGATTCTGACAAATCTGATGTTGTCCTTCCGTATTTCCGCTGTCTTTTTCCTTGTCTTATCCATATACTCGACAGTGATGTTTTCCTCATCGCTGCCTGTCAGTGTGCCTTCGAGCTGATCTAATCCCTTGGTCGGATTCTTCAGTTCCACATGAATGTAGGTTCCTGCCAGCTCATCAAGTTCAGCGATGGTCAGTTCCCTTTCCGCTCCGAATGAGCAGACATCCAGATTGTAGGCACTGTCAGAGAAATCCATCTCATCCAGCAGTTTTGACAAATCCCGGGAAACCAGTGCACAGGTATCCATGTCCATTGACCCGTCTGCCTTCATGATCTTCACTTCCAGTGTACCGGTCTTCCCCGGGATCCAGCGTATCTCATGCTTGGTAATGCCGAATCTCTCGAAGATGACACTGGCTTTTCTGCTTAATTCACTTAATTCCATGTGTCCTCCAAAGCATTAATTAAGGAGTGGCTTAACCACTCCCTGTTACGCTATATATATTACTTTAAAACTTTTTCAATTGCAATACCCAAAAAACACAGTTTTCACAAATTCGTTTTCCATGAAAAAAGCGTTGTCAAACGCTTTTTTACATGAATGAGAACAGCGACAGCTGATCTTCTTCGTTAAGATCTTTGAGCACGCCCATTCTTTCCAGGGTCGCCATCTGCGTATTGTTGAGGATCGTTCTTTTCTGCAGATCTTCCTTGGAATGGAACGGTCTTTCTTCCCTGGCTCTGATGACGCTGGTGGCAACGTTGGCCCCTAAGCCGTCAACACAGCTGAAGGAAGGAACGATTTTCTTAGGATCATCCGGATCAACTGTAAAGCGGGTCGCGTCCGATTTTTCCAGGGAGATGTTGGCGAAGCTGTAGCCGCGCAGATACATTTCCCAGGCCGTCTCCAGAGTGCCTTCCAGAGCCTTTTCCTTGGTTGATACCGCATTCTTGTTGGTATCGATCTTGCGTCTGATCTCCATCAGACGGTTACGGATGGCTTCCTCGCCCTTCACCATTGTTTCGATCTCATAGGCTTCACAGCGGCAGCTGAAGAAAGCAGCATAGTATTCTGCCGGATAGTAGACCTTCCACCAGGCAATGCGGACAGCCATCATGACATAGGCAACCGCATGGGCTTTCGGGAACATGTAGGCGATCTTCAGACAGGAATCAATGTACCATTCAGGAACATCGTGATCTCTCATATCCTTGATCCAGTCGCCGGTCAGACCTTTGCCCTTTCTGACCTTCTCCATGATATCGAAGGATTCCTTAGGATCCAGACCGCGGGAAATCAGATAGGTCATGATATCATCACGGCAGGCAATAACATCGTTCAGGGTAAGTCCCCTGTTATCGATCAGGTCTTCGGCGTTGTTGGCCCAGACGTTGGTACCGTGAGTCAGACCGGACAGAGCTACCAGTTCGGCGAAGGTCGTCGGCTTGGTCTTGTCTAGAATGTGACGGTTGTTATGAGTGCCGAATTCCGGCAGTCCTGCAGCCCCGTTTTTCTCCGGATAGATGCCGTCAGGATCGTTTATGTTCAGTGCTTCGATGCTGCTGAACAGGGAGATGGCCTTAGGGTCATTCATCGGAATGCTCTTAGGATCCACACCGGTATACAGCTGCAGCAGACGCACAGCGGTTGGGTCAACATGGCCCAGGATGTCCAGTTTCAGAATGTTGTCATGCAGATCGGAGAAGGCAAAGTGCGTGGTCTTCCAGTCCGCAAACGGGTCATTGGCCGGATACTGGACCGGAGTGAAGTCATGGACTTCTTTCTCCTTAGGAATGACTACGATGCCTCCCGGATGCTGGCCGGTCGTTCTCTTGACATCCTTGCATAACTGCGCCAGCAGTTCCTGATAGGCATTGGAGAATACCGGTCTTCCTTCCCGGTTAAGCAGGCCCTTGTCTTCACAATAGCCCTTGACATAACCGAAGGCTGTCTTCTCGGCAACGGTACCGATGGTACCGGCACGGTAAGTGTATTCTTCACCGAAGATATCTCTTATAAGCAGCTGTGTCTTGTTCTGGTTCTCTTCCGAGAAGTTCAGGTCAATATCAGGAACCTTGTCGCCATGGAAACCTAAGAAAGTCTCAAACGGAATGGAATGACCGTTGCGGTTCATTGGTGTTCCGCATACCGGACAGTTTTTATCCGGCAGGTCAAAGCCGTTAGCGTATTCGTTATTGGTAAAGAACTCAGAATGCTTGCAATGCGGACATACATAATGAGGTACCAATGGGTTAACTTCGGTGATGTTGGCCATGGTCGCGATGAAACTGGAACCGACGGATCCGCGGGAACCGACGATGTAGCCGTCTTCGTTGCTCTTTTTGACCAGCAGATAGGCAATGTAATACTGAACGGAGAAACCGTTGGTGATTACACTGTTAAGTTCCTTTTCAATACGCTCTCTGACGATGTCCGGTAACGGATCACCGTAGATCTCATGGGCATTCTTATAGATCTCCTTGGTCAGCAGCTCTTCACAGCCATCGATGGTCGGAGTCATCAGCTTGGTCGGGATCGGATAGATCTTTTCGATCATGTCAGCGATTCTGGCCGGATTGTCAATGACGAATTCCTGAGCTCTGTCTCTGATGAAACTGAAGGCTTCCAGCATTTCATTGGTGGTCGGAAGATGCTGATGCGGAGCCGAGAACTTCTTCTGGCGGTCGCTTCTTAACGGGCATAACGGATGTCTGCCCCCGCCGATACGCTTGGCCATGATATAGACCTCACGGGCGATCTTCTCTTCCGGATTGATATAGTACACGTCATTGGAAGCGATGATCGGCTTACCCAGTTTATCAGCGATGCGGATAATGGTTGAGACGATCTTCTTCAGACGGTCTTCATCCAGGGAAGTACCCTCTTCCATTAACGGCCGGTAACATTCCAGCGGCTGCAGTTCAATATAGTCATAAAGCTTCATGCATTCTTCAACTTCTTCATCGGAACGGTTGAAGGCATTCTCTATAAGTTCACCGTAAAGGTTGCCTGATCCGATCAGCAGGTTTTCCCTTCTCTTGAGGATCTCACGCATGACAATGCGCGGTTCAGCGACCACGTCACTGTCCGTCTTCTTGGCATCCTTTTTGGCAAAGTATGTCAGATACTTGGTATGAGAAAGTGTTACCAGTTCATATATGGCCTTGATACCTGCCATGTTTCTGGCCAGTAAGACCACGTTATGGGTAAAGGCTTTCTTGTAGATGTCATCGCCCTGGTTTTCCTGGATCCATCTGAAGGTGGCGTTGTGATAATCAGGAACATCCTTCAGCATCTTGACCAGGATCTGAGCCAGAACCATGGCATCATAGTCACCGCGGTGAGCGGCTTCATCGTCATAGGCGACGTTATAGTTTTTGGCGATCTGTCCCAGACGGTAGTACTTGCGGTTTGTAACCACGACCTTGGCCAGGGACAGCGTATCCAGACAGACATTGGTCAGAGGCTTGCGTCCCATTTCAACAAGTTTCTGATTGAGGAACTTGAAGTCGAAATCGGCGTTGTGCGCTACTATGACCCTGTCTCCGATGAAATCAAGGATCTCATCGATGACATCTTCCAATGGCGATGCTTCTTCCAGCATGGCGTTGGTGATGTTGGTTTTCTGTTCAATAAACGGCGGCAAGGTTACCGGCGGCTTGATGAAGATCTGCTTCTTCATTGATTCCATCACGGTATTGTTGCGGACAATTACACCGCCGAATTCAATTATGTAATCGTATTTGGTACTTAAACCGGTTGTTTCCAGGTCAATAACCGCATACTCTGCTTCGGAGATTTTCTGATCATTCGGGTTATAGACAATAGGCAGCTGTTCATCGGCCACCTTGATCTCAATACCGTAGATGACCTTGATGTCCCCGCCCTTTTTCTCGATGTCAAACTGAGCTCCCTGAGCCAGCGGATAAGCCTGTACGACAGAGATGTCAGCGATGGCAATGGCCTTCTGGCCGAACCGGTGAGCCTGCTTGATGATCCTGGCAGTATCTGCCACCCCATCCATTTCACTGCGGTTGGTGTGAACGTGCAGATCAATGTGTTTGGTGCCCGGATAACTGTCTACACGGGCCCACGGATCGAAGTCACACTTTTCGATCATTGCCGCTGTCATGACGGTATCTCTTTCGTATTCATCACGCTTCATGGCACCGTAGGCTCTGATCACGTTGCCTTCTTCGATTTCATGCAGCATCGCCTTTGAGGTCATGCGGTCTTCAAAACGCTTGATCATCACGGCTTCTTCATAGTCGGTAACATAGATCTTCTGCATTTCCCTGCCGTTGCGGAAAGTCTGATAGTCAACCCTGAAGACCTTGCCGATGATGGCAATGTCTTTCATGTCAGCTTTCAGAGATCTGATCGGCAGCAGACTGTATCTTTCCCTGTCAGCTTCCGTAAAGGAAACAGGTCTGCTGTGACCTCTTTCCTGTGAACTGCGGGCAAAATACTCTCTGCCGTTACGCTGAGGTTCTTCGATTCTTATCCGTTCGCTTACCACAGGATACTCAATGCCGACATCGTCAAGATACGTTCTTAACAGATTCAGCTGTCCCTGCGGCAAGGTAATGTTTATCTTCTTATCCTTAATGACCGGTATCTCGCTTTTAACCCCGTTGATACGGGCAAATTCCAGATAATAGCCGTTAAGCCCTGAGGTATCGATGTCGCACTGACGCGGCTGTATCTTCAGTATTACCTCACAGTTCATCTGCTGGCTTAAGGTGTTCTTCAGCCGGCTGTAGACCTCATAAGGCAGAACGTTATCGGTTATGACACGGAATGATACGGTCTGATTTTTCTCGTTGAATTCCGGGACCATTAAAAAAGCGTTAACAAAGTAACTCAGATAATCTGATGAAAATCCCATTTTCTTAAGCATTTCCAGTATATCCATAACTACTTCACCAGTATTTTCAGCGCTTCCTTGGCCGCCATCTGCTGGGCCTCCTTCTTACTGTGGCCCGTTCCCTTTCCCAGCAGTACCTCATCCAGATAGGCTCCGATGACAAACACCGGGTTATTGGATGGCCCGCTTTCGGATATCAGTCGGTATTCCACAGCCTTGCGGATATCGGACTGAACATATTCCTGCAGCCTGGTCTTGTAATCAGTGTTCTCCAGGCTTTCCAGATTCTCAATTATCGGACTGACATACCTGTCCAGTATGATCTCAGTCTTCTCCATTCCGGCTGTCAGATACAGGGCTCCGATGAAGGCCTCAAAGGTATCGGCCAGAATGGAATCTCTGTCTCTGCCGCCGTTTTTCTCTTCACCGGCACCCAGACGGATGAACTGACCCAGTTTCATCTTTCTCATCAGGGCGGCAAAGGATTTTTCACAGACGATCGCGGCACGGTAACGGCTCATCTGGCCTTCCGAAAGCACCGGTTCCTTACGGAACAGCTGTTCCGATACCCATATCTGCATTACCGCATCACCCATGAATTCCAGTCTCTCATTATCGTGAAGAGCCTGCTTGTGCTCGTTCAGATATGAGGTATGAGTAAAAGCGTCATCAATCAGCTGATGACGGCTTATTTCTATTCCATGTTTATTCAGCCAGTCGTAAATATTCATGTCTCTATTCTATCACACTTACCTTTCAGGTAAAAAGATTCGTTTGCCTTTTTGCCAACGTCAGTCGGCATAATGTCCGCTGTCCCGGTTCAGGGATTCCAGATACTTTTTAACCTCAATGTTTTCCGGGTCATCAAGATGCTCCAGCACTTCACGGGCATCCTCGCGGGAGCTGTTCAGCAAAGCGGCATCATCGACGACATTGCCCAGATTAAAAGCCGGTAACCCGCTCTGACGGTAACCTAATATGTCACCCGGACCTCTTAACTTCAGATCGTAGTAAGAGATTTTGAAGCCGTCGGTATTCTCAACGATCACCTGCAGTCGCTTCAGAGCTTCTGCATCGGTGCTGTCAGTCAGCAGATAACAGTATCCTTCTCTCTGGCCTCTGGCTATGCGGCCTCTTAACTGATGCAGCTGGCTTAAGCCGAAACGGTTGGCATCGTAAATGACCATGATGTTGGCATCCTTTACATCCACGCCGACTTCAATTACGGTCGTAGCCACCAGGATATCTGTCTGATGATTGCGGAAGGCTTCCTGGACCCTGTCCCTCTCTTCCTCACTCATCTGTCCGTGCAGTAATGACACCTTGTATCTGCCGTCAAAATAAGCGGACAGGTTTTTGTAAACGTCATTGACGTTTCTTACGGTGATGTCCGAGGCAGATTCAATGGCGGCACAGACTACATACATCTGATTGCCTTCATCCAGAAGCTTCTCTATATCCTTTACCACCGCCATAAAGCTGTTCTTCTTTATCAGAGTCGTGGTGATCTTCTTGGAAGCGTTAGGAGTCTGAGTGATGGTCGTGACATCCAGATCGCCGTAAAGAGAAGTCGCCAGAGTACGCGGTATCGGAGTAGCTGACATTAACAGAACATCAGCCTGAATTCCCTTATCCTGCAGCAACTGACGCTGACGGACACCGAAACGGTGCTGTTCATCGGTAATGATCAGCTGCAGGTTACTGAACTCCACGTCGTTCTGAAACAATGCATGGGTTCCGATCACAATATCGGTTTCTCCCAAAGCTATCTTTTCCAGAACTTCCCTTCTTTCCGCCGCCGACAGTCCGGAATATAAAAGTGCTATGTTAACGTCGTATCCTTCAAACATCTTCAGAGCATTCCGGTAGTGCTGCTTTGCCAGTATTTCTGTAGGAGCCATCATGCAGCTCTGAGCCCCGGCCAGATACACTGCATACATGGCCATAAAGGCCACTACGGTCTTGCCGCAGCCCACATCGCCCTGTAACAGTCTTCCCATTCTGGTTTCGCTCTTGAGATCTCTGATAATATCGTTTACAGCCCGTTTCTGATCATAGGTCAAGGTAAACGGAAGATCATCCGCAAGCTCTCTGATCTTACGGCTGTCAAAAACCTTCCGGTAACCCGGAGAAAGCTGATGTATTTCCTTCCTTCTGTACAGCATGGCACAGTGGAAGCGGAAGAATTCTTCGTATTTAAGGACATCTATGCCCTTCTGCAGGCTCTTTTCGTCCTGCGGGAAATGCACCCGCCATAAGGAGTTATATCGATCCGCAAACCCGTATTTGTCTCTGATTGATTCCGGCAGGAATTCACCTACCTCACCTCTGTTGAGTTCCAGAGCATTCTGCATCAGCTGACGGAAAGTCTTAGGTTTCATCTTATCCTTCAGTGAGTAGACAGGCGTGATGCCCAGTAACTCCTGCATATCATCCTTGGTGGTCTGGGAAGCCACGATCCTGTTGGAACCTTCATACTTGCCGACAACGGTCAGATGATCGCCTATCTGCAGGGATCTGTACCACGGCTGATTGAAAACAGTTATCCTGAAGGTATCCTGATCATTGCCCAGTTCAAAATGCAGCACTGACTTACGTGACCCGAAACGCACCATCTTCGGACGTGAAAAGACCTTTCCCTCCACTATGACACGGCTGTTTACCTCCCAGTCACGGTAATCGGTAAACTGCAGGTTTTCATAGCGGTAAGGAAAGTAGCTTATCAGCTCGGCGGTATTGTTTATGCCCAGCTGCCGTAAGGCTTCTCTTCTTTTCGGTGTAAGCTTGATTTCCTTCATCTGATTAAATAAAACTCTTTGAGAGACTCAAAGAGTTATTCAACTCCTATAATGAACGGATAGAGATCCTGCGCCCCGTCATTGACGCCGCAGTCCAGTCCGTATTTATCATTAACGTATTTCTCTATTTCCCCAACCAGGGCTTTTTCTACACCCCGGCCGTATATAACTGTAACATAGGATGAATCCTCATCGATCATGCTGTCAAGCAGCTTACAGGTCACATCCTTCAGATCCTTTGATGAAGCGATGATTTCCTTGCCGCAGATGCCCATGTAGTCATCCTTGTGGATCGCCACGCTGTTGAAGCTGGTATCCTTGACCGCATTGGTAACGGAGCCTGTCTTTACTTCTCTGATGGCTTCCATCATATTATCCTCATTTTCGGAAGGCTCGGCTTCCTGATTCAGAACCATTGCGGCACTTAAGCCTTCAGGAATTGACTTGGATTCCATGACGATGACATTTCTGTCCTTGAGGACCTTCTTGGCCCGCTGGGCAGCCATGATGATGTTGCTGTTGTTAGGCAGGATAAAGACCGTATCCGCATGGATGTTCTTTATCAGGGATACAAAATCACCAGCAGCCGGATTCATGGTCTGGCCGCCGAAGACAAAGTGTTCAACGCCCAGCTGACGGAACATTTCCTCTATGCCCTTACCGTTGACAACGGATATTATGGCATATTTGCTGTTTTCCACGGTTTTGACAGTATAGTCACCTTTTACGTTATGTTCTATTTCAATGTTTTCAATCTTGATGCTTTCCAGAATACCTTCCTTCTGGCTTCTGTTAAGTACATCGCCAGGTTTCAGAGTATGAACATGGAATCTGATCTCATTTTCTTCCTTTACACAGTCAACCAATGAGCCGTTTTTGCCCATGACTGTACGGAAAGAATCATAGTCATGATCTTTGTTAGTTACTCTCAGGACGATTTCAACACAATAGCCTCTTTCAGCTGCCTGCTCCTTATCAGACGCATCAGCGAGTTTGATCGGTCTGCCGTGAAGATAAGCCCAGAAGCCTTCGATAATGCATACCAGACCAGCTCCGCCGGAGTCAACGACACCGACTTCCTTCAGTACCGGAAGTAACTCAGGTGTATGTTCCAGAGATTTGCGGGCACTGATCAGCAGTGCATCAAAATACTGAACGATGTCACAGTCCTTCTTAGCCTTGAAGTAACGGGAAGCAGCTTCGCTGGCTTCTCTGATAACGGTAAGGATCGTGCCTTCAACCGGTCTCATGACGGCTTTGTAAGCCTGTTTTGAGCCGTTTTCAAAAGCCCGGCAGAAATCTTCAGCAGTTACATCCTGCTTATCGGTAAAGCTGCGGTAGATGCCCTTGAAGATCTGGGACAGGATGACGCCGGAGTTTCCTCTGGCGCTCATCAGCATATTCTTGCCCAGAGCCTTGGAAGTCTCACCGATGCTTTCAGACATCATCTTGGAAACTTCCCTGACACCTGAACCGAAGGTCATATTCATATTGGTTCCCGTATCACCGTCCGGTACCGGGAAAACGTTCAGAGTATTGATGTATTCATGCTGGTTGGCCAGATTGTTGGCGCCCGATACCAGCATTTCCCTGAATTGCTGGCAGTTCATGGAGTTCATGGTGTACCCCTTTTCTAGTCAATGACCTTGACGCCCTGAACGAAAACGTTGATGGCAGCGAATTCGATGTCAAGGGTCTTGCCCATCTGGTATTTGACTTTCTTCTGGATCTCAGAAACAACTTCCGTGATTCTGACACCGTAGCAGATGATTACATAGATTTCCAGTTCCAGGCCGTTACTGGTCTGTTTTACCACTACGCCCTTGGAATAGTTTTCCTGTCTTAACAGGACGGCCCAGCCATCTTTGAGGAATTTGCGTGAAGCCATTCCGACGACACCATAGCATTCGGTCACTATGGCTCCGACCATTGAAGCTACTGCGTTCTCTGATACATTGATTCCGCCTAATTTAGTATTAGATTTCATTGTCCGTTTTCCTCCTGTGTACTCTCTGTACCCTCCTGCTGAGTCTCACCATTGCCGGCCATCTTTTCCATTTCCTGGCAGTTTCTGACAATGGCGTTGTTATGATCGTAATCCAGATATATGCACTTATTGGCACTGGTAGTGGTGGTGATGATGGATATGTAGTTTTTCAGAAGCGGAATGCCGTCAACGGAAGAATAAACCACATAACCGTCATCCATAATGAATTTTACCATATCGCTGTCGTAACTCAAAGAAAAGTCCCTTACTTCCGCGATACGGGAGATCGTATCAAAATCAAGTCTGCTCATGGCCTGGGCCACGCGGGCGATCTTGTCGTTGTCAACATTCATGAACATCGGCAGTATCGTCAGACCCTTGATGTATTTCTGATCAAAGACGATGATCGAGCCGTCTCCCAGTACAAGTTCCATGCCCTTGCCATAGCGGTAACCCATGATCGGGTTTTCCTCGACATTGATGACAACGGTCTTGTTAGGACCTCTTTCAATGCGGATCTTGTTGACCAGCGGACTTTGAGCAGCTCTGAAACTTCTTAATGCCGTAAACAGCAGAACATAATCGCTCTTGGTGGATACCCCGGTCAGTTCCTGAATGTACTCATCAGAAAGATAGTTGTTATTGACGATCTTGACGCTGCGGACATTGCTGACAGGAAGAAGAATGTATATGACACAGATGAGCAGTAAGGTGCCGATCATTCCAAGCAGCCGAAAAATGGAATAAAGCTTCTTTTTGGCCTTCAGTTTCTTCTTGGCCTTTTCCAGGTCAACTTTCTGGCGGATGATGTTTATTCCCGTTTCAACTTCCTGCTGATACTCTTCCCTTGGGTCGAGTATTTCGGGTTCCTTTATTTCGTCCAATTGAACTTCTCCACTTCCAGAACCAGTTCAATACCGAACTGTTCTTTAACTTTCTTCTGTATTTCCTCTATCAGCTTTGCAATTTCACTGCCGGTGGCATGACCCTTGTTGACGATGAAGTTTGAGTGTTTTTCCGATACGCAGGCATCACCGATGCAATGACCGCGATATCCTATCATGTCTATATACTTCCAGGCAAAATCCCCTTCCGGATTGCGGAAGACGCTGCCTGCTGACGGCATTTCCAGAGGCTGTGTTTCAAAACGGCGCTGCTGTCTGGTTTTCATCAGATTGGTGATGGTATCTCTGTCAGCCGGAACAAGCTGTATTCTGGCGGCCAGAATGATCCATTCCGGATGCTTCTGGAACACCGATGTACGGTATCCGAATTCACACTGCCGGTTAGACAGCCAGACGATCTGATCATCAATCAGAACCTGTACCTCAGTGATCACATCACTCATTGAACTCTTATAGGCTCCGGCATTCATGAACAGACATCCGCCCAGTGAACCCGGAATGCCGCTGGCAAATTCCAGTCCTGACAGGGAGTTTCTGGCTGATTCATAAGCCAGGGAAATGATCGAGCATCCCGCCCGGGCTGTCAGTACATTACCGTCATAGGAAAACTGGTTCATTGTGCGGTTCAGTCTGATGATCACTCCTTCGAAAACATCATCGGAGCACAGGATGTTGGATCCGTTGCCGAAAACCTTGAACGGCAGTCCGTTTTCCTTACAGATACTGATGATCGACTGCAGTGAGAACACGTTGCGCGGATATACCACAAAACGGGCTGTTCCCCCAGCCTTATATGTTGTCAAGGTGGTGAAGGAAACGTCTTCCTTCACTTCACCGCATTCTGAAAATCTGTTAAATAAATCATTCATATTTCTTACCTGCTACCTGATAGAGCAGTTCACTTATTTCCTTGGCCGCATACGGATGGCTCATCTTGCGGGCTGCCTTGGACATGTCGGCAAGCTTCATGTCATCACCTAATAACTCATCCACCTTCTCCAGCAGAAGTTCTGAGGTAAGATCCTTTTCCTCAATTAACAGGCTGGCTCCGTTGTCAACCATGCTTTTGGCATTGTAATACTGATGGTTATTGGTGACAAACGGGCTTGGAATGATGATGCTAGGCAGTCCCAGAGCCATGTACTCGCAGGCACTGGTTGCCCCGCCGCGGGAAATGACCAGATCGCAGCAAGAGGCGATCTTGAACTGATCAATGTAAGGCACGATCCTGACATTGTCAGACTCACTGACCTGCCGGATCATGGCATCATAGTTATTCTTTCCGGTGACGTATATGACATTGTAATCTTTTTCCTTCATGGCATTGAGGATCTCAACCATTCTGTCATTTACCGATGCTGATCCCAAGGAGCCCATGACGATCAGGACGGTCTTCTTCTTGATGTCAAATCCGAAGGTTTCCAGGTTTCTCTTATCAACTACCAGATCAAGCACAGCTGATTCCCTCGGGTTGCCCAGATTGACAACCTTGCGTTTCGGGAAGGAAGAGTTGACCTGAGGATATACGGTTATGACCTTGTTGGCAAAATGCCCCAGGGCCTTATTGGCCATGCCGGCAAAGGAATTCTGTTCGTGAATAACGGTCTTGACATGGCTTCTGACACCGGCCATGACGACCGGTACGGTAACATAGCCGCCAAAACCGACAATGATGTCCGGCTTGAAGCTGTCAACGACCTTCAGGCATTCCTGATATGACTTGTAAAGAGTTTTTAAGGCCTGGATCTTGTTACCGGCCAAAGGCCCGTTGAAACGGGCTGCTTCTATACCTAAAAAACGATAACCCAGCTGCGGAATTATCGTGCTTTCCATTCTGTCTGCATTTCCGACGAACATGAAGGTGTTGTCTTTGTAATTGCTGGCAAGGTAGTCAGCCAGGGAAATGGCAGGATAGATATGTCCTCCCGTTCCTCCTGTTGCGATAAGTATTTTCATATAATCACCAATGACATTATAGATGAACGAATGTGAAATGTGAACATAAAATATCCAAAGCACCAGGTGTCGATAATCATGGAATTCATAACGTCTGACTTTTAAACAAGGCCTTTTTTTATTACAATAGTAGAAAAAGGAGACATTTATATGTTCGTATTCTGGGGAGACGGAGGAGACGGTGCCAAGTCATTGGTTGAGCAGATCATAGTCCGCAGCACCGAAAACTTCAATTGGACTTTCATTTTCATTCTTTCAGTTGTTTTCTATATCTATTGGGATAATATCCAGAAGAAGCACTTTGACGTAATTGCTGCCGGACTGGCAACCTACGGTGTCCACTGGCTCTATGAGATCGGCAATGCCGTAATAGCTCATATCTGGAAATACCCTCTCTGGTCTGTCAGCAATCAGTCAACCACCTTCATTCTGCTGATCGGAGTCTGCTGGGAACTGTCCATGATGTTCTCATTGTCAGGAATGATCTGCTACAAGATGCTGCCTGAGGACAAGAACTACCGTTATTTCAGGAGTGACAGCTTCAAGGGCATTGACTGCAAGGTAGCCGGAGCTATCTCCATGGCCCTGTTATTTGCCTTGTTTGAATCCTTCCTTGCCGGCACCAGCAATCATTCCTTCATCTGGGTCTATAAGTGGTGGGGAGTTTTACCGGTATTCATCACAACCTACATTCCATTCTTCCTTGCCTGCAATTACATCAACGAACTGCCGGACAAAAAGAAATGGAAAGTTCTGGCCTGTCTGTGGGGAACGGTTGCCCTGTTATTGGTAATACTCATTCCAGCAGGAATAATCTAGAACAAAAGAAAAAACGGATCACTCCGTTTTTTTCATGTCTTACTGTAATGTAAACAGATTCTGCTGCTGAGGTATGCCGAAGTGCTCGTAGGCCTTCTCGGTGGCAATACGGCCGCGCGGGGTTCTCTGAATGAAGCCTATCTGTAACAGATAAGGTTCATAGACATCTTCCAGAGTCGTGATCTCTTCGGCGATGCTGTTGGCCAAGGCCTCAACACCGACCGGTCCGCCCTTGAATCTTTCAATGATGCCCTTGAGATATTTCTGGTCAACATCGTCAAGTCCTAGCTTGTCAACCTTTAATCTGTCTAAGGCATAGGTAGCGATCTTCAGATCGATCCTGCCGTCTTCCCGTAATACCTGGGCAAAGTCCCTGACACGGCGGAACAGCCTGTTGGCGATACGCGGTGTGCCTCTGGAACGCATTGCCAGTTCTCTGACAGCGTCCTCGGTTATCTCGGTTTCCAGTACTCTGGAAGTTCTCTTGATGATCTGAGCCAGCTCATCGGTGCTGTAGTAATCCAGTTTGTTGATAATACCGAAACGGTCACGCAAAGGTGCGGTGATATCACCTGCCCTGGTAGTTGCTCCAACCAGGGTAAACGGCGGCAGATCGAGCCTCAATGTACGGGCTGAGGAATCCTTTCCCACCAGTACATCAATCGCAAAATCTTCCATTGCCGGATAAAGTACTTCTTCCACCTGCTTAGGCAGACGGTGTATTTCATCGATGAACAGGACATCGCCCGGATTTATCGATGACAGTATGGCGGCCAGATCGCCGCTTTTTTCAATTGAAGGTCCGGAAGTAATTCTGATGCTTCCGCCCATTTCATTGGCGATGATATAGGCCAGTGTAGTCTTTCCTAATCCAGGAGGACCATATAACAGGACGTGGTCCAGAGTTTCATTCCTCTTCTTAGCCGCTTCCATGTAGATACGCAGGTTTTCCTTAATGGCACTTTGACCTACGTAGGTATCAAGACTTGTCGGCCTTAAAGTGGCTTCGTCATCCCTTAACTGCCTGTTGGCATTCATTAATCTGTCGTCCATAATCAGCCTCCCTTACGCTGCAGTATAAGCCTTAGACCTTCTCTAAGGATCTCATTGGTACTCCGATTACTCATCTTTCTGAGGTCTGGCAATACTGTATTGATTTCATAGGCCTTGTATCCTAAGGATTTCAGACCGGATATGGCTTCTTCCAGGGCAACCGTGTTCTTCCCGGCAGCCTGCTTTTCATCTTCAACCAGTTTACCCTTGAGATCAAGAATGATCTGACGGCTGGTCTTGGCTCCTAATGAAGGCAGTCTGGTCAAGAATTCAACCTGACCGTTTTCAATGGCACTGATGATGTCGGTATAACGGGCTGCGCCCAGCATGTTCATCGCTGTCTTAGGACCTAAGCCCTTGACGGAAATGAGCTGTTCAAACAGTTCCAGTTCCTTCATGTCCAGAAAACCGAAAAGCTGCTGGGCATCTTCACGGAACTGCTGGTAGGTAAAGATGGTGACATTCTGACCCAGGGAGATCTCGTTTTGATGGGTAAAACTGATGTAGTACCCTACTCCGTTGCAGTCAATGATGACATAATCGGTTCCGAATGAAAATACTGTTCCTCTGATAAATCTTATCACTGATTATCACCTACTCTTCTTCCATATCACTGAACTCAAAGACATAGTCATTGATGAATACTGAATCGTGTTCCTTAATGCCCTTTTCACGTAAGGCATCATCGACACCCAATCTCTTGAGAGCGATGGCAAACTGCATTACCTTCTGCTCATCCCGGAAATCAGTACGGGAGAACAGGCGGTTGATCTCATCGCCTTCCAGTAACCACTGGCCGTTGCCCAGATTCTTGATGGTGAACGGTTCAGGCTCCGGTTCATACTTGTACAGTACTCCGATATTCTCTTCCTCTTCCAGCGGGAAGGCATCGGTGACTTCCAAAAGATCAGCTACACGGTACAGTACGTCCGTAAGACCTTCGGCTATCAGAGCACAGGTCGGGAAGACCTCGGCATCAGGATACTTTTCCCTGAATCTATCCAGGTTTTCCTGAGCCCCGTCTTCATCCATCTTATTGGCGACTATTACCTGCGGTCTCTGCAGAAGTCTGAATTTATATGTTCCCAGCTCGTTATTGATGATCTCATAGTCTTCCAGCGGATCTCTTCCTGAAGCCGGCGACATGTCCAGTACATGAATCAGAACTCTCGTTCTTTCAATATGCTTGAGGAAGTCAAAGCCTAATCCCTTGCCCTGTGATGCCCCTTCAATCAGTCCCGGCATGTCAGCCATGACAAATGAACGGCCGTCAGGCACTCTGACAACACCCAGGTTAGGAACCAGTGTGGTGAACGGATAATCGGCGATCTCCGGTCTGGCGGCCGATACAACTGATAAAATCGTGCTCTTGCCGACTGACGGGAAGCCTACCAGGCCAACATCAGCCAACAGCTTCAGTTCAATGTCAACTTCCCTCTGCTGTCCTTCTTCACCCTTTTCGGCAAAGTCAGGAGCCGGGTTACGACTGCTTTTGAAATGGAAGTTGCCTCTTCCGCCCTTGCCACCGCGGCAGATGACAGCCTGCTGTCCCGAATGGGTAAGATCCGCAATGATGCGGCCATCACTTTTATCCTTTACAATTGTTCCTAAAGGAACCTTGATGATCTTATCTTCGCCATCGGCACCATACATCTTCTTGTTCTTGCCGTTTTCTCCGGACTGGGCTGTAATCATCTTCAGAAAGTGCAGATCCAAAAGGGTTGACTTATGAGTATCAACCTCAAAAATGATGCTGCCGCCCTTACCGCCGTCACCGCCAGCCGGTCCTCCCAAAGGAACATTGGCTTCACGGCGGAAAGCGACGATGCCGTCACCGCCTTTTCCTGCTTTCAGAATCAAAGATGTATGATCAATAAAATGCATATGCTTTCCTCTTCTTAATAATACTATGTTAGTTTTCTTCAGGCAAACAAAAGAGCGATTGACTCGCCCTTACTGTCCTGAATTAAGCTACCGGATAAACAGATACCTGTTTTCTATCCTTGCCGAGTCTCTCGTATTTAACGATGCCGGCACATAAGGCAAATAAGGTATCATCTCCGCCACGTCCAACGTTAACGCCTGGATGGATCTTGGTTCCTCTCTGGCGGTAAATGATTGAACCTGCGTTAGTGAACTGTCCGTCAGCCTTCTTGGCACCTAAGCGTTTAGATTCTGAGTCACGTCCGTTCTTGGTAGAACCTACACCTTTTTTAGATGCGAACATTTGGATATCCAATACAAATCTCATGATTTTACCTCCGTTTTTCTAACTCTTACGTACAGCCTGAACTTATATTCCAGTGTCTTGAATATGTGATAGGATGTCATAAGAATGGTTTGAAGCTGCTCGCTGTCATGTAAGACCTTTACATAAATGCGATTGTCTTCCTTAATCAATTCACATGCGTCCGGCTCCATTTCATCAATGGCATTCAGAAGCCCGGTTCCTGTCAGTGATACTGCTGCGCAGATCATGTCCTGACCGTGTTCCCGGAAATCAGCGTGCCCTGTGATTTCGAGCGAGACAAATGCGTCCTCACGGGTCTGATATTTAACCCAGATCATACTTAAGCCTCGATTGACTTAACAGTTAACTTGGTGTAAGGCTGACGATGACCCTGACGTCTTCTTGTTGAACCTTTTTTAGGTTTGTACTTGAAGATCATGATCTTTCTGCCCTTACCCTGCTTATTAACTTCAGCGATTACCTTGGCACCCTTGACATAAGGAGCACCAACCTTGGCAGTCTTGTCTGAAACCAGAACGACCTTGTCGAATACGACTTCATCACCAGCTTCTACATCGAGCTTTTCAACGAAGATCTCCTGACCTTCCTCAACTCTTAACTGCTTTCCGCCTGTTTCAATAATTGCGTACATTAGCTAAACCTCCTGTTTCTACTTAGACTCGCCTCATAAGGTGACTTGCGTACTTTTACAACCTTATCAAGAGCGGTTGAAGCTTCCTGGGAAGCTGCAACGGGAATATTTTACCACAAAGAAAATGCCCTTTCAACAACTTTTTCTTTAATATATAGACATTTCCTTCGGGAAAGAAAAGTCTTCTTTCTTTGAGAACGAAGACTTCTGTTTTCTTCAACAGACAGCTGTCTTACAGCATCTGTGATCCTTTTTTCAAGGCCTTCAGATATACGAAGTAGCTGATAAGTGAAAGAATCAGTGATACCACAGCGATAGCTGCCGGGATCCAGAAGAGTTCAGACTTTTCAGTGATGAACTTTGTGATGATATTGACTGCCAGAACGAGAACCTCAACCAGAATGATGTAAGTCAGTGACTTGGTTCCGGCCTTCTGGGCTTCCTCGTTTTCAACCTTCTTGGCCAGGTTGATGATACCAGTTACAACGAAGATCATTGTCAGAGTGTTCAGGCAGCTCTTGATGGTATTGAGCAGAGATGCGGATAAGCCCCAGTTCTGCAGCTGAGTATTCAGCAGTGAAAGAATCAGGTTGGCAGCGACAGTTACAAAAGCACCCTTGAAGATACCTTCATCCTTTCCGGAATTGGCTACACCTAACAGTCTTAAGATTGAAGCCAGGCCGCTGGTGATCATGGCTACGATAAGGCCGATGGCCGCAACAGCTGCCAGTATTCCGTTAATGCCTGACATTTCCCGGTTTTCCTTTACTAAAGGGCTGGCGAATGCTACGGCATACATGGCGATTGATGATAATAATTCAAGCAGTTCTCCGCCGAAAATCTGTTTTAATCCCTTTTTTGCGTTTTCGAAATTCATATTTATCCCCTTTCATAAACAACATAATAATTATGTGTCCTTGTTAATATTGTGTCAATATACGTACTTTTAAATAAAATAATACTGATGCAAATTTCTCAGAAACAGGCCTTCAGACACGTGACAGACTAATCTTAAGATTTTGTGAAATTGCCCATAATATGTTCATTTGTTTGTATTTGCGTGCTATATTTATTATAATATTCTGGGTGATTTTATGGTAGGCTATCCGAACAAGAAAGACACTTACAAAGAGAAAACCGCCTCGGCAGCTCACCGCGGCATGACTTTGGAGCGGGACATCAACGATACCAACAAGTATTATCTTGAGACCGACCGTGCGGCCATCTACAAAAAGCCGACACCGATTACCATCGTCAATGTCGACTATAAAAGCAGAGAGACTGCCAAGATCACCGAAGCCTATTTCCAGATACCTTCCACGACGGACTACAACGGTGTCTACCGCGGTCAGTACATCGACTTTGAAGCTAAGGAAACTCATTCCAAAACTTCAATGCCGCTGTCCATGATCCATCAGCACCAGCTGGACCATCTGGCCAGGGTCGTGAAATACGGCGGCATCGCCTTCCTGATCGTCAGGTTCGCGGTGTATGATGAAACCTATTACGTACCGGCTAAGGCATTTCTGGAAAAGATCGGAAGCTCCTCAGCCCGTTCCGTAAAACGTGAATGGTTTCAGGAAAACTGTACTCTTATCCCTTACAACTACGTCGTCAAGGTCAATTACCTGCGGGTAGTGGATAAGATTATTGACAAAGGAGACTTGCAGTAATGAGTTCAGATACAACAAATAAGGAAGTTAAAGAGAAAAAGCCTAAGAAGACTAAATATGAAAAACGGAAAGCCAGAAGAAGAATTCTCAACGGCTTCATGGGTTTCATTGTTTTCTGTGCCATATTGGGTATCGCTTCAGGCATGTCCAGTGTCTGGCTGATACTGAACAAATCAGACGTTGTTCTCAACAGCGAAGACCTCAAGAGTGCGGAAGCCTCACTGGTTTATGACAGCCAGGGCAATGAGATTGCCATGCTGGGACAGGAAGACAGAATCAACATTTCCTATGCCAACATGCCGCAGTGCCTCATCGATGCCTTCGTAGCTGTTGAGGACTCCCGTTTCTTCGAGCATCCGGGATTTGACCTGCCGCGTTTTACCAAGGCCATTCTGGAGAACTTGCGATCATTCAGCTTCGGCCAGGGCGGTTCAACCCTGACGATGCAGATCATCAAAAACTCCTACTTCATGCAGGGTGACACCAATGCCGACCGTTCCGGCGGTCAGGGTATCGCCAGAAAGATTCAGGAGATCTACTATTCCCTGCGCATTACCAACCTGGTAAGCAAGGAAAAACTGCTGGAATTATACATCAACAAGGTCAACTACGGTGCCAATACCCGTGGCGCTCAGGTTGCCAGCGAATACTATTTCGGCAAGGATGCCAAGGACCTCAACCTGGTTGAGGCTGCCATGCTGGCAGGTGTCATCAATGCTCCAAACTCCAATAACCCGTATTACTATCCGCTTAACTGCCAGAGACGTACCGCTACGGTTCTCTATCAGATGTACAACCACGGCTATATCACCGAAATGGAATATGAAACTGCTCTTAAGGTCAATGTCGTTGACCTGCTGTCAGGAGAAAAATCCACAGAGTTCGTCGATGGCAAGACCATCAAGAACCAGGCCTATATCGATATCGTCGTACAGGAGCTGGAAGAGATGTATGACATCGACCCTTATACCACTGCCGTTAAGGTCTACACCGGCATGAATCAGGCTGTCCAGAGTCACTGTGATGCCATGAGCAACGGTGAAATAAAGCCATACAGAGACCAGTACATCAACTATGCCGCAGCCATCATCCAGAACAAGACCGGACTGGTTGTCGGTGTTGTCGGCGGCAGAGGCTATGACCGTGCCCGCATGTTCAACCAGGCAACTGACTCACGCTGGCAGCCGGCTTCTTCAGCCAAGAGCTTCCTGACTTACCCGATGGGCTTTGAATATGGCGGTCTGGGAACATCGTCATACATCAATGACCATGCCATTACCTGGGCCGGCACAAACATCACCATCCGTAACGATGACGGCAGATATCATGACTGGGTATCAGTCCAGCTTGCCTTTGCCGAATCAATGAATACCCCGGCTGTACAGACCTACCGACGCGCAGCCAATGCCGCCGGAGAAGAACGTATCCGGGAATACCTGAGAACCCTGGGCTTTGACGAAGATGTCTGCGACAATCTCAACGAACAGTATGCCTTAGGTTCACAATACTTTACCGCCTCACCTATGCAGGTTGCCGGAGCCATCTCCACCATCCTGTCACAGGGTACATATCACACACCTCATACCATCACCCGTATCGAATTCATCAACAGCACCAAGGAGCCTATCGATGTTGAAATACAGGGTGTGCAGGCCATCTCCGCCGGAGCGGCCTGGATGGTCAAGTACTGCATGTCACTGGTCGTCAACCCTTCCAACGCTACTGAGCCTGGTCTGGGCGGATACAGAATGATGGGTCTTAAGAGAGGCTACAACGTCTATGTCAAGACCGGAACGGCTTCCCTGCCGGATGAGTACTACCGTACAGACCACTTCAAGAACTGCTGGGTAATCGGCGGTACCGATGACTTTGCCATAGCTACCGTTTTCGGATATGACTACAGCAAGGTTTCACCGTTAGTCGGCTACATCGATACCTACTACCGTTCCAGCAACTATGACCGTGAAATGTTCAGAAGCATTCTGGACAAGCTGGAATCAGTATACGGTACTCCGAAAAACGGCAACCCTCGTCCATCCGAAGTTGTCTCTCTGACACATGTCCGCGGCCTGATGCCGTTTACGGAAGTTCCGGCATATGCAGACAAAAGTGCCAATACAACCTGGGTACTCTCAAAGTTCGCTACCCTGGCCAAGTATCCTGATCCTACCATGGCTTCCATTGAATCAATCTCTGTTTCCTACGACAAGGAAAACAATGAGATCATCGCCACTGTTCCTGCTTATCCTGATGAATATCTGGTCAAGGGAGAAGCCAAGGACAAATACGGATTCAACTATACTACGGTCGACGGTCCGGTAAGATATCACTTCGAGGTAATAGACCAGCGAGGAAATGTCGTCATGACCAAGGACGCCGACACCAACAAGATCACCTATACTCCGGAGGTCTCGGAGAAAGACCATCAGTATACCGTTACCTGCATGTACAAGTATATGGTTGCACCGGTCAACTCCAATACGGCAACGGCTTCCATACTGGTCAAGGGTGTCAAACCTGAACCGGAACCTGAACCTGAGCCGGAGCCGGAACCACTGCCGGAAACTTAATCAACAGAAAAGAGAAGAAATCGATTCTTCTCTTTTTTTCGCTTATCAGAAAAAGACCATGCGGTCTTTTCATTAACAGTATTTCTTTTTTATGTTGTCAACCAGATGGCTTACCGAGGCACAGGATACCAGTAACAGTACCCCGCCCTTTTCGACCTGCAGATTTCCAAGATCATTTTCATCCACGATCTGAGCTCCTTCGATACCATCGGTTATCAGATGAGATGTCACACCCGGATAGTCTTCCTGTCTTTCACGGTTGCACTCAATCTCCGTCAGATACACTCTGTCAGCCTTGCTGAGGGCCTTTATGAACCGCTGGGTGAAATCCCTGGTTCTGGAATAGGTATTAGGCTTGAAGATGACAGTAATGTGTCTTCCCGGATACTTCTGACGGACAGATTCCATCGTGGCATTTATCTCCGTAGGATGGTGTGCATAGTCATCGATCAGAACGATGTCATCAGCTAACCGGCTTTCCTCCAGTCTTCTGGTGGCATTGCGGAAATCCTTAAGAGCCTTCCTGATGATCTCAGTATCAACACCCAGCTTATGGCACATAGCCACTGCTGCGGCTGCATTTAAGACCATGTGGTGGCCAAACAGACCAACCGCGAATTCTTCATCAAGATCCTCAAAACGTACCTTAAACACGGAATAACGGGTGTTCAGATCAACGATACTGACAACGATGTCATTATCTTCGTTAAACCCGTAATAATAGACCGGAACATATGATACTACCTTACGGACATTCGGATTATCACCGCAGGCAACGATGAACTCACTGGTGTTGTGCGCCAGAATGCTGAAAGTATCGATGATGTCCTGCAGATCCCGGTAACACTCCATGTGTTCCTCTTCAATGTTGGTGATGACAGTACAGGCCGGATGATAGGTTACGAAGTGCTTGTTGAATTCATCGCTTTCGATGACCAGGAATTCCCCGTCCTTATCGACATGACCGTCTCCGGCTCCCACAAAGTAACTGACCGGACCGGCATATTCCAGAATGTGTCTGATCAGAGATGAAGTCGTGGTCTTGCCATGGGTACCGCTGACAGATATGGTTCTGAACAGCTTTGTGACATCCCCCACTATTTCGTTGTACTTTCTGACGGTCATTCCGTTTTCACGGCATCTGACCAGTTCCGGATGATCCAGAGGCAGAGCTACCGAATAAGTCACAATGGCATCTTTATCAAGAGAATGTTCCCTGTCACAGTATACTTCAATACCGCGCTTATCCAGGCCCTTTTGTGTGAACTTCCAGTCTTTGACATCGTCATAACCGGATACTTCATTTCCCAGATCGTAAAGGATCTGAGCCAGTGTGCTCATACCTGTTCCCTTTATTCCCAGACAGTAATACTTCATAACTGCTCCTTTCCCTTCAGATAGCGGCAGTGCTGCTTAAACGGACAGTCTTCACAGTGCGGATTGCGTGATGAACACTGATAACGTCCGAAAAATATCAGCAGATGATGCAGACGGCTCCATCTGTCTTTCGAAAACTGCTTCATCAGTTTCTTCTCTACCTGATCAACATCATCGTTTTCATTAGCCAGATACAGTCTTATCGATACTCTGTGCACATGGGTATCAACCGCAATGGCCGGTATCTTGTAACCTTCAGAAAGAATGACATTGGCGCTCTTGCGGCCTATTCCTCTTAATAAGGTCAGCTTATCCATTTCGTTCGGCACAACACCGTCATACTCTTCAACCAGCTGTCTGCTCATCGCAATGACACTGGCCGCCTTATTGCGGTACAGGCCGATGCTGCGGATCATTTCCTCAACGTCTTTCTGATCAGCCTGCCCCATCGCAAAGGCATCCGGATAACGGGCAAACAGAGCCGGTGTGACCTTGTTTACCGAAACATCCGTTGTCTGCGCTGACAGCATCACGGCTACAGCCAGCTGAAAGATGCTGCCGTAATCAAGCTGGCAGTGAGCGTCAGGAAACATCTGTTCCAGCTGATCATAGATATAATTACAGTCAGGCTTATACCTTGCCATTCTTGCTCCAGTTCTCCAGAATGCGGTCAATGTAGCTTACGGATATCTTGTCCTGAATGACCGCTTCCCTTAAGGCCTTGACGACGGTCTTGGAATCATAGCGGGACTGCCACTGGCTGACAGCCATGGTTTCCTTCTGTGACAGAGGTCGGCCAAACTCTCCTTCAAACACTTCAAAGAGATCGCGTGATACTTCCAGCTTCGGCTTGTCTTCAAAGACACCGGAGATGTCAAAGTAAACCTTGCGGTTCTTACTGGAGATTACCAGATAGTCCATCTTGCACAGATCATCGATGGCAGCGTCTATTTCCTCCAGAGTACAGTGACACTGGGTGGCCAGGTTATCCATGGTGACGACCTGACGGCCTTCCTGATAATAGTCTATAAGCAGCAGAATAAGACCCTGTAAAGGGCTGATCTCCAGTCTGTTAAGGTTCTCCAGCAGCCAGTCTCTTCTGGCAAAATATCTTTCCTGATACCATTTCTTCATACATGTTTCTCCATGTCAGAGCTGAGCTCACTTATTGTAGTCTCATAGCCTCTGCGTTCGTTTTCATAATCAATCGGCTTATAGTCCTTTACCAGCAGGGATACTATCTTTCTGGCAAAATGCGGGTTTTTGACCAGTAAAGGTCCGTTGAGAGATACTCCAAACAGGTTGTTCCGGTGGATTCCGTCAGTCTTGTCCGGGATATTTCCGATGACCTTGTCAATGGTCATGAAAGGATCATCAAGATTATTTACCGTACTGCATCTGTTGATGAAGCCGACAAATGTTTCCTCAAATCCCCTGGCATGTCCCAGAACATCACCCACATAACGCTTTTCTGACTGTTCTGTGACGTCAAATTCAAACAGGCCTAATCCTTCAAGCTTTTCGCCATCAGCCGTCTGGATGCCCTTTCCCAGCATCTGCCAGGAGTTTCCGGTGAACAGAATGACCTTGCCTTCTTCAAAGGCCTTCTTCATGTCCTGTTTATAGTTGATTAAATGCTTCAAGGCAGCATTACGGCTTCTTTCCATGCCGCAGCCGCAGTAGATGAAATCATAATCTGCAAGATCCAGGGTGTAGCCTACGGTCTTACGGTCAACGATTACTTCCTCTCCCTGATCCCTGAGGTATTTTTCCAGAACACGGATGTTGCCGTTATCGCCATAGAGAGTCATCAGATCATGGTATAAATACAGTATTCTGATCATAACCTTACCCCCTTGACTTCACTTAAGGACAGTGCCTTGCCGGAATCAGCAAAACAGGTAATGACATAGAACGGATGTTCCCTGTCACCCTTGAGGAATTCGACAGCCTCAGGAATGCTTTCATAGACCTTTATCTTTTCCTGAGGAATGCCCGTATATTCAAATCTGACCGCCAGGTCATAGCAGTATCTGCCTGCCAGAACTACGTGGCGGATGTTTTCATTGTTAAGATTTTCAAAGTCGATGTCCCACAGCCAGCTGGTCTCACTGGTGAAGTACTTGCGGCTGATGGCATCAACGATGATCATGACATCAGCGCCCTTTTCATCCGCTGTGGCTACATCAATTGATCTGTCATAGGAGATGGAGTTTTCATGCTTGCTGGCAAGAAGCGTACCCTCTCTGCCGCCATAGACCAAACGCTGTACACGGCCGTTGGTCATGTTGTAATTGTCCAGGACCTTAACGGCTGTCTGGGGATCAACACCGGCGATCTGGCTGACCGTAAAGGCAGCCAGGGTGTTGTAACAGTGATATATGCCCTTGAATGCCAGATGAATGCGGTATTTGCCGTTGATTTCGATCCATCCTTCATTGGTATCGGCAGCACTTAACGAATAGGCTGTATCCTGTCTTTTATATCCGCAGTTACCGCAGTGATAGCTGCCGATGTGATTGTAATGATAGTAGTCATACTTCATCGGATGCTTGCAGATAGGACAGTAATTGCCGTCGTTATAAATGCTGTTGTTTTCTGTCTTATCGCCTTCCAGATGGTCGGCTCCGAAATAGATGACGTTGTTGCGGTTGTAACCGAATGAAGCTGATAAAGGATCATCGGCATTGAGCACCAGTGTCATGTCATCGTAGATGCTCTTGGCTATCTTGTCAGCAATCCACTCCGGATGGCCGTTACGGGTCATCTGGTCACGGTACAGGTTGGTAATTACATAGTATTTCGGATGGAAATACCTGAAGGTATGACGGGCCCACTGCTCATCGTTTTCCAGTAAGACGACATCGCTTTTTACCTTGCCTGACAAAGTACAGTCGGACAGAATGGTGGTTGCCACCCCTTCGGTCTGATTGGAACCCTCACGGTTTACGGCAACCTTCAGTCCTCCGCCGGATAAAACCCGGTTGATCATCTCTATTGTGGAAGTCTTTCCGTTGCTGCCGGTCACTGCTATGACCAGATCAGGCAGCTGAATGTCCTTCAGAATATCCGGGAACAGCTTGAGCGTCCATTTTCCTGGCAGACTTGAACCTCTGCCCAGCAGTCTGGCCGCAAATCGAAGTGTACGGCACATCAGTACCGCCAGAAATACCTTAATTTTCTTCATTCTTCTTACCCCTTCCCAGTTTTCTTAACAGAGAATCAACGACTTCCTGATCAAAGGCCTGCTGCAGAGCTCCGGCTTTATAGCATAACCGGAAATACAGTGCGGCACCAAGACCGGCATAAACAAACAGCATTAACAATACCTTGAAACGGCTCATGGTCAGCGGAATCGGAATGACGATCTTCATTAACATTACCAATGCCGTCATGGCTGCCAGAGGCACCCGGATCTGACGGAAGATGGTAAAGGCTTTACGGTAATTGAAGTTGACAACGATATAGAGCGTTCTTAACTGCAGAGCCAGCAGAACAAGCTCGGAAACAATGCTGGACAGGTTGGCTCCCAGATACGGAGGCAGACCCAGCCAGTTGAACAGATACATAAACGGAAGGTCCATCGCAATGTTCAGTATGATGGCGATAATGGTAAACACGCAGACCTGCTTGCCGTGATTCATGCTCTGCAGGGCTGTTGAAAAGACAGCGGTCGTACAGCTGATGACATTATAGGCAATGGCCATGCGCAGTATTCTCGGCCCGTATTCACTGGCGCCGAAGAATACGTAATAGACCTGCGGAGCCAGTAAGATGATACCCAGGGCCCGCGGTACGGCGATGACCAGAACGATGGAAACGACCTGCTTCAGCTTGTCGTTGACACCTTTATAATCCTGTCTGGCATAGTTGCCGGCAATGTGCGGAGCAATTGAACCGGTCATGGCCAGTGATAATGAAATGACGATGGTACCTATTTTTGTAACATAGGCGACCGCAATGTTGATGATGATCTTTATCTCTTCGCTGAGGAAACCAAGATTGCTCAGAGCTACCAGAATGAGCTTCTTATTGGCAATCATGTACATGGACTGGGACATTGATACGATGGAGATGATGACACAGTAGACCACGATCTTCTTGATGATCGTTCTGGTATTCTCCACTTTCTCATCCTGACTGTCCTTAATGAACAGTTCGTCATTGTTCCTGGTCTTGACTGTCAGATAGATATAGGTAATGACACCTGATGCGGTAACACCCAGTAAGGCTACCAGTACACCTGTATACGGGCTGGCGCCAAGCACCTTAACGGTAATAAAAGCACCGGCCAGAATGACGGAGATACGGGTGATCTGTTCGATCAGCTGGCTGCGGGATGAAACCACAAACAGCTGATGTCCCTGCAGATAACCTCTCTTAAGAGCCATAAACGGTATGATCAGCAGTGAGAATGAAACAACTCTGATGGCATCGGTGATCCTTTCCCCTGTCATCGGATCCATGGCATCACTGATGTAGAAATATCCTATTTCACGGGCGAAGATCTGCAGCATCAGAAATGAGAAGATCGAGAAACCGGCAATTATCTTTCTGCCGATGTTGAAGGCCTTCTCCTTGGACCGGTACATGTGCAGGCTGTTGTATTCGGAAGCGATCATGCTCATGGCTACCGGAATGCCGGATGTTGACAGATCAAGGAACAGACTGTAGATGCTGTAGGCACTGTCATAGACATAGAAACCTTCATGCCCGATCATAGCCAAAAAAGGCGTATAATACAGCGCCCCGATGACTCCGTTTATCATAAATGCTATATACATCAGGTATGTGCTTTCTGCAAAGCTGCTTTTTCTGACTTTTTTACTCATCTAAGTTTCTGCCTTATCTTCGTATCTTAATAAGTATATCATACGCATATGTAAAAAAAAAGAAAGGCCATTTAAAATGGGAAACATCACATATTATTGAATAATCCGTGAATATTTTTCTTTTAACTGAAAATAAATGTCATATTTACAGAAAAATCGTGTAAAATGAGTTATAACTATTAGAATTTGCGAGGTTTTCAGCATGCTTGATAAATGGCCTGTTACCATTCCCGAACTGACGGGAGATGAAGAAAGATTTGCGTACGTCTATGTGCCTGACGGATTTGATGAAGATGACCGCTTCCCGGTTCTCTACATGTTTGACGGGCACAATCTGTGGGATGATGAAGAGGCATCTTTCGGCAAGAGCTGGGGCATGCTGGATTTTCTGGAAGAAAACAATGTACCTCTGATCGTGGCTGCCATCGAATGCAACCACCATCCGGAGCAGGATCCCTGCGGCGGCAGGCTGTCAGAATACTCACCTTTTGATTTCCGTTCCAGACGCTGGGGCGTCATAAAAGGCAGAGGCAAGATCACCATGGACTGGATCGTCAATGAGTTCAAGCCTTATGTCGATGACAACTACCCTACTCTCCCTGAGCGCGAATATACCCGGATAGCAGGATCTTCCATGGGCGGTCTGATGACTCTCTATGCCATCTGCTGCTATAACGAAGTATTCTCCCGCGGAGCTGCCTTATCCCCTTCCATCGGTTTCTCCCACCGCAATGTCATGGACATGATCAAAAATGCCGAGATCGGTGAAGGCACCGTTCTGTATATGGACTACGGGCAGAATGAATTCCATTACCATTCAACCCGCCGCAGTTTTGCCAAGGCAGCTGAACTGTTAATGTACCGCGGTGTTCTGCTGGAGAGCCGCATCGTTCCTGACGGTGATCATTCCGAAGCCAGCTGGGAGAAACAGATCCCGTTCTTCATCAGTACCCTGTTCTACTAGGAGGTATCCAATGGAAGTTAACTACTACGATTACTACAGCAATATTCTCAATAAAAACATGCCGATAAAGGTCTACGGACATCACGGACGTCCGATCCTTTTCATACCATGCCAGGACGGAAGATTCTTTGATTTTGAGAACTTCCATCTGACCGATACCTTCGGTCCCTGGATCGAAGACGGACAGTGCATCGTCTTTGCGATAGATACCATTGACCGGGAAACCTGGAGTGACAAGTACGGTGATCCGTTCTGGCGCATCCGCCGTCATGAAGACTGGATCAGCTACATCACCAGAGAAGTCGTTCCGTTTGTCCGTGAATACGTCAATGAGAAAAACGGCTGGGACGGCTATCCGGGAATCATGACCTTCGGCTGTTCCATGGGTGCCACCCATGCTCTGAATCTCTATCTTCGCTTTCCTGACTTATTTGACCGAGTACTGGCATTAAGCGGTGTCTATAACGCCTCATTCTTCTTGGGCGACTACATGGATGATGTCGTCTATCAGAATTCAATTACCGACTATCTGGCCAACATGCAGCCTGACCACCCTTTCATTGAAAGATACAATAACAACAAGGCTGTCATCTGCGTGGGTCAGGGTGCCTGGGAAATACCGTGGAGCACTCAGTTCGTTGACCAGCGATTCCACGAATTAGGCATCAATGCCTGGGTGGACTACTGGGGCTATGATGTCAATCATGACTGGCCTTGGTGGTACAGACAGGTTCCGTATTTTCTGCCATATCTATTAGGCGACTAGGAGGATCAACATGAAAAATTTCGTTTTTATCTCACCGAACTTTCCGGAAAACTACTGGCGGTTCTGTCACCATCTGAAACGGAACGGACTGAACGTTCTGGGCATCGGTGACTGTCCTTATGACAACCTCAGCAATGAGCTGAAAAACTCTCTGAATGAATATTACAAGGTATCTTCTCTGGAAAACTATGAAGAGGTATACCGCCGGGTCGCCTTCTTAATTTTCAAGCACGGCCGCATCGACTGGCTGGAATCCAACAATGAATACTGGCTGGAAAGAGATGCTCAGCTGCGTACCGATTTCCATATCACTACCGGCTTCCAGGCCGCTGACATGCCGCAGATGAAGTTCAAGTCCAGAATGAAGGAAAACTACATCAAGGCCGGTGTACCTGTAGCCAGATACCACATCGTTGATGATTTCGACAACTGCCGCAAGTTCATTGACGAAGTAGGCTATCCGGTAATCGTCAAGCCGGATAACGGCGTCGGCGCTTCTCATACCTATAAGCTGAAAAGCGACGATGATCTGAGATTCTTCTTACAGACCAAGACCTCTGAGATCTACATCATGGAAGAATTCATTACCGGTACCGTCGTTACCTTTGACTCCATCTGTGATTCCCATGGCGATCCGATTTTTGAGACCGGCAACGTCACCCCAAAGAGTCTGATGGATACCGTCAACGATGAACTGGATTGCGTCTTCTACATCCGCAACAAGCTTCCGGAGAAACTGGCCGAGATCGGACGCAAGACCCTGAAGGCCTTCAACGTCAAGAGCCGTTTCACTCATCTGGAATTCTTCATGCTTACCAAGGATCAGTACCTCGGCAAGGAAGGCGACATCGTAGCCCTGGAAGTCAACATGAGACCAAGCGGCGGCATCTCTCCTACCATGATGAACTATGCCAACGGTACCGATGTCTATGAGATCTGGGCAGACATGATCGCCTTTGACAAGACTGACCGTATCAAGGAAAACTCTCAGTTCTGCGTCTTTACCGGACGCCGTGACGGCCGTAACTACAAGCTTACCGGTGATGAGCTTTATGCCAGATACGGTTCTCACATCAAGGAAGAAGGCCGCATCGATGATGCCTTAGCCGGAACCATGGGCAACTACATGTACATTGCGACGTTCAATACTGAGGAAGAAACCAATCAGTTCGTCCTCGATGTATTTGAAAAATGGGAATAAGAGATGCACGTCATCTCTTTTCTTCTGTTTACAGTCCCTGATTTATGGTAAGATAGACTAAGAGGAAAAAAACATGATCAAAAGAGGATTGCTATATATACTTGTACTGGCGCTGGTCGGATTTGGAGTGTACAGGGTCTATGAAATATATGCCCCTGATGTCATAGACTACATTCCGGAGTCCATTGACTATAACATCTCACCGCTGTACAACCAGAACACCATTGATGACTACATCATCAGCCAGCCCCACGATGTCTGCGTCGTCTTCTACCGCAGCCAGGCTACCAACTCCATCTACCTGTTCAACAAGGTATTCAAGCGTATCCTGCAGGATTACAATCTGACCTCCATTGAAGGAATTGTCTTCTGCAATACCGACACCCTGGAGGCTACGGAGAATGAGACCAAGAACCACTGGGGATTCTATCAGACCCCTGCCCTGGTACGCATCGTATCCCAGGACAATATCCTGGAAACGATATCTTCTCTGGAATGGAGCGATACCAACAGCCTGACCTATGACCAGGTCGTCAACTGGCTGAAGACCAACGATCTGCTCGAACAGTAAAAGAAAAAAGCCCGTGAGGCTTTTTTTGTTCCTAGAGTTTTTTCAGGAAAGCCCGGGTAAAGGCGGCAGCCCTTTGCGAGGCCCTGACGACATAGGCAGCGAAATCCAGATCGTTGTCTTTTTTTATGACGATATCTGACAGCGATCTCATGATCACAAACGGAACATTGTAACTGCTGCACACATGTCCCACCGAAGCGCTCTCCATGTCACAGGCCACGGCTTCCGGGAAATGGGACTGAATGTACCGGACCTGATATGGCATGGAGATGAAGGCATCACCGGAAACGATGTTGCCGATGAAAACCTGATGGCCATCCAGTTCTTCCGCGATCTCTCTGGCCTTCTCCAGAAGATCCTTATCGGAATAGAAGACATACTGGGAATTATCAAAGCTGGAGGTGACGTTATTGATGGTCTCCGAGACCCAGTCATGATAGGTCATGCGATCCGCTACGACCATATCCAGAACATTCTCATATTCCTTGATGCCGCCGGCTGTACCGATGTTGATGACGGTATCACAGCCGAACTTTTCAATAAGTCTGGTGCAGGTAATGGCAGCAGCTACCTTGCCGATGCCTCCTTCAACCATGGTTACATCCTTACCGGACAGCTGTCCGCTGTAGTATTTCTGATCAAAGTACGGCGTTTCAACCTGGTTTTCCAGCAGTTGTCTGATGGCTTCCAGTTCACAGTTCATGGCAACGATGATTCCGATCATATGACTCCCTCCTTCTTCAGATACTCGATCTGTTCCTTTCTGACAAGCTTATATCCATCTGTGATGTTTTTCGTACACAGAGCGATCTGTTGTGAAGAATCGTATCCGCGTCCGGGATCCAGCTTGTCGGCACAGTAGACGATCATCGACAGGATGTCCTGGTCATCGCCGGTAGCGTGATTTCTGACAGCCTTGATGATCTTCCTGTCTCTCATTTTCAGTTCTCTCTGCAGGATTACGGCTCCCACATACTGGTGCCATACCTGCCAGTTACGGTCAATGTATTCAGGGCAGAAGGTTTTCATGTATCCTTCCAGTGTTTCCCTGTCCATGTTCTTGGCAATGTCATGAAGCATTCCCGCGCAGTATGCTTTCCGTTCATCATAGCCGTTTCCCCCGGCAAACTGCCTGCATAAGCCGGCTACGCGCTGAACATGCTGCCATCTGTGCTCTTTTAACGTAGACTTAGAGATACTCTCAAGATACAGATAATGTTCCATTATGTATCTCTTCTGCCTGGTTGTAAGGTATTTAAGATCACTGTAAGTCAGCTGTTTCAGAGATAATGAATCATCAGTGATGTCAATGTACTGATCTTTCTGATTTTTCTTCAGTTCAGCTTCCCTGATGACCTTATAGCCCTTCCTGTTTAACCGCAGCCTCAGCAGGGTCATGCGGTGTTTATAGGGATTTCCTTCTTCCGAAAGCACAAACCAGACCTCATCAAGGTCCAGCTGTTTTTTCTTTCTGACGGCAAAGCTGATCTGCAGCGTTGTAGCCGGATCAAAACTGCCGTAATACAGTCCGATTCTTCTCATTTAGGTAAGACGATGGAAGTCTTCTCCGGGTTTCTGCGGTATAAAACGATCTTGCGGCCCAGCTGAGAGACGATCTCACTGCCGGTAGCCGCCGCAATATCCAGCGCCAGTTCGGTACTTGGTGTATCACAGGTATTGAGAACGGTGATCTTGACGATCTCATGAGCCGTCAGGATCTCATCTACGGACATGATGACATTCTCATTGAGTCCGTTCTTGCCTATATTGACTAACGGTTTTAAAGTATTTGCCAGTCCCTTGAGGTACTGTTTCTGTGCCTTGTTAAGCATCTATATCAACACCTTTCTTTCATAAACATCTATCACAGCCGGTGTGTATACATCTACCCTGCTGCACTTGCCGGTTATGCAGATCCAGCCCAGACCGGATATGCATATGTCGGTCTTCTCGCCCTTTATTTCGAATGAAGTTTTCTTCATGTCGGCGAAACTCTCTGCTGTTTTGATCACCGGTACCAGTTCTTCCCCGTAATGGCGCTGCCACAGGGAATCGCCGTTTGACTGTCTGGAGCGTGTGATCTTAAGCAGATTGGAACAGTATACCACGGCAGTTGTCTTTACACAATCCAACAGATCGATGCGCGCCAGTCCGCCAATCGACAGACACTGGCTTTCTCTTAACTGATAGATCACCGGATTGACCGTGGCGTACGGCACCACCTGTTTCAGAGTCGAACTGTCCAGATATGACTGCACGCTGCCGTCAGCTACCAGTCCTACCGTATCGATCAGAACACCAATCTCAGTTTCCAGGCGGTTAATTGATAACGTCGTGCTTGGGTTACGGTTGACGGTGAGTATGTCAGAGCCCAGCAGGTCGTTGATGACCGTGCTTTTTCCCACATTGGCAATGCCCATGAAGATGAACTCCTCCTCATATTTCTTCATCAGCTCTGTCATGGTTTCCCTGAAGGAAGCATCACGGCGGATGATCACGGCTTCACTTTGCAGACCGAGGTCCTTCAGTCTTAAACCCATGTATTTTCTGATCTTAGCGTCCTTCAGGGTTTCAGGCAATAGATCACCCTTGTTGACGACCAGGATGAAGCGCTTATTCTGCAGAAACTGCGGTATCACCGAATGCAGTGAGGTTTCCAGATCGATGACATCCACGATCCAGACGAAGATGCCTTCCAGCTGCTGCAGTGCCGAAAGATCCTTAGTAACCTGCAGATCAATGTACTGCCGTCCTCTGTCATAGTGTCTTAAGCGGAAACATCTCTGACAGTATTCCATACTCAAATCAGGCACATATCCCAGTGCCTGACTGTCTTTATTCTGTAATACGGATCCGCATCCCCTGCAAGTTTTTACTGTCATTCTATCCGAAGAATCTTGTGTAGAAATAATAGATAACGATCATCAGCAGCAGGATAACCAGAATGGTGATGATGGTGTTAAGAATGTGATTGACCTTCTCGGCTCTTTCCGCCTTGACATCAAATCCTTCGAAATCCTTGCCGATGCCCAGTTCCTCATCGGAAATGTCAACCTTCTTGATCTCTTCCGTTACATGGAACTGCGGCTTGCCGGTCTCATCGATATAGGACATGTTGGAACGGGTAATGAACTGTTCCCGTGTCCTTGACAATGTAACATCCGGTACTTCCTGAGTCTCAGGCTGAGGTTCAGGCTGATATTCCGGAACTTCTTCCTTTATCTGTTGGTCCCCGGCACTCCAGTCAATGGCACCCTGAGTATCCTCAAATACTTCAGGTTCTTCAACAGGTTCTTCCCTGACTGGTTCTTCAATGATCTGTTCAGGTTCAGTGACAACCTCCGGTTCAGGTTCCCGGGATTTCTGAGTTCTAGGGCCAAACGGAGAAACGACCGTCTGGAACTTCGGAGCGGCAGCGTTGGAAACGGATGTTTCCGTTACCTTTTCTCCCTTTTCAACATGATCGAGATATTCCTTTATGGAAGCTGTACTGATGACCCGTGTGGTATCATCGACAAAAGGCTTCTCTTCTTCAGCAACTTCCTGTGGTAATTCGACTTCCGGTTCACTGACTTCCGGAATATACGGTTGCAGAGCAATTGTTCTGTCTTCGACGTGTGCTTCTTCCTCTTCCTCGTCAATTACCGGCAGAGCCATGCTGGTATGGAACAGATCGATGTCCGGTTCATCATATTCCGGCATTTCCTGAAGATCAGGCTGCTGCGGAATCTCATCAACGGTAATGCCCATCGGTTCGGTGATGACCTTTGCCGTCTCGATCTTCTTTTCTTCCTTTTTAACCGGTTTTTCCTCAACCTTGGTAACCGGTTTCTTTTTCTTTTTAGAAGGAACCAGGATCAGACCGGCCAGTAATGCCAGTACTGCTGCAGCAATGCTGCCGTACAGCTGAGTGGTGGCATTCTTAAGAACCGGTATGCGGTAATACCAGGTCGTAATGCCGAAAGTGGCAGCCCGGGTCAGGGCCATCACCAGTATCAGAACGATAAGTCTAATGAATAATCTCATCTTAAACCTCCAAAGTCAGCTCTTCAAAGCTTTTATCACTTACCCCTTCAGGTATGTCAATTATCCTGACTTCCTGGATGCCGTTGATGTGATACCAGTCTCTGGTTGTCAGCGGATTGGAGAATCTGGCATCCTTGGCCATCAGGGATACATCTTTGCTTCTTATATCCATCATACCTTCTGCAGAGATCAAATTCAAACTGTCATTTAATGAAGCTGTTATTACATATCTCACTGCATGAGGATTGGTTTTGTTCTTCTTGGCGATCAGAATGCCCTTGGTTGCCCTTCTGGTGACATCGAGGTCATTGATCTTTATGCGCTTGGCACCGCTTTTCTCCGTCAGGTAAACCGCTTCACTTACGGAGTCGTTGATGATGGCGGCGCAGGAAACGTGGTCACCCTCAGCCAGCTTGACACTTCTGACACCCTTGACCTTGGCAGCTGTCTGCGGTATCTCGGATACGGCATAACGTGAGGCAAAGCCTTCCTGAGTAACAAAGGTGATCTCATCGTTTTCATAGGCCAGAAGAACGCTGACGACCTTATCGTCATCGGTAAGCTTCATGGCACCGGAACTGCGCGATGTTCTCTGCAGCTGCCAGCCCGGAAGCATGGTTCTTTTGACCAGACCGTTACGGGAAACGCTGACCAGCCAGCAGTAGGTATTGAAATCCTTTACCAGGAAAGCGGCCACGAACTTCTCAGAGTTATTGACCTTGACATATCTGGAGATGTGGTCTCCGATATCCTTCCACTTGTATTCATTGAGAGTATACAGCGGAATTGAAACATATTCGCCGCTCTCGGTAAATGCCAGCAGAGTATCCAGAGTATCAGCTTCACTGTAGCCGATCAGCTCATCCTGATCCTTGATGCCGGTGACGGTATCGTTGGAACTGTAGGAACGCATGGATACGCGCTTGATGTAGCCGTCGCGGGACATGGTCACAACGATGTGTTCGTTGGCGATCATGGCTGTACGGTCGATCTGCAGTTCGCTGACCTCATTTTCGATAACACTGCGTCTTGGTGTCCGGTACTTGTCGGATACTTCCTTGAGTTCCTTGCATAAGACCTGATTGAGCTTTGAATCATTCTCAATGATCTCCTTGAGCTCCTTCAGTTCGCCTACCAGCTTGGTAAACTCGTTTTTGAGTTCGAAAATGTCGGTATTGCTCAGACGGTACAGACGCAGATTGACAATGGCCTCTGCCTGTACTTCGGTGAAGCCGAAGCGGGCGATAAGCTTCTTCTTGGAATCTGCCTTGTCCTTTGAGGCTCTGATGATCGCAATGACCTCATCAAGAACGCTGACGGCCTTGATCAGACCTTCCAGGATATGGCAGCGGTCAATGCGCTTGTTGAATTCGAAATGGGAACGTGCTCTGATGACTTCCTGCATGAAGGCAATATAGGCATCCAGAGCCCGCAGTAAACCTAACTGCGTCGGTCTGCGGTCGACAATTGCGATCATGTTGTAGTTATAGTTGACCTGCAGATCGGTATTTTTATAGAGATAGTTCAGGATATGCTGGGCATTGATTTCTTTCTTGACATCAACGGCGATCCTTAAACCGTTACGGTCGGATTCGTCTCTGACAGCCAGAATGCCGTCAATATCCTGATTATAGCGGATGTCATCGATCTTCTTGACCAGAGATGACTTGACCACTTCATACGGTATTTCCGTAATGATGATCTGATTGTTATTGCGGCCCTCCTCAATGGAAACCCTGCCTCTGACAACTACCTTTCCTCTGCCGGAAACAAAGGCTTCCCTGATTCCGTCGATACCCTGGACAATGCCTCCGGTCGGGAAATCAGGTCCTTTGATAAACTGCATGATCTCATCCAGTGAACATTCAGGATGTTTGATGCGGTAGATCGTACCCTCAACGACTTCCTTCAGGTTATGAGGCGGAATGTTGGTGGCATAGCCGGCAGCGATGCCGGTGGCACCGTTGACCAGCAGGTTCGGGAAACGGGCCGGCAGAACGGTCGGTTCGTTTTCGGTATCGTCAAAGTTCGGTGACCAGGTCACGGTATCCTTGTCGATGTCTTCCAAAAGGGTATTGCTAAGACCGGCCAGTCTGGCTTCGGTATAACGCATGGCAGCCGGCGGGTCATCGTCGATGGAGCCGTTGTTGCCGTGCATTTCCACTAACGGATAATTCTGTTTCCAGGCCTGTGAGAGTCTTACCATGGCCTCATAGACGCTGGAATCACCGTGCGGGTGATAGTTGCCGATGACGATACCGACAGTCTTGGCGCTCTTTCTGAACGCCTTGTCTGCGGTATTGCCCTCTTTATACATCGCATACAGGATTCTTCTTTGAACCGGCTTCAAACCGTCTCTGGCATCAGGAAGAGCTCTGTCCTGGATGATGTACTTGGCATAGTCGCCGTATCTTTCCGAGATCAGATCATTAAGTGTCTGTCTGCTGAATTCATTTTCATTCTGCTTTGCCATGATCACTTACCCTCCAGCTGATATTTGTCTTCCAGAGTAAAGGTTACGAAATCCTCGATCCATTCCCTTCTGATATCCGGGCGGTCGCCCATCAGAATGTTGAACTTCCTGTCAGTCGCAATGTTATCGTCGATGTTGACCTGGATCAGTGTCCTGGTCTCCGGATTCATGGTCGTATCCCAGAGCTGGTCGGCGTTCATTTCACCCAGACCCTTGTATCTCTGGATATCAACCTTTCCGTATTTTTCTCTCAGTTCTTCAAGTTCATCATCGTTATAGGCATAAGCGATCTCCTTGCCCTTCTGCACCTTGTATAAAGGAGGTAAGGCGACAAAGACTCTGCCGGCCTCGATCATCGGGCGCATGTAGCGGTAGAAGAATGTCAGTAACAGAACCTGGATATGAGCACCGTCGGTATCCGCGTCTGTCATGATGATGATCTTGTCATAGTTGCTGGATTCAAGGTCGAACTTGTCGCCGAAGTCAGCTCCTATCGTATATATCAGAGTGCTTAACTCTTCATTTTTCAGTATTTCGGCTTCTGAAGCCTTTTCCGTATTAAGGACCTTGCCTCTTAACGGCAGTATGGCCTGATACTTGGAATCTCTGCCCTGCTTGGCACTGCCGCCGGCGGAATCGCCCTCAACCAGAAACAGTTCGTTCTTCTTGGCATTGCGGCTCTGAGCCGGTGCCAGCTTGCCGGAGATCTGACGTTCCTGCTTCCGGGTACGGCCCTTGCCGGAACGCACTTCTTCACGGGCTTTCTGCCGGGCTTTACGGGCCTGTAAGGCACGCAGCATCTTTCTGATCAGGTTATCAGTCATTTCCCTGTTTTCCTGCAGGTAGAATGACAGTCTGTCAGAGATGAAGCTGTCGACGACGTTACGGGCTTCCGGAGTTCCCAGCTTGCCCTTGGTCTGACCTTCAAATTCCAGCAGGTCTTCACTGACGGTCAGGGAAACGATGGCTGTCAGGCCTTCACGGATGTCAGAACCGTCCAGGTTATCATCCTTTTCCTTCAGGAAACCGTTCTTTCTGGCATAATCGTTAAAGCACTTGGTAAAGGCTGTCTTATAGCCAATGACATGGGTGCCGCCGTCAACCGTTCTGACATGATTGACGAATGAATAGGTATTTTCCGAAACACCGTCGGTATACTGGAAGGCAAAGTCTACAGCGATCTTGTCAGTGCCGCCATTGAAGGTAACGATCGGTGACAGCACCTCCCTGTCGGCATGCAGGTACTTGACAAAGGCTTCAAGTCCGTTTTCATAGCAGAATTCTTCCTTGATGTTCTTTCTTTCATCAATCAGAACCATCTTAAGTCCGTTGGTCAAAAAGGCTGCCTCTCTGACTCTCTCCAGGATGGTCTCGTAGTTGTATTCAATACGGCCGAAGATCTTCTTATCAGCCAGGAAACGCACCTTGGTACCGGTCTTGTTGGTAGGTCCCAGCTTTTCCAGCTTGGAGATGACGCTTCCGCCGTTTTTAAAGGTCATGCGCCAGGTGTAGCCGCCGTAGTTGGTAGTTACTTCCAGCCATTCGCTTAAGGCGTTGACAACAGATGCACCGACACCGTGCAGACCGCCGGCAGTCTTGTAACCGGACTCGCTGGAGAACTTGGCACCGGCATGCAGCTCCGTAAAGATGACCTGAATGGTCGGAACACCGGATGCATGTCTGCCCGTAGGCATGCCTCTTCCCTCATCTTCCACACATATGACATTATTCTTCTCGATGGTGACCTTGATGACCTTACCGTAACCGTTAAGAGCCTCGTCCATCGCATTATCCATTATTTCCCACACTAAATGATGCAGTCCATGATAATCCGTGGAACCAATGTACATTCCCGGTCTCTTTCTGACTGCATCCAGTCCTTTTAAAATCTGAATACTTTTCTCGTTATATTCTTTTCCAGGCATATTAAAACCTCACGTATTTATTATACCAAATCTGAGCCATTATGTATTATAAATTATACATGTATGTTATTATAAAAATAAGGTGATGAAATATGACGATTATTAAAGCAGTTCTGTTTTTACTGGCGGGTTATCTCATCGGCTCCATTCCCTGGGCCCTTATCATCGGCAAGGTTTTCTACAACACCGACATCCGTGAGAAAGGATCAGGCAATCTGGGAGCTACCAATGCCGGACGAGTACTGGGAACCAAGGTCTTCTACATCGTAGCCGTTCTTGACGCTCTCAAGGGCTTTCTGGCTTACATGATACTGAAGAAGTTTGACCCTACCCTCGCTCTGTTGACAGCGATCGGTACGGTACTGGGACACTGCTATCCGCTGTTTTCCAATTTCAAGGGCGGTAAGGGTGTCGCCACCAGCGCCGGTATTCTGGTAGCTGTATCCTTAACCAGTATCAGATATTTCCGGCTGCAGGTAGGCATTCCTCTGGTCATCTTTGCGGGCTGTGCCCTGACAACACAGTACATCTCATTAGGTTCAATGAGCGCTTTTGTCGCTGCCAGCATCATCGCCTGGATTTTCAATCCGGATAAGCGCATTGCGGCTCTGCTGACAGCGCTGACGGTCTTCATCATATACAAGCATAAGGCCAACATCAAAAGACTTCTCAATCACACCGAGAACAAGTTCTCGCTGGTCAAGAAGAAATAAAAAAAACCCGGCTAATACCAGGCTATCAATATATCAGGAACCAAAGAGGCATCAAAGCGGTAATGCTTGTAGACGGTGCCTCTTTTTAAATAATCTTCATCGCGGTTAGGCTGACCGCCGTTATGGATGATGTACACCTGCCCTTTTTCATTGCGGTAATCGGAAACGATACCGATATGAGTCCCTTCGTTGAAGATGACGATGTCTCCCGGCATCCAGGCACTGATATCGTCAATGTCGGTTGTCAGTGATACGGCATAGCGGTCAAAGAAGTGCTCCAGATTGTTGACGCGGCGGAAGTCGATGTTGATATCCGGATCAGCTTCCGGGTATTCTTCAGGATAAGCATGGATATCGTTATCGACCATGTCTCTTAAGCAGTATCCGGCCTCCCTGAACCGTCTCCAGATGACATCCGTGCATACTCCGATGTTGTCATCAGGATAACCGCCATTGCCCCAATAGCGTCCGTTATAAAGCGGATGATTGGCTGCATCCTTCTTGGCTCCAGCCAGAAAATCGGCATAGTCGTCAATGCCGTCACCGTCATAGTCTACGCTGCTTCTGATCACTTCAATTCCAAAATCGGCAGCTGTATATTTCTTTGCCGGTAACAGGTTGTAGCGGACAGCCAGATATGCCCCGGCCATCAGAAGTACAGCCAGAATGAATATCAGAACCTTTACCGGCAGTCTTGATCTTCTTTTTCTCATACAGCCATTATACTCTTTTAATCCGTTTCTGTTCCTTAATAAATGCTTAAAACCGGTGAATTATCACCGGTTCTTTTTTAATCAAATATGATCTTGTACTCGTCAAATGTCCACTTGAACTTGTACATGATGGTTGCCGGAGTGACACCGACATAGCGGAAATGCCACCACTCATGGGCATAGCCCGTAATGTATTCCTTGCCCTTAGGATATCTTAAGATCAGGCCGAATCTGTGAGCGTTGTCCAGCACCCACTGATAACCCTTGTACTGATCAAAGTAGTGATAGCTGCTGCCGGCTTCGGCGATATCGGAAGTAAGTCCCGTCTGATGTTCGGAGAAGCCCGGTCTGGCTGAGAACTTATCCGTAGCCCTGACACCGTAAGCTGCGACATTATCATTATAGATCCGCTTCTGCTCCGCATACGGACGGTAGTTACTGTAGCAGATGATGCGGTTATAGCCGGCCTTTACGGCAGCATCGCTCATCTCCATGTAAGCCTGTAAGGCTCTTTCTCTTAATGGCTGATAGTTGCCTCTGTAAGCATTAGGTACCATGACCAGATCGGTAGGAGCATATGTTCCGATATAGAACTTCTTGGAAACGATGGCTGTATAGCTGGAAGGATCAGCCACTGTCTCGTAACTGTCATAGAAGGCGGTCAGATCAAGATCATCGTAAGGAATGTAGTCCTTGTTGGCATTGACAAAAGCTACGGCATCCTCGGCACTCATCTTTCTGTCTCTCATGACCATGATGTATCGAGGAATAAGCTCTGTCTTGATTCCATTTGTTGTCAGGATCACCGGTAATTCCTTGATTTCCTTCAGCATCCGGTAGTAAGGCTGCAGATCTTCAGGCAGGTTGTTTTCAATCGTCTCGATCTGTTCATCGGTATAGAAGAATGACTTGCGCACAGAGGCCAGCTGATATTCATCATCCAGTCCGAAGATGTCTCTGACGGCTTCGTCAGTCAGTCTGGCGGCTCCTCCCAAAACCGCACCGTGGACTATGCCCTGATCCTTTATGTATTTCCTGGCCTCAGAATAGCGTTCACTCTTGCAGAGAATGACAGGTCCGTGTAACAGGCTCGCTGCCGGACCGCCGCATAAACCGTCAGGGAAATCATCGCTGTAGGCAAGGACGACTCTGTCAGGATAGCCGAAGAAGCCTTCAGCGATCTTTACGCTTGTTTCATAACGGTTGCCCCCGGCAATGCGCCCAACATTACCGTATTCTCCTAACTGCTGTTCAACTGAGGCATTTACCGCCTTTTCACCGCCCAGGATCCAGATGTTTTCAAAGGAACTCTCTTCCAGCATGGCCAGCTGATCATCCTTGAGGTAATCCCCTACCAGCAGGATCGGGAAACCCGTGGCGCTGGCTGAAAGCGAATCTGCGAAGTTGGTACCCGTAGCTACCAGAAGATCACCGCTGTTGAGTCCGGCCTCCTTAAGTATTTCCAGGTTTGTTCCGTATCTGTTGGAACCGGCCAGTCTTATCACATTATAATCTGCGAACATGTCCTCGGCGTTCTGTGATACTGCTGCCGTTCCGCCCAGAATGTAGACAGTGCCGTTGGAAGACATATTGTTTCTGACATAATCTCTTATCTTTTCGGCATTGGCATCATTTATGATGATGATCGGTGCCACTTTCACGAAGGAAAGACAGCTTCCGGCCAGGGCATCCGCAAAACCGGCACCGTTGGCCAGAATGACCGTATCCAGTTTTTCCTTTCCGCTTAACTGCAGATATACATCACTGACAGCCAGAGAAGTGGCATAACGGTTGGAACCGAATACCCTGTTAACCTTCCGGTTATCATACTTGATTTCGGCACTGACAATCGTTGCTGCCTCAGTTTCCAGTAAGCCGTCCGTCAGGTTCACCATGACGCCCAGTAACATCGCCGTTAACAGCGAAATGATCATTATCTTCTTCATACGGTACACTCCTTCGCTTTTCACTATTTAATTGTAAATCATTTAAGCGCAAAGAAAAAGGACCACAGGTCCCTTGTTCATTAATCCGTGATGGAAGCTATCACGACATTATCGTCGAGATAGAAAACCTTTCTGACCAGTTCATCAGCCAGACGGGACGTACCTCCCAGTACATAACCGTCCTTGATTCCATGATCTCTCATGAAGTGACGGGCTTCGGAAGTCTTGCCTTCCGCCGTTAATAGCAGCGGTGCACCGATCTGATAAGCCAGCGGTCCTCCGCATAAGCCATCCGGGAAATCCATGGCATAGGCTATCAGGGCACAGCTTGCTTCCGGGAAGAACTCACTGGCGATCAGGGCTGAAGTTTCATATCTGGTAGCTCCCGCCAGTCTGGTCACCTTTCTGACATTCATGTCCTTAAGGAAATCTTCGATCTCCCGGCTTACTGCTCCGGTGCCGCCCAGAATGTAATAATCCTTGTCCTGATTGTTGATGACAAATGAATACAGGTCATAGTTCGCGCTCTTTACCAATAGCAGTGGCAGTCCAGTTGCTGAGGCACTCAGGGAATCAGCGAAATTAGTACCTGTTCCGACCAGAACCTTATCGGAGCTGACACCGGCTTCCCGCAGGATCTCCAGGTTTGTGGTGTAGCGGTTACTGCCAGCCAGTCTCTTAACTGTATACTTTTCCAGGCCTTTCAGACATTCATCAGGAACAGCTGCCGTTCCGCCCAGAACATAAACGGTACCGCCTTTTACCAGGTTGTCCTTTATGAACCGGTTGATCTCTGCAGCCTTGGAGGTATTGGTAATAAGTATCGGTGCATCCTTTACGGCTGCCAGATAGCTTCCTGCCAGAGCATCCGCAAAGTTGGAACTGCAGGCCAGAATGACGGCGTCAAGCTTCTCAGCTTTCTTATTGTTCTTGATGACTGTGGTAATGGCCTTGGCCGTGCCGAAACGGTTGGAACCGGAAACGCGGGTTATCCCCTGCCCCTTGATGCTGACTTCATAGTACTTGCCGCCGCATACACTGCAGGTATATACGGTCAGATTGCCGTCGGTAACACCTTCATCATAGCTGCAGGCTTCACTTTCCACAAAATGATCCAGTGAGCAGATGCGGCTGTGGGTTCCGGCAAAAGCTCCGTCATAGATCCACGGCCCGAAATCATGAGCCAGATCATGCGGCGTACCGGTTTCTTCAAATGTTCCCGGTATTCTGATTGACAGCGAAGAAGTTTTATAGTCAATTCCCTCTTCGTCAAACAGACGCAGTTCCGCATCCCGTGTGTAATAATACTCCTCATTGCAGTACATGATCAGTCCGGCTGAATCTGCCGGTGTCAGGAAATAATTTCCCTTACTGCCATAGACAAACCACTTCATTTCGTTATCGGCAGTGCCGCAGATGCCGGCACAATTACTGAGAGTTCCGTCTCTGGTGGACAGATATTTGTCCTGGAAGCCGGTCTTGATAATGTATGATCCGTCTTCCTGTCTGGTGAAATGGAACAGGATGGCAGCCGGAACATCACTGCCGTTAAGGCGGTCAGTGTATTCATCATTAAAGTATACCGAAGTACTCCAGGTGGTATAGTCATAGAAATAGTATTCTGATTCAGTCAGAACCTGCTTGTCATAGTTGCGGTAGATCACCGCATCAAACTCTTCACCCAGATCCTGAATGCCGCTGGTGAACGGTTCAACCGTTTCCAGTCTGTTCTCGCCGAAATAAACAACACCGCTGTCATACATTTCTTCGGCAAAACTGCTGGCAGCTGTCAGCTGAACGCAGTAACGGCGGTATGGCTTTAACAGACCGCTGTCAGCTGAAGAAAGAGAAATGCTGATGTCATTGTTTGTATCGTATTCTGAAATCGAGGTGATCTTATTGCCGAATTCATCGGATATGATCAGTTCAACCTGGATGTTATTGATCTTATTGCTGGTGATGTGTCCGCTTAACTGATAGCCCTCATCAGTTTCCTTTATATCCACATCACCCTGCAGAATGCTGCTTTCAGGCAGTTCGTCGAATACCTCGTAGTGATATCCGCAGGAGAAGGACATGTATCCGCTGTATGTACCCCAGACACCATTTACAGTCTTGGAATCAGCAATCGTTAAGGTACTTCCGACAGTTACGCGGGAAGAGCTGTTGCCGTCACAGTAGATCAGAGTATCTCCTTCACGCCGCAATACTGCCAGCCAGTGATGGCTGTAGGAGTCAACGAAATACAGGATATCACCCGGCTGGATTTCCGTGGCATCGGTATACTTCGTTCCGTCAACAACATAGTTTCTGTTATGGACATATTTTACGAAGTCGGAAGCATAGGCAAAACACCCGACACCGCTGCCCGGGGCTATTTTGGATCTCTGTGATCCGTTCCATGATGTACCGTTGGCCCAGCGTGGATCATGAATGAAAGCTATGGCCTTCTCTTCATATTCACTCACAGTACGGGCTTGATATATTCCCTGACTGCACAGTACCGCAAAGCAGAGCATTACGGACAGTACAGCTGCAACAGCTTTCTTCATAGTTTCTCCCTTAATAAATCTATTCTATCATATTTCAGGGTATTGTATGTGTCAACAAAAGAGCAGGTTTCCCTGCTCCTTATATTATCCTGTTACGGACTTCTTTATCATCCAGCGGACAATGTCGCCGCTTACCAGTCCAGCATTGACAGTATTATGGTGAGAACCTTTTTCATAAGACTTTCTTCTTGAACTACCCTTCTATTATATACGAAAAAAGGAGTCCGGGACTCCTTAATCCTAGTAACCATTCAGATGGTTTTCCTTTATGTATGTCGGATAATCGTAGAAACAGATGTTCATGTCTACGTCACCCTTTACCCCAGGCACCTTTCCGGAAGCCGTGAACTGCCACATCGTATAGTGGGATGTGAATACGCTCGGTACCGTAACACCCCAGTGAGCCTGCCAGATGTCATAGCGGTCCAGTATGCGGCTGTTGCACTTGTTAAGCAGTGAGGCAAAACTGTAGATCACACATTTGTAACCTGCATCCTCAAGAGTTGAACAGTAGGCATCGATGATGGCACAGAACGCACTTGATGAGAGGTATCTGTGATTCTCCGTTTCAATGTCAATGGCTATCGGATACTCAAACTTCTTGCCTTCCAGCCAGGTGAGCATGGCTTCAGCTTCGTATACCGCAAATTCGGTATCGGTTGCGGTTATGTAATGATACGCTCCGATATCCAGCCCTGCTTCTCTGGCGTTGTAGTAGTTATTCTCAAACATTGAGTCTTCATAGTCGTCCTTATAGCCGGCTCTTAACATGACAAAGTCAATGCCTGATCTCTTCATCTGAACGAAATTGTCCTCACTGATGTAGTTGTTCCATTCAGAGAGGTCCACACCATAGCTGAAGGCATCATAGACTGCCACAGGTATCGTACGGGCGGTATCTTCATTTCCGGCAGTGATGTAGCAGTCACCGCTGGATACGCCTGTAACGATGCCCTTTTCATCAACCGTGGCGATATCTTCATTGGAGGAGTAATACTTCAGATCACTTCCTTCAATATGCAAATCGAAACTTCTGCCTGCCATCAGTGGGAAGGCACCAACCGGTACATTCATATTGTCATCCAGAACCTTTACCTTTACTCTGCTCACCGCATTGTTATCGCGGGAGAATATGTTTATAAATGTTTCACCCTTTCCTACTGCTTCCAGAGATCCCCTTAAGGTCGCAGCGACTACGTCCGGATCTTCACTGTAGTAGTAAAGCGTGCTGTCATCCGCTTCATACGGATATACTTCCGCTGAGAAAACATAACGGTTTCCCAGGGTCATGACGAAGCTGTCCATATCCGTAATGATTCTTTCCACGGCTCTGAAGGCTTCAATCAGGAAGACACCTACCTTGCGGGAATTCTGCTCAACTTCCACGCGGTATTCACCGGCTTCAGCAATCCTGATCAGACCGGTTTCGGTCACATTTACGTTCTCATCGTCACAGCTGTATGTCACTTTTTCGGATGTGATATTGTCAAAATACTCCTCAGGCTGTAACTGAGAGTAGCTCTCAACAGGTATTCTGAGATATACGGCATCGCCTTTTTCCTCACTTCTCACGTTGATGTTATGGGAAACAAAGCCGCTTGGGGCCGTGATGATGACGCTGACACTGCCTTTCTTATGAGCAACGAAGTAGCCGTCTTCCTTGACCTCCAGAATGGAGTTGTCAGAGCTGGCAAAGCGGAGCTCATTTTCCATGAAAGCCGGTACCTGGGCTGCTTCAAACAGGCCGCTGGTACCGATGGTCATCTGGGAATACTCATCGGCGATGTCCAGGTCAATGATATGGTGAACGATGTGACTGTCCGTCAGATAACGGTCAGCTTCACTGTTTTTATAGGTGTAATAAAGGCTGTTGACGTCAAAGGCATCCTTCTCAATCTTCTTTATGGTCTGCGGCAGGATTATGGTCGGACGGCGGCTTCTGACGATCGGATCGCATCCGAAAGCCTCGGCTTTTACTATCTGCAAGGATGACGGTATTTCCAGATACTCCAGAGATAGCCAGTTATAGAAGCTTCTTTCCCCCACCGTTTCCAGAGATGAAGGGAGTACTACTGACGATACGTGGATCAGCCCTTCAAACATGCAGCTGCCTATTTCGGTAATACCCTCATCCAGTGTAACTTCAACGATATTGCGGGTGCTGTCATGCCACGGGACATCCGCTGCACATTCATAATTGACAACCTCACCTTTGGCATAGGTAACATGCAGATTTTCCAGATGGACCATCTTGTCAAAAGCCCTGGCGGCATCGGTGATCACACTGATGCTTAATGAGGTGACAGTCTCACAGTTATAGAAAGCTCCCGGAGCGATCTTCGCTATGGCCGGTATCTCTATCCGGGTTACGGTGGTGCAGTCAATTGCGTTTTCCCCGATCTCCTTTACCTGATATCCGTTGACCCTCTCCGGAATAGTGAGATAGCTGTCATTGCCCTGCCAGCGGGTGATTATGGCCTTTCCTTCCGAAATCTCATATTCAAACTCACCGTCCGTCTCAGCAAAAACAGCTGAATTGAACATCAATCCAGCCATTGCCATTAACAGTGCAAGACAAAGCTTAAACCATTTCATTTCTCTAACTATATGATAACGTGTTTCCTTGCAAAAACACAGCCTGAGCTGTGTTATTGTCCCTGATTCATACTCTTCATTACCTGTTTGATCTGGGCTTCAGAAGGCTTGCGGCCCATCTGCATGAACATTGCCCTGATCATCTTCTCGTTAACAGGCGGGTTTTCCTTAAGCTGTTTTTCAATCTGTTTACGAGTGAAGTACCAGCCTGCGATTGCACCGATGATAACGCCAAGTAATATGTATAACAATGACTTAACAACCTCTGGCATACAAAGTCCCCTTTTCTAACTAAATATATTGTACTTAATCATCCCGGATTTCGCAACAATGAAAAACCTGAGCCCTTCACAGAAAAAAGAGACCGGTTCAGGTCCCTTTTACCAAAAGTTTCAAGATCGTTTCCCTGTTAGTCAGGTGGGTATCCTGTGAATGATTTTAGGATTCCTTTTTCAGGCCTTCAACACCGTCATCCAACATCCGGATTCCCTTTAATCATGTGTCGGAAATGCATATACACTTCTGGCACTTTCATTATAACTCTTTTCCTAGTCTTCAACAATCCTGATATGCAATTCTTCCAGCTGTTTCTCGTCAACTCTGTCAGGAGCATCGCTCATCGGGTCCTTGGCATTGGCGTTCTTCGGAAAGGCAATTACATCTCTGAGAGATTCGCTGCCGGTCAGGATCATGGCTACTCTGTCCAAACCAAGAGCCAGTCCGCCATGAGGCGGAGTGCCGTACTTCAGGGCATCGATGAAGAAGCCGAAACGGTCCTTGATCTGCTCTTCGGTGAGGCTTAACAGTTCGAAGATCTTCTGCTGCATGTCGCAGTCGTAGATTCTGAGTGAACCGCCGCCCAGCTCATAGCCGTTTAAAACAACGTCATAGGCATAGGAACGGACTCTTTCCGGATCACTGTCGAGATACTCGAGGTCTTCGTCCATCGGTCTGGTAAACGGATGGTGTTCGGAGTAGTATCTGCCGTCTTCCTCATTCCATTCAAACATCGGGAATTCGGTGATCCATAAGAAGTCAAAGGTCTCAGGATCATACAGATGCAGAGTCTTGCCGAAATGGCTTCTTAAGGCACCCAGAGCAGCACAGGTCTTTCTCCATTCACCGGAGACGATCATGATCAGATCGCCGTTGCTCAGGCTCAGTTTTTCCTTCAGAGCCTGCTTTTCTTCCTCAGTGAAGAACTTGGCGGCGCTGCCTTCGATGGTGTCATTCTCATATTTCAGGACAACCAGTCCTTTGGCACCGTTTTTCTTGGCCAGTTCAGTCAGCTTGTCCTGTTCCTTGCGGGAATAGTTCTCGCAATGGTCCGTAGTGATGGCCTTGATGGCTCCCTTTGGACCCAGACCTTCAGCGAAAGCCTTGAATTCGCTGTTCCTGAAGATGTCTGTCAGATCCTGCAGTTTCATTTCAAAACGGGTATCCGGCTTGTCGGAACCGTACATGTTCATGGCATCAACATATTTGAAACGTCTGAACGGTGTCTCGATGTCGATGTTCTTGACATCCTTCATGACCTTTTTTAACAGTCCTTCGGTCAGAGTCAGGATCTCATCCTGAGACAGGAAGCTGGTTTCAATGTCCAGCTGGGTGAAGTCCAGCTGTCTGTCTGCTCTTAAGTCCTCATCGCGGAAGCATCTGGCAACCTGATAGTATCTTTCAAAACCGGCTACCATCAGCAGCTGCTTGAACTGCTGCGGTGACTGCGGCAAGGCATAGAAACAGCCCGGATGCACTCTTGACGGTACCAGATAGTCTCTGGCGCCTTCCGGTGTGCTCTTGGCCAGAACAGGTGTCTCAACTTCGATGAACTCGTTGGCATCGAGATATTCATGCATGGCCTTGACGATCTTGGCTCTGGTGAAAAGCTTCTTCTGCAAAACCGGTCTTCTTAAGTCCAGATAACGGTATTTCAGTCTGGTCTCTTCCAGGGCATCGGATTCGTCCGCAATGATGAACGGCGGCAGTTCGGCCTTGTTGATGATGACGACCTTTTCAGCCTTTATTTCAATGTCGCCTGTCTCCATCTTCGGATTTTTATCCTGTCTTTCAACGACAGTACCGGTAACTTCCAGAATGTATTCACTTCTGACAGTTCTGACGGCTTCGGTCAGTTCATCACCGCATACTATCTGTGTGATGCCGTATCTGTCTCTGAGGTCGATGAAAACCAGTGACCCGAGATTTCTTCTCTTGGCCACCCATCCTAATAGCGTTACTTTCTTTCCGACGTCTGCCAGTCGCAGTTCGCCGTTGTTATGTGTTCTGTTCATAATAAACTACCCTATAAATCCTTTCACAGTATTCGTTAATTCATCTATGCTGACCGTTACCTGCTCCTTAGTGGCGGTATTCTTCACCACGGCCAGGCGGTTGCTGTATTCATCTTCGCCGATGATGACGATGGCTTTGGCTCTGAGGCGGTCAGAAGCCTTGAACTGGGCTTTCAGAGACCTGCCCTGATAATCGGTATCGACTCTGAAACCTTCCTTACGCAGCGTTTCTGTGGCTTTCAGGGCATATGATCCGACATCGCCCATGGAAATGACATAAACATCCGTGCTTCTTGAATCGCTCTTTATGCCGCCTTCTTCCACAGCCAGATCGATCATTCTTTCAATGCCCATGCCGAAGCCCACACCCGGAAGCGATCCGCCACCGAAGTGTTCGACCAGTCCGTCATACTGCCCTCCGGCAAATACGGCGGCCTGCTGGCCGGTGGCGTCTTCAGGAATGGCTTCAAAGACGGTATTGCTGTAGTAGTCCAGTCCTCTGACCAGACGGCTGTCGATCTGATAAGGAATGCCCAGATCGTCAAGGGCCGCCAGTACTTCTTCAAAATACTTCTTAGAAGGCTCATTGAGATAATCGCTGATGGCCGGGGCGCTGGCAAAACTCGGATGATCTCTGTCAACCTTGCAGTCAAGGATGCGCAGAGGATTCAGTTCAAATCTTCTCTGGCAGTCGCCGCACAGTTCGCCCAGATACGGTCTGAAGTGTTCCTTCAGAGCGTTGCGGTAGGCATCTCTGGATTCGTCATCGCCTAATGTGTTGATCAGGATCTTGACCTTCTTTATGCCCATAGCCTTGGCGATGTCATAACCCAAGGCAATGCATTCAGCATCCAGCAGCGGACTCTTGGCGCCGATGGCCTCAACGCCGAACTGATGGAACTGACGGTATCTGCCCTTCTGCGGTCTTTCATAACGGAACATCGGTCCCAGGTAAAACAGCTTGGCCGGAAGTTCAGCCGGATTGCCGTATAGCTTGTGCTCCACAAAGGCTCTGATTACTCCCTTGGTACCTTCCGGTCTTAAGGTCAGTGATCTCTCACCGCTGTCCAGGAAGGTATACATTTCCTTGGTGACCATGTCAGAAGAATCGTTCTGGAACTTGAAAACCTCAGTATGCTCAAATACCGGAGTTCTTATTTCCTGATATCCGTATCTTGCACACTGCTCTCTGATGATTCCCTCGGCCTTTTGCCATAATGAGATATCATCACCCATGATATCCTGTGTACCTCTAGGTACCTGATACTTGTTGCTCATAGCTCATACCTCCCTTAAGTAAAAAAACGTCCCTATAAGGACGTAATAAACGTGGTGCCACCTTACTTCGTATATTTCTATACCTCGTTGTCTTAACGCGACCTTACGTCCTGAACTACTCTGTTTCATCCAGGCTCCTCCAAAGTGTCTTACTGTCATCCTCTCTGAAGGCTTTCACCGGCCGCCTTCTCTCTGCAAGATCCTCCGACAGTTCTCTTTTTCCACGGATTTGTTTATATCTTAGCACACATAATTACATGTTTCAATCATTCAGAACAAACCTGGCTAATAACAGTGCTATAATTATTATAACTATCGGAGGAATTAACATGAATACACTCGTCTATGCACTGATCGCAGCCGGTTTTATTATTCAGGCCTGCTTCATCGCTGTGGAACACAAAAAGAAATACGTAGCTGCTGACATTCTAAAGGGAACAGCTTCTCTGATTTTCGTCATTATCGGCTTTATGGGTCTGAAGAAAGGATTCAACCCTGAAACCAACACCAAGATAGCCATCGGCTTACTGTTTGGCATGATCGGTGACATCCTGCTTAATCTGCGTTTCGTCTTTGAAAAGATCGGCCAGAAGATCTTTTTGACAGGTATTGTCGCCTTCTTAATCGGACACATTCTCTACCTGGTTGCCCTGATTCCTCACTGCAGCCATCTGGCAGCCAGCGTGATCATCGGTGCCCTTCTGGCAGCAGCACTGCTTACCTACATCTTCAAGACCATGGAAGTCAAAATGGCCTTCAAGATCTTCGGCATATTCTATCTGGGAGCCGTCATCATCATGACCGTCATCGCTCTGGATGCTGCCTTCTTCTCAGGATCATCTTCAACTGCAGCCGTAATATACGCAATAGGAGCTGTTCTGTTTACCCTAAGTGACATTGTCCTGATCTTCAATACGTTTTCCGGTGTAACCAGATTCTCACTGAGGATCACAAACCTCACGCTTTACTACATCGGACAGATACTTGTTGCGGCAAGCCTGTTTTTCTCACGATAAAGAAAACTCTGCATCATAAAGACACAGAGTAAAAACACTTTCTGATCGAGACTGAATAGATTTAAATCTATTCAGTCTTTTCTTTTTGCAGTTCAATAATCTTTTCCTGAGATAAACCGGTTATCTCACTGATTACAGGGATATCAAAACCTTTTCTGAGCATTGCCAAAGCAACATCTGCTTTTCCCATCTCATAGTATACGTCTTTCAAGATCTCCTTTTCCTGTTCCCACGTCATGACCTTTTCCCTCCAGCTGTCATTCTCATTGAGCTCATTTACAATACTGTCTATCTTCCCTGTAAGCTCTCCCCTGACATCTCCATTATAAAAGTATTGGGCTATTTCTTCAATCAATGGATCAGCTGTCTTTACCCTGTCATTACTGAAGTTGAAGATATATGAATGCATTCCGTCATTGAACGGTCTATTGTCATGATTGGTTATCGTATTGTTTATCTCATATACCGTCCATCCCTTTTTTAGAGGATCTTTCTCCGTGAAGATGAATATGACATAACTGTCCTTAAGATTTCTGTACTTTTCTCCCTTAAGCAGTGAATCCATCGTCATGACACTCTGGTAGTATCTTACTCTCTTTTCCAGGCTTTCTTCATCGCATATCTGCAGTTCAAGGTCGAATGACTCTCCTTCCTTATCCTTCAGATACACATCGAATCTTTTACCCTTTCCTTCGCTGGTGTCCTGTATTACCTTTTCTTTCTCAGCCAGTGTCACCTTACTTATTTCTTTTCCGATCAGGGCACTGATGAATTCCCTGGTCACTTCCATATCCTGGGTGAATACTGAGCCAAACGCAAAGTGATTCCTTACGGTTATCTTTTTCATGTTTCTTAGATTCATAAAGCATCCTCCTGATACTTTATTGATTCAGATAATCTGATTTCCTCAAAAACACAAAAAAAGAGCCGTAGCTCTTGTGGTTTTTACTGACTTAAGGGCTGCTGAACCATCACGGCATCAAATGTTTCGTATCCCTTGAGACTGGATTTACTGACAGCTGACATCACCAGCCATCCGGCCATGTCGCAGGTACCAATCTCCGGAGAATTAGTCTGAATAACATTCATACAGACATATGTTCCTTCAAACACGACACAGTCAACCCCGAATCTCAGAGAACCGCTTCCGGCTGTAACATAGGCCATCATAATACTGTTATCTTTAAAGAAAGCATCATCGTATTTAGCCATTACTTCCGTAAATGAATCTGTGCCCTGGGACAGTGTAAGGTTGTCGCTGAAATCCCGGATGAAGTGCTTAACATCAGCGGTTGAGCTTAACAGATAAACAGGCAGATGTCTGACGGAAGAGATGACCAGGGTGTCATAATTCAGGCATTTATCATATATTTTCTCATCTTCAGTCCAGTTGACCCAGACTGATTCTGTAACTGTGTTTTTCTGACTGTCCTGCAACGGTTCATCTGTTTCTGTTTTATTACATGCTGTCATCACCAGCAGGGATACAGCCAGGATTATTAATGCGATCTTCTTCATTTGCGATCCTCCTCACTTATAAAGACAGGATTTGACCCTAATCGGTTTCAGTTTTCTGAAAAGCCAGCAGAATGCTGGCTGTTTTTTACTTGATTACTCTTGCTACCTCATCAACACTGTCAAGCTTGCGGATGTTGCTCATCAGCAGTCTCAGCTGTTCAGCGTTATTGACTCTGACCTTGACATCGACCGTTACATTAACCTTGTCAGGCAGTACTTCGGAGTTGATGCCCATCAGCTGAGCCTTGTACTGGGCAACAACCGTAACGATATCGCTGATCAGGAAGTTACGGTCAGTGGCTTCCACCTTGATCCAGCAGTCATACTGCTTGGTGGTGTCGTCTTCTTCCCAGTGTACGGCGATCAGACGGCTCTGCTGTCCCCTGACGTTAGGACAGTCGGCACGGTGAACCTTGACGCCCTGGCCCTTGGTTATGTAGCCGACGATCTCATCGCCGTATACCGGCATGCAGCAGCCGGCAATGGAGATCTTCATGTTATCAATACCCTCAACCTGCAGTCCGGTCTTTCCGGCCGGTTTTGTCTTGCGGTTGCCCATAAACAGTCTGGACAGGTCGAAGCCTTCCAGGGCCGAGCGCTTCTGGTTGGTAAGCTTTTCAATGATCTGGACCATGGAAACCGACTTCATGCCGATGGCATACATCAGGTCCTGATAGTCCTTGAAGTTGAACTGACCGGCCAGTTTTTCCAGAGTGGCTCTGTCCATATAGTTCTTTTCGTCAAGATCACGCTTCTTCAGTTCATCAGCCAGGATCTTTTCACCTTTGACGATGACTTCCTTGCGCTTTTCTTCCTCTACCTTCTGGAGGTAGTTCTTGATCTTGTTTTTGGCATGAGAAGTCTTGACGATCTTCAGCCAGTCTTCCGAAGGCCCTGTTGCCTGCTTGGAAGTTCTGATCTGGACGACGTCACCGGTCTGCAGCTTGGTATTAAGAGGTACCAGGGCACCGTTGACGATCGAACCGATGGCATTGTGACCGACTTCTGTATGAATGCGGTAGGCAAAATCCAGCGGAGTAGAGCCGTTAGGCAGTTCAATTACCCTGCCCTTAGGAGACATGACATAGATATTTGCCTCAAAGATATCCTTCTGAATGGTATTGAGCATTTCATTAGGATGCTCCCGTTCGGAATCATCCAGCATGTTGATCATGTCATGATACCAGCTCAGCTTATTCTCAATTTCCTTCTGTTCCCTTTCGGAATTGTACAGTTTGCCTTCCTTGTAGCTCCAGTGAGCGGCAATGCCCTGCTCAGCTACGGAGTCCATTTCCTCGGTTCTGATCTGTACTTCAAAGATATTGCCTTCCTCATCCAGGATGGTGGTATGGATGGACTGATACATGTTGACCTTCGGCATGGCAATGTAGTCCTTCAGTCTTCCCGGCATCGGGCGGTAGCGGGCATGGATGTAACCCAGGATCTCATAGCAGTTAAGTTCTGTCTCGGTGACGATTCTGATGGCATAGAGGTCAAAGATCTCATCAAATCTCTTGTTCTTGGTCGTCATCTTCTTATAGATGCTGTAGAGATGCTTTGAACGTCCGAAGACACGGAACTTGAAGTCGTGCTCTTTCAGAAGGTCGGTAATATCATTGATCATGCGGTCGATCATGGCCTGTCTTTCCCGTTTCTTGGCTTCAACCAGAGAAGCTACTTCATGGTAATGGACCGGGTCAAGATAGTAGAAACAGAGGTCTTCCAGTTCGTTCTTTATATCTCCGAAACCCAGACGGTGGGCAATCGGACAGTAGACCTGCAGGGTCTCCGATGCTTTTCTGACCTGGGATTCCGGTGAGGTATATTCCAGAGTTCTCATGTTATGCAGACGGTCAACAAGCTTGATGATGATGACACGGACGTCGCGGGCCATCGCAATGAAGATCTTGCGGTGGTTGGCGGCTTCGTATTCCTTGTCATCGCTGAAGGCCAGTCGGCCGATCTTGGTAACACCTTCAACCAGGTTGGCGATATCCCGGTCAAATTCCTTTTCCAGTTCCTCCTTCGGAACATCGCAGTCTTCCATGGTGTCATGGAGCAGTCCCGCACATATTGTCTGCGGACCGGCATGCAGCGTGGCCAGAATATAACCGACGTTCATCAGATGAACGAAATACGGTTCCCCGCTCTTGCGCCTCTGATTCCGGTGTTTTTCTTCGGCGTATTCATAAGCCTTTTCGATCAAAGCTAAAGAATCAGGATCGGAAATATAGGTCTTCACCTGATCAAAAAACATCTCTCTGGTAACGACCAGCTTGTTTTTCATGAATACACCTCCCTTCTGAGAAAAAAATCGAAGATTGCTCTTCGATTAGTATTTGATAAGTGTTGTTACTCTGTAGTCGCCGATGGTTTCTCTTCCCTTGAGATCGGTAAGTTCGATCAGGAAGGCACATCCTACTACTTCGCCACCCAGCTGTTCAACCAGCTTGATGGCTGCCTTAATGGTTCCTCCGGTAGCCAGCAGGTCGTCTACGATCATAACCTTCTGTCCCGGCTTAATGGCATCCCGGTGCATTTCCAGCGTGTTTGTTCCATACTCGAGAGCATATTCATATGAAACTGTCTCACGCGGCAGCTTGTTAGGCTTACGGGCAGGAACAAAACCGATTCCCAGTTCATAAGCTACAGGACAGCCGAAAATAAAGCCTCTGGACTCTGGTCCGACCAGAATTTCTGCGCCGACAGACTTGGCAAAAGCCACGATCTGGCTGCAGGCGGCATGGAAAGCTTCACCATTGTTCAGTAATGGTGTAACGTCTCTGAACAGTACTCCTTCAACAGGATAGTCAGGGATCTCAGCAATGTAATCTTCTAATCTCATATTTCTTTCCTCCGGAAAATACTTAATTATTATACACTAAACCAACCCTGGTTTACTATATTATTTCAATATTATCGCACCACAGCGTATAGGTTATCCGGCGGTTGAAAGTCCCCTGGGACAGGTTTCCGTAGAACGCCAGGTTTTCCTTGCCGTAATAACATGAATAACCGTATACGTCATTGAGTCTCATGATACTGAAGATATTGTTGATCTGCCATTTCAGCTTATACGGTGAACCCAGCGAACGGTAATCAATCAGATCGTCCAGTATCACCTTGAAAAGAGGCATTCTTCTGCCCTGACCAAACGGTGCATGGCTGAACAGTTCTTCCAGATTCGCTCTGGAGAAATCACTGCTCAGGACTTCTACACATTCAGTCTCTGACGGCTCAGGTTCATACCTTTCCAGGATATAGGATCTGAACTCTTCAAGATTCTCTTTTTTAAGGGAAATGCCGAAAGCCTTGGCATGTCCGCCGAATGTTTCATAATAATTATACCCCGAGAGCAGTTCCATCAGATTGAGAGCTGATTTGCTGCGCCCTGAGCCTTTCAGAAGGCCGTTACTGCCGGTAAGAATGATGGTTGGCTTATTAGTCTCGTAAAGCAGTTTGTTCGCTATAAGGCCTATTAAGCCCTCGTGGAGCGCTTCATTACAATAGATGATGAACGGTTGTGACATATCGCAGTCATTTACAATCATCTGATACTGTTCATTTACGAGTTCCTTTCTCTTTTCATTGAGCCGGTTGATCTGACGGGCCAGAACTCTCATTTCGTTTATGTCATTGCTAAGGAAGTATCTTACCGTGTTGTTGGCGTTGCACATGTCAAACAGTCTTCCGGTGGTATTGACCTTAGGAGCGATGTTAAATGATATTTCTCTTTCGGTTACCGGGAATTTCATGTCAGCTCCCAGGATGTCGATGTTCGGGTACTTATGGTCATTGACCACCTGCAGTCCCTGTTTTACCAGCCACACGTTGAAGAACTTCAGTTCCATGACATCGCTGATGGTTGCCAGCATGGCCAGAGCCTTGATGCCCTCATCAGCCACACCCAGATAATCAGCGATCAGATACGCCACCCCTGCCCCGCACAGATACCTGTAATCCTCGTCAAACAGTGAAGGATGACACAGTACCTCACAGTCAGGTGTCCGGGTGATGATGTGGTGATCGGTGACTATTCTGGTCATGTTCAGCGATCCGGCTAACTCCAGAGCTTCATGAGCGCTGACCCCGTTATCCACGGTCATCACGATCTGATATCCTCTGTCATAGGCCTGCTGAACCCTTTCACAGTTGAGTCCATAGTTCTCTCTGGCACGATCAGGAATGTAGTATCCGTTTTCAATTCCCAATTCATTCAGCACCTTGACCATGATGGTCGTGGCGCAGATACCGTCACAGTCATAATCCCCGTAGATGAAGATCTTCCTGTTGTTTTCTCTGGCATCCATGAATATCTGTCTTATGGCTTCCAGACTTTCGTGGCGGTAGACTCCGTATTCTTTCTCATGAAAAAAGGAAGCCAGTTCCTCAGGACTGTAATTGAATGAACTGACAACCTTGGCCATCAGAGAACCGGTATGGTATTCTGCCATTATTTCTCTGTAGCCTTCAGTATTCAATACCCTGTATTCCATGGTTTCCTCTTTCTATTCTTTCTTACTTTACTTCGTTAAGGCCGAAGATGACGGTTTCAGAACGTTCCTTCTTGCCTTTCTTCTTGTTGCCCTTTTTCGGCTTTCTGTCCATGTTCTTCTTAACTGCTTCATACCACATCTTGGATGCCAGCACAACGGAAGTGACCAGAGCACCGACAGCGATCAGCAGAGCGATGGCAGAAACCTTGAAGTTTCCGCAGAAGATGCCGATTGCCAGAGCCAGCACTGCGAACATTACAGCCGGATAGCAGTAGTCTTCCGTGAAACTGTTGAGCAGCGTATTCACGAACTTGTTCAGCTTTTCCTCATTGACCTTCTCACGGGAGAGCCTGCGGAAATCCGTACGGCATCTGCCGATCAGAATGAACAGTAAGGCAGCTGACAGTGCCACACCGCATAAGGCAATACCGGCAAAGCCCTTGCCTGCGATAACGGCAGCTAAGACGCCGACCATTAAGTCGAAGCAGATCATTAACGGCATTGCACCGTAACGGTCCTTATAGGCAAACAGTACATATACTGCAGCGATCGCTATGAACATGCAGCCTAATAACAGAGCCTTCCAGACGGCACCGCTTTCAGCATGTCCGCTGACCAGCAGCAGAGCTGCCAGAGAAACGGCGAAAATGATGTAAGGAATATTGCCCTTCAGAAGTGAACCGAAGTTAATACTTACAGCACATGGCTTTTCGACATAGGATTCGCCCTTTTCAACATCAGGCAGACCGGCAGGATCAACACGGTACAGCTTCAGATTGCTGCAGTATCCTGATCCGATCATGTCCTTCAGCATGGTTCTGTTCCATAAGACAAACAGCAGCAGATTGCAGATACCGCCGATCAGAACAGCACCCGCTGAAGATAACAGAGCGTTTCTGAAGATCAGCATTCCCAATCCGCCTAAGGCGATCTGAGTAATGACAGCCTCCCAGACGGCTCTCTTGTTATTGGCCAGAGCATTGTCCAGAGCTGTCTGCAGGTTACGTCCGCGTAACAGGTTGAGCTTGAATTCCTTTAATACCGGATATGTGATGATCAGAGCAATCAAGGTGCTCAGAGTATAGCCGGCCAGTAAGAAACTGTCAGCCTTGATGCCTAATAAAGCGGTAAAACCGAAGAAGGCAACGGCGTTGAGAAGCATCATCAGCATAACTGTGCAGCCTGCTAAACCAAACAGACCAACCAGTCCGCCGCCGGCGGCTAAGGATCCGATGATAACGGCTTTCCAGACACTGTCAAAGGCAGCATGTCTGGCGGTTATTTCACTGCAGGATACTTCGCTGACTTCAGCCGGTAAAGCACCGCTGAAAGCCAGAACGACCTGCTTGAAGGCATCTTCAAACTTATGATGAGTGGTGATATAGCAGGAACCCTGAATGCCTGATGATACAGTTGCGGCTGCCAGATATGACGGATCAGTCTTGGAGCTTTCTTCACTGTACTTGTCAGTTCCTTCCCGGAAGTCAACCCAGATTACCAGATACTTGTTGGCGGCAGCTGCCTGATTGGCAGTCTTTTCGTAGAAAGTATCGGTGTCCTTAACGTTAAGCACGATGACATTGTCCTCACCGTTTTTGGTTAAGGTGATCGGAGCGGCACTGTTGAGTACGGAAGCATCCATTACCAGTTCGTCATCGCTGTTTCTGATCGTCAGTTCACCTTTCCTGGTGATGTTGGCTCTCATGGCTTCTACATCTTCCACACCGGTGAAACTGATGGTGATCTTTGAACCATCTATTGCATATTCACTGTCGCTGGCCCCGTAGTTCAGAATTCTCTTATTGAGAATCTCGGCTGCCTGCTTGACCACGGCCTCATCAGAAGAGTTTACGTTGTAAACCAGCTGATAGCCACCGTTAAAATCAAGGCTTACCTTCTGCCGGGCCTTGGCCTTTGGTCCATAGAATATACTGAGAAATAAGGCGAGGACCACGCCTAAGACAAATAAAATCAATCTCTGACCATTCTTCTTCATACTATTCACCCTCTAAACTGTCAAAGTCATAATCTGATGGTACACCATCTCTGGTGATATGATCAACGACTTACTGGACCGTCAATGCGGCTGTATTCTGATCCGCATTGCACAAATGGGCAGGTATCGTGCCCTGCCATGTATTACACCAGTGTCTGTTCTACCTGTTTGTAAGTTACAGAAGAAAACCGTTTTTTCTGCAGCTTTCTGACCTTGGTATTGATCAGAAACCAGACCTGATCAAAGGTCGGTTTTTGGCTCATAATATCACCTGCACCCGTTAATTATACTCTAATATCACTAACGTGTAAACAAACTAAATATATAAAAATAATGGGTGCAAAAACAGGAGAAATCTGCTGATCTCTCCTGTTACTATTCGTTTTTCTTCCGTATTTCCTGAACCATCCGCTTGAACTGGCGTCCGCGCACTTCAAAGTCCGGATACTGATCCCAGCTGGCAGAAGCCGGTGATAACAACACCACTTCCCCGCTTCTGGCGTTACGACTGGCAGCGGCCAGCGCACCTGCCAGATCATCGTAAAGCACTGCCTTTACACCCAGATCAAGCAGCTGATATCTGGTATCGCCATAGGCATATATCTGTCTGACATTGCCCATGTAATCCTTCAGACCGGCATAACCCGTTTTCTTGTCATAGCCTCCCGCCAGCAAATGCACCGGTCTGTCAAAGGCTTTCAGAGCCATGATCGTTGAATCGACATTGGTTCCTTTGGAATCGTTATAATATCTGACACCGTTGATCTCGGCGACAAACTCTATTCTGTGTTCGACCCCCGGGAAGTGATCCATGAATTTACTGATGTCTTCAGGCTTAACTCCCATCAGATAGGCCATGCATCCGGCTACCATGGCATTCTGCACATTATGCATGCCCGGTAACGGGAAGCTGTCCAGATCAAACAGTCTAACGTCATGATAATAAACCTTGCGGTCGCGGATGCAGAGATCGACATCATCTCTGACCAGTGAGAAGTCAATGACCTGACAAGGTACGTCATGAACATATTTAAGAACGTTGCTGTCATCCACGTTTCTCAGGAAATAGTCTTCAGGACCCTGATTCTCGTAAACCAGGATCTTGCTGCGGTAGTAGGCATCCTCCGTTCCGAAATAGTCTACATGGTCAGTTGTCATGTTCATTATCACGGAAACAAACGGATGGAAATACTTCAGTCCTAACAGCTGGAAGGCTCCGACCTCAATAGCCAGCTGCAGTCTGTCGTTTTCATGTCCTTCAATGACATCTGCCACCGGTATGCCGATGTTGCCGCAATAGCCGTTATCCGGATTAAGCAGCTTCAGCATTTCGCCTAACATCGTCGTAGCCGTAGTTTTGCCGTTGGTACCGGTGATGGCCCGGTAACGGTGCTGCGGTTGATCATGCAGACAGACGTCCATCTCGTTGTACATCGTGTAGCCCTTGTCGGAAAAGTACTTGACAAACGGTACGCTGTACTTGATTCCCGGATTCTTGATGATCATGTCATAATCAATTTCCTTCAGCTGTTCAGGATGTCCGCCATCAAAAACAAATATACCCTCGTTTATCAGTTCTTCCCTTTCCGGGATGACCTTGGCGTCGGTCAGGTATACTTCGTGATTTCGCTTATTAAGATATTTCGCAATGGCTATGCCCGAACGGGCTGCCCCTATTACCAGTACCTTCATGTTACATCAGCACCCCTATCAGAAGTCCCAGAAGCGAGAGTACGGCACCCCAGGTCCAGAACATGTAGACAACCTTGGTTTCCGGCATGCCGCCCAGCTCAAAGTGATGATGGATCGGTGACATGCGGAAGATTCTCTTGCCGTGAGTAGCCTTGAAATAGGCAACCTGGATGATGACTGATAAGGCTTCCAGAACGAAGACACCGCCAACCAGTACCAGTGCCAGTTCTTCCTTGGTGACCATGGCTACAGCCGCCAGTAAGCCGCCTAAAGCTAAGGAACCGGTATCACCCATGAAGATCTTGGCCGGATGCAGATTATAACGCAGATAGCCAAACAGCGAACCGATAACGGCACACAGGAAGACGGCAACATCGCCGTTTCCACTGCGCACGCAGAAATAGACAAAAGGTATGGAGGCCAGAATGACAAGTCCTGAAGACAGACCGTCCAGTCCGTCTGAAAGATTGACCGCATTGCTGGTGCCGGTAAACATGAAGAAGACCAGAACCATGTACAGCCATCCCAGATCCAGATACTTGCCGATAAACGGAATTATGATGGTGCTGTCATTGACGTCTTTATAGAAAAGATAGAAGACGACAGCCAGAATCGACTGCATCAAGAACTTGTATCTTGGCAATAAGCCTTTATTGTTTTTCTTGACGACGATCAGGAAGTCATCGATGAAACCGATGACACCGTAACCGACGTAGGCCAGAACAACAACCAGCAGGTTGATGTTGCCTAATGACTTAGGAGCAACAATGACGGTAGCCAGGATGCTGGCAATGATAAAGACCACTCCTCCCATGGTCGGAGTTCCGCTTTTCACCATGTGGCTCTGCGGTCCCTCTTCACGGATCGCCTGGCCGAATTTCAGCTTATGCAGCAGAGGTATCGCAAAAGGATATCCCGCCAGAGATAAGCCAAGCGCTATTGCAAAGGCCAAGATCATTTTTACTGCCATAATTACACCTTCTTTACACTCAGAGAGATGACTCTCTGAAACAGATTACTCTAACTTAACGGTTATCCGGGTACTCTGATTGATAGCTTCCCCGACCGGAACACTCTGTGACGTTACATAACCGGATCCATCCAGTGTCACCTGGATGCCGGTCAATTCCCAGAATGCCGTTACTTCCTTACGCGACCATCCGGTCATGTTTGGCATCAGCATGTTGTCCCTGTTGACCAGCAGCATGATTCGCTGTCCTGATACCAGGGTACTGCCTTCAGCCGGATACTGGGCAATTACGGTATTGCCCGTGCCTAATAATACCATATTAGCCTGGACATCTGCCAGTTTCTTGTTGGCGTACTGTAAAGTGTGGTTGACCAGATTAGGCATGCCGTTTTCAAATTCCCTGCGGGTGTTTTCCGTAGGTTCATCGTGAGTGGCATCCTTTCTGATGCTGTACATTTCGCTTATTACCGCTTCCAGATCTCTGACATGCTGGTGGTTGCGGGCGTAGGCATAACGGTCACGGTAACAGACATATAACAGGATCTCCGGGTTTTCAGCCGGCAAGGTCAGAATGATACTGTGAACGTACTTGCCGCCGTAATGGCCGTTTTCGGCAACTTCACCGGTACCGGTCTTACCGCCGCCGGAGAAGCGGCTGTCGACATAGATGGTACCGCCGGAAGTAACAGTGTATTCCATCATCTTCAGGATAGTCTCAGCTGTTTCAGGCTTGATCGGCTCACCTACTACCTCGGTTTTGCCCTGATAGACGGTTTCACCGGTATAGCTGTCAACGACCTTGTCAACGATATAAGGTCTTAACATCTTGCCTTCATTACAGAAAGCCGTGTAGGCCTGGATGACCTGCAGAGCGGTATAGCCGCAGCCCTGGCCGAAAGTACTTGTTGCCACATCCAGAGGATGGCTGAGGTTTTCAACGCCTTCTGCTTCGTTTTCGATTCCGTAAACCTCTACAGGCTTGAAGAAACCGAATCTGTATAAATATTCCTTGTAAGTATCAATTGTTATGTATTTCTCCAGACAGGTCAGAACGCCGGAGTTCATGGAAGTACCGTAAGCCTGCCAGAAGTTGATGGTACCAGGGTTGATGTCATCGTAGTTCTGAATGGTTGACAGCCAGCCCGGTGCTCCTTCGTAGGATACTCTGGTCAGATGTCCGTTTTCCGGCCAGCCGACATAGTAACGGTTGCCGTAATACATGTCGTCAGGTGAGAAATTGGAAGCATCGATGGTTGCGGCATAGGTAAAGGTCTTCATGACTGATCCCGGTTCATAGGAAACCATGGAACAGTAGTCAAGATAGTCCTGGATCTCAATGTTGTTCTGGTCATAGGTAGGACATGTATCATACGCAAGTATTCTTCCGGTCTGGGCTTCCAGAACGATGCCCCAGGCGATATCGCCGGAGAAGCCGGAGTCCATGCTCTTGGCCAGACATTTCTGCAAGGCGCTCTGAATACGGCTGTCCAGAGTCAGATAGACATCCTTGCCGTTGATCGGAGCGATGTAGTCGATCTGCTGACCGACGATCGGTGAACCGTTGGTATCACGGTAATAGGACTGTGAACCTTCGGTGCCTACCAGATATTCGTTAAGAGAGGCCTCCAGGCCTGTCTGTCCTTCAATTACGTTGTTTCCTCCGTCATCTTCTCTGACATAACGGGCAAAGCCGATAAGGTGGGATGAGAACGGTGACATCGGATAGTCACGGGCAGAAACCTTGATGAACTCAATGCCGTTGAGATCGGCGGCTTCGATCCGTTCCTTCTGTTCACGGCTGATGCAGCGTCCTGCCGTTCCCAGGTAAGTCATGAAGACATCCTGATTCAGAAGAGCCAGAATCTCTTCCCTGTCGCCGTTGAGGATCTCAGCCAGAGCCGTGGCCGTACCTTCCTTGTCGGCAACGTAGTAAACACCCAGCTTGTTGCCGGGTCTGGACGGTGATACGTAGGCGATGACGTCCCAGGCATCCTTGTCGGAAGCGATCAGTACGCCGTTACGGTCATACAGTCTGCCGCGGGAAGCCGGGATCCTTTCATCGGATACGTAAGAAATGCCGTTATAGTCCTTAAGTTCGATGCCGCTGTGGATGTGATATCCCCGCACATCGAGCATCACTATATTGTATAAAAGGCCAACACTGAGGATGGCCATTACCAGAGAAATGATAATAATCTTGACGTTACATCTGTTCATACCGGGATCCTAATCTTCTATGACTCTGACATTTGTCTCATTGACAGTCATGTTTTCAGCATTGATTATATTAGCTATTCTATCATAGTTTCCCAGTTCACGGACATCAAATTTGAGCACTTCATTCTCAGCCTTCATCTTAGAGATCTGTGCTTCCAGCTGATACTTGGTATAGTTCATGGAGACGTTATAAGATCTTAAGAAGATGCTGGAGCCTAAAAAGACTACAAAACTTACCATAAACATAACGAATATGACACCTGTTAACTTCAGAGTTCTTCTCTTTCTTATAACCTTCTTCATAAAACTATCCCCTTTTTTCTATAATCCTTAACTTGGCGCTGTGCGAACGGTGATTCTCCTGTAGCTCCGCTTCGCCTGCGGTAATCGGCTTTCTGGTAATAAGCTGAAACTCAGGTAAGGCAATGTCTTTTTCCTTAACCGGGATTCGCTTATCAAAATGTGGAGGTTGGCTGGCAGTTTTGAATGTATTTTTGATGATTTGATCTTCGAGGGAATGGAAACTTATGACGGCCAACCTGCCACATGGGTTTAACAAATCCAGAGCGCTCTGTAATCCTCTCTCCAGATTCTCCAGCTCACCGTTTACCTCAATGCGGATCGCCTGGAAAACCTTCTTGGCCGGATGCTTGTGCCGGTTTACCACCTTGGACGGCAAAGCACTTCTGATGATCTCCACCAGCTGTCCGGTCGTTTCGATCGGAGCCTTCGCTCTTTCGTTTTCTATTTTTCTGGCGATCTGTTTCGCATACGTTTCCTCGCCATATCTGTAGAAAATTCTTACTAAGTCTGAGTAGTCGTATTCATTCACGACCTGATAGGCATCAAGAGACTGGCTGCGGTCCATGCGCATATCCAGTCGCGAGTCTTCATAACGGTAGGAAAAACCTCTGCCGGCTTCGTCGAACTGCGGAGATGAAACTCCGATATCCAGCAGGATTCCGTCTACGCCATATATGCCTCTGTTGTTAAGTTCCTCCTTCATGTCTGCGAAGTTGGCCTTAATCAGGGTGAAGTTATCGCTGATTTGGGACAATCGACTTCGTGATGCTTCAAAGGCTTCATCATCGATGTCGAAACTGTAGAGATGTCCTGTCGACAGTCTTTTCAGTATTTCACTGCTATGGCCTCCTCTGCCCAGGGTACCGTCGACATATATACCCTGCTCTCTGATATTGAGTCCCTCAATGACCTCATTGAGAAGGACGCTGTAATGTTCCATCAGAGATTCTCGGTAATTCTTTCTATCTCTTCATCAGTCAATGAAGCGTTAAGGCTGTCCCAGGCTTCCTCAGGCCACAGTTCTACATGGTCGCCTGCTCCGATGAAGACACAGTTTTTTGTAAGATTTACCATCTTGACCAGTGATGAAGGAACCAGTATTCTTCCCTGACCGTCGAATGAAGTATCCTGGGCCGTGGAAGTGATGATTCTGTTCATCATACGGGCATCTTTTCTGTTATCCGGCCGGGAAATAACCGGAGTATACTTTTCTTTCCAAGCGTCTACTGGGAATAATGCCAAACAGCCGTCACTGTAATAACGGTTAATAATGACAGAATCACCCAGTTCACCGCGGAACTTCGCAGGAACGGCAATTCTGCCCTTGGCATCCATCTTGTTTCTGAATTCACCTAAAAACATCTATTTTTTCCCCACTTTTAGACACTTTTCCCATCTATTCACCACTATTGTATAAAATCAGGGTTTTCTTGTAAATACGAAAACCTTAAATTATCACAGGAATCTCTTTCAAGTAAGCTTGAAAAAGGCACAAAAAAAAGACGGCTGAACACTCAACCGTCTTCACTTTCTAATATCTGTCTTCATCGTCACGTACCGGCAGATCTCGGATCGCCTCCGTGTTTTCCTTTATGGCATTCACAATGAAGTTTGCCGCTATCGCGATGGCTGACATAACACCCATTTCCCAGCTCTCAAACAGCTGCGCCAGAACAAACGAAACTGTGAAAATAACCGTACCGACTATGTATCCTCTAGGTTCAATCTTTTTCATGCCAATACCTCCCGTACTGAATCATTATATAACATTTACAAAACAAAAACTAATTGCATTGTTACTTGCGGCACCTGAAGCACGCTATCCCCTCAACGGAGTCGACCTTGACTTCCTCATACATGTCTTCAAGTCTGTTTCTTAAGCTTTCAACCGTTTCATAAGGCGGCGTAAAGAAACCCGCCGGCTGATAGAGATTCTTTATGAACCAGTCTGTCTTCTTATTTTCTCCCTTTACATAAAAACAGCCGCAGAAGGTTCCGCCCTTCTTCAATACACGGCAGGTTTCCTTATAAGCTGCTTCCTTATCCGGAAAGGCATGGAATCCGTTCATGGATAATACTACATCAAAAGCTTCATCTTCAAACGGCAGCTCACCGACATCACCCTGTACAAACGTGATGTTTTCAATGCCCAGTTTTTCTGCTTTCTGCTTAGCCTGTCCCATCATGTCCCGGGAATAGTCCAGACATGTAATATCAGCGTTTTTCAGGCTTTTATAGACCGGTATCGTCAGGGCTCCTGTTCCTACCGGTACCTCCAGCATTCTTCCGTCAAAACCCTCAGGAATGCCTGAGAGGGCCATGTCAATGTACTTCAGATTCTTATCCGGCCCTATGCTCCAAACCACCCTGGAAACCAGGGTTCCCATAAGACTCGTACAGGTGATCATGCCGTCATAGAAACTCGAACTGCCGGTAATTTTATATGCTTCTCTTATCTGTTCTTTTCTGCTCATAAAACTTCCTCTCACATAAAAAGATACCACTGTTAGCCTTAGCTAACCAGTGGTATCTGTTTTTAATTCCGTTTATGGCTGGGTAACGATGCCGGCGAAGAAGATCGAATTGTCATAATCGGTCTTCAGGGCAAAGAAGAAAGGATGGTCAAATGTCATTTCAACTATGTTCATCGACATGCCGTATTTCTGCATTTCTACGGTATACGCCGCCGCTTCTACCCCTTCCTCATCGGTTTTAAGACGGCAGGCATGCTGAACGGTATCCACCCGTAAAGGTTCATCCGTTACCGGTGCAAAGGCATCGCCCTGCCCTCCGAAGATCCCTGTTATTCCCAGTTCAGGAAGAATGTCCTCAAGCTGATAGCTGGCCGATACATCAAAGCGAGGCAGACCAAGGTCAACGTTCGGATAGAAGGAATCATCGTTGTAATTGGGATTCTGCAGTACGGCATTGCGGAATTCTTCACTGTCAAACATCTGTTGCCATGATACCCCTTCCTTCGGCATCAACATGACCATGGCCTCCAGTCCGGTACCCAGATGATCAACAACACCCGTGAAGTAATCGTTGTCAAAGTACAGCATGATGCCGCTTTTATGCATCATGGATACTTCAGAATCTCCATTAAGACCATGGAAAGTTTCCTTTCTGGTGTTTTCAGTCTCATAACTCTCCTCCCAGGATCCCTTGTAGTATATGGTGCTGGCCAGGGCCATTTTGACATCCGCGGTCAGCTCCAGCTGTGAAATGTATTCATCCAGCAGTCCGCCGGTATTGTCATTCAGCCACTTCTGGAAGGCTCCGGTGTATTCTTCGGTTCCCATCTGTCCTCTGAAGGAATCGCAATAACAGTCTTCAGCCATTGTCTGCAGAATGTCCTTTTTGACATTTAAAGTGTCAGAAAACCACATTGAGTTGGCATACTTTATCGTAGCCTTGCCTGTGACATTATTGTCAGTCCACAGACGTTTTGCCTCAGTTACAGCGTTATCAGAATCAACACCCAGCAGATTCAGGATCTCATCTCTGGCCTGACCATGGGCAATGCAGCTTAAGGCCGTCAGATTGAAATAGAGGTTCAGCGGTGAAAAGACGCTGTTTTCCCTGCCATCAAGCAGAGTCTTCATCATGGTAAGATAGAATGATTCCAGTTTCCGGTTGAGTTTTCTGTTTTCTTCCAGATCTTCATTTCTCATCACATAGGCTGCCAGGGCAATGCTGTAAGGCTCGGTGTCACCCAGCTTGCCGTCTGTCATGTAATCTCTGATATCCGGACAGACAAAAGGTTCCGGCTTTTCCCGGTCTGTTATCCCATAGTCGCTGTAATCGTACTTATCAAACTGTCCCTGTGGTTCTTCTTCCTTCTGACATCCTGTCAATGTCATTAGCAGAACCAGCAGCATTATTATTGTCTTTTTCATTTTCCTACCTCATAAACCATTATAGCACACCAAAAGCACAGAAAAAGGGCATCATACGATACCCTTCTTAAGTCATAATTACACTGTGATTACTTCTGTCCGCACTCACATTCGTGATGAGGCAACTTATACTCGCCGCAGTTTGGACATTTAACCAGGGTTGGAGCAACCAACTTGTAGTGTGTTCTGCGTTTGTTTCTGCGTGTCTTTGAAACTCTTCTCTGTTGAACTGCCATTGTCTAACCTCCTAATCATCCTGCGGTACATAATCTTTCAGTGCAGCCAGTGCAGGATTTACCTTGCCTGCCTTGTTTTTTTGATAAGTAGCTTCGTCCATTACTTCCCAGCCGTCACCCTTAGGATAATCGATCACCCCGGGCTTGACCACCGTAATGGGAACCTCTACCAGAATTTGCCTGAAGATTATAGGTAACAACTCTATATATTCACCTTCGGCCTGCAGGATTTCAATGTTCTCAAAATCCTTCTTATTGAAACTGATTACTTCATCTGCTTCCGAATCGAAATCGATGTCTACGTCTTCCCCTGTGATGTCGCATGGGCAGGTCATGATTCCTGTCACATGCAGGTTCAGATATAATCGCTGATCTGCAGCTTCGTAATCCCCTTCACCCCTGGCTTCGACATTTCTGAGCTTTCTGATACGCGGAAACTTCTTATAGGTATCCTCATCAAACTCAATGCATTCGTCGAAGGACAGATGCCTGTCGGGTAACTGTAGTAATTCCTTACGTGAATATTTCATCCCTACGCTCCTTCTACAGCGTTACTTATTATATTACAAAGTAATGTGAACGTCAACTGTATATAATATAAAACTTTTAAATTTGCTGTTCGCTTTCGTCAATGGCTCTGATCTGAATATCCAGCCAGGAAAGGATGTCCTTATAGACGATTTTTCTCTCTCTTTCGTTGAGGATCTCATGTCTCATGTTCTCGTAGATGTTGGCTTCGATGTTGGTATAACCGGCATTGGCCAGGTTATCCAGTGAATGTCTGAAGCCCTCCGGTACATCGCTGCACGGGTCATCCTGACCGCTGCAGAACAGTATCGGCAGATTCGGTTTCAGAACGCGCCAGTCCTTGTTGGAGAAGACATCCGTCATTCCCTCCATCAGGTCATGATAGCCCAGGTTGGTAAACGGGAAGCCGCATAAAGGGTCTTCAATGTATCTGTCGACATTGTCGACGTTATAGCTGATCCAGTCGAATTCCGTACGCGGATTCTTAATGGAATCATTGTAGGTATTCACCATCTTGATCAGAGTCTTTGAATGGTTTTTCGGTCCGTTGAGCTTGCTCATGGCCCCTGCCAGCTTGCATCCCATCGGTATCTGCTTGTTCCAGGCCGGCATTCCGGAGAATACCACGCCGGAGATCATGTCCTCAAATCTCTTGAGATAGCTGGTTGCCAGTAAGGCCCCCATTGAATGACCGATCACAAAATACGGCAGATGGCGGTACTGTTCCTTGATCTTCTTGGCCAGGGCGTTGAGGTCCTTGAGGTTGGCCATCCAGCCGTCCTTGTCAGCGAAATATCCCAGAGGGATGTTCTCACTGATGCTTTCTCCGTGTCCCCTGTTATCCATGATTACGACCACACAGTTCAGTCTGGCCAGTATGTTGCAGAATTCGTCATATCTTTCCTTATGTTCAGCCATGCCATGAATGACATGGACGATGGCCTTCGGACTGTCAGGAATGTAAATGTTGGCAAAAAGCTTCAGTCCGTCAATGGTACTGACCAGCTCCAGTTTCTTTTTCTGTATCATCTGTATACAACTCTCTTTCAAACTCTATTATACCGAAAAATGATTTTTTGTGAAATAATGATAATGTATGGAAAAGACAGCGAACATGAAGGTAACAGGAATCATCGTTGAATACAACCCGTTTCATAACGGTCACATCTATCATCTCCAACAGGCCAGAAAACTGACTGACTGTGACGTGCTGGTTGCCGTCTGCAGCGGCAACTTTGTTCAGCGCGGCCAGCCTGCCGTTATCGACAAATGGGCCCGTGCCAGAACAGCCGTTGACAACGGTGTCGATCTTGTTATCGAGCTGCCTTTTGCCTTTGCCCTGCAGTCAGCTGCCTATTTCGGTTCGCACGCCGTGGACATCCTTGCCAGATGCGGAATCGACCATCTGGTATTCGGTTCCGAAACCAACAATCTGGAGGAACTGAAGGAAATAGCTTCCATGAGCTTCAACATTGATAATTTTAAGGAAAACATGGACCAGGGTTATTCCTACCCTGCTTCCTACGGTTACATGGCTGACAGCTACGGTCCTAATGACATACTGGGCATCTCATACCTGCGTGCTCTGGACAAATATCCAGACATCACACCAGTCTCCATTTTAAGGACCAATGACTACAAGAGTGAATCAATCGACGGTGAGATAACCAGTGCCCTTTCCATCCGCAAGGCACTGAAAGAAGGCAATGATATTGAAAGCTTCACACCGATGGCCAGGCAGCTTAAGGACTATCCGGAAGTTTCAATGGAAACACTATATCCTCTGATCAGATCACTGCTGCTCACCTCTTCACCTGAGGAATTAAGAAAAATCTTTTTAATGGATGAAGGCATAGAGAACCACCTGATAAAGCAAGCCGGTGAGTGTTATGACTACGCTTCATTCCTGAACAAAGCCACTACCAGAAGATATACCTCTTCACGCATTCAGCGCACCCTTTGTCAGCTTATGGTTCATAATACCAAAGAGTTCATGGCTGATCTGCCTGAATACGACATCATCAGGCCTCTGGCTTACAATGCCACAGGTCAGCAGTATCTGGGAGCTCTGCAGAAAAACGGCGTAAGAGTGGTAAATCACTTTGCCCAGATCATTAAGCCTTACCGTGAACTGGAATATCGAGCCGCCGTTATCTATGGACTTCTGATGGATCGGGAAAACCAGGAGAAAGTGATACGCGGTGAGATCTGCGGTCCATACCCTTTAAAGAAACGCCCATAAGAAAACGGCAACAGACCAGTTAACTGGGGTTGTATTAAGCCGGCCCATCACCGATTATATTATTCAATTACAATGTGTTTATCTCGTGAATATCTCATGGATTTATCACGAATTCGTAACAGAAAAAGAGCCCTTGCGGGGCTCTTTATTGTTATCAGAGTCTGATTATCTCGGGAATTTGACAGCAGCCTGAGCAGCAGCCAGTCTGGCGATTGGAACTCTGTAAGGTGAGCATGATACATAGGTCAGGCCAACCTTGTGGCAGAATTCGACTGAACTTGGTTCACCGCCGTGTTCGCCGCAGATACCTAACTTGATGTTCGGGCGGGTCTTGCGGCCTAATTCAACAGCCATCTTGATCAGCTTGCCGACACCGTTCTGGTCTAATCTGGCAAATGGATCCTGTTCGTAGATCTTCTTGTCATAGTAAGCGCCTAAGAACTTACCGGCATCATCTCTGGAGAAGCCGAATGTCATCTGGGTCAGGTCATTAGTACCGAAGCTGAAGAATTCTGCTTCTTCGGCGATCTCGTCTGCCAGTAAGGCAGCACGTGGAATTTCGATCATTGTGCCGACATGGTAGTCAACCTTGATGTCTGATGCAGCGATTACTTCATCAGCAACCTTGACAACGATGTTCTTGACGAACTTTAATTCCTTGACTTCGCCTACTAACGGAATCATGATCTCAGCGACAACGTTCCATTCAGGATGTCTTCTCTGAACGTTGATTGCAGCTTCGATGACAGCCTGAGTCTGCATTTCAGCGATTTCCGGATATGTAACAGCCAGACGGCAGCCACGATGGCCCATCATAGGGTTGAATTCGTGTAAGCCGTCGCAGACAGCCTTCAGGTCTTCGAATGACATGTTCATTTCCTTGGCCAGTTCAGCAATGTCCTTGTCTTCCTTCGGTACGAATTCATGCAGAGGTGGATCCAGGTAACGGATTGTTACAGGGTTGCCCTGCATTGCCTCATAGATACCTTCGAAGTCGCCTCTCTGCATTGGCAGCAGTTTGGCTAAGGCAGCTTTTCTCTGTTCAACAGTCTTGGATACGATCATCTCTCTGATGGCCTTGATTCTGTCAGCTTCAAAGAACATGTGTTCTGTTCTTACTAAGCCGATGCCCTGAGCACCGAAAGCGTAAGCCTGAGCGGCATCCTTAGGTGTATCAGCATTGGTTCTGACCTGTAACTGTCTGATTTCATCAGCCCAGTTCATGAATCTTTCAAAGTCACCGGAAATTGTAGCAGGTCTTGTAGGGATCTTTTCACCATAGACACAGCCTGTTGAGCCGTCGATGGAGATCCAGTCACCTTCGTGTAAGGTTACACCGTTAACGGTGAACTGCTTGTCACCCATGACGATGTCGCCGCAGCCTGATACACAGCAGGCACCCATGCCTCTGGCAACAACGGCTGCATGGCTTGTCATACCGCCTCTGACCGTCAGGATACCTTCAGCATTGTGCATGCCTTCGATATCTTCCGGAGAAGTTTCCAGTCTGACTAAGACAGTCTTCTTGCCATCTTCCTTCCACTTGATTACATCTTCAGCAGTGAAGACGATCTGGCCTGTTGCGGCACCTGGTGAAGCAGCTAAGCCTCTGGTCAGGACCTTGGCAGCCTTTAAGGCCTCTGGGTCAAACTGAGCATGTAATAATGAATCAAGCTGACCAGGTTCTACTCTTAAGATAGCTTCCTTTTCATCAATTAAGCCTTCATCAACGAGGTCGCAGGCGATCTTCAGAGCAGCTGCACCGGTTCTCTTGCCGTTACGGGTCTGCAGCATGAATAACTTACCGTGTTCAACGGTGAATTCCATGTCCTGCATATCCTTGTAGTGAGCTTCCAGCTTGCCGCAGATGTCGACGAACTGTGCATAGGCATCTGGTGATGTCTCTGCCAGCATGTCAATTGTCATAGGTGTTCTGACACCGGCAACAACGTCTTCGCCCTGGGCGTTCATTAAGAACTCACCGAATAATTTCTTTTCGCCGGTAGCCGGGTTTCTGGTGAATGCGACACCTGTGCCGCAGTCATCGCCCATGTTACCGAATACCATCATCTGAACGTTAACAGCTGTACCCCATGATGATGGAATGTCGTTCATACGACGGTAGTAGATAGCTCTGTCGTTATTCCATGAACGGAAGACAGCCTTGACAGCTTCCATTAACTGGAACTTGGCATCCTGAGGGAAGTCCTCATGCATGTTTTCCTTGTAGTAGGCCTTGAATCTCTTGACCATTTCCTTCATGTCATCAGCGTTAAGTTCAGTGTCCATCTTAACGCCCTTGGCTTCCTTCATTTCATCGATGATAACTTCGAATGTGCTCTTTGGTAATCCCATGACTACGTCTGAGAACATCTGAATGAAACGACGATATGAGTCATAGGCAAATCTTGGATTGTTAGTACCCTTGGCGATCGTTTCAACAACTTCGTCATTGATACCCAGGTTAAGAATGGTATCCATCATACCAGGCATACTTGCACGTGCACCTGAACGGACAGAAACCAGTAAAGGATTTTCCTTGCTTCCTAAAACCTTACCGCTCTTTGCCTCTAATTTTTCCAGATAACTCAGAATTTCTTCCTGAATTTCATCGGCAATCTTCTCACCATCATCATAGTAACGGGTGCATGCTTCCGTTGTGATGGTAAAGCCATAAGGAACAGGCATGCCGATATTAGTCATTTCGGCTAAGTTAGCACCCTTGCCGCCTAACAGCTCACGCATATTTGCATTGCCTTCTTCGAACAAATAAACGTATTTCTGGCTCATTTATAAATCTCCTCCTCTTTAACTAATATATGATAACAAAACCCCGCAAAAAATACTATCTGTTTTCGCAAAAAAACGCTTTTTGAACAAATGGCAATTCAGAAAACCGATATATTAGAGTTGCTCTCAGGAATTTTGCATAATCAAAGCAAATACTATGCCTTTTTAACGTTTCAACCGCAGGAAAAACAAGGCCAGACAGCCCTGTTTAACTTATCTTATCAATCGATTATTTCTCGTAGAACCATTCACCTTTTATCATGGTCTTCTGAACAAACAGATCCCTGTCCATGACCACCAGATCAGCTCTGCGGCCTACTTCGATCTTTCCTCTGTCAGAAAGTCTGTAGGCAACGGCGGCATTCTCGGTAAAGATCTTTCCGATTGTCTCCATGGAGAAGCCGTTGGCCTTCATGGTACGCATGTTTTCATCAAAGGTATGGCATCCCGTAACAAGCTTGCCGTTAACATCTCTGACAGCACCGTCTCTGATGTAAACGGTCATATTGCCCATCTTGTATTCGCCTTCCGGCTTGCCCATTAACGGTGAAGAGTCCGATACGGCGATCAGATGATCGTCTCCCTTCATCTTCAGCATCATCTTTATGTATTCAGGGACGACATGGATGCAGTCGCAGTTGATCTGCATGTACAGACCGTCTTCCAATAAACACTGTAATACGGCACTGGAATCATGATGGCTGATCAGCGGGAATCCGTTAGGATAGTGGTCTGTCAGTCTGGCTCCTGCCCTGACCGCATTTGTAACCTCTTCTGATGTGCCCTCCGAGAAGCCGATCAGCGGAATTACGCCGTTTTCACTCAGCCAGGATGTCCATTCACAGGACGGATCCAGTTCCGGAGCATACAGAACGGCCACGATATCGGAAAGATCACCGTCGGCCATGGCCAGAGTATCTTCCTTGGTAGGCGCAATGCTTATCGGATAGTAAGGAATTGAGCGGTGCTTGTAATCGGTATACAGGAAGATTCCCAGAACATCGGCACCAGGCTGTCCCTTGGCCTTTCTGATGGTACGTATTCTCTCTCTTGTGGTTTCATCATTCTTCGCTATCGGAGTAGGAATGTAGGACGTCGTACCGTAACGCGGTATCGTACGGGCAATTTCCTCCATCTTTTCCAGGGAATCACCGCAATAGGCATCACAGGCACCGTGGAAGTGAGCATCGATGAATCCGGCAAACAGGTAGCATCCTGAAGCATCGTAGCCCTCACCCTCAAGATTAATTCCGATCTGAGTGATCAGACCGTTTTCCGTTTTGACATCGACATCTCTGAAGCAGCCGTCAATAAATACCTTAGCATTTCTGATTATCATATTATATCCGCCTTTCACATACATGATTCTATTTAGATTATAAAATACCGTCGGTGTTTTTCATATGGTTTTGACTGTCGGTAAAAAAAGAAAAAACCGTCCACAGACGGTCAGGCATTAAAAAAACCGGCAACTTGCTATTTTCGCAGGGGCAGGCCCAACTATCTTCGCCGTTAAAGTGCTTAACTTCTGTGTTCGGCATGGGAACAGGTGTCTCCACTTTGCTATCGTCACCGGATTTTTTAATTTCTGAAAGAACATAATTTGTTCTCTCAAAACCGAATAACAGTTGTCTCTCTCTTGAGGGCAATCTATTTGAATCTTAGATCAAGTCCTCGTCCTATTAGTATCAGTCCGCTGCACACATCACTGTGCTTACACTCCTGACCTATTAACCTCGTAGTATTCAAGGGGACTTACTACTTACGTATGGGAGATCTCATCTTGAAGCCAGTTTCACGCTTAGATGCCTTCAGCGTTTATCTGATCCGTAGTTAGCTACCCAGCTATGCCCTTGGCAGGACAACTGGTGTACCAGCGCTACGTCCATCCTGGTCCTCTCGTACTAGGGACAGCACTTCTCAAATCTCCTACGCCCACGACAGATATGGACCGAACTGTCTCACGAC
>JAFQZR010000020.1 GCA_017405785.1 Erysipelotrichaceae bacterium
AGATAGATTATTTCCAGCGGGATAAATAAGTTCGAAATGCTATCTCTGTTTTCTGTATTCCTTCAGCAACTTGTCTGCCTTAACCAGATAAGCATATTGTGTGGGCTGTGCCTTACGCAGTTTGGATAGAACTTTCAGATCAGTCTGTGTAAGCGACTCGTCTGCATATTCTTCGAAACGGTCTACCATTTCATATGACGTTTCTGTTAATAAGCAAGCCGCCATGTAGATCAAGTTTGCTGCCCGGTATGAGGCAATCTCGCCTGAAAATCGCTCCGCAAAAACATGCGTTGCAACCCCTCGAATTCCATCGATATAGACAGAATAGTCATCTTTTCCGACTTTTCCCCGCGAACCGACAACAATGGCTGCAGCTATTGTGTCTTCAAGGACATCTCTTGCAGTGATATCCATCCCGCGATAACTGATTTCTGATACAACGACATTTTTATATGTTGCCAGCACATGGCTGAAATTCTTGTGCTCATTGATCAGAGTACCAATGTCGTAAAACTGTTTCATTACCTCCAGATCCTTTTTCGCCCGGAGGGGAACGCCAGTCGTATATGGGGCAAACGCCGTAAATTTATCACCAAGAATACAGTCGATGGAGGGAACACGTACAGTAAGATTGTTTCCCTCTGTCAGTAGCAGTTCATTCCGAATCTCCTTTTCGACCAGTGCCACGTAATGGTTTTCTTCAAAAAGAATATCCAGCAGGATATAAAAATTCTCTTGCCTGACCGGTGAGAAGTAAGTGAACTTAAAGTGCCTCTTCTCTATGTTGTTCTTTCCAACGCGCACTTGCTCCTCATAAGACACGAAAGGAAAAATCTCAGCTGCTTTCTCAATATACTCGATCACATCTGTTCCGGGATCAACGATGATGTCGATATCTGTGGACAGTCGCATAAGACGCGGCAGCAAGAGCATCAGGCAGCTGCCCCCTTTGAAAATAAATCTCATTCCGGTCTGCGTGAGTGCTTCCAGGAGTCCCAGAGCATATAATGCGCGCTCTATGAGTTGTGGATCCTTGCGACTTATGTTTTGTAACTCCCGGATGTGTTCTTCCCCATAGTTTTCCCTGATAATCATATTCTGAAATCCTCCTGCCTTAAGCCTGCTTCATTTACAAGGAAATCTCGGTATTTCTTAATAGCTCCCCTGCGTCTTGCATACCGTACCATTGCATTCGTATCTATTGCGTATTTATGGAATGCATTCTGATAGATTGTCGGGTACTCACCTGAATAGATTACTTTCCTGAGCAACTTGTCAACGGCTATATCGACAAGCATTTTTTCAAGTCGCGTATCCCAGAAAACCGATGTTCCTTTCGGACTTTCCGTCGGAAGCTTTATGATCACCACCATATCTTCATTCATGTAGCGGAACAGTTCATCCGCATCGGGTTTAAGAAGAACTGAACCCTTATGTTTTTCCCAGAGAGTATTAAAAACATCCGCTTCCAGTTCACCTTCCACAGATACAAACACAATATTATGGGCTATTTGATGGTTAACGAACTCGTTCAGCTGTACCAGTTCAAATATACGGAAATCCAAGTATGGGTGAGCATTAATGATTTCGTCTGCTACTGAGATGGCAAACCCAGAATGGGGAAATTGGTACGTTCTCAGAGAATCTGAGACACAGTATCTGTTACGCCCGATCCTGGCAATCTCACCCGCAGCTAACATCTTCGTGATCATATGGTTCGTGATACTCCCTGATGTGCGATAGCCGCATTCTTCCATCACAGCCTGCAGATCAGACCTCGTGAATGAGTTCTTACTCCCAATCGTGTCCAGAATGGCTGATGTATCGGTCATGCTTCCCCGCCTTTCCGATATTTCGGCAGTATTCTGAATTTACTGCCGTTTTATCTATACAGATTATATATCTTTTGGAAAGCAGAGTCAATGGAAATTTTGGCAGTAAATTCGATTTAGTGCCGTTTTGCCCAAAATACTGGTGACCAAACTAAATGTGGGACAGTTTTCCGGGGAAAAACAAAAGCATTCAACATCTATATAATTCCTGTGGAACGGTCGAACAATGATATTGACATAAATGCAAATATAGTATATAATACATTATAGAAGCACGGCGCTTGTTCCACGCCAATGAGCTTCAGAATTGCTGCCGGAGTGATCGGCATGCTGCATCAAAGATCATGTGCTTTTGTGTGTTATGTGCATGAATCTGATTCATTTTCCTCCTCAAAATCGTTACGGGAAAACCGTTGGGTGAACAGCACCTGACGGTTTTTTCATGGGCGAAAAAGGGAGAAGATTGGTTGACAAGAATTGACAGAAAATATAAAATGATATATAATATATTCTATCATATTACGAGGGATAAAGCAGAATGAGATATCGTTTAGTGGGAAAACTGTCTTTTCGAGATGAGTCGGCTGAGAAAATCTATGATGCTGAAGTTCGCACTGTTTCAGGTGCAATCAGAGAGGCCTTGCTTCAAGCACTGAAAATTGAAATAACAGATCCGGAACCGTTTGACGGCCGCAAGATGCGTCATTTCACATTGTTTGTGGTTTCCGAAAAGGGAGAAAAGATTGTTCTGACTGTATATGGGGAAGGACAATGCTGGTCAGATTGCATTCTTGACGCATATCTACGTGTTTGCGGCTGGCAAGGCCAGGAGGCGGAAATACCGGAAGAGCTTCTCCAGAAAGATGTATCGCGACATAAGGAAAGAAAAGGAAAAGGAAGAGAATTATAGGAAAGCAACTGTTATGCATCCGGAGAAAAAGAATAGCGGCGTCTTGGTTTGGACGCCGCTCTATTATCAGAGATACGGAAAATTGCTTACTCAGATACAGGATTGTTAGAGAATTTCGGGTTTTCACTCAGAAAGTGAATCAGTTCAGTGACCAT
>JAFQZR010000021.1 GCA_017405785.1 Erysipelotrichaceae bacterium
CTTTATCAACCAATACGTAAAATACTATAACTATCACAGACCTATGTACAAGCTGCATTATAAAAGCCCCGCCGAGTTTACTCTCGATCAGGGCTTCAATTTGACTTTTTAAACCTGTCTACTTTTCGTTGACAAGTTCATGTGATAAACGGCTTTTCTACAGATCAAATTCTTCAGGGAGGAAACGCGGAATGACGTTTTCCTTGGTGGAAATAACCGATGAGGCCAGTCTTGTACCGATTATGCAGGACTCTTCCAGAGATTTCCCATAAGTAAGTCCGGCAGCTACACCCGCAAAGAAGCTGTCACCGGCGCCTGTTGTGTCGATAACGTCAACCCTCTGAGGCGGAACAGTGCCGTAGTTGCCTTCCAGATCGGCGTATACCGCACCCATTTCACCCATGGTTACGACCATCTTTTTTATGTGGGCAGGTTTAATGCGCTGAGCCAGAAGCTCACTCATCTGATCGAGATCCTTGGCGTCATATTCTTCCGAGAACAGCAGGCCTGCTTCCTGGTCATTGCAGACAAGACAGCTTACCTTCATGATCAGATCTCTTCTTTCCATGGCGATTGACATGTTGGAAACAACCGCATAGACATCTTTCTGATATTTTTCTGCCAAAGCAAATATCTTTTTCAGCAGAGGTACTTCCATGTCGATTTCAACAACGATGCTGTCAGCATCAGCGAATATCTCATCGCCGTGAGCGTCAAGAACTTCGCTTATGGCGTCCAGATTAGGTCTCTTGGAGATAGAGGCGATAACATCACCGTTATTGTCGAAAATGGCCAGCCAGGTTCCCAGGCCGTCATCAGTACGGACAATGTAATCCGTGTTGATGTTGTGCTTTTTCAGCTTTTCCAGAACATCGGAACTCGTGCCGCTGTTATCAAGAACCGTGACGAAGGTAGGTTTCAGTTCCAGGTTGGCGATGTCTTCCACGACATTACGGGATACTCCGCCGTGTACCTGTATGACTCTGCCGACGTTTCTGCCGGCAGGTATGTACTGTGCTGTAGGATATCCTTTGATATCAACGAAGGTTGCCCCGAATACAACAATTCCCATAAAAATCCCCCGAATATAGATATATATTACAATAACCCGTCTTATTTAAAAAGAAGAAAAGGAAGTAATGTGAAAACAGTTGATTATTTCAGAATTTACGGTATTTTTCGTTGATCTTTTCCACAATGTCAAGCAGGGTTTCCCTGTTGACCTTGGTCACTTCACGGTCATAAGTCATCAGACCGTTGACTTCATCTTCAACGTCACTGACCTGGGTATAAATGCTTCCGGCCAGACCTTTATCGATGTTATTGAGAATATCTCTGGTAAACAGGACTCTCAGGTTGTCGTTTAGCTGTTCAACGCTCTTAATCTGCTTATAGCCGAAAGTCTGCTTGTCGTTGAAACAGTGATCATAGAGTTTTAAGGTGTATCCGCCGAACTCTGAGAGGTAATAAAGGCGGTTATCAGAGAATTTCTTCATGTTGACGGCCTTGAAATAGATATGCTTGGAGTTGATGTCCCCGAAATTCTGGTCATGCCAGCCGCTGGCAGGTTCAATTACTCTGGTGTCATCAAGTTTTCTGACATACTCATAGGCCTTTTTACTGTCAAACTGGCCCCAGCCTTCATTGAAAGGTGTCCACAGAACGATTGAAGGACAGTTATACAGATGTTCAATCATTCTCTTAAGACCGGTGTAATACATTTCGCGGCCTTTTTCGTTTTCGCGGGCAAACTTCTTATAGTTTTCCTGTGTGTCTTTGGTGGTAGTAGTAAATACTGAAGAGAACATGGTGGTCCAGCTGCTGTAGGTTTCACCGCCGTTGACCATGTCCTGGAATACCAGCATGCCCATTCTGTCACAGTGATAATACCAGCGTAACGGTTCGATCTTGATGTGTTTTCTTAAGGCGTTGAAGCCTCTTTCCTTACATACGGTTATATCATGAACGATGGCTTCATCCGTCGGAGCAGTATACAGGCCGTCAGACCAGTATCCCTGATCCAATAAGCCGTTAGGATAATATGCTTTATCATTCAGGAAGAATCTCAGACGTCCGTCAGAGGCGCTTTTTATCTCAAAACAGCGGAAAGCAAAGTAACTGGTTACCGTATCTTCACCGCAGGTCAGCTTAAGATCGTATAAAACAGGGTTTTCAGGTGACCAGGCCTGGATCTCTTCAAAATGAACAGCTACCTTATCATCGTTTGAGGTAACGTGTTTTAACAGTTTACCATTTAAGGAGATCTCTGTTTCAACAGGTAAATCATTATTACGAATAAAGTCCAGGTTCAGAGTCTGCATCTTGTAATCAGGAGTTATTCTGACATTCTCCAGATACTGCTGTGGGACAGATTCCAGCCAGACGGTCTGCCACAGACCGGATTGCGGAGTATACCAGATTCCGCCTCTGTTGATCTTCTGCTTGCCTCTTTCGTAATAACTGGTATCTGACAAGTCTCTGATTCGGATTGTTATCTCATTTTCTTCCTTCAGATAATCAGTAATGTCAAAAGCGAACGGGTAATAACCACCTTCGTTTGTACCGACACACTGACCGTTTATATAGACAACCGCACTTTGATCAGCTGCACCGAAATGCAGTATCACTCGACCTCTGTTAAAGCCTTTTTCAAGGGTGAAGTTTCTCTTATACCACAGATATTCATCAGGTTTAAGAATGCGGTTGACTCCCGACAACAGAGATTCGGGAGAAAAAGGTACCAGAATGTCCTGATCAAAGGTTTCAGGTTTCTGCCGTGATGCCGTAAAGGCGCATTTCCAGTAACCGTTAAGATTCAAGAAAGAATCTCTGACAAACTGCGGGCGGGGATATTCCGGTAAAGGAAGATTGCCGACAGTGTCGCTCCAAGGTGTTTTAAGCTGTTTTATCATTTTTCTTACCTGCCTGTTTCATATTTAATTATACAATATCGCCATCTGTTATAATAAGGATAATGAAGATACTTATGGCTGTACTGCTGCTGTTATGCAGCGGATGTGAATTTAAAAGACAGTCGCTTGACCGGGACAGAATCACTGAAGAAACCGTAACACTAAGGCAGAGAGTATGCATCAGTGAAGATGAAATCGACAAATGGAATCTGCTTTACGGTGATTCAATGGACAACGAATATGCTCAGGCTCTGGCGGTTTGTTTTTATCATGATTACGGTCATAACATTACTGATAAGCTGTCAGATTTCTCACTGGTTTTGGCAGGGAAAAGTCTAGACCAGTGTCTGTTAACAGCCAGAAATCAGTATAAGTACCAGCTCGCTGATGCCAGAAGATCTGATGTTGAGAGGTTACGGGAATATTACCGATGCCGCAACATCATTGTCAGCAGTGAACCGGGAAGAATCGTTCCCTGTGAATTTGAAGACCTGGTTCTGAAGAAAGAAACCGAACAGCGGCAGGAAATCTGGGAAAGATACCGTACCATTGGCGGAGGCAATGGCTTCTACGAAGTCAACATCAACCGTTATTGGCAGTGTACAACCTTTGTATGGGCCCGTTTCTATGAAGTATACGGCTATGACAGCGGAGCGGTAGGAGACGGCTGCTTCCACGCTGCCGAAACCGTAAGAGCTCATCCAACCCGCTTTGAAATAAGTTCGCTGCCGCAGCCCGGTGCAGTGTTCTCAATGTGGATATCCGATTACAGTCATGCCGGTCATACGGGTTTCATAGAGGCGGTGGAAGGAGAATACATCTGGATCAGCGATGCCAACTATGACGGCAAGGGCACCATCAGGTTCAACTACAAGATGAAACTGGCTGATTTTGTAAAGTGGTATCCGGGAACCTTCTATGCCGTACCGATCAGATTCTGATTGAACTCCCAAACCCTTCTTTTACGTCAAATAAGTAGAGGAGGGTTTTATTATGCTTGTCTGGAACATCGTAATTGGCTGTACCGTAGCCAGTTTTGTGAATGCAGCGGTCATCAGAAGTCAGAATAAACAGAATTATATCTTTTCTCGTTCGTGCTGTCCTGACTGCGGGCATGTATTAAGCTTTATCGACATGCTGCCTGTGGCTGGTTATCTGATAAGAAGCGGTCATTGCCACTACTGTGGCAGCAGGATAAGTGTACGCTATCCGCTTACGGAAATGCTCGGCGCTATTGCGGCTATTATGAGCCGTAATATGTTTGAATTTGTCCTGTACATGATACTGCTGGCAGTTGCTTTATATGATATGGACACCATGATCATCAGAAACAGGTACCTTATAATGTTAATGGTAATGTCATTTGTTGTGACGGATTTCTGCTTTATAGGGAATCACTTACTTGGAATCGTGATAATCAGTATACCTATGCGGATAATAGCGGTTATCACTAAAGGCTTTGGCTTTGGAGATGTGAAACTGATGGCAGTGTGCGGTTTTCTGCTGGGGTGGGAAAGAGCGATACTCAGTTTTGTGCTGGGATGTATGACAGGAAGTGTTTATGCAGGTTATTTATTGCTTTGTAAAAAAGCGGGAATGAAGAGCGAAATGCCTTTTGGTCCGTTTCTGGCTCTGGGAATACGGATAAGCTTCCGTTATGGTTTCCGATTGATAGATTTATATGAATTATCATTTATAAGGGTGTATAATTAAGCCAGAAACCAATGAAGGATAATATGATTCGGGAGGGAAACATGGACGAATTAAACAAAATCGAAGAACAGGCTCAGCAGGCAGCCGAAGAAGTTCAGGAAAAATTAGAAGAAGTAACCGAAAAAGCCGCTGAAGCAGCACAGGCTGAAGCTACTGAAGCAGTAAAGGAAGTCAACGAAGCCATTGAAGAGGCTGCACGGATTTCCGGAGAAGACCTTGTAAAGCAGAACGAAGAACTGCGGAAGCAGATCGAAGACCTCAACAGAGAAACCGCTGCCGCTGTCGGTAAGGTTGATCAGGCCATGGGTGTAGGCAGAAGCAGAATTGAGCAGATTAGAAATGAAAAGATCGAACTGAAGCTCGAAAGTTCTGAGACTCTGATCAAGGCCAGAGAAGAAGTTAAGAAAAAATACGAAAAGGATAACATTGATCTGAAGGACAAGGCTGCTGCCGCTGTTGAAAAAGGCAAGGAAAAGGCTGAAGAACTGGGTGACAAGTTCAAGGAAACCTCTGTAGGCGAGGCAGTATTAGGCGATGACGGCAAGCTTGACAAGGAAGATTTTAAGCGTTACGGCGAAGCCATCAAGGAAGGTGCTGAAAAGGCCGGCGAAAAGTTTAAGGAATCATCTGTCGGTAAAGCCATTCTTGGCGAAGACGGCAAGTTCGATAAGGAAGATGTTGAACGCATTGCCAAGAAGGCTGAAGAAACAGGTAAGAAGATCGTCGAGAAGATCAAGGACATCGTCGAAAAGTAAAGAAAACAAAGGAGTGAGTGTTCACTCCTTTTATAATCCCGTAAGGGAATGTATAATCTAAGATAAAGAGGAAGATGTTATGAACGCTTTGGAAAGAATGAAGATCCTGTTCAGAAGAGCAAAGAACGGAAGCATTAAGAAAATGCAGTATTTTGCGAACGAAATACACCGGGAGACCGGTAAACCGAGCCGGCTGATCCTGGCAGACATGTGCCTTTGTGCCGCCAGATACGGAATCGGCTATCAGGAATACCGCGGATACGGCTTTGTTTCCAAAAGCGCTGAACTGCGCAAGACGTTCATGACCGTTAATAATAATGTTGCCCTGACCAGAGAAGCCAATAAGAGAGAACTTTATCCGATATTGGAAGACAAGGGACAGTTCCTGAAGAAATATCATGAGTTCATTAACAGAGACTGGCTGGATACCAGAGAATGTACCAGAGATGACTTCATTGAATTTGTAAAGAAGCATGATACATTCTTTGTAAAGCCAATCAATCTGTCAGGAGGCAACGGTATCAGCAAGGTCTCCTCATCCCGCATTGATGCCGGTAAGTACTATGATCTGATCATGAAGAACAACAGCGAATATATAATTGAGGAAACCATCATTCAGCACCATGAGATGAATAAGATCAATCCTAACTCCGTAAACACGCTGAGAATGGTTACTTTATTGAAAGACGGCGAACCGAAGTATCTGTACACGATATTAAGAGCCGGACAGGGAAGTGCTGTGGTAGACAATGCCGGCAGCGGCGGTGTTTACACATATGTTGACAGCGATGGCGTCTGCCGCTTCCCGTTCTATGATGAGAAAAAGGGCCTGACGCTGGAAGAGCATCCGACCACCAAGATGAAAATACAGGGATTTGAGATCCCGATGTTTGATGAAGCAGTGGACTATGTAATGAGAGCTGCTCTGGTTGAACCTGATCTCGGGTATATCGGCTGGGATGTCGCCATTACGGAAGAAGGGCCGACACTGGTTGAAGGCAACCTCATTCCGGGCTTTGACATGGCCCAGAATCTTAACTGGCATCCGGACGGTAAGGGAATACTGCCGTTAATGGAAGAAGCCTGGGGCGGACCGTTACCAAGATAAGCATTTATTGATAAGGTATTTGTTGTTTTACTTGCATTATTATGGGACTTTAACACATAGTGTGGCCACACAAGATGTTAATAACAAATAGTGTGGGGGACTCTTAACAAATCGTGTGTAAAATAGGGATGGAAACACTTCACTGGTGTTTCCATCCTTTTACGTTGGTAAAGGTATCATTTA
>JAFQZR010000022.1 GCA_017405785.1 Erysipelotrichaceae bacterium
TACTGGGAGTTTGACACTAAAGAAAACTATGGTAAGGCCATAAAAACCTTTTTCGAAAACTACAATAAAGATCTGCAAAAGTTATTGATTGCACCTTTCGATATTAATTTGGGATATTCTGTTTAAGATATTTGCAAATTCTTGTTTGTAAGGATGAAGAAATAAATAAATCAGGGAGGCTGAATATGAGGCTGGACGGTTTTGGACTGTTTGTTGAGGATATGGCAAAAATGATCCGGTTTTACAGAGATGTGCTTGGCTTTGAGATTAAGGAAGCAGAGGATTCATCGAATGTATATCTGGTTAAGGATGGTACCTTATTTCTTTTGTATGGAAGAAGTGACTTTGAAAAGATGACAGGCCGTAGCTATGAATATATCAAAGGCCTGAATGGACACTTTGAAATAGCTCTATATGTTGATGCATTTGATGAGGTTGATGCTGTGTTCAGAAAAGCAGTAGAAAATGGGGCAACGGTTGTTATGAAACCTGAACTTGAGCCTTGGGGACAGAGAACCTGTTACATTGCTGACCCTGAAGGAAACCTTATTGAAATAGCCTCATGGGATAAGCCCTACGAAGGAAAGGATTCATAACCTAAAATGAAGTATATGATCAGGCAGGCCGTCGCAGCTGATGAAAAAAGAATATGCGAACTGTATGCGGAAATGCTGCAGACGGTATACCACACAGAAAAAGCTGAAGGATACAAAACCGGAGATCTGGACAAATTCTGGACAGATGATGAAAACAGGATTTTTGTCGCCGAAGATGAAACAGTCGTAGGATTTTTGTCGGTTGAGGTTTACCATGAAAACGAAGATTACATATACCTCAATGATTTTGCTGTGACAAAGGGTTACAGAAACAAAGGCATCGGCTCAGCACTGTTAGAAGTCGCAGAATCATACGCAAGAGAGATCAATACGCCTAAACTATGCCTGCATGTTGAGAAGACGAATCTCTCCGCACTTCATTTCTATGAGAATTCGGGTTATGAGATATACAGAGATGATGGACATAGGCTTCTGATGAATAAAGAACTATCACCAGAGTGACAGATATATTTCAGCTTATGGAGGAACAGTTATGATCATACGTGAATTTGAATTTACGCTAAAAGATGGAAGAAAAGCCCTGATAAGAAGTCCGAAAGAAGAAGATATTCAGGGGATGCTTGATTATCTGTATAAGTCAGCAGAAGAAACCGATTTTATTCTCCGTTATCCTGAGGAATGCAGCAGATACACCGTGGAAGGTGAGAAAGAGCTGTTTGAAAGAATGAACAGCTCCAGCAATGAAGCGATGCTGGTCTGCATTGTGGATGGAAAAGTTGCCGGTAACTGCCAGATCACCTGGAATAACAGAATAAAAACAAGACACCGTGCTTCCGTTGCGATAGCCTTGCTGAAGGATTACTGGAACCAGGGAATAGGGACAAGACTCTTTCAGGAACTGATCAGAATCGCAGAGGAAAATGAAAATATTCTGCAGATGGAACTGGAGTTTATCGAAGGGAATACCCGAGCCAGAGCCTTATATGAAAAGATGGGATTCAGGATAACAGGTGTCGGTGTGAATGCGGTACGATTGAAAGACGGAACATTACTGAATGAATATCACATGATTAAAGAGATCAAAAGATAATGTTCTTATCGAGGTGAAATATGGACTATAGAGTAGATGATAAACAACTGAATGCATCAGATTTTCTTTCGTTTGTTAATCAAATCTGGCCAGGTGACTATGATGTACAGCGTACACAGGAAGCCTTATCCAGAACAATAAATTTAACAGCTTATGATGGTACTAAGTTGATAGGATGCCTACGCATTCTTTCGGACGGTTATTATTTTGGAACGATTACAGAATTGCTGGTTCTTCCGGAATATCAGAATAAAGGTGTTGGCAGCAAGCTTCTTCAACTGGCAAAAGCCAACACGCCAACCATGCTGTATTTCGGTGCGCAACCGGGACTGGAAGGTTTCTATGAGAAAAACGGCTGCAGGAAGGGCATGCAGTCCTATACGATAGAAAAGAAAAGGAAATAGATAAGATAAACATAAAATGTTTTGTTTTGGAGGAAATAACATGACCGTATATGAAAGATTAATGGAACATAAGGATAATGAGTACAGGGATTTTCAGAGCAATCTGGTTCCCAACATTTCCAAGGATTCCATTATCGGTGTCAGAACTCCCGATATGAGAAAGATCGCCAAGGAAGTGTTCAATACTGAGGAAGGCAGAGAATTCCTGAAAGAACTGCCTCATAAGTATTATGAAGAAAACCTGGTGCATTTCTTTCTGATCTCCCGGATAAAGGACTTTGATGAATGTGTCAGGGAAATTGAAAGATTTCTTCCTTATATTGACTGCTGGCCGGTATGTGACCAGTCCAGTCCTAAGGTTTTTAAGAAAAACCATGATAAGATACTTCCGCTCATTAAGAAATGGATAGATTCAGATCATGTTTATACTTCCCGATTCGGCATGAGAATGTTAATGAATGAATTCCTGGATGATGATTTCAGAGAAGAATATTTAGGCTGGGTAGCAGATAAGAAAGGTAAAGACTATTATCTAAAAATGATGATAGCGTGGTACTTTGCGACAGCTTTAGCCAAGCAGTATGATGCGACCATAGGTATCTTTGAAAACCATGTACTTGATGAATGGTGTCATAAGAAGGCCATTCAGAAAGCCATAGAAAGCTTCAGGGTCACTGACGAACATAAGGAATACCTGAAAACCTTAAGATAAAACCATTTTAATAATAAAAAAATAAATACGGGGTCTGACCTCGTATTTTGTTTGTTGATGGGCGAGACTTTGGTAGAATAGTAGTTAAGAAACAGTTGTTTTTGTGATGGAAAGGGGGGAGTTGCCATGAAAAGCGATAAGGAACTGTACGAGCTTTATCTTGCGGGTGATATCGCTGCATATGATGAACTGATAATGCGTTATGGCGACAGTCTTACTTTCTATCTCAACGGATACCTGCATAACCTGCAGGATGCTGAAGATCTGATGGTCGAAGCCTTTGCCCGAATAATGGTCAAAAAGCCAAAGATAAAAGGGGATGGGGTAAAGACATATCTGTATAAGACAGCCCGTAATCTCGCTTCCCGCTTCCACCGGCGTGAAAGCCGAATGAACGGTTTCAGCATTGATGAAGTCAGTGAAGAGGGCATCTGGTCCTCACTACCTGAAGAGAGCAGGTTTGAAGAAGAAAGAAAAGAGATCCTGCACTACTGCATGGAACGGATCGATCCGCAGCTGAAGGAAGCCTTATGGCTGATCTACTTTGAGGAGCTGTCCTATGATCAGGCAGCTGAAGTCATGAATGTCAACAGAAAGAAGATCGATCACTTGTTACAGAAGGGTAAAAAGAGTTTAAAAGAAGAATTGTTGAAAGAGGGTGTAGTTAATGCTTACCGATGAACAGAGAATCAAGGCCATACACAGCCGTGCAGCCAGTCTGGAAAAACAGGCTAACACACAGAAAATGAGAATCATGCAGACCGCTGCTTTTGCGGTATGTTTTGGTGCTGTCATAGCCATCGCCTGCTTCATGCCTAATCTTGCTGCAATGGTTGAGCATGAAACCCTCATCAATAACATGACTGCCAGCATCTTCTCTGACAGTAATACTCTTGGCTTCATTGTTATAGCCGTTATTGCCTTTGTCCGGGGTGTAGCGGTAACTGTTTTCTGTTATAAACTGAAGAAATGGCGCGATGATTATCCAAGTGAGTTTAAGGAATGATAGAAGGTCTTGAAAACGGAATTCAGATGATCCTGGCAGGAATCTGCGCCGGGATCGCCATAGTAAAAGCCGTAACCACAAGAAACAGAACGTGGGCCTTTTTGAGCATGTTCTATTTTACCTTCTTCTTAGGAGATCTGTATTGGGCTCTTCATATCATCTTTTACCACAAGACACCGGAATTCTCATTTATTCCTTATCTGAACTGGATATCAAGCTATCTGTTTCTGTGGCTGATTATGTATTATGTTCAGGACGGTAAGAAGATTGCACAGCCGTTAAAGAGAATGTGGTCCATTCCGGTCTTTACCTTTGCGATGGCCATATTCTACATGCAGTATGGCGCCTATCTGAATAACACCATTACGGCAGTAATGATGTGTACGCTGATGGTACGAGCCATTAATGGTCTGATCATTGAGAAGGAAGAACAGGGCAGTGTCAGAAAGAGTTACCTGCTTAACATTCTGGTGTTGATGTTCTGCATGATGGAATATGCCATGTGGACTGTTTCATGTTTCTTCTCGGGAGATACCTTAGCCAACCCGTATTACTGGTTTGACTTCGGACTGACAGTCATCATTGGACTGATTCTGCGGGCAGTAAGGAAGGTGGTGGAGCAATGAGTTACATTGAAAACATCTTCGTGTGCATTGCGGCACCGCTGTTAATAGCCATCATCTGCATCTCTAGCAGAGGACGCAGACCGTTACTGTTTGTTCTGGGAGGAATGACCATGTGTCTGCTTTCTTCATACATCAGTACGTTTGTGGCCGCTGTTCAGGGTGCTGATCTGGTAACTGCTTCCCTGGAGATCACTCCGCTGGTTGAAGAAATAATGAAGCTATTGCCGTTTCTGTTTTATATGCTGGTATTTGAGCCGGGAAAGCACACTGTTCTGGACAGTCTGTTAATGACAGCCATCGGTTTTGCGACTTTCGAGAACATCTGTTATCTGTCACAGAACGGAGCCGAGAACTTCTTCTATCTGTTGATCCGCGGCTTCGGTACAGGGGCCATGCATGTCATCTGCGAGGCGTTTATCGGTTTGGGCATACTGTATCTGTGGGACAGAAAACTTATCCAGGTGGCTGGTACTGTCGGCTTATTGGCCATTGCCATCACATTCCACGGCATCTATAACATCCTGGTTTCCCAGACAGGCATACCTGCCAGAATAGGCTACATCATGCCGTTGATCACTACATTGTTTATTGCCTTTTACGGAAACAGACATGCAAGATAGTAACTGAAATACCTTAATTTATGATATCTGACTGCTTATCGGCAGTCTTTTTTTTACTTTTTTCGGGAAAACCGGGGAATCTGATGTGTTTCATGTATCTATGTGAGTGAAAAGCAGTTATCTGCATTAGGAAAGGAGGAGATTCCTGAATGAGAACAGATAATGAAAGGATAAAGCTGATCCACCGGAGAGCAGCCATCCTGGAAACCAGAAGGGAAAAGACTTTACTGGCTCTCTCAGGTATAGTTTCCTGTCTGACGATAATGGTTTTAGGCACAGTCATGTTTGAAATGATTGGCTTATCATCCATTGAGACGGGAATGCACTTAACGGGATCTTCACTTTTATCAAATGATGCCGGTGCATATGTACTGGTCGCTGTCATATCATTTGCGGCAGCGGTGATCATAACAGTACTCTGCATACACTGGCACAAGGGGAATATGGAAAACGCGGAAAGCGAAAAAGGAGAAAACTTATGAAGAAGGGTAGTTTTATGAGAAATGCAGGCAGAATTCTTCTGATAATGATGCTTGTATTGAGTATGATTCCTTCAGTCCTGTTTACTGCTTCAGCTGAGGATGAAACTGAAGACAATAACGGGAAGGCCATCTATGATCAAATGGTGGCAATGGGAGAAAGAACTCCGCAGAACTGGGATTCCGATACGGATCCTTTTGGATACGGCATGGATGTTCCGTTCTATCTTAACCAGCAACAGGAATTATTAAGACTGCAGTCAAATGGTGTCAGTGGCGGTAACTCCATGACATCATATGATACGTTCCAGTCGGGAAACACCGGTTATCCGTTTAAGAATGCGGATCATACCTGGAATAAAAGCCTGGGTGGACATTATACACTGAGCTTTGTCCGCAGTGTTGCCTTTGACCCGACGGGATCAGGTCGTAAGGACCACGTTGCCTATGTCGGTGTGTATGCCAAGAAAGAAAAAGATCCAAAAAATAACCCGCCTATTGTTCAGGTGTGGGTAATGGATAAAAAAGGCAATACAAGTGAACTGATTAATATTACCGAAGCTGCCTGGATGTGCAATGACGATACATTAAACAACCGTAACATGTGGGACTTCAATGCCATGAACTTCATCGGCATTACTGCGGGCGACTATGATAATGACGGTAAGGATTCTTTGGTTGTCTGGGCCTGTGGTAATACTCCGACTCTGAGGGAAGTCACATGCAAGGTTTCCTCCAGCAGTATTTCCTTAAGCATCCGCAGCGGTGACGGTTATCCCGGCAAAGACGGAGACCTGTTTCTCAAGCCATATTCGAATATAACAGACACTTTAGTCTATAACAAAATCCATGCTGCAATTGATACCGGTGACCTCAACGGTGACGGCATTGATGACCTGGTCGTTTTAAGTTACGTCGACCGTGTTCATGATGATTACAGGGAAAATCAGGTTACAGAATATTATATTCCATGTCTGTCAGTAAGCTACGGTGTTGACGGTTCAAGCAAAGCAATCGTCAAAGGTGAAAAGGCTGTTCGTCATAAATACGCCTGCTGGTCAGACGGTTACGAATGGCGCATTGCCCCAGCCGCTCCTGGCCTGGCTGTCGGTGACGTTAACGGAGACGGACGCGATGAAGCTGTTGTCGCCGGTTTCTTCCATAAGATCAAAGGCATAGTCGGTGAAACAGTCAAGAATGCTTATCATACTTTATATAAGAATACCCTTGTGGTGTGTGTGCACGGAAAAGATCTGAATCAGCTGTGTGTTGAATATGAATTGGCCAACAATGAATGGACCGTTGGCGGAAGCAAATATGGCGGCCTGTTCTTAAAAGACAGTTCTGAAGGTGACCACTCCTGGCAGCAGACCGGTGTGGAAACGGTAGCCATCAACGGTCCGGGAAATCCGGAACACATCTTCATCAACGGATCGCTCTATGTGATGAACGGTTCAAAGATCAAACATGTTTATACAGATGAGTATTTTAAATCCCCAGATGAGGGAATGGATGGTATGTTTACCGAAGAAACCTATATCCGTTCCATGGCTGTCGGTAACTTTGATGGTAATAAAGAAGGTTATGAACAGATTGCCTTCGTAATCGGTGCAGCTGACTCCATTACCACCGGTAATGCCAAGTATACTCAGGGCATGATCGGAGGAATATACAAGAAGGACGGTGCTGTTTCCCAGACTGCGGTAGACTATTACTGTACTACTGATAGTGCAATAGAAAACAATTATTATCCTAGTTCATCCAGCAGCTGCAGGGTAAACGATGTTCTCAGCTATGAACTCACTGCCTGGGATACCGACAGTGACGGCTTACGTGTTAAATATGTAGGCAAGACCTTTAACTATACTGACCCGACTGTAATGGCAGTTCTGCAGGCTCCTCCTTATTTTGAGGAACTGAAGGGAGCCATGACAGGCTACGAAACAACATATACAATTACAACTTCTTACTCATATGCGACGGGAAGGGGAAAGAGCACATCATTCTCTATCGGCGGTGAGCTGGAAGTTGAAGCAGAAGTAATCAAGCTTAATACGGAATTAAGCTACGCTACAAACTGGGAAAAGACCTTTACAAAGGAACTGACCACCAGTGACGAATACACTTTCACTGCCATTGGCGAAGACCAGGTCGTACTGTACCGTACACCGGTAACGACCTACATCTACCAGGTTGAAGTCAAAGGTAAATTCACTGATGCCAATACCACGACGCTGTCTTTCCCTGGTGTACCGTCCAAGGCTCTGATGACCGTTGATGACTATAACGCTTTTGTCAGATACTACAATGCGGAAAACCAGAGAAGAGCTCAGGAAGAAGGATTAAGCGGCGATGTTCCTAAGATGAAGGAGATCAATGACAAATACCTGGGCAATGAAGGTAATCCATTCGGTTACATGAGCGATACTGATGATCACAGCAATGTCACCATCTTACAGAGCACACCTAACTGTTTTGAGGTTGGTTCCAGCTCAACAGGTTATGCCTGGTCGCAAGAACATTCATCAAGTGAAGAGGAGACCATGGAGCATGGATTCAACTTCGGCTTCAGCATGATGTTCCAGCTGCGTGCTCCGGTAGGACATACCGGTGTCGGTGTGGCTGTTAAGACTTCTCTGGAATACATGGAGTCCTCAAGCGTCAGCGAAACCAATGCCAAAGGCAAGGGTATCAGCTGTGAAGTCGGCAACATGGATCCGGACAGCCTGAGTGAAATGAATGTCTCCAGAGAGACTGCCAACCAGTACGGATTTAACTATCAGCTGGTAACCTGGCCTTCAGGAATAAAGTCAATTGAAAACCTGGAAGACTGGGAACACGAGGAAGATGAAGATGATACCAAGACATTTGATGTTCCTATCTACGGTTACATCCTGTCAGGTGTCAAGGGCGGTGCCCCACAAGTTACTGACCTGTTCGGTGATTTTGACAGAGATGAGAATGATGAGATCATAATCAACCTGAACTGGAGTGATCCTTCAAGTGAGGACAGACCGGTTGGCGGATATACGATCTATCTCGATGAAAGAGACGGAAGTGTAAAGGAAATAGCCACAGTACCGGTGGGAACAAATGAATATGTCTTCAGGGATCTTGACGGCCGCTACAGCTATACTTTCATGGTCAGATCCAAGAAGAACATCAACGATACAGCCGGAAGTGTTGACTCCAACAGAGTTAACATGTATCTGGGTGCACCGGCAATCTATTCAATCAAGCTTACTTCTACGGATGGACATTATGATACATATACCATCACGCATACAGACGGTTCGACAACGGAGATCGTCATTAATCACGGAAGTGAGATCACTGACATCTCCCTGACTTCAACGGAAGGACTGGAAGATACCTATACCGTTACCTGCTCCGATGAATCAAAGTTCACCTTCACGGTACGCAACGGTCAGGATGGTATTGGAATCTCCTCTGTTGAAAAGACCGCTTCCGAAAACAACATTGATACCTATACAATTACCTTCACTGACGGATCAACTTCCGTATTCACCGTCGCCAACGGCGTTGACGGCAAGCAGGGTGAAACCGGCTTACAGGGCGCTAAGGGCGATAAAGGTGATATCGGTGAAAAAGGTGAAAAGGGTGAAGACGGCAAGAACGGTATCGATGGCAAAAACGGCGTTGATGGCCGTAACGGCATCGACGGCAAGGACGGGGTAAACGGTAAGGACGGTAAGGATGGCATTGACGGTGTCGGTATTACCGATGTCAAGGTCCAGGATGGCTATCTGATGGTCACTCTCTCTGACGGAAAGGTGATCAATGCGGGTTATGTCTTATCTGAAGCCCAGACCATTAACCAGTCCGGTGTGGTCAAGACCATTTACTTCAATATTCCAAGTGATGATATCAAGAGGGTCACTGTAAACGGTGATGAAATAACCAATAACATGTACAGTGTAAAACCTTCCGGCGAAGGAACAGTAATTACCATAAATGAAGAAGTAATTCCTTCTTCCGGCGCTGAGATCAAGGTTGAAACTGCCACTACGGCAGAATCAGTGAAGTTATCATCATCCAGCAGTGTACCTTGGGCTGTAATCTATGCCATGCTGGGATGGAACGCTGCCCTGACCGGTGCAGTAGGAACCATGGCCTTCAGAAGAAAGAAAGAAGCCAAGTAATAAAAACAACGTATATACACAGAATGTCCACTGGTACCAGTGGGCATTTTGTTTCTTTTGTTAAGAGGGAGTATTTGGTAAAATAAGAGTTGATAACATATTACGCCATGAAAAAGGAATTATAAAACTTAGAAAGTAACAGACGGAGGACTTGTTTATGAAACAGATAGATTCAACTACTAATTTCCGCGTACTGCAGTGGAAGAAACTGAAAGATAAGACTGCCCGCAATGAAAAGAAACAGTTCATCGTTGAGGGATATCATCTGGTTTCAGAAGCCTATAAAGCAGGACAGCTGGTTGAAGTAATAACCACCGAGAATAAGTGTGATTTTGATGTTCCGTCATATAAGGTCAGATATGATGTCATGGAGTCAATATCATCCATGGCCACACCTAACAAGATCATCGGTATCTGTTCACAGAAGGCACCGGGCAGTTACGGGGACAGTGTGCTGGTAGTTGACAGGATCCATCATCCGGGAAATCTGGGAACGATAATCAGAAGTGCCGTGGCTTTTAATGTTGATACCATCGTCATTAATGAAAGCGTGGATGTCTATAATCAGAAGGTCGTACAGGCCACTCAGGGTATGATCTTCCACATCAACATCATCAAGTCTTCATTATCCGGTGCCATTGCCGAACTGAAGAATAAGAACTATCAGATAATCGGAACCGATGTCAGAGACGGCGTGAATCTGGATGACTTTACGGCCAGAAAAAAACATGCCCTTATCGTCGGCAATGAAGGTGAAGGTCTGGATCAGGACATACTGGACCAGTGTGATGTCAAGCTGAACATTGAAATGAACAGCAACTGTGAGTCACTGAATGTCGGAGTTGCCACAAGCATCATCCTTTATCATTTAAGATAGGAAGGTTTATATGAATACACCAATTGATGTAAGTAATGTCATATTAAAAACCGAAAGAATGATATTACGTCCCTGGAGGCAGTCTGACCTGGAGGATTTCTTTGAGTATGCTTCAGTTGACGGAGTAGGCCAGATGGCCGGATGGCCGCCACATGAAAACAGAGAGGTATCGCAGATGATCCTGGACAGTTTTGTGGGAAAAAAGAAAACATTTGCTCTGGAATATGAAGGAAAGGTTATCGGTTCCTTAGGAATCGAGTATTATAACGAAGAAAAGTTTCCTGAACTGAAGGATGTTTCCTGCAGGGAAATCGGATATGTTCTGTCCAAGGATTACTGGGGCCAAGGCTTAATGCCGGAAGCCGTCAGGGAAGTCATCAGATATCTGTTTGAAGATGTCGGTCTGGATGCCATACTCTGCGGTCATTTCCTGTGGAACAGACAGTCTGAAAGAGTACAGGAGAAATGCGGGTTCAGACATTATGCCTACGGAACATACGAAACCAGATACGGTACGGTTGAACAGGATGAAACTAACATCATTACCAGGGAAGAATGGCTGCAGAAACAGAAAAAAGAATACCGTTTCTACGGTTGGGAAAACGCAACCGTAAAAGACAGCCATGGACTGACACCTTGTGATTATTATGATCTCCTTTCTGACATCTGGTGTTCTGAGACCTGTGCCCCAAGAATGCGCGCTGATTGGTCAGAGAGAAATAAAACATTAGGACAGTGTTCAATAACGTCCTTTCTGATGCAGGATCTCTATGGCGGTGAGGTCTACGGTGTACTTCTGGCAGACGGCAGTTATCACTGCTTCAATAAAGTTGGTGACTGTATCTTTGATCTGACCAGTGAACAGTTCGGTGATGTCTTGCTGAACTACGACAATTGCCCGCAGCAGTTCAGAGAAGTGCATTTTGCCAGTGAAGAAAAGCATCAGAGATATGAAATACTGAAGGAAAGGCTTTTAGCCAAACTGGAGAAGAAAGATGATCATTAAAGAAATGAGCCTGAATGATCTTGAAGAGATAAAACAGTTGTTCAGATCGGTCTTCACCATTGATCCATGGAATGAAGACTGGAGTGATGAGAAACAGCTTGATGAATATCTGAGAGACATCATGGAAGTCAGAAATCCCCTGGTTTTCGGATTATATGAAGATGAACTTATCGGGTTTTCAATCGGTAAGATCAAGCACTGGTGTGGCGGTACGGAGTATTTCATTGAAGAACTGTGCATCCGCAATGAATATCAGGGCAAAGGTTACGGTAAGGCATTCTTTTCTCTAATTGAAGAGAAGCTCAAAGAAAAAGGTCTGAATCAGATATATCTGACTACAGACAGAGATGTGCCGGCATACCGCTTTTATAAGAAGATCGGATTCAGGGAAATACCGGAATTGACTTCTTTCTTTAAGGAATTCTGAGTACAAAAAAATAGACAGCTTAGGCTGTCTTTGATTAATCTGTAGGCCAGTGTCCTGTGATATTGAAGAAACGCTGTAATCCGTCTACTAACAGGTAGACCTGGAAAGCGGTCAGACACAGAAACATGACAAGATTGATGCCGTTTTCCTTGATGTTCTGAAGATATGAACGGAAGCCTTCACCCCACAGACCGCATTTTATATATCCGATGAATTCATGCCAGCGTTCAATGACAACTCTGACCGGTTCTCTGTACAGACCTATATGGATCCATGACAGCGCCCAGACCGTACTGCAAAGTCCCGTAAGGCTTTCAGCCTGGGCAAAAATAAGAGCGTCTGAATAATTAGAGTATTCCTTCATTACGGCAGAGAGCAGTTTGAAAATGCAGTAAGGAAAAATAAGCATCGCAATTATCGCTACCAATAATGTCAGATAGGGGTGTTTTTTCTTGGTTAATCCGTTATCCATATCAATTACCTTTCCTTAATCATACAACAAAGCCATCATAAATAGAACAGGAAAAACACATTCAGCGGGTAATAAGGAATGGTGAAATATAGTATACTGAAAAAGACAGATGCACGAAAGGGAGGTCATGATCATGGGAATTGTCATTGAAACTGTTAAGACTGAAACTTTCTTAATGAACTATTTCAGGTTCGGACAGGGAGAAGAGACTTTTGTGATCCTTCCGGGATTAAGTGTTCAGAGTGTCATGGGCTTTGCTCAGTCTGTTGCAGATGCATACCAGTTACTGGCAGACAATTATACCGTGTATGTATTTGACCGCCGCAATGAATTACCTGAATCCTACAGTGTCTTTGATATGGCAGATGATACAGCTGAAGTTTTAAAAACATTAGGCCTTGAAAATATCAATCTGTTTGGGGCATCCCAGGGTGGAATGATCGCCATGATAATCGCCATTAAATATCCTGAACTGGTCAGAAAACTGGTTCTGGGTTCAACGGCCTGCTGCATTGAAGAAGACAGACATCAGACAGTTGAAAAATGGATTGATTATGCCAAATCAGGTGATAAGGAAGCCTTATATCTGGCCTTTGGTGAAGCAATATATCCTGAAGGCGTTTATCAGCAGTCAAGGGAATTGTTAATAGAGGCTGCAAAGACGGTTACGGATGAGGATCTGAAACGCTTTATTGTTCTTGCTCAGGGCATGGCAAACTATGATGTTTCAGATGATCTTGAAAAGATCAAGTGTCCGGTACTGGTATTGGGAAGTAAAGATGACAATGTGCTGGGCGGTGAAGCATCTTTACAGATAATGGAGCATCTGAAAACGGAAAAGAGCCTGCATATGTATGAAGGCTATGGCCATGCTGCCTATGACATGGCTCCGGATTATAAACAGCGCATATTGGACTTCCTGAAAGGTTCTTGTAGATGACAACAGTATATTTTACCGACCGTAACCAGTGGCGCCAGTGGCTTTCCGATCACTTTGAAACAAGCCAGGAAGTCTGGTTCATCTTTCCAATGAAGGAATCAGGGGAGAAAAGCATGGCTTACAATGATGCCGTTGAAGAGGCGTTGTGTTTCGGATGGATCGACAGTACAATAAAACATATTGATCCATTACACAGAGCCCAGCGTTTTACCCCGCGCCACAAGGGAAGTAAATATTCTCAGCCTAACATTGAAAGACTGAAGCTGATGGACAGTGAGGGTAAGATCCATCCGATGGTCAGGGAGAGTGTCAAGGACATACTGGAATATGAATTTGTCTATCCGGAAGATATCTTGGAAACATTACGTTCTGATGAAACAGTCTGGCAGAACTATCAGAACTTCACTGAACCGTACAGAAGAATAAGAGTTGCCTATATTGAAGATGCCCGAAAGCATCCGGATGAGTTTAATAAAAGACTGGCTAACTTCATTAAGAAGACCAGGGAGAACAAGATCATTACCGGATATGGCGGTATCAGCAAGTTTTATTAGAGCATAAGAAAACCTCGTTGTTATGAAACGAGGTTTTTTTTACTGCTTGACTACTTCCGTAGAAATCTTTCCCTCGGCGGTACCGATGGCTGTGAGTGCCATGATGTATTCTCCCTCTTCCAGGACGACGGTCTTTGTTTCATCCGGACCGACGGTTACCGTGGCAGCTAAAGCTCCCGGAATGATATCAACATCTCCATCAGTGTCATGGAATACGACTACTTCAATGAACTCGATTTTCAGCTGGCCGCCGGTTAAGGAAGAAGTTACCTTGACTGCCTGGTTTTTATTAACTGAGAAATAATCGCTTTGAGCGTATTTGCCGTCAGTGGCCTTGTTAGCCTTGACAGTAATGCTGTTGCCGACCTGGCCAAACTCAAAATCTATGCCGCCGCAGGCCGTAAGTAATAATGACATGATCAGAACTAATAAACAGATGATTTTCTTCATATTCATGGACTCCTGAAATCTTATATATTCATCTTAATGTTGGATTATTCTTTTGTCAAAAACAGGTTTATACTGTAAAAGAAGGAATTATAAAAAAGATGAGAATATTTGCGCTGGAACTTGATAATGACATCAAGGGAATTGATACAAGAGATGCATATGTTGAAGGGCTGATCCGGAAACTAGACAGACCGGATCTTGTCGTATTGCCTGAGTTATCACGATGCAGCTACATGGCCAATCAGGAAATGTGGAAACTGGCTGATGATAAGGGTCAGGATACTTCAAGATGGGCTGTTGAAACAGCCAGGAGATATAACACGTATATAGGTGTTGGTTATCTGGACAGGGAAGACGGTGATTATTACAACCGCTACATGATTGTGGGTCCGGATGTAGTCTGCGGTATTGTCACCAAATCCGAAGGAGAAACGGCAGTATTCAAGCAGGGAGATTTCGGCAGCATCATTGAAACACCTTTCGGCAAGGTCGGTGTGGCCATCTGTTATGATTCCCGCCGTCAGCATTTCTATGATAATGTCAAGGACGAAGAACTCTCACTGATTCTGTTCCCGCATGGGGCTCCGGCAGATCCTTCCAAACCGGAAGTTGAGCATCGGGAAAACGATAAGCGCTGCATGATGTATGTGGAGGCCTTTGGAGTACCTGTTGTCTATGTTAACAGTAAGGGTTCTCTGGAATACATGCCGGGAATGATGGGTGCCATGATGAAAAAACGGGGATTCCTGATGAACGGCATGAGTAAGATCTACTATGATGATGCCAAAGCCATAGAAACCGGTATTCCGGAAGCCGTCGAAATTGAAACTGAACTGACACCTCATAAACGTGTTAAGGATATTAAGTTCTACGAAAAGGACATATTGCCTGGTAACTGGATATTCAAGCATCTGATCATGAAACCGGATGCCAAAGCCGGAATCAGGTCTTACGAAGAAAACAAGAATAAACCGATAAAATAAATGAAACCCTGACTCTGTGTCAGGGTTTGTGCTTATGGTAATCTGTTGCCGGCAGCTTTATAGAGGTCATACCACTCTCTGGCTGTGAGGGTGATTTCAGCGGCCTTAGCGGCGTTTTCAATGCGTTGTGGTGATGTTGTACACACAATGACCTGAACCTTCTGAGGCAGTCGTAACAGCCAGTTGTAGGCGATGGTATCCTTACTCACGCCGTATTTGTCAGCCAGTGTCTGTAACCGGTCATTGAGTTCCTTATAATCTTCATTCTCGATGAATATGCCTCTGAACATGCCAAACTGCAAAGGTGACCATGTCTGTAATGTGATGTTATTCTGTTTCAGATATTCCAGGGTTCCGGAAGCTCTGACAATGCCCTTGTCCCATCCAGTATTGACATTGATGCCTTCGTCGATCAGAGGTGTATGAGCCAGTGACAGCTGCAGCTGGTTGGCGGTGAGGGTATATGAGAGATCACTCTGTAACAGTTCCATCTGGAAACGGTTCATGTTGGAAACACCGAAACTTCTGACCTTGCCGCTTTCATATAATTCAGTAAAGGCTTCATTGACCTCTTTGGGATCCATTAAGACATCAGGTCTGTGCAGTAACAGGGAATCCAGATAGTCAATGTTCAGTCTTTCCAGGATGCCTTCAACGGAACTGATGATGTGTCCTTTGGAGAAATCATACATGCCCTTATTGATTCCGCATTTGGACTGGATGACCATTTTCTCTCTTAAGGAAGGATCATCCTTCAGCACTTCGCCAAACAGTTTTTCACTGTTACCGCCGCCGTAGATGTCAGCGTGGTCAAAGAAGTTGATGCCGCAGTCTAAAGCGGTATGAATAATATCTTCAACATCCTGCTTTTCCTTGGAACCTATTCTCATGCAGCCGATGCCGATGACCGAAGCTTCAGGTATGTTATATTCAAGGTTGATGTACTTCATGTTGTTTACCCCGTTTCTTCTATCTAAAGTATACGAAAAGTGTCATTGTATGCACAATTGTTATGATTGTCAGCGGTTGGTATAATATGGGTAATCAAGAGGTATGATAATGAACAGAAATGACATTATTGAAAAGCTGAAGATGTTCCCATATGACAGTAAGGATTACTGGGTCATTACCGGAGCTGCCATGGTGCTTTACGGTATCAGGGAAGTAACCCATGACATTGACATGGGATGTACAGCGGATATGGCTGATAAGCTGGAAAAGGCAGGATATCTGTATAAGATAACATCTGACGGAAACAGACGGTTTAAGATCGGCGATGACATCGAGGTTTTTGAAAACTGGCTTTTTGGCAAGGTTGTTTCTGTTGAGGGTATACCGGTTATCTCTATTAAAGGCCTGATTGAAATGAAACAGAAACTTGGACGTGAGAAGGATAAAAGGGATATAAGACTGATAGAGGAATACATTCACGGAACAGAGAATGTTTGTGATATAGTTGAATAGAGGTGATGACAGTGTTATCAGGTATTATTTCAATCATAGCTAACGCTATATACATGTTTGTTCTGAATCTTCAGATATATACTGACAGAGCCATGATGTATAACGGTCAGTACAGAGAATGGAAGCGCAGTCCTGTGGGCCGTCTTCATGTGGCTGATAAGGACTGGCTGTATGTCGTACAGATCATACTGAGTGCCGTAAGTGTATTATCCGGCATTCTGGTTCTGATTGGGGTGAAGAAGGACATCGTCAGGCGTGTTCAGATCATCAGCCTGATTGCGGCTACTTTAATGTTTGTCATCATAATGATCGTCAGTGCCAACATTCATGCTGAGTATGCTTAAAGAACTTGAAGAATACTGAGGGATGATGTATGAGGCTGGACGGTTTTGGCTTATTGGTCAATGACATGGGTAAGATGATCCGCTTTTACAGGGATGTACTTGGCTTTGAGATAAGGGAAGCTGAAGATACAGAGAATGTATATCTGGTAAAGGACGGAACGTTATTCCTGTTATATGGCAGAGATGATTTTGAGAAGATGACACACAGGGAATATGAATACGTTAAGGGCATTAACGGCCATTTTGAACTGGCCCTGTATGTAGATACATTTGAAGAGGTTGACAAAGCGTACTGGGAAGCTGTCAAAAAGGGTGCCACAGGCATAATGGAACCGACTCTGGAACCCTGGGGACAGAGAACCTGCTATATCGCTGATCCGGAAGGAAACCTGATTGAAATAGGATCCTGGAACCGACCTTATGAGGTTAAGGATCTATAGAGGTGAAACATGGATTTTCTGAATACTGATTTTCTGGAAAACGATGAAATAAAGCTGACAGTGGATAGACTGAGTGAGGGTGATCCCGTTAGAAACTGGGTGCCTGCCTATCATTTCTTTATCTGTGATAAGGAAGGCAATGAAATGGGTTACTGTGACCTGAGGATAGGCTATAATGAGCTTCTTTACTATGGCGGACATATCGGTTATGGCGTCAGGGAAGAGTACAGAGGTCATCACTATGCGGCTAAGGCCTGCCAACTGCTGTTTGAACTGGCCAGAAAGCACGACATGAAGTATCTGTATATAACCTGTAATCCGGACAACTGGCCTTCCAGAAGAACTCTTATGTATCTTGGCGGAGAACTGGTAGAAATAGCCGAATTGCCTCAAGACAACGACATGAGAGTTGAAAGCGGTGAGACTCATAAGTGCATCTTCAGATTTGATCTGGGAGAATAAAGATGCTGATCAGAAAAGCCGGCAGTGAGGAACTGCTGAAACTGTGGGGATATGATGATGTAGAAAAGGCATCACCTACAGCCAGATTCTTCTGTCAGAACATTTCTTCGGAAAATGCGGTTTTCTGGACTGTAGATAATGATGGAGAACTGATAGGAGAACTGTATGCTTTTGAGGATATAGAAGAAGACAGAGATTTTGCGAACGGAAAAGATACGGCTTATCTGTGTGCCTTCAGAATCAGGAAAGACTACAGAGGTCAGGGTCTGGGCACACGGTTAATGGAAACGGTGATCTCTGACCTTAGGGATAAGGGTTTCAGATTTGTTACAATAGGGGCAGATGATTCAGAGCATATAGAAATGTATGAACACATGGGATTCAGTGAAGAAGTAAAGATCTGTTATACAGACCCATGCGCCAGAGATGAGAACATGGAACCCCAGAAAGAACCAAATGGTTACATGTTACTGAGAAGAAAAATATAATAGCTGGGAAGGTTTATTTTGGAGGTAATTATATGATATTCAAGAAGATTGACAAGGCCATCAGAAAGTGGCTGTATGGCAATAATGAAGAGATAATGGAAAATGAAGGGCAGGAAATTGCCAAGACTTATCTCTACGGAAACATCGCTGATACCACACATCGCAGCCAGAAAAAACGCAATGAAACTTTAAACGAGATGTTCGGAGATCATAAGGACAGTCATGACACTTACTGATGTCATAGGAAAAAGAGTAACTGTAATAATTGACAGGCCGTTAGGCAGTTATCATCCTGAATATCCGGACATGTATTATCCGGTTAATTACGGATATGTTGAGAATGTCATGGCCCAGGATGGTGAACCTCAGGATATCTATGTGCTGGGTGTTGATGTACCTGTTGAGGTATTTGAAGGTGTTATCATTGCGGTAGTGCATCGCGATGATGATGTTGAAGAAAAATGGGTGGCTGCTCCTGAAGGAATAAGCTTTACGGCGGATGAGATAATGGAGCAGATCAGCTTTACTGAAAAGTATTACAGGTCATTTGTGATAATGGATAATAAGGTAACCAAAATCGTTGATAACATGATCAGCTGGGCCAAGAGCAGACTTGGTGATACCAATTACTGCGGTATGTGTCTGGCTTTCATTGAGGATGCTCTGGAGCAGAGTAATAACATCGAGATTTTCGGCGGTGACTGTGCCAGGGAATCATATGAAATATACAGCGATGCCTTACAGACAGGTTTACCTGAACGAGGAGCTTTTGTCTTCTATGACTGTCTGTGTATTGATGAAGGAAAACCGGTAAACTGGGGACACTGCGGCATCTGTTTAGGTGAAGGCCGTATTATTCACTGCTGGGATAAGGTCAGAATAGATGATTATCTGGCAGTTGAAAATCTGAGAGCTCCTTCAGGTGATCATCCCAGGTATCTGGGGTGGGTACCTGTTGAAAGGGTATTGCGGACTGTAAAGGAAGATAACTAATAAAAAGACCCGATTGGGTCTTTTGTGTTGTTATAAGTTAAATGTTTCCTTGATGAGCTGAGCCACTTCCCGGGCAGATTTATCAGTATTTTCTATCCTTAGATAATTGTCAAAGGTTATCTCACCCGGATAGCTGACACAGCGGAAATTACTGTCATCTCTCAGAAGGCGCTGATTGGAAACTTCCAGGTCTTTCTTTGACGGTTTGTGCTTCAGACGGTTTTCCGTAATGTTTCGCTGTAATCTTACTTCCTGAGGGGCAATGAGTTCAACGAAATAGAATTCAGTTCCGTAAGGTTCAAAGAAGCTTTTGACATGTTCAAGATAGTTCCAGTCGTTTTCCTGATCGAAGGCCATCATCATGGTGAAGATCATACCGTAGTTATCAGAAGCGGCAAAGTTTCTGAAGATGACATCACGCAGTTCAATGATGGTTTTGGGTTCAAAGTATCCGAAGATTTCAATTACCGGTTCAATGGTCATGTGATTATGAAAAAGCCTCAGGTCAGTTATCTTCATCAGCTGTTGACCTACGGTCATTTTTCCTACTGCTGCATCACCTAATATGAATACCAGTTTCATACTACGATCTCCTGTAAACCATTCTTATTTCCACGGCTTTCAGCCTTGGATCTGTCAGTTCATTGCCGTCAGCGACAAATCCGCATTTCTGGTAGAAACGGATGGCTCTTTTATTCTCCTTAAGTACCCATAAAGTGATCTCATCGTACTTACTCAGCTTTTCCAGCCGGGCCTTCATCAGCTGCTGGCTGACACCCTTGCCGTAATACTCAGGGAGTACATACATTGAAAAGATCTCACCGATTTCCGGTACATCAGGGCGTGTTCCGCATCCGGTAAATCCGACCACACGGTCATCATCTTTGGCAATAATGATGTTATCGGGCCATCTGAAGGCAACTTCTTCACATTTTTCCAGAGAAAGAGTGTCAAGATATTCCCGGCTTATTAATCCTGGATAGGCATCATGCCAGCATCTCCAGACTACCAGAGCCTTTCCCCTAATTTCTTCCTCTGTTTCCATTTTCTTTATGGTTATTGTCATAAACTACTCAAATCCGAAAAACTCTTTCAATCCTTCTTTTTCCTTCAGCATTTCAGCTGTGAAGCCGTAATGGGCGGCTGCGGCCAGGCAGACAACATTCTCCAGAAACTCATCGTATGGCAATCTGTGCCATTCTTCAGGTATTTCTCTATGAATGGTTCCGCCATCATTATGACCGCCTCCCCACCACCAGGCTTCATCAAGTTCGGCTTCATAGGTGCCGTCATCCATCTTGTTGAAGGCATACCATGAACACCATTCACGCATACCTTCCGGTGTATTAGGTCCTTCATTATGAGGTGCATCATGACGCAGAGGGGAATAGTCAGGTTCGTTTTCCTGGGCATTACGGCGGTATACCGTGTAGCGTTCACCTGTTTCCTGCGGACGGCGTTCCAGTCTGACCGGTCCATCCTGATAGATGATGTGCTTTCTTTCCTTTACACGGTTTTCTTCCTTAATGATATCGGTAAATGGCTTTATTCCTCTTTTGGCGTTTCTTTCCTTATCAAGCTTCAGGGCCTTAAGCTCCCGCTCCAGGTCCCAGGGACTGCCCCAGCCCGTGGTGTATGATACTGAATGGTCCGAAAAGACGTAGTAATAACCAACGGCTTTATCGTTGTAGAATACTTCATAATCATCTTTGATATATCTCATGATTATTCCTCACCTGAATCTGATTGGTCCGGTCTTTTCAACAATCAGTTCTGTGGAACCTTCTTCCAGAGAATTGTCCTGATCATAGTGGATGTGATCTCCCGGAAGGGTTTCTGCCAGAGCAGTGAACTGCTGTGCCAGAGAAAGAAGTCCTTCTCTGTTGGCACTGATGACAACAGCTCCGCATTCATCAACTTTTACGTTTATTTCGAATCCTTCTACCCATTCAATGTTCATAATATCACCTGCATTCTATGAGGATATTTTAACACAGAAAAAAAGATCCATCATCAGATGGACCGTTCTTCATTTGAAGTAATATGTGCTGTTTTACTTCAGTTCCTGAAACAGCAGGATGACAAATACTATCTCTATGGCTATCATTGAGCATGAGATGATAAGACTGTTGAACATCAAACCGAGTGCTAAAGCAATAAACGGAATGGCAATCGCAAAGATCATGTAGGCCTTTGACTTATACAGCCATGAGTAAGGCAGCAGGTGAGCTCCGAAGACCATGGCATATACCATGACCATCTTATCAGGAACAGCACCGTATACCCACATAACTATCAGCAGATAAAGTATCTGATTCATGGTGAACAGAAAACCCAAGTTACCCAATGGATTTTGTTTGGAAAAGATGTCAACCTTCAGCAGTTTGCCGGTGACCCAGGCAATAGGCAGTAAGGGACAGGCACAGCAGAATGTCAGCATGTTTCTGGTCATAACCGGCAGATCAAGCGCCGATACGATGGCGATCAAAGCCCAGATTATTACCGATCCGATGATGTAGGGCAGACCCTTTTTCTGCTGAGACATGATGTCCTGTCTTAATTCTTCCAAGTTCATAGCTTTTACCTCCATCAGGTATCTTTATAAGTATACTACAGATTAGTTCTTGTTTTAATAATTCCAATTATTATCAGTGCCAGGGCAATCAGATAGAAAATGATGGCCAGCAGGTTAGGCAGTTTCCAGAAGTAACGGTCGACAACTGTGATTATGGCTCCCAGTACGACTCCGATTATGACCAGGATATTCATCTGTCAGTACCTCTGACTTTGGAAAGCAGTCTCATCTTATTCTCTCTGAGTTTGGCAGCATTTCTGCCAGTGAAGATCACACCTAAGATGATCATGCCGAAGGCAATGCCCAATCCAAAGCTTCCTATTGCTTCATAAGGAGCAGTTGTTTCCAGGCCCAGCACATTGATCACCAGGAAGGCGGCAAAGCCGATTCCTCCGGCAATGAACAGCCAGTGCATCCTGTTTAACAGTCTTGTCTTCTCTTCGTTACTGTAATCAGCAACCTGTAATACGGTTTCCTTTAATTCTTCATTCATACGCTCACTTTTCCTTTCTCCGTTAAGAATTTCACGGAGGTCAGTTTCGTATAAGTCAGACAGTTCAATGAGAATGTCCATGTCAGGAAGGTTGCTGCCGGTTTCCCAGCGCGATACCGTACGGCGGGCAACACCCAGTTTTTCTGCCAACTGTTCCTGCGTTAATCCTTTTTCCTTACGTAATTCCTGAAGGAATGATCCCATCTTTACAATGTTCATAGTCCAATGACCTCCTTTACGGCTTCAGCATAACGCCGTTACCTCTGACTTAACAGGACACAAAGTGAGCAAACGTCCTGTTTCGTTAAATGAGACATGCGATGTCTCACAGTTTTACTTCAATTTCAGGTTTTCTGGCAGCTATCAGGAAGCGGTGAATGGTACCTTCAATCTTTCCTTCCTTTTCAATGGTTTTCTGCATCTTAAGCAGACTGTCAAAGCAGTTATCTACCGAGAAACCCGGGAATTCCCATTCAATGATATGGGCAAACCAGACAAAGGCCCCTGTATCATAGAAGCAGATGGGACGGAAGGCTTCATCAGTCTGTAATATTTCAAAGCCTTCATCTTCAAAGGACTTCTTCCGGATTGACAGGGTGTTATCAGGGAAAGGAACCGGCAGTCCCGGTAATACCATTTCCACCAGTTCTCGGTCATTGTAAGCTCCAACCTGCTGAGTTATGAACAGTCCTCCCGGTTTCAGTAATCGTTTGATCTCAACAGGATCAAAGTCTCCGTGACGGTTGATCATGATGTCAAATGATTCGTCAGGGAATGGTATATGTGATGTATCGCTGCATTCTCTTAAGTCTATTCCCAGAGGAATCAGGGTTTCCTTACACAGTTCAACATTAGGCGGATAACCTTCGGTAGCTGAAGTGTTGCGGTAAGGATGATTCAATGATAACAGGAATTCACCGCCGCCTGTATCGTAATCAAGCAGCTTCATGTCATCATTAAGATACTCTTTTATGACTGAATAGTAATCCCACGGTAATGTCTCTTCTTCATTATAACGATCGTTTATATGAGAAAAATCCCATCCTCTGATATGGGCGATGTCTTCTTCCTGTTTCCACAGGGCTTTTAACTGTTCTTCAGTCATTTTGTCTTTTTCTGTCATTTCTGTTTTGCTTTAAGCCTTTGAAGATATTGTAACACACAGATGGGACGAAAATGAGACAAAAACGGGACGGAAACGGGACTTACTTGTTAAGGGTTTTATCCAGGGTGTATACTTATAATTGGAAAAGAGGTTTTTTATAATGAAATTTCTGAATTTGTTAAAGAAGCTCGAAAAGGGCGGTTTCCATCTTGGTTTACTGGTTGTCGGAATCGGTTTTCTGGTTTTCACCGTATTACCGCTGATTTCTGATAAATGGACAAGTGACAGTCCTTGGTGGATGAATCTGATATTCGCAGCAGTAGGTATCGGTTCCATCTTCTTTGCGGTAAGAGGACTGAAGAACGTCGCTACTACTTCATTAGATGAAAATAACGACTTCAATAAGGTTGATACTGCTTCCGTTGCTCCGGAAGTAATTGAAAAGATCAGGGCTAATAATGAACCGCAGAAAGAATACTATTTCCACTATTGCGGCAAGCTCAATCAGAGCTATATTCTTGAGACACCTGACAGAAAGCCAATATTTGAGTTCAACTGTGACAAGATCGCTCTGGTCGGTGATTACGTCTTCACATTTGTCAACCATGTAGCCGGTAAGCAGGATACTCATAATATCAGCCATACCCTGACAACTTCATACGGTTCAGACAGTTTCTCAATCGTTGATAAGTCATATTTCAACATCGACGGCAAGAACATCTGGGATTACATCGGTGAAATGGGCTATTCCGTTGATCCGTATCTTGATCCGGTAGTTTTCTCATTCAAGGTCAGACACTATGGCGTTGAAGTAGCTGATATCAAGTGCGCTGGAACCAACATTCTTCCGCAGTACGAAGGCCGGGAAGGTTTGAGAAATGTTGCCATGGGCGGTGGACTTTACAGGGTTTACTGCAAGGATGAAGATGTTGAAGCTGTAGCTCTCATCGCATTCGCCGTAACCAGAATTCAGATCATTTAATTAACAGGATAAGGAGAGGATGCCATGAAGAAACTACTTAAGAGTCTTTTAGTCTTATTATCAGTTTTAGTATTGTTTTCCTCTTTATCAGCCTGCAGTAAGAGAGATTCAAAACTGGAAGGAACCTGGGTTTACTCCCAGGACCAGGAATTCAGCGGGGCCTTTGATTCGGTTAAGGTGTTTAATTCTGATGGAACCGGAATGGATAAAATAGGTGACCATGTAATGGAGTTCACTTATGAAACCAAGAACGGTGTTGTCTATTACAAATATCAGGGTGATACTGATGTGTTTGAAAATGAGTACAGCATCAAGGGTGATGTACTGACTTGGATAGACGCCTTGGGCGAACCGTCCTATTACAACAGACAGAAATAGGTAGGTTGATGATCGACGGCGGTAAGGCTGTCTGTGAGTTCCCGGCTTATGAAGGCCGTGTTTGGGATCCTATAACATCTTCCTATAGTTTTGATGTTGAAGGTGATTATGGAGTCGAAGGTAATACCGCAACAGTTAACGTGGAAAAAGGCACAGGCATGTTCGGTGTGCAGCTGCGTCTGATCAATGAAGAATGCACTGAAGAGTGGGGCAGGGGCAATCTGGCCTTTAAGGTTGAAAACGGCAAGATCACCGGTATTTATGATGCTTCTGTAACAATCTATGATCAGCCTGAAGACATTGAATGGAATGGATGGGAAGACGATACCGATTATGAGGCAATCGAAGAGTTCCTGGCCGGTGCCTGGGCTGATAACGCCAACGGTCTGACCATGTTCTTACAGAAATATGAGGAAATTGAACATGCCTTCATCATCACCATTCAGGGTCTGGACAGAACCTTTGTGGCAACCGGTGTCATTCAGGAAGGCGGAAGCATGTGGTATGAAGAAGTAAGCGTCAACGGAGCTGATCCGGTGGCATCAGATGGCTGGTTCATGATCGACGGCGATTCGCTGATCTGGGGTCATGATGAAGCTGTAGGTGAATTTGAAAACGCCACATTCTTCACCAAGATAGATTAGTCTGAATAAACAGTACCTGCCTGAAACGGGTACTGTTTTTGTAAGAGTTTTAAGGATACAATAAAAGTAGTTAGACCGGTAAATAAGGAGGATTATTATGGATTTCAGCGCTTTGAACATGTTTAAGCCGTTTACTGATGAAGTAGAAGGTGCAGTAAGGATCCCGACTACAGGTCTGGAACCGGGTGTTAATTACATTCACGATGTTGAATATGCCGACATTGACGGGAATGTCCTGCATCTGCAGATCCTGATCCCTTCCAACAGGGAAGAAATGATGAAGAGGATGATGCAGAGACCTGATACTAAAAAGTATCCATGTGTCGTATATACTCAGGGATCAGCCTGGTTCAAGCAGGACTGCTATGCCCGGATCCCGGAGATTGCCAGACTGGCCGAAAGAGGCTATGTCGTAGCCATTGTTGAATACAGACATTCCGGCATTGCCAGATTCCCGGCTCAGGCCAAGGACATGAGAAATGCGATCAGATTCTTAAGAAAGAACGCTGATAAATACTACATTGATCCTGATAAGATTATCGGTGCCGGTAACTCCTCAGGAGGACATACCGCCCTGTTTGCCGGAATCATAAAAGATGATGATACCAAGGATAACCTGTATCCTGGTTTCAGTGCCTATGTAAAGGGTATTATCAATTACTACGGTTCAACGACATTTACATTCCCTGATTCCAATCCGGTAACCATGAATCACTGCAAGGCTGACAGCCCTGAGGGACTGGTCATGGGCGGTGTTGACCTTAATGAGAATCCGGAACTGATAAAAGCCATTTCCGTTGACTGCAACATCTTCCCGGAAACCGATCTGCCTCCGGTACTGAACATTCACGGTACCGCAGATGTTGTCGTCAACTGCAAGTGTTCCGTAGCTGTTCATAACCGACTGAAAGAATGCGGTAAGGACAGTGAACTGATTCTGGTTGAAGGGGCAGGACATGGCGGAAGCGAATTCTCAACTAAAGAAGTGCTTGATCTGGTAACCCGGTTCATCGAAAAATGTCTTAAGTAAATATGAAAACTCCGAAAGGAGTTTTTTATCTGACAAAAAACGGTTTGAGTGTGTCTTTTATACTTAAAAGGTTGTATTCTAATAGTAGTAAACACAGTATTTGTATTTGAAAGGAACATAATGTAATGAGTATGAAAAAGCTTGTTACTGAAGTGACATGGTGTAAGGGCTGCGGTATCTGTGCCGCTTTTTGTCCGCGTCATGTCCTGGAAATCGTAAATGACAAAGTCGTCATAAAAGATGAAGTAAGCTGCATTAAGTGCGGTCAGTGCGAACTGAGATGCCCTGACTACGCTATCTGGCTGCAGGAGGTTGACCATGAGTAAGGCTGTACTTATGCAGGGTAATGAAGCATGCGTAAAGGGCGCATTAAAGGCCGGCATGAGATTTTTTGCCGGTTATCCGATCACTCCAAGCACGGAGATTGCGGAAGGCTGTGCAGTTGAACTGCCTAAACTGGGCGGCAAGTTCATTCAGATGGAAGATGAGCTGGCTTCCATGGCAGCGGTAATCGGAGCCTCCGTTACCGGTACCAAGGCCATGACTGCCACCTCAGGTCCGGGTTTCTCCCTGAAACAGGAGAACATCGGTTATGCCTGTGAGGCAGAGATCCCATGTGTCATCGTTGATGTGCAGAGATCAGGACCGTCAACAGGTTTACCGACATCTTCATCACAGGGTGATGTCATGCAGACCAGATGGGGCACCCATGGTGACCATCCGATAATCGTCTTATCACCGTCATCAGTATCAGAGACCTATTATCTCACGATCAGAGCCTTTAATCTGGCCGAGAAATACATGACTCCGGTCATTCTGTTAATGGATGAGATGATTGGGCATTTAAGAGAGACAGTAAATCTTTATGATGACGTAGAAATAATAAACAGAAAACAACCTGATGAACCGGAAGGAAACTTTGAAGCCTATAAAGCCGGTGAAAATCTGGTACCGGTATTGCCGGTATTCGGTTCAGGCCATTACTATAACATTACGGGACTGACCCATAACACCTGGGGCTTCCCGACCAATAACAGAAAGATTGCGGGTGATCTTAACAGCCGTCTGCTGAATAAGATCGAAAAGAACCGCAAGGACATTGAATCCTTTGAAGAATATCTTTGCGATGATGCCGAGCTTCTTATCGTGGCCTATGGCGGCAGTGCCAGAGTAGGTGAAGAATCTGTCGACATGTTAAGAAAGAAAGGCATCAAAGCCGGAATGTACAGACCGGTAACCATATGGCCTATGGCTGAAACCAGATTAGCTGAACTGAGTGAAAGGACCGGCAAGGTTCTGGTAATTGAGCACAATAACGGCCAGTATGTCCATGAGGTAGAGCGTGTAGCAGGTAAAAAGGTAGAAGTCGGTTTTATCGGTAATATTTCCGGTTCCTATATCCTGCCAACAGAAGTAGTTAAGAAAGCTGAGGAAATGTATTATGCCAAGTGAACTTGTTAAAAGGGAAATGCGAACAGAGAACCTTCCTCACATCTGGTGTCCGGGATGCAGCCACGGCAGTGTCATGAGAGCCTTATGCCAGGCCATTGAAAATGTCGGTTTGGAGAGGAAGAACACTGTCATCGTCTCCGGTATCGGCTGCTCCAGCAGAGCGGTAGGCTATCTGAACTTTGATACCATCCACACTACTCATGGCCGTGCCCTGGCTTTTGCGACGGGAATCAAGCTGGCCAATCCTGATCTGCATGTCATAGTACTGACAGGTGACGGTGACATTTCTGCCATCGGAGGCAACCACCTGATCCATGCCTGCCGTAGAAACATCGGCATTACCTGCATCGTCATGAACAATACCATTTACGGTATGACCGGAGGTCAGTATTCACCGACCACACCGACCGGTGATTTTGGAACAACGGCTCCTTACGGCAACATCGATAAGGACTTTGACATACCTTTACTGGCAGCTTCAGCCGGTGCTACCTTTGCGGCCAGAACGACCGCTTACGGTATTGCCCAGACCATAACTGTCATGGAAAAGGCTTTAAAGCATAAGGGCTTCTCGGTAATAGATGTGGCATCAATATGTCCAAGCTATTACGGCAGAAGAAACAAGAAAGGTGACGCAGTAAAGATGCTGCAGTGGCAGAAGGAAAACAGCGTACCTGTAAAGATGGCTCAGAATATGACTGCCGAAGAATTAAAAGGCATGATCGTAACCGGCATATTCAAGGATGTTGAAGAACCTGAATATACCGAAGAATATCAGAAGATCATAGAAAAAGCCGGAGGTAAGCGATAATGGAAAGAATGGAGATACGTTTAGCCGGTAAGGGCGGACAGGGTGTAATTCTGGCTTCCATCATCCTGGCGGAAGCGGCAGTAAATGCCGGTAAATATGCCTGCCAGACTCAGAGTTACGGTCCGGAAGCCAGAGGAGGAGCCTGTAAGGCTGAAACCATCATCTCTGATAACAAGATCTCCTATCCGGAGATCACCGTACCGTCTTTTGTCATGGCTCTGACCCAGAATGCAGCTGACAAGTATGTCAGAAATCTGCCTGAGGGTACCATTGTGGTTCTTGACAGCAGCGTTACGCCTCCTGCAGAGACAGATAAGTACAGACTGTACCGTCTGCCGATACTGCACACGGCAGAATACGAAGTAGGCAAGGCCTTTACCGCCAATATCGTAGCGGTAGGTGCCATTAACAGAATATTAGGCATCTGTTCTTTTGAGGAACTCACTGAGACAGTACTAAAGAGAGTACCTAAGGGAACGGAAGAAATAAACATCAAGGCTTTAAAAGCCGGGAACGACATGGATCTGGAGGGCTAATATGAACATACACGAATATCAGGCTAAGGATCTTTTCCGGCAGTATGGCATTCCGGTATCAGCAGGTAAAATGGCTGAGACTGCTGAAGCGGCAGTAGAAGTTGCCAGGGAAATCAATCCGCCATACATACTGAAGGCTCAGATCCATTCCGGAGGACGCGGCAAGGCCGGAGGCGTCAAGATAGCACACACTCTGGAAGAAGTTGAAAGTGCAGTCCAAGAGCTTTTAGGTAAAGTACTTGTAACAAAACAGACCGGTCCGCAGGGAAAGACAGTCAGAAAGCTGTTAGTATGTGAAGCTGCAGACATTAAGGAAGAATACTATGTGTCTGTATCAATAGACAGAGCATCAGGCAAGCTGGTTCTTTTAGGATGCCGCGATGGCGGTGTGGAAATTGAAGAGATCGCTAAGGTATCTCCTGAAAAGATCATTAAGACATCGTTCAATCTACAGACGGGATTAAAAGACTACCATGTCAGGAATTTCCTTGATGCCATGAATTTACCGTATTGTAAGGAACTGGCTTCAGTACTTCACGGAATGGTAAGACTGTTTGTTGAAAAGGACTGTTCATTAGTGGAAATAAACCCATTGGCTTTACTGGCTGACGGCAGCTATCTGGCGGCTGATGCCAAGATAGGATTTGATGATAATGCCTTGTACCGTCATCCGGAAATCGAAGAGATGAGAGATGTCCATGAGGAAGACCCTTACGAACTGAAGGCTAGGCAGTATGGCTTAAGCTATGTCTCCATCGGAGGCAATATCGGCTGCATGGTCAACGGTGCCGGCTTAGCCATGGCTACCATGGACATGATTCAAAGTTTGGGTGCCAGACCGGCAAACTTCCTGGATGTGGGTGGTACTGCTACGGTAGAACGTGTATCCAGAGCCTTTGAACTGATACTGTCCGATCCTGAAGTAAGGATCATCATGGTCAATATCTTCGGCGGTATTGTCAAGTGCGATGTCATCGCTCAGGGTATTGTTGAAGCAGTAAAGACAGCAGAATTGAAAGTTCCAGTGGTTGTCAGATTTGAAGGAACCAACATGGAAGCAGCCAGAGACATCATCAATGCTTCCGGGCTGAAGATCGTTTCTGCCGGTTCCTTATATGAGGCAGCCAGGTATTGCGCTGACTATGTCAGTAGTGGAGGTGCACAATGAGTATTTTGATCAACAGTAATACCAGAGTCATCGTCCAGGGCATTACCGGTTCCCAAGGTAAACTGCACGCTGAAAAGATGCTGGAATACGGCACTAAGGTCGTTGCGGGTGTTACCCCTGGTAAAGGCGGTCAGGAAGTATTAGGTGTTCCGGTATTCAATACCGTAAGGGAAGCAGTAGAAAAGACCAAAGCGGATGCTTCAGTCATCTTTGTTCCTCCTAAGTCAGCCGCTGATTCCATAATTGAAGCAGCTGAAGCAGGGATAAAGCTTGTTGTATGCATAACGGAAGGAATTCCGGTGCTGGATATGTTAAAGGTCAGAGACTACATCAAATCAACTGATACAGTTTTAATTGGACCTAACTGTCCGGGCTTAACCAGTGTTGAGCAGTGCAAGATCGGCATCATGCCGGGATATATCCATAAGAAAGGACATATAGGTGTTGTTTCCAAGTCAGGAACCCTGACTTATGAATCAGCAGCACAGTTAACAGCCTTGGGTATCGGTCAGAGTACCTGCATCGGTATCGGGGGAGACCCGGTAAAGTGTTTTGCCTTTACGGATGCCCTGGAACTGTTTGAAAAAGATGAAGATACCTGGGGAGTACTGTTAGTCGGTGAAATAGGCGGGGATGAGGAAGAAAAAGCCGCCGAAATGATAAAGAGCGGCCGCTTCAGCAAGCCGGTTGCCGCATTTATATCCGGATCTACTGCCCCTAAGGGTAAGAGAATGGGCCATGCCGGAGCCATTATTTCCGGCAATACCGGTACAGCTGAAGGCAAGAAACAGGCGTTAAGAGAAGCCGGGGTCATTGTGGCTGAAACACCGGATAAGATCGGTGAAGCCATGAAGCAGGCATTAGAAGCGGCCAAACAGACAGAGGGATGAAATAAAAGATGGGGGAGAAGAAAAAGATCGTAGACAAGTATTTTCAGGTAGTACCGGAGATACTGGGCTTTCAGTTTGTTTCCAAGGCAATTCTTTTAGGGGGAACATGGCTTATCAAGGCGATTGCCATGTGGGTCATAACTTCCACGGGAAGAGTCGCTCTGACAAGCGGTGATTTTACGTTCCTTTTTACAACATGGCAGGGATGGCTGTTAATTATCCTTGGTGTGGGCCTGCTGTTCCACTACACGGCATTTGACCTGTTTACCAAGATGTATTACTGCGATGCCGTGATCAAGGACAAGCCCATCACTCTGAAGGAAGCGCTGAAGTTTGACATTAACGGCTTAAAGAAGATTCTGAGCATTGACGGTTTATTCATCGTCATGTACATAGCTCTGATAGCACCGATCGTCGGCGGCGGTATTTCCTTATCACTTACCAGCAATCTGTATGTTCCGACATTTGTATCTTCCGTAATTCATGCTACCCCGCTGTATAACATTCTTTATACAGTAGCAACCATAGCGTTCGCTGTGATCGGTATCCTGCATATCTTCTCACTGCACGGTGCGCTTTTCTCTGATATGACCATCATGGAATCCAGAAAGCAGTCTGACCGCCTGATTAAGGAAAACTGGAAAGACTTTATCAAGGAAAATATCAATTTCACTCTGAAGCTGGTTGTACTGTTTGTAGCAGTTGTTGCAGTCATCCGGTTTATTCCTATCTTTATTCTCTTCAAGTTTAACTTCGAAGGTGAACAGGGCAGATTTATTCTGTTACTCATCATGTTTTTGGCAACCGCCATCATAAGCACGCTGGCCATGATGATAACACCGTTCTATCTGATCAAGATAACCACACTGTATTACAAATACCGCGGTGAGGAAGACTATGTAGTAGATGTAAGAGAACACAAGAAACATCCTGTATTACTGTTCTGGACTCTGGCAACAGTAGTTCTCTGTGTCTTACTGGCATTCATGTCGAATAAGATGTTTGACAGAATATTCCCGGCTGAAGTCAGTACCGGCATCATTTCCCACAGAGCCGGTGGTAATGAAGGAGCAGAAAATACCGTATCAGGATTGAAGACCGCCATTGAGCTTGGTGCCTATGGCAGTGAAATAGACATCCAGAGAACCAAGGACGGATACTATATCGTCAACCATGACTCAACATTTGAAAGACTGACCGGAAATAAGTCCAAGCCTGAAGAGCTGACTCTGGCGGAAGTAAAGGCCTTAAGGATCAAGACAGCTGACGGCAAGGAAGAACCGGTTGCCACATTTGAAGAGATGCTGGATGCTTCCAAGGGACATATCATTCTGTTTGTTGAACTTAAGGGAGCTACCGCCGATAAGAAGATGGTTGATGATGCGGTAAGAATGATCAAGGAAAGAGGCATGGTTGATGAAACCGTACTGATCTCTCTTGATTATGAACTGGTAAATTATGCTGAAACCAATTATCCGGAAATGAATACAGGATTCCTCAGTTGGGCAGCCTATGGCAACATTGCTGAGCTGAACTGCGACTATCTGGGTCTGGAAGGTGAAAGTGCCACCAGTGACTTCATTGATGCCATTCATAAACAGGGTAAGCTGGCCATGGTCTGGACACCGAATGAGGAGAATGAACAGAAACATTTCCTTATCAGTACCGTTGACTACATCATTACCGATAATGTCAAGCAGGCCAATTCTCTGATCGAGAAACTGGCAAAACGCAGTGACTTTGAAAGAATTCTGGATGCCATACTAATGCGGGTATCCTAAACCTTATAAAAAAACACTTGGTAAAAGTGTTCTTTTAATGTGCATTACATTCGGGAGAATATCTCCTTCAGGGCCATGTCCCAGAAATCAAAGTTATGATCATAGCCTTCGTATTCTTCGTATTTTACATTTAACCCCAGTTCTTTCATGGTAGTATAGTCAGCGGTTACTCTGTCTTTGATGAATTCCTTACTTCCGCACATAAGAGTGAATTCAGGATATTCAATGCCTTCTTCCAGACCTCTTTTAACCTTGTCATACAGATTCAGATCAGAACCCTTTACATTATCCGGCAGACCGAAGGTTGAGTTATACAGGGCAAAGTTGTTTTTGAAATGATCGCTGTTGAGCTCATTTATAAGAGTATCGGTATTGAAAGTCATGCCGATGCCTCCGGAAATGTCAAAGCACTTGCTGAAGAGGTGAGGGTTCAGGGCTGCGGTTCCCAGAGCAACGTTACCGCCCATGGCATAACCGGCGATGAAGTTGTCTTCTCTGGCATCACTGCTGGCAAACAGGCTCTGAATAACTACAGGTAATTCCTTAGCCAGAAAGCTCTGATATTTGACGTTATAAGATGTATCCACACCGAAACTGTTGGTGATGTTCGGACTTACCAGCATCAGATTATGAGCAGCCGCATATCTTTCGGCATTGGTATAACGGTAAATGGTTGTATCGTCATCACCTCCGCCATGAATAAGATAGACTGTTTTGAATTTCATGTCTTTTTCATAAGGCTGAAACAGCAGTTTGGCATTTGGATCATGGACGATCGGTATCGGTTTATAAGAATACCTGTCCGTCGGATAGACAATTGATATATCCACATATCTTCCCAGTTCCTGACTGCGGTAGTTAAATCTCATGTAGCCCATATTATTACCTCTTTTCTGACCTCATTCTTATTTTATCAAATTGTGTTAAACATGTCTTTCCCGTGTTTAGTGGTTGATAATACTGTGACAGTAAATTTACAATAGAATTAAGATAATAGGGGGAATTCCTATATGACAGAGAAAAATAACAAATCCAAGATCGGGGCAAGAAATGTTCTGGTCATTCTGGTGCTGGGTACTTTAGGTCAGCTGGCCTGGTCTTTGGAGAACTCATGGTTTAACACCTTTACATATGACTGCGTTACAACCAATACCACACCAATTGCCCTGATGAATGCCTTGAGTGCCATCACCGCAACGGTAACGACCTTCATCATGGGTACACAGTCTGACAGAGTTGGAAAAAGAAAACCGTTCATCCGTTACGGCTACATTCTCTGGGGTATTTTCACTGCCGGATTCATCATTTCCGGAAGCATTAAGAATGTGTTCTGGGCGTCCTTTATGGTCGTATTACTGGACTGTGTCATGACTTTCTTCGGTTCTACGGCTTATGATGCCTGTTATAATGCCTGGATAACTGACATTTCCGATGAGAGTAACAGAGGAACAGTATCTGTTCTGGCCCAGCTAGGAACATATATTTCCGGAGTTATCGGTGTTGTTGCCGGTACGATCGTTGATAAGTTCGGCTATCCGGCATTCTTCATTACCATCGGTGCTCTGGTATCCGTGCTTGGTTTTGTTACAAGTTCCTTTATAAAGGAAGGCAAACTGTTAAAGCCTACTCAGAGTGAAAACGGCAAGGGCTTTATAAAGGGAATCATCTCCTCATTCAGCAAGGAATCATTCCAGGAAAACCATGATCTGTTTCTGGTTCTGTTCACTATTGTAGCTGTCATGGTAAGTTTCCAGATATCCTACGCCTATGAAACGATCTATGCCAATAACTATGTGGGCATTTCAAAGAGTCTGAACTCCTTATTAATGGTTCCGGTAATGCCTGCAGCTATTATCGGCGCGGTAATCGCCGGTAAAGCCTGCAATAAGGGAAAAGGGGCAATCATGCTGGTAATTGCGCCAGTTATCTTTGCGATCGGTGCCTTCATTCATGCCTTTGCTCATGATGCTGTCATTCTGGCTATTGGTAAGGTAGTTCTGTACGGAGGAATGATAGTGCTGACAATTACCGCAACAGCCATGTTCAAGAACCTGTCACCGGCAGATTCCAGAGGTCACTTTGAAGGTGTCAGAATGGTTTTCCAGGTATTGCTGCCAATGGTAATAGGACCAACTGTGGGTTCACTGGTCATTGAGACATTCGGCTTGGGACCGCTGATCTACATCTTAACGGGAGTATTTTCATTACTGGCACTTATTCCGGCTTTTAAGCTTCTCAGAAAACAACGGTAAGAATGGGTCATTTACCACAGACCTTGACAAAAAACTTGCAGTGAATATATCATTGATTTGAGGTAAAAATGCTTTGTACTAAATGCAATACGGAAAACGAACCAGGAGTAAAGTACTGTATTAATTGCGGTGCTTATTTATATGGCGTTGACAATATTAAGCGTGAAAAGAAAAGCAGTGATACAAGTGTTATAGCCATTATTTCGCTGTTAATCGCAATTGGTTCAATACATTTTTTCGTTTTTTCAATTATACTGGCACCAATAGCAATTTTATTGGCAATCGTCAGTTTAGCTGAAATCAATTCATCCCATAAAAAGGGAAAAGAATTGGCAATTGTGGCAATCATTATCAGTTCGATAATAGCCTTTATTTGGATAATCCTGTTTTTGGCTGGTTCATAGAACTGATATTGACATAAGAAATCACAGAAGGAGGATTTATAATGTTAGAATTTATCGGAGCTGTCTTCATGATGGTAGTTTCATGGAAACTGTACAAGAAGATGGGCAGAGAAGGTTGGGAAGGTATTGTACCGCTGTACAGTGCTTACGTATTGTTTGATATCTTATATGGCAATGGATGGAGATGTCTGTTTTTGCTGATTCCTTTCTACAATATTTACATTGCCTGCAAGCTGGCTATTGACCTGGCTCATGCCTTCAACAAGGAAACAGCTTTCGGAATCGGATTAATATTCCTGGCACCAGTCTTCATGGCAATACTTGCTTTTGATAACAACAGCGTTTTCCGTGACGGTTCATTAGCAAACAACCAGGCAGATATACTGGATAGTATTTCCCAAAGAGCAGTGGAACTCGGCAGTGATGCAGTTGACAAGGTTAAGGAAGCCACAGTTAAGGATAATGCTGCCAAGCTGGAAAAGTTAAAAGCACTGTATGACCAGGGCGCACTCACCGAAGAAGAATACAACGCAAAAAGAGCTGAGATTATCGCAAAGATGTAATTACATTCTGAGTACAGTAAACCAGTAATTACGGAGATAAAATAAAATTACTTCACTGAAGTGGAGTAATTTTTTTAATGTCCGGTATTTTGGTATAATGGTATTAGCAAACTAATGATCAGTATAATGAATTAATCAATTAAAAAGGAGAATAACATGACTATTCAGGAAATCATCAACAAGATTCTTGCTTATCATCCGGACCTGGGGGATGCCCGTACCTGCGACGTAATTGTCGGAGCTGATCCTAAACGTGAATGCACGGGTATTCTGATCTCGATTGCTCCGACTGTTCCTATCATCAGAAAGGCCATTGAGATCGGTGCCAACTTTGTTTTCGTTCACGAACCGACATTCTTCAGCGGTTATGACGATGAATGTGAATGGCTGGAAGGAAATGATGTATATGAAGAGAAAAAAGCTCTTTTGTTGGAAAACGGAATCACGGTATTCCGTGACCATGACCATATGCATGCTCACCGTCCTGATGGCATTTTCCATTACATGCTGAAACACATGGGATGGCTGGAATATGTAAAGCCGCAGGAAAGAGGATTTGAAATCGTTCTGCCTCCTACACGTCTTGGTGACCTGATTGCTCACGTTAAGGAAAGAATGGGTCTGGAACACATCCGCTATATCGGTAATCCTGATGCAATAGTATCAACAGTTGGATTCTGCGGACACCTGCTTCCGGGTCCTGACAGCAACTGGAGCAATAATGCTCAGGTCGCAGCCAGCTGGAAATATGACGTTGTCATTCCGGGAGAGACCGTAGACTGGACATTGCCTTTATATATCCGCGATGCCGCTGATCTGGGTAAAGCCAAGGCTATGATTGTTCCGGGTCACTTCGTTTCCGAAGAAGCAGGCATGCGTCTGGCTGAAGAATGGCTCAGACCTGTTATAGGTGATGATGATCTGCCGATTTCCTTCTTCCCGGCAGGGGACATGTGGAAATACGACTGATCCAGTAAACAAATTGAAAAGAAATATGGAGGAAATAAAAAATGTTTGAATATGAAATTGTACCGGTCAACGGTAGTATTAATACGAATAGCGCAAAATTTGAAAGTACCGCTAAAATTATTAAAGGATATGCAGAAATGGGCTACCGTTATGTTGGGTATTTACCTACTCATATAAGATTCGATGGTGGACTGTATCAGATAGAACTTATATTTGAGAGAGAGGAAGAAGAATAATTACTGTAAACATTAACAGTATCGTAGAAACAGGTTTTATAACACTAATGAGATACAGTAAAGGGTGATCATATGAAAAACATATTAATGATTGGAACCGGTGGAACAATTGCTTCGCTACCAGGTGAGAATGGCTTGGTACCGCAGCTTTCAACTGCGGAACTGTTAAGGTTAATGCCGCAGCTGAAGACAATTGCCTGGATAGATTCTTTACAGCTGATCAATATTGACAGTACCAATATCCGCCCGGAACACTGGATAATGATGGCAAAGGCCATAAAGAATAACTATGACAAGTACGATGGCTTTGTGATTACTCATGGTACCGATACCATGGCATATACGGCAGCCGGTTTGAGTTATCTGATCCAGAACTCCCGTAAGCCAATCGTGATTACCGGGGCTCAGGTTCCTTTAGCTGAGGAAAATTCCGATGCACCGAGAAATATGAGAGATGCCTTGCTGTATGCCTGTGATGAAAAGAGCCATGGCATACAGGTGGTATTCTCCGGATCGGTTATTCTGTCTACCAGAGTCAGAAAGAACTACACCAAGAGATTTGATGCCTTTTACAGCGTGAATTATCCGGAAATCGCCCGTATTGTCAATGGCAACATTCTCCGTTTCATTGATATACCTTATAACGGTGAAACATGGTTTTATGATAACCTTAACACCAACGTTGGATTATTGAAGCTTGTACCGGGATTAAAGAGTGATGTATTACGTTATCTGCTGTATACCTATGATGGATTAGTCATTGAAAGCTTCGGTAACGGAGGCATTCCGGAGTATTATGACTACTTCAATGAAGTTCTGAAGGCCACTGAAAAGGGGAAGGTTGTAGTTGTTACTACCCAGGTTCCTAATGAAGGCAGTGATATTTCCATGTATGAAGTAGGAAATCTCATTAAGAAAAAAGCCATTGGCTTACTGGAGTCATATGACATGACTTCGGAAGCATGTCTGGCCAAGCTCATGTGGGTACTTCAGCAGACCCGTGATCTTGATGAAATCAAGAAACTGTTCTATTCTCCTGTCGCAAATGACATCCTCAGGAGTGTAGCAGAATAAGAAATTAACAACACTGTAAATGTCAACTTCAAGGCGACCATATAATCTGGCCGCCTTGTTATAATGTGGGCGTAAGGAAAGAAGGTGTTAAGTATGTTAGGTGCAATTTTCGGAGATATTGTTGGATCAGTATACGAATTCAACAATACGCATGATTATAATTTCAGATTATTAAGCGACTGGTCACAGTTCACTGATGACACTGTCATGACCTTAGCAGTAGCCAAGGCATTAATGGAGTCTTACGGTAAAAGCGATAAAAAAGTCAGAGAAACTCTCATTAACTGCATGAAGCAGCTGGGAAAGAGATATCCGGATGCCGGATACGGCGGCATGTTCTATAACTGGGTATTAGGTGATAACAGAGAGCCTTATAACAGTTACGGTAACGGAAGCGCCATGAGAGTATCAGCTGCCGGATGGATGTATGATTCACTTGAGGAAACACTCCACGCTGCTAAGTTATCTGCAGAGGTAACCCATAATCATCCGGAGGGAATAAAGGGAGCCCAGGCAACCGCTGCTGCCATCTATATGGCCAGAACAGGTAAGTCAAAGGAAGAAATCAGGGATTACATCGAAAACAACTTCGGTTATGATCTCCATAAGTCAATGAAGGACATTGTCTCCAGAGGCCATGGGGAAGAGATCTGCCAGGTCAGCGTACCGCAGGCTCTGGTATGTTTCCTGCTTTCCGACAGCTACATTGATACCGTCAGAAAGTCTGTCTGCATCGGCGGTGACAGTGATACCATTGCCTGCATTGCCGGCTCAATTGCGGAAGCATATTACGGAATGGATGAGAAGTATAAGGAAGAAACAATGAAGAGACTTCCTAAAGATCTTCAGGAAATAGTAAATGCCTTTGAAGGATACAGGAAAAATCGTATAGAATAATATCAGAGGTAAGTAGTAAATGCCGTTTAACATAATCAGAAACAGCATAGTCAAGGTCAGCGCCGATGCCATAGTCAATACTGCCAATCCTTTTCCGATCTATCGGGCCGGGACTGACGAGAAGATCTATCTGGCAGCAGGTGCCGAGCAGTTGTTAAAAGAAAGACAGAAAATAGGGTTTATTGAAAGAGGTAAGGCTGCAGTTACCAGTGCCTTTAATCTGCATGCCAAGTACATCATTCATACGGTAGGGCCACAGTGGATCGACGGTACTTATAATGAAGTGGAAACACTGTCTTCCTGCATCAGTGAAAGCTTACGCCTGGCTACGGAACTTAACTGTGAAAGCATTGCCTTTCCGCTGATATCTACCGGTGTCTACGGTTTTCCCAAGGAACTGGCCATAAAGACCTTTACCAATGTCGTGTATGACTTCCTGATGAAAAGCGACATGCTGGTGACACTGGTTGTTTATGACGATGAATCATTTGAGATCTCAAACAAGGTATTCACCAATGTTGAGGATTACCTCTCTGATCATCAGCTGGGCATACTGCCAACTGTCGGTTTTGAAAAAGCGATAGAGATTAAGGAACTGTCATTCCACGATTATCTGCTGCAGCTTATAATTGAGAGTGACATGAGCAATCCGGAGATATACCGAAATGCCAACATTACCAAACAGCATTTCTCCAAGATAATATCAAGTAAGGATTATAATCCGACCAAGAATACGATATGTGCTCTGGGTCTGGCTTTACGTCTGGACATCGATACCCTGGAACTTCTGCTTGAAAAAGCCGGTTACAGTCTGTCGGAAACAAAGAAGTTTGATCTGGCGATAAGGTATTTCGCAGATAACAAGATGTATAACATCGTTGAAAACAATTCGCTGATGTTCGCTAACGGACTGGAGCAGATTGGAACAATAGTATAGGGCAGTGTAAAAACACTGCCTTTTCAGAAAATGTCATCTGCCAGGCGACCATTTACTATTATTATTGGTAGATAATTAAGGTGTAAGGAGGAAAGGTAAGTATGTTTGATTCATTTAAGATTGCGGATTATATGAAAGAGCATGTCGGTGAAACGGCTTCAACACGGAGAATTGTGAAACAAAGCGGAGCTTTTGACGGTGATTTCAGTAAACTGTCAATGGATGATTGGATGAAGTTTGATGAAGAAGTAAACGATGTCGCTAAATGGCATGGCTACATTCTGGATAAAAGCCATCACGAGAACAGACTGGAAGGATTACCGTGGAATCTGAATTTCGTGATAAAAAAGAGATCATTGGACAAGTATCTGAATATTGAGGTTTTCACACTTACAGCAGATGATTGGGTGCGGATAGACAGACGGGTTCAGGTTAAAGTTTATAATAAGGGTGTTTCAGATGTACTTAATGATCTGGAAGTACGCAGCCCGGATGAGTTTAATAATGAGTATGAGTATAATTATTATCTGTTCGGTGTATATGAAACAGCATGCAGAATGGATAATGGAATCAGTGCAGCGTTCACGTTTGAAGAAGACTAACAACAGAGAAGAGAGAACACAATGAAGAAAGCAATTGCCAGAAGAAGCTACAAGGGAATTGAAGATGATCTGATTTACATGAATAAAGCCCATGGCTATTATCATCCTGTCACAAACATTGTATTTGTGTATGACCGTGAAAAGGATAATGTGATCATCTGTGACGATCTGTATGATTTAGATGATACAGGAATGTCCAGAATTACGCTTGAAAAGGCTGAATTGCCTGAAGTAAAAAAGTGTACTATCAGTAAACAGGTACTTGAAAGTGTGAAAACTCTGATCAGAGAAAGCAACGTAATGAAGATCAGATCTTTTGAAGATACCGAATTTGTAGTAATGGATGGAGAAGCAAACACCTTCTATTTCAGTGCAGACGGTAAAAGAAAACTGATAGAATGTGACAATTTCTACATGCTGTATGACGGATGTGATGAAGCATCAAATGCCGGTAAAATCATGAAACTGGTTGCTGATGTTGAAGAATTACTAGGTAAAGAAATCAATCTATAAAAGTGTTTTAAAAGGACTACTTAGAAATGTGCTAAGTAGTTTTTTAGTGTTTTATTATACGGAAAATCATTGTTTTTGAGAAATCTCTCTCATTTACTTACTTGTATTCTCTTTTTCGAAATATTATAATAAAAAAGCTATTATATAATAGGTGCTCTGTATTTTTGAGGGGATAAAATGAAGAAAAATCATGCGAAATTAACAATAATACTTTTAATTGTCTTTTTATTTCTGCAGTCAGTTAATCTGCCTGTTTTTGCTTATGGTGAAAAAGAGCAGGAAAAGCGCTCAATTGCCATTGTATTTGATAACTCCGGATCCATGTACATTAACGGTAATACCGCATGGTCCAGAGCAACTTATGCAATGGAAGTTTTTGCGTCCATGCTTAATGAATCTGATAAGCTTTCCATTTATCCAATGCACCCTATTACCGTTGATGGCAAGCAATATGACATGAATAACCCTCTGCGTCTGAACGGACCGAAAGATGCACAGAAGATCAGAAGTATCTTTACTGAAAATGCAGAAGGAACTCCTGTTGAAGCCATTCAAAAAGCTCATGAAGGATTGATGCAGGAAGACGGACAGAAATGGCTGCTGGTCCTGACTGACGGTGATTCCTTCTATAAAAACGATAAAAACCTCGGCAACAAGACAGCCCAGGTTCTGAAAGATGAGTATTTAGAGCCTTACAGCAAGGACATGAACGTCATTTATCTGGGCATCGGAAGCCAGGCTGTAAAGCCAAGCTGCACTCCGAAAGGAAATTATACATTACTTGTTGAAAAGGTCTCCGACAGTGCACAGGTTCTTTCCAAGTTAACCATGATGTGCAACCTCATCTTCGGCCGTGACACAATGCCGAAGAGCCACCTGGAGGGTCAGGATATCGATATAGATGTCTCCATTGGCAAGCTGATCCTGTTCATTCAGGGTGAAAAGATCTCTGATGTAAAACTGACAGGGCCAAACGGAGAAGTAATCCCAATCAACAGTTACGATACAAAATACCCGGAAAACGGTGTTGGCGGAGAATACGCCAAGAGCTGCAAGACAGACAAGAAGCTGCAGGGCGTAATGACTACATACACCGATCTTCCTGTTGGCAAATACACAGTCAGCTATTCCGGTAACGCTTCTAACATGGAAGCGTACTATGAACCGGATGTTGACATGGAATTCACTTTCACCGATGAAAACGGTGTAAAGGTCCGTCCGGAAGACCTATACGAAGGCAACTATGTTATAAGCTTCGGTATGAAGGATGCCAAGACCGGTGAATATACCCAGTCTGACTTAATCGGTGATACCAAGTATGAAGGCCATTATTCCATTAACGGTGAAACATTTGACATCAACTGCAATGATAAGAGTGGCAGTGTCAATGTCTTCCTTAAGATGGATGATAACTTCAACGCTGATATGCTGATGACATTCTTAAGCGGCTATAAGATTTACAAGAGCTCTGCCGACTTCGGATGGCCTGACGGTGGTCTGAATGTCAGACCAAGACCTTCAGGAGACCTTAAGTTAGTCATAACAGAAGGCCAGAAAGAGTATCATCTTTCCACCATGGAAACGGAAACTCCATTCAGAGCTGAAGTATTCTATATGGGTGAAAAACTTACCGGAGAAACCTTAGAGGCAGTTATACTGAGATGGGATTCAAGTGTAAGTGGGGCAGAGTTCAAAAAGCTTCCGCAAGGTGATCACTACGAAATATATCTGGAGTATAAAGATCAAAACGCTCCGGAGAATACTAAACTGGGTACTTTCAGCGTTCCAGTCTGGGCTGAATATACACCACCTGCCAGTGAAATGAGTGAATCATTGAAGGTTAATGTAGTTTATTCAATCGTTGATAACTGGGGACCGGAGATAGAGTTGATTGCTGATCAGAACTATTATGTTATGAGCCAGATAGAAGAGGGCGAACCTCTGCGTCTGGAAATCAGAAACAACGGCAATAAACTGAGCCCTGAACTTCTTGAAAAAGTCAAACTCAATATAGATACAGGCGGCATTGAATACACTGTAAAAGCAGATCCGGATCATTCCCGTTTCCTGATCTACTTACATAAAACAAGTTCATTAAAGAGTGATAAGTATCGTATCTCATGTGAAGCAGATGTTCCTGATGAAATAGGCAGAACAAAAACGCTGAAAGCACATGATTACGTAACTATAAGTTCTATTCCTAAGTGGCTGAAGATTTTGGCAATCTCAGCAGGATCATTGCGGGGACTGTTACTGATATGGGCAATTCTGCATATCAAGGCATTACCTACTAAGTTGAATACCACTAAGAGGACATGCCATATGACTGTTGACGGTGATGATGTTACACGGAATACGAGCTTTGATGCAAAACTTGACGGAAAACAGATAATAATCACAGCGAAATACAGTGGGGTAATTACCGGATTTACCATGGATGTCAAGCCGGGTAAAGAAAGCTACATAATGACTCCACATGCCAAGAGAGTAGCTGAAGTCGATACCAAGTCTGTCAAAAAACGCGGCAGCACGACAATTACTGAAGCATCAATCGGTTCACGGGGCAAATTTGAGTATGATGAAGATACCCACAGATTAGTACCAAGGAGAAACACTAAACGGACATTCGATGTAAGGAACGGAACGACCGTCAGATACAGTGGAACAATGATGCTGAATGGTAAGAACACAGAATACTCAACTTCTGTGAAACTGAATTTTAACAAGAAAAAATAAATAAACAAAGCCAATATAGATTTTTAAATAGGAGGAGAAAAAATGGCAGTAGAGAAAGAAAAACTGAAAGCAAATGAAGTTGTAGCCCCAACTTTGTTTGTCGGTATCGGTGGAACAGGCGGCAAGATTGTTAAGAAAGTTGCCGATCTGTGTGCTCCGGCAGAGAAGGAAAACATCAATTTCGTCTGCTTGGATACAAACGTTAATGACTTGTCAGGAGTAGCCGCCGGAAAGTCAAAAATCAGATATGTTCAGACTTCTAACACCCAGACTGTAGGAAGCTACCTGGACTATGATGAAGATGCCAGAAAGAACTGGTTCCCTAAGAACGCTGTTATGTATGACAAGACAGTTTCTGAAGGTGCCGGACAGGTAAGAGCTATTTCCAGACTGGCTCTGAACTCAACCATTAAGACTGGCCATATTCGTCCGTTATATGAGTCAATCGATGATCTGTTCAGAAAAACAGGAAAAGACATGAAACAGGCTATGCGTGTTGTTATCGCATCCACTGCATCCGGTGGTACAGGCTCTGGTATTCTTCTCCCGTTATGTATGTTCATCCGTGACTATGTAAAGGAAAAATATCCTAATACAAGCTTGATCGTTCGTTCACTTGTCCTTCTTCCTGAAACACTGGACAGTGTCATTGATTCCCAGACTGAACGTGACAGCCAGGCCAGAAATGCTTATGCAACAATAAAGGAACTGAACGCCTTCATGATGAAGGGCGGCGGATTTATTGACATGGACGAAGACCTGAAGCAGTTTGGCGGATTAAAGGTTGATGTGCCTATTGCCGGGTCTGATAAGAGAAAATCTCTGTCTCTTCTGCCTATGGACTTCTGCTTCCTGATGGATGGTCAGGACGCTGAAGACAGCACAATGATAAGCCTCAATCAGTATATTGATCAGGCTGCCCAGGCTTTATATGAACAGAACATTGGCCCAATGCAGAAAAAGGCCTTCTCAGTAGAAGACAACATTATCAAGGAAATGACAAAGCCAGGTAACTATGGCAGAAACCGTTTCGGCGGTATCGGCGCTGGCGTTATTTGCTATCCTTATCAGAAGATCGCTGACTATGTCGCTTATGATCTGGCTATTGACAGTATCGGCGGTGAAGGCGAAGCTTCAAAATGGACCAAGTATGACAAGAAGTACAAATCATATCAGGCTGAACAGAAGAAGCTTGGTATCCCTATGTCAACATGGGACAGCCACGGTAAAGTTTATACCGACACTGTTCTGAATAACAAAGACTCTTTCTCCAAGGACTTAGTTAACTCATATGAGCTTGACGGAATAGAGAAAAAGATAAAGGATTTCCAGAAGAGTTTCGAAGCAGAGGCCCAGAGAGTAGTTGTTACTGAGAGCACTTTCCGGAGCGCATATAATGATGCATGCAACTACAATGAGTCAAAAGGCTTTGCTACTAACCCTGATGAAAAAGTAAGTACTGCTCTTGATGCACTGAGCAGATATCGTGCCTGCGTTGAAGCAAAGAACAAAGACGGTAACTCAAAGGTCACCGGTATAGTAGAGCGCTGGGTTGAAGGTCTGTTTACAAACGAGCAGAAAACTACAGCCATTAAGGATGCCTACAGCATTGAATCAGTAATCAAGAATGCACAGGATGAGATATTCCATCCATGTGCAGCCAGATTTGCATTATATAAGCTGGAAGAGGCATTCCTGAAGGCAGTTCGTAACCCTGAAGCCGGCAAGGCAGCAGAAGCATTAGAGGAATTAAAGAACAAACCATATTCATACAAGTTCACAAAAGAAAAACCTATAGGTGTTGAAGCATTAGCTTCTCTTGACAAGAAGCCAACTGCAATTCAGAAGCTGAAAGGCTTTAACAAGTACTATGAAGAAGCCGATCAGGATGTTCCTGCATACTTTGAAGCAATTGATGATTACTGCAAGAAGCTGGCAAAGGATGCCGCCTATAAGAAGGGATATGAATATATCAAGGCATACATTAAGGAGTTTGAGGATTTCTTCAATAACTTTACTGATAAGGTAAAAGAACTGAACCGTAACCAGATGGACCTGGTCGACGAGTTAAAGTATAAGAAGGGTGACTCATTCGTTAATGTCTGTGCTACAGAAGATCTGCTGAAAGAACTCAGCAAGTACTCTCTGCAGAAGGCTCAGAAAGAAACAACAATGCTCAACTCCGAGATCAACGGCAACATTTTTGACGCAGTCAAGAAGAACGCCATCTTCAAGATGGAACTGGAAAGATCCGGAGACGGATACATTGAAGAAGACCCACGTGTCAATATCTTTGAAGATATCCTTCTCGGGTACTTCAAGAAGTCTGTCCGTGAAAAGTGCGATGACATCGATAAGGATATTATCGGAGCTATCGAACTTGAACAGAGATTACAGGAACGTATCCGTATCCGCAACGAAAACGGTGATAACTCACAGGTATTCGAACAGGTAACTGTTCAGGATGCCCAGCGTCATATCGAAGAAGTTGTTGCTATGGGCGCAAGAATTGCTGCACCATCAATCCAGCGTCTTGCTAACGAAGAACCTCGTGAAATCAAGGTATGTGCTTATAACAAGTCACTCCTTGACAACCGTAAGTTCCGTGTAAAGGATATTATTCCTAACGGTGAAGCTGTTGATACAGTTTCCAAATATGAACTGCATTTCTACAACGCTCTGTATAACCTGACACCGGATAAGCTGAAGAAATTCGCTGCTCCGTTTGATACAGAAACAGGACATAAGAATGCCGGTACTTATCATAAGGCATACACAGAATACTCCAAGCTGATTGGACCTGACTCAACCAAGAATGCCGCTATTTCAACACATATCGACAAGCGTTGGGACTCAATCAAGAGCATGCCTGAATTAGATTTCAAGTATCAGCAGTCAGTAATTAAGAGAATTCACAAGTCATTCATCTATGGTATCATCCATAACGTTATCCAGCAGAAGAAGCTTTCCGCTGTAGCAAACGGCAAGAAAGTATATCTGTATAAGAATACTGAAAACCGTGAAGTTGAACTGGTTGTACCTAACGGAACAATGTGTGACGAATTCTATGAGATCCTCGATGCACTCTATGTCAACGCCAAGGTTGTTGAAGACATCGGTCTGGCAAAGAGCCGCAAGAGAGCTATGAGTGAAGCTAAGAACTGCAACTATGAAGATACAGAATTCTTCCGTGACATGGCATCCTTCAATATCTTCAAATTCTTCCCAGAAGCTGAGGAAATCGAACGTAACCGCAAGCATTTAATTGCTTATGACGGAACACAGGCCAGCCTCGATAACCTGAAGAAGGTATTAGAGGCTAATAAGGAGGAACGTATCAAGCTTGGTAAAGTCATTGACTACAGAACAAAAGAAGTTCCGGAAGATGACGAGAAACAGTATCTGGAGAACCAGACAAGCCTGTTTACTATTCCGATGATGTTCTATTGCTCACTTCCAAATTCAGCCAGATTCATTTCCGAAATCACCACAATGGTTGATTCTGTAATTGAAGTATTCAGCGAAGAGTATTCAATGTGGGAAAAGGAAAACGACGTCAAGTTCGTTCTCTGCACAAGACTTACTGATGAGCTGAATCAGCTGAAGAAGGACTATCCGATATTCGAGGAATATATGAATGCTCCGGCTCCAACAGAAAACCCGGTAATTGACATCATTCAGCGCAAGATCAGAGACGTTATCATGTCAGCACCAGAGCCAGAGGACTATGAAGCATTGCTTGATAAGGTGGCAAAAGAATTCAACGAAAAAGCTTAATCATTAGAAACGGAGAAAAATTATGCTTACGGTGTTAATAGCAGAACAACACCACATTGATGCCATAAAAAAGGATAATAGTTTATTCTTCGAACCGTTCTTAAAAGATCGCAATCTTAAATTTTGTGAGTGGAAACCCGAGGGGCAGACTCTTAAGGAGGCTGTCCCCGAGTTGCTCAATGCTGTTGGCAGAACAAAGGAATGGAGAGCTGTTATAATCCATTCAACTTCTGACGAACAGAAAAAGCAGCAGAATCCTTTTGATGAAAACAATTACGATGAAATTGCCGTTCTTAAAAAACCAGCTGAAAACCCTCAGGGCAGAACCAGTATCGATGAAAATACCGGCCTTGAAAAACCTGATGATAATCTTAATGATGTATGGCAGGAATGGGAAAATGCCTGGGTAGAGTATTACGAGGATTTAGCTGAAGCTAAAAATATCGTATACAGCAGGGCAATTAATCAGCCACTCACTCGCTTAACCACCTGGCTGTGTTTTAGACCAACAGAATATGTTCTCAGGGATGTTAACAACAGCCTGAACACTTCTGAATGGGCGCTGCGGGAACTCTCCAAACGTGAAGGTGTTGGTCAGACCAACAACAGGATTGAGTTAAAAGAGCGGGAATTATACAAAAGCGAATTAAGGTTGAAAGAGATGATTCGCCGTGCTTTGGTTGGCAAGGATTCAATTAATATCGCACATCCAACTGAAATATACGGCATCTCAGAACGTATAACGGAAAACGGCTTTTTCAGCCCGGATAACTATTGGGTTGTTCACTCAAACAATGATTATTCGGAATTCGCTGACCGAAATCTTTATTTCGATCAGATGCGTTTTATGGTATTCGATGTGCTTCCACAATCACATCGAAATTACAGAAGTGATTATATTCGCTTTCTTTATGCTGTGCTTGTTTTCTCGTCAAATCCTATGCCGGCAAGCGTTATGCAGGCAAGGCGTCTGTATCTGTTAGATCTGGAAAACGATGATACACCGCTCAACATCATGGCTACTTCCTATGAGAAGAAACTGACCTCAACTATTGAAGTAATAGAGAATGAGATCGACAGGATAAAAGCCGATGTGCCGGGTGAACTGACAGATAAGGAAGCTGCAGCGTTATTCCTTGTACCAACAGATGTTCCAATTACTCTGGATCAGAACTGTAACATGGATATCGTTGATGAAAGCGAGCATTACGGACTGGCATCAGACTGCCCTGATAATGAACTCAAGAAATGGAGCAGTTATTACTCCACGATCAAAAAAGAAATGGCGTACATTATCAAGCAGCATGCGCAGTCCATTCGCAAGAGCGTAAAGAAGATCGGTTATTTCAGTGAAGTCAGTGGTGAAAACGTCTACAGACTTAACAGTTTCCAGATGGATGATCTCAGAGAATATACTGAGAATGAAGAGAATGAGATGTTCAATATGCCTTTACCGGATATTGGCGATTCATCCATCTACATGAAGCCGGTTAACGAAAAATACAAAAAGGTTGAGAAGATCATGGAAACCAGAATGAACAAGATTTCCGAGATCGTACTCGGAATAGTAGTACTGTTACTGTTCTTCCTGAGCTTCTTACCGTTATTATTCAGTAATATGGCAACAAGACAGAGTACCCGTACAGCTGTTGCGATGATTCTCATCATGCTGGCAATTGTACTGATCATCATGATTGTTACTCTGATTGTCTTACGTATTCCTCTTGTCAGTGCAATTACTGACTTTAACGATGAGGTTACTTCAGCATTGGGCAGAATCAGAAATACCATGAATTCATTCTCAAAGTATTTCAGTGCTATCTGCAATGTCAGAAGAGGAAATGCGGCGTTGTATTATCATGAAACTCATCCGGATGAATTTGCCAAGAGTATCCGGATTCGCAAGAAACACGAAGAAGATATTCGCAAGAAACGTGCCGTTTTACTGGAGAACTACAGCGACTATATTCTTGACAGGACTTATTATGATGATGACATGATAAGACCTTATGATTATGACTTCAACTTAAAGAGGGAGTACGAATATCCGGCACCATTCCTGGCCGGTGACTTCCGTCAGGTTGATTTCTTAATGACTGGAAACAAGGTAGAGGTTCCTTCCAGCTATGTTAAGCGCATTACGCTGAAGATGGAGGATGTTTATGATAAGTAACATACTTTATTTCTTAAGGATTGCGTTGGGATCTTTACCATTAATGTGGTTTGTCAACATCAACAGAAAAACCAACACAAAGAGGGCAATACGTTATAAGCAGTACCGGATGCCGTTGATCGCACTGATTTACTGCATTGCCTGTTTTGCCTTCTTAAATCAGATAAACAATCTTCTGACCAATCTGCTTCTGAGAGTGGTTACTCTACTGACACTGTTCAGAGTCCCAACGGAATATGTGAATATCGTCCGTGATTTCGTCAGCAGACACATGAATCTGATACTGTTATTTACCAGCAATATCGTCATTCTGGAAACCTATATCAATGTTAAGAGAATTGCACTGGCATTCTTCAAGAGCAAGGATATTGAGGAAGATTCCATCATGGGCAAGATTATTTCGATCTTCTATGAATATGACAGAAATGACGACCGGTGGTATATAATGAGACATTTCTCCCAGGCCAGAACTTTCCTGAAGGTCGTCTACTATGGCGGAATAATCATTTCCTTCATGGCTCTTAACATCTCAGGAGTACTGGTCAAGGAAAATCTGATAAAGGCTCCGTTCTATCCTGTATTCCCGGTCATTATCGTTGGAGAACTGGCATTCTTCATTGAGGGCCTCAGAAAGGATGAGCTCAAGAGTTCTGTTTCTCTGAACAGAGAAGTATCCAGCAGAACCGGCGACTACGATTTATTACGTAAGCCATTGCACAAGCTGTTTGGGGACAAGCTTTTATCAGACGGTATGACTTACAATGTCGAATCTGTCTCCGGATCCACAATCGAAGATCTGCTGACAGAGATCGAGAAGGATGGCGGGCATGTTGGCGAAAACTATGCCAAGTACATAAGAATGAGGATCGCCAACGGTTTAATGCCGGATAACGACTATGTACGTTCCGGTTTTGAGCTGGCATCTGGAAAGAGCCTGTTGTTCAATACGCCATTCTATGATTCCCTGACACCTTATGTGTTCTATGCCATGAATCGTGCCTTATTACAGGGCGGAAAGGTTCTGATCATCTTAGGCATGCACGGTACGGCAGATGATTTGGCACAGTGGTGTGCCAGAGGAATGCGCGAGGCTACCAGAATTCCTAACGAATGGAAGATCGAATTACTTGGTGAAAAGCCTCGTGAAGGTGAAGAATTACCTGATATCGGCATTATCTCCAGATCAGGTGTACACAACCTGGAAATGCACAGAGCAAATCTGGATTTCCTGAAGAATGTAACATTCCTGTTTATCGTTGAACCGTCAAAGCTGGTTACAACTGCTCAGATAGGCTTAACTCTGTTAGTTAAGAACTGCGGCAAGACCAGACCTATGACATTCTGTTCTGTTGACAGAAACTGCGACGGACTGGTTGACTCACTGTCACACATCCTGATGACCAACATCACGGAAGTATCCGCCACAGAATACCCGCATGGCAAGAGCTCTTATATGTACTGGGCTGCTGATAAGGATTATCTGCAGCACCGTATCGTACAGGGTGTCAGCCGTTACCTGGGTATCGGTACAGAATTGTCAATGGTCGCCCTGAAGAATCAGGTACAGAGAAGCACCTGGTATGGCGGTGAGGTATATCCTGTTCTGGATGCTCACTGGATCGCCAAGCAGTATTATTTTGATCTGATGAGCTATGCTGAACTGCCGGCAACTCAGGAAGCCTTTGACAGGTATTTCCGCACATCATTCAACATGTGTAATGAGGGAGCAAGTGATTATTCCTTCGTTGTGGTTGAGGATGACAGAAATAACCTGTTTGAAACCAGACGTGTCTTCGCGACAATAGCGAAGAGACAGGGATTCGTCAATGTCATCTCTCCGGAATACCTGCTGAGAGATTACATGTCAAATAACTCTGAGATATTCAATGCTGACCCTAAGGCTATTCCTTATATCACAGCAGACTATGCCAGAACCAAACGTAATAATGTCCTGACTCTGTTCCTTAAGTTATATATTGAAGGAATCAACGAAGCAGATCTGAAGAAAGAACTGCTGCTGATAGGTCTGGATAACAGAACACCGGAGAAAACTCTCTGGAACGAGATCTGTACATTATTCGGTAAAACCATTAATGCGGAAAGAGACGAGAACGAAGACCCGATCATCAGTGTCTACGATGCAGAAGAATGCAGGGAATATGTCTTTACCAGACAGGATACCATCTCATTCTCCCGTAAGTACTCCGTCAGCAAGGGCGTATTTGAAAGTATTTACGCCATTGAAAACAAGGACTTCGTCCGTCATATCCTAAAGGACTTACAGAACGCTGAATATGTTGCCGAGCATGAAGGCAAGGCAGACTATATCGGCACTGAACTTAAGGGTCATATTTTCCAGAAATACCTTCCGGGTCAGTTCTTTACCTTAAACGGTAAGTACTATGAAATGGTCTCTGTTACTCCTGATAACAGAATCATGATCCGCAGAGCATCTGAACACATTAACGGCAGATATTTCTATCGTCAGGTTCGTAACTATATCATGGAAAGCCTGAGCGATTCCGATGAGCTTGGTGAAGTAAAGAGCGTTAACGGTATCGATGTAAGCTACCAGTTTGCCAACTTTACCGCTCAGACCACAGCTTACTGGAAGATGAAAGCCTTTAATGATTTCGCCCATGGCGATCTGGTCAAGATCGAAGGCGTTCCTGACAGAAAGTATTTCAAAAAGCGCGTACTGAAACTTGATTTCTCCAAGCGCGGTGAAGAATTCACTGACGGTGTACAAAGAGCACTGACCAATCTGCTCAACGAAGTATTCGTTACACTGTTTGCGGAGAACCGCTCATTCATCAGTGCCGTAACTCCTGGTGAATCAGAAGCACCTTTAACCTACAGCATGGAATTCACTGAAGGCTGTGAAAAGTGCGAAAAGGCTATATACATCATCGAAGACAGCCAGCTGGACATTGGTCTATTAGTAACTGTTGAGAGAAATATACAGCGTATTCTGAACATCATCGCCGATTACCTGGCATGGGATGAGGAAATGAGAGAAGAGAGTGCTGCTCCACCTGAAGCCAAGCAGTCTGAGGCTAAGGTCAGCAGCATGGAAGAAGCTCTGGAAAGACTCGAAGAAAACGAGAATCAGGAAAAGAAGAAAAAGTCGCTCTTTGGCCGCTTCATTGACTGGATACGTTCATTATTCGGTAAAAAGGATAAGAAAGCCAAGAAGGACAGCGAAACAAAAGAAGAAAAAGGAAAAGCACCGGAAACTCCGGTGGCTGAAAGCAGGCTTGAGGAAACAGAAGACTTAACTGATAACGATGAGTTTGAAGAAGAGGATATTGTTCCTGAAGATGAGTTCGATTCATATGATGAAGCCTCTGAAGAAAAGGAAGCAGAAAGAGAATACGAAGAGAACACTGAACCTGAACAGGTTTTACCGGAAAGTCTGGAAGAAGCAGTAGAAGAGTTTGAAAATATTCCTGAAATGACACAAGAAGAACAGGAATTACCGGAAGACTCTGAAGAAATACCTGCAGATGAAGAAAATAATGATGAGGGAGAAAACGACAATGATGAAGGATGATATTATTGAAAAAGAATTGCCGTTGGAAGAAACACCTGTTCAGGAAGCTGAATCTGCAGAGAATCAGGAAGAAACCGTAACTCCTGAAGTTGATGAATACGGACAGAGAATTCCGAGACCTTATCATGAAAGAGCCTATCTGCTCTATGGTGACAAGGAACCAAACCCTAAGACTGATTATGCAGGAACCAGATCATTCTTAAACGGTATTGGCTTTGACGGGGGTGAATTAAGCAAGGCCCGTTACAGCAAGGACTACGCCAAGATCAATAAGATGGCTGTAGGAACCGAGAATAACGGAATGTACTGTCTGTTCTGCGGCAGACCGATTCTGGGTGTCGACTACTACAGACTGCCGGAAGGTAACCTGCGCTGTACAAGCTGCAGCAGAACTCTGCTGAACTCTCTGGAAGATCTTGAAGCAATCTATGATAAGGTTGTTACAGATTTTGAAACCTTCTTTGGTGTTACCATTGATCTTCCTGTCCAGCTGGGAACAAATAGCCAGCGCAAGCTGAAGAAGAAATGGAAACTGTTAACCAAGGAAGAACCGGGAAACGGTATCTTTGTCCCTTGCTCAGTATATGTTGACAAGGGCAAGGAAGTTCTCATCTGCCTGGATAACTCAGCACCGCGTCTGTCAGTTATCGTTGCCTTAGCTCACTCTCTGACTACGGCGTGGCAGTATATCAACTGGGATGACAAGAAGAAATTCCCTAAGTTAAAGGGTAACAGGTATGAAATCATGAGCAAGGGAATGCTTGCCTGGGTTGAAGTACAGTATCTGTATATGCTGGGTGAACGTGCCGCTGCCGAAAGACAGGAAGCACGTTTCAGAGAAGCAAATGATGCCAGAGGTTTGGGATTCATCCTCTATGAAAAAGAATATCCGATCATCAGAGATACGATTTTCATCGGCGAATCTCCATTCGTTACCGACGGATATCCTATCTAAAAGAGGGGAATAATTGTTAGCACGCAAAACAAGTGTTATACTGAAACAAAGAATCATTATAATTACGGAGGTAGTATAAAAATGAAGAAGTTGTTATGTTCATTATTAGCAGTATTAATGGTCTTATCTCTTGCAGGCTGCGGTAAAGGAAGTCCAAAACAGGCTGCCAATGATTTTATGTCAGCTATCAAGAAAAACGATGAAAAGCTTCTTGATAAAATCTATATCGGCGAAGCCGGGGAAAACTCTGTTCTTGGTGAACTGATCCAGATCATTGATGAAACAGAATCATTAGGAGAGATTGGCAAGACTCTTAAAAAGTACATGCTCGAGTTCAAATATAAGGTAGTTGAAGTAGAACAGGACGGAGACGAAGCAGAGGCGAGAGTTCAGATAACAACTGAAAACTGGGCTAAAGTACTGCCTGACCTGGCTATTCTGATTCCGGCAAAGATGATCTCAATGAGCCTTGACGGAAAGTCTGAAAAGGCAATTCAGAAAGAACTGAAGAAGCTTGTTGATGAGAAGAGAAAGAATACTGATGATGTTGATTTCTATGTCGATCTGCCTCTGATCTTAGATGACGGCAAATGGAAAGTTGACCTGTCAGAACAAGCAGATGCCTTACTGCATGCCATTACAGGCGGCTGGTACTAAAATATCTACATTATCAGACAGCTAAACAATTGAAAGCACCTGACTGTGAAGCCGGGTGCTTTTCAAATGGGACAGATGTCATTATATGGTATAAGAGATTTGAATCAAGTATAATGAAGCTATAATTACTGAACTCATTATCATATAACATCCATGTACTATGTCTTTTAAAAAAGATGACAAAGATGATAATGGTGATTTGCTGTGAACAGGAGAGACCATAAATGAAAAAGATAATCATAATACTGCTTGTGATGCTGATGATAACCGGCTGCGGATCTTCCCGGGCTTCAGAGCCTTCACCTGGCAACAATAATCAGAATACGGATTACAATGTCAGCGAACTCAGCTTTGAAGAGTTTGAGGACTTTTATGCGCAGATAATGTATGAAGGACTTCCGGAAGACAGGACAAATCTCGCGCTGGGAAACGCTGATGGTCTCTGGAGGTATGATCTGAAGATAAACCGCGATGACGGCATGTTTGATGAACTGGGTTTTGCGCAGATGACTGTAGACAATAACGCAGATCCGCGCATTCAAATCGTTCTGCATCCAAGGATTGCCAGATACGGTGAAGATTTCTTTGAAGAAACAGATGATGATACCGGATACGAGCCTTTTGGCGGTGACTTTGATGAAAACAGAGAATTAAAGCTTACTGGTAATGACTGTGTGCTTGTCATAAAGAGATATTATATGTGGCAGGGAAAGGAATACCTGATTGCGACCATGTGGTTATCGGAGGAAGAATCCGGTGATTTCATGATGGTCAGGGGACAGAGTTCTGCTGTACCGGATAATAACGATCCCGAACCTGTTGACAACGATGAGCTTCCTGAGTATTCCGGCAGCTCCCGGGCATTTACGTCTTCACCGCTGGAAGGAATAACCGTCAGTGCTGAAGCGGGTGCCTTTAATACAGATACCACTGTCAGGTTTACCAGCCTTGAAGAACTTCCTGAACAGTTTGCTCAGATAGAAGAGGATCTTCTGGCTGAGTGGGTCGTTCCGGTATGTGCCTGGGAGGTTGATGCCGGGCTTAAGGACGATGAAATGATACCGGGCTCATATGAGGTAGAAATAGATCTGGAAAAACTGGGAATCGATCCTGATTTCTGGCCGGCCTTCTCTGTTGCCAGAGTCGGTGATGATGGAAGCATGTATGAATATGCGGTAACCATTAATGATAATAAGGCTGTTTTTACAGCCCGTCAGAACAGTGTCATCATGGGCCTGCTTCTAATAGGCGGAGTTGTTTACAGGGGGGCAGAGGTCATTGATTACTACAGACAGACTGCCTATTTCAGATCGCGCCATGATAAGCTTGGCAGATTCATTGAAGCCAAGACGATCAAGACAGATTACGGCACATATGAGATCTGGTGGTCTTCCCGCGATTATATGCCTGATGATGCCGCTAAGCTGGAACGCATTCATGAGATTGAACTGAAGTATGAAAACGAAGCCAAAGAGTACGGAAAGGTGATCAAAAACGCCTCTGAAATGGCCAAGAACAAGGAAATGGCCTCATATTATAAAAACCTTCTTGAAGCTGATGAAGAATACATGAAGCTGAAACAGGGACTCAAGCTGCCTGATGCGATTACGGAAACAATTAACAAAATCAATATAGCCTATAACTATCTGGGTGGTGTTCAGAAGATACGTATGCCTTTCACAAAGGTTATTTTCGAGGTACGTGCCGACGGGTATGATGATAAAAATAAAGACAAGCTGGGAGAAGCCGGCAAGCAGATCCTACAGACGGTAGTCAGCTTATGGCCTCATAAGGCCATGGGATCTCAGGAGGACAAGGACAACTATCTGTTAACGATAACTCATGAGCTGTTCCATGTCTGTCAGGAAAGATACAGATTATCGGCACCGCTGGTAAATAAGCTGTCTGATGATCCGCGTTATGATGAAATGGTAACAATGGTTCTGGAAAGAGATGCCAAGAAATATTATCAGACAAACGGCATCATCACAACCGATCCTAATCTGACTGAAAAAATAAACTGGGATACACTGCGTCTGCCAATTGACGATGAACCGGTAAAGGAAGGCACAATAGCTGGCGATACGGTCAAGATGAGGGAAGGATACATGCTGGGAGATTTCATAATGTATCTTCAGCAGCAGTTCCCGAAGGTTGTATCCAATCCACATGCCTTAATGAAAGCCCGCAGTTTTGTATTAAAGGCTACGGTATCTGATGCCTTGAGGACAGTCTTCAAGCTGACGGAAGCAGAGTTTGATACTTACTACCGTAAATGGCTGATATCCAGAAGAAATGATATCATGTCACGCGCAGTAAACTGTTTCTATGAAGGAGCCTATTATCCAAAGAACATGATCAAGCTCAACGGCGGAGATTATCATCATGTTGATCTGGATGAAGACAGCAGCTATTATCTGACATTAAGAGGTTTCCAGAAAGAGGAGAGGATTTTACACTTGCCAGGTTTTCTGGTTGTTGATGATGGATTCCGTAAGAACCATTCATCAATCCAGTTACTGACGCTGGCTGATGACTTTGTCAATACTCCTAATGGTATATATTTCGGCAACATCACAAACCTGATAATCGGTGAGATCTACGGCAAGCTCGAAAAGGGCGAGAACATGAAGGTCGGTTATTCATTATGGGTCTTTGGTGTCACTCCTTCAGTTGAACTTAAGGAAGAAGAAAGTGACCTGGCTGTCAAGCTTCCGGCAATTGACAGAATGGCCAAGGCAGGTATTATTGATGGTTATTTATTAACGATAAGTGCTGATGGAAATAAGATCCTTGAGACTGAAATAGCTAAGGATCTGTTTGAAACAACACGTACATTTGCGAAGAGCGAACTGTTTAAGAATACCGACAAAAAGCAGCTGACAGTAGCTGTTACGATCTGCGAATATGTCAAGGACAATGATGGCAACAGATGCATGGGCAGGGAATCACTGCCTGTAGAGATCACCATCGGCAAACATGAAGAAAGTCAACAGGGCGGCAATACCCAAGCCCTCGCTTTCAACAATCTCTATCTATATAAGGATGCGACATGTTATTTCGATGGCGATGTCATTGACTCTCTGCTGGATAATCCTGAGTACAAGATCACCTCATGGCCTAATGGCAACACTGTGATCATAGATGGCCAGAAGATAACGATCATACTGTCGCCACTGAACTGGTCTTTCACGGGGGCTGACCTACAGCGTGATATTACCGAAGCTAGAGTTACATATACCAGAGATGAGATCAAGATTTACGGTGAACTTATGAACGCCTACGCTGAAAACCGCAGCTGGTTCAGGATAACAGACATCCAGCCGAATTCTTTCAATGGCATGTACGCAGATGAGGGAACAATGCGTGAAGGAACCTATCACGGACCGGGAGATATAACATATGAATACGTCGGATACCGTCTGGAAGAGAAAGCGGCATTCTCAGATATGGGAAGTGAAGGAAAGATAGATGTACAATTCAATAACGGAGAATTATCATACGTTGAGATAATTCTGCACGGAACATATAAGTTTGATCATTACTTCAAGAAAGAAGGAGACGAATATGATGTGCAGAAAGACAGCAGTGAAAGGACCTTTACTCAGACGATAAAGCTCATGAGGTAATGCTTTATAAAAAAAACAAAAGTGTATTCTGTAACAGGAATACACTTTTTATATCAGATATACATAAACGTTTTGTTCAAAGTATAATTTATATATAAAGAGAGGTTTGAGTATAATGCCGGTGTTTATTGTTCCGTTGCTTCAGTTTCTTATAATCTGTTTTGTGATAGTCACGGCAGTCAGATCACGCAGAAAACAAAAGAGTTCTGCGACACTACAGGATCAGCCACAAGACGGTAAGGTTTTTAAATTTTCTCATATGCTTGATTCAGAAGAATTCATCAAAGAGGCATCTGCAACAGGTATTGGTAAAGGACATTTCAGAATTTTCTGCGGTGAGAATGATTTTGTAAAAGAATATATAGATCTTTCCTTAGCTAGTTACGCAAACACAATAACCTGCTGTGTGGAGAACAAGAAAACAGGACTTAAAACAGAAGAAATAATAAATGTTGAAGAGTTTTTCTTTATACTGTTTAAACCGGAGGATCTTTACGCACTGTTAAAGAGAACTTTCATAAACTATCGATTTATGAACAGAGACTTTAATGAAGAAGAAAAAGAAAAACTAACCGTAGCGTTCACTAAAGCCAAAAACAATGCCGGGAATCTGTCTGAATGGCTAAAGGCTGATGCGGATATAAGAAATCCGGAAGCATACAAACCGGAAAAAATGCTTCGTTTTTCTGACGCACTGGCTTACATAAAACAATACTGTCGTGAGGTGTCAGAACAGGACGGAAAAAGAACCATTTACAGGAATACAGCTTTAAAAGAGGGAGAAAAGAAGACACTGCTGGTCAGAGTCTTTGGAGATGATCCTTTTAAGGCTGACATTTTTATCGGATATTATTTTGCTGGCTACGTTAATATCTCTGACTATACCATTGATCTGCCACAGGATTTCTATAAATACTGCTTCTTTGGCAAAAAAGCAGTCTCTTCTACTGAAGACATAGAGGAAGTCTTAAGGAAAATGCCGGGAGTAAGTATTATGGATATCAGATACAATAAGACAGCTCAGGATATTTATGTTGAGGTATCGGCACAGAGAATCAGGGTTTCTGAAGAAGCTGATCTATGCGTTCTTCAGGACAGCTCTGATGATAACAAGGTCAAGATCTGGGTTGCACCTCAGAAAGACGGTAAACATCTTCTGACACTTCCTTGGCTTTACTTCCATTCACATAACATCGATAATCTGATTACTGACTTGAAAAAGGAATTTTCAGAACTGTCTGAACAATCAGATGATGACATCAGAAAAAAACTGCTGGAAAGTGAAGAAATAAGAAAAGCATATGAAGTTGCGGATGAGAAAATACTGCAGAATTTAAACCGTGAACAGATTGAAAAAGCAAGAGAACTGGCTCAGGCTTTACTGAAGGTGGACGCTTATTATGATTATTACGATAAAATGACTGGCCGTAATAACTATGATAAGATCAAAGGCAGTGCCACAACATACAACTTCATTAAGAAAAATGAAGGTTTTTCGGTCAGAGAAGCGGTAGAGCAGTACTTTAAGACAAGGGAAATCTATAAATCAATGACAGGACAGTATGGTGCAGCATTAACATTTGGCCTTTCTGGTATGGGTGCTGGGGCTTTCCATCACGAAAAAACAATAGTTATGATTGAAGATGATGATATATCCGTCATGGAAAACGAGAGTGAAGATTTCCTTGAAAAGTGCCGCCAGAATGGCTTGTTGATAATTGGGTATAAAGACGGTTACTTACATGATTTCGTAAACGGCGATAATTACACTATCAACAGGAATTCCTACACTGAACTCGATCATGATGCAACAACTGTTTTGGAGATGAATCTGGAAAAAGCCAGTAACCCAGATGAGGAAAACAAGAAAAATGGATAATATATTTATCGGAATCATTAACGGAATAAATAAGCTTTGAAGAAAGAAGGCCAGGTAATGATAAGAAACAAAGACAGTGAAATACAGTGTCTGCAGGATACACTGCAGATTCTGGAAAAGGGATATTATGAGAAAAATGGCAGAAGAGTAGAGCTGAAACTTTCAAAAAAGGAAATGGAAGAATGCATTGTTCTTCTGCCTGAGGATGTTATAAAACATAGCAACGATCCAGGTATCAGTAATCCTCCCATACCTTTTGTGTTAGGAAGATGCGGACACGGGTGTGAAAACACTGATTCTTTTACCATGGCAAGAAAGCATTACAAAGACTTCGATTACATATTTGATGACGAAAAGAAAAAAGAGATTCTTGTCCTGAATATGGCTAATCCTGTTCATCCGGGCGGTGGAGTCAGAAACGGTGCCAGGGCGCAGGAAGAGGACCTGTGCAGAAAGAGTTCTCTGTTGTTATCTTTGGAAAGCCGGAAAGCAGAGAAGTATTATGACTACAACCGCCGGTTGGATACCAGAATGGGATCTGATGCCATGATTTTTACTCCGAAAGTAGAGATCATAAAAGACGAAAACGGAAATCTTCTGGATGAAACGGTCATAGTGTCTGTTCTGACATGCGCCGCACCGATGGTTTCTTTCGGCAAAGAAGGAATGAGTGAAAAACAGTACCAGGAGATGGTATATAACCGTATCATGGGAATGCTGAAGTGTTCTGCATATTTTGGTTACAAGATGCTTGTTCTGGGGGCCTGGGGCTGTGGGGCTTTCGGTAACGATGCCAGAGTGATTTCTAATCTGTTTTATAAAGCTCTGAAAGATCTGAATTACAACAGATTGAGAGAGAAAGATCTATTCAGAAGAGTAGATTTTGCGGTGCTTGACAAAACAGAAGACCAGTATAACTTCAAAGAGTTCTGCCGTAATTTTGCAGGAGACAATTTCTACAGAGATGAGAACCAGGAAGAAATTGATAAGGCACAGGAGAGAATAAAGGAAACAGAAGTATATCTTGACCGAATCAGAGGCTGTATGATTGGTGGCGCAATAGGTGATGCGCTTGGCTATCCGGTGGAGTTTCTTGATGAAGAGGAACTAATAGAGAGTTATGGAGAAGGCGGAATCAAAGAATACGATCTAGATCCATTTACTGGTAAGGCACTGATATCCGATGATACCCAGATGACACTGTTTACCGCTAACGGGCTTTTAGTGGGTGATACCAGAGGAGAGATGCGAGGTATACAGGGAAATCCAAGAGACTATGTAGCAATGAGTTATCAGGACTGGCTTCGTACCCAGGAAATGACTTTTGAAGATGGATTGAATCTCATGACCGATGCAGACCTTGATAAGAATTGCAATAGCTCATGGCTGTCAGGAGTGAAGGAACTGTACAGCTGGAGAGCTCCCGGTAAAACATGCCTTTCATCCCTAGCAATAAGAAATGACGGGGAATATGTAGACGACTATATCAGGAACCCGGTCAATAACAGCAAGGGATGCGGAGGAGTAATGAGAATTGCACCTCTGGCTTTGGATTACAAGCCGGGAGATATTGAATGGCTTGACATGGAAGGGGCCCAGATCGCCGCAATAACCCATGGTAATTCTCTAGGATACATGCCGGCAGCAGTATTGACACACATCATCAGCAGGATCGTTTATCCAGATAAAGAAAGATCTCTGAAAGAAATCATTATTGAAGCAAGAAATACAGTTGAAAAACTGTTTAAGGATGATAAGCATATAAATGAGTTAACATCCATTATTGATCTTGCGGTTAAGCTGGCAGGAAATAATGATAGTGATTTAAATAATATCAACAGAATAGGTGAAGGCTGGGTGGCTGAAGAAACACTGGCTATTGCTATTTACTGTACATTACGCTACAAGAATGATTTCTCCGGAGGAATCATTGCGGCAGTAAACCATAAAGGAGACAGTGATTCTACCGGAGCAGTAACAGGAAATATTCTGGGAGCTTTATTAGGATATGAAGCAATAGAAGATAAATGGAAAAGTGATCTTGAACTGAAAGAAGTCATACTTGAAATGGCAGATGATGTATGCTACGGCTGTCAGATGAGTGAATACAGCAGTTATCGTGATAATGACTGGGCGAGAAAATACTTCAGCATGTGCTATACACCTGAACAGGAAAAAGAAAAACGGAGAAAAGAAGAAGAGTATTGGGAGAAAAAACTGAAAAGCAAAAGCTTTGTAAGATAATTGAGTATTATGTTATACAATACCTTAGAAGAAACAATACTCTGATTATTATAGGTTAGTCATACTACACATTGGAAATAGGTTCCATGAGGTTTTTTGTTTAGATTAGACAAAGACTTTATTTAGATACTTAAATGTTGAATATAAAGAGGTCATTGGTGGCAACAGTGATTACAAATCTGCATATATTGCAGCGTTTAGTGATATAAGGCAGTGTTTGCCTATGAATATCTGGTTTTATCTTATGGTAACAGATCAAACTTTAAATACTATTACCCCACAGCTTTACAGCTGCATCTAGGAGTTCACGTATTTCCTGTATGTATTTTTCATAAAGTTTTTTCGCTTTGGCCTGTTCGGCTTCGCTCTGAGAATCATCCGCGACATAATCACCATTGGAGTTTATGATGATCCAGCTGGACGTAGTTTCTTCATATGCTGTTACACGATATTGAGCTGCGGAAAACAGTTGTGGCCAGATGAACATATCAACATGAGGAATATTCAGTTCTGTCAGGTTTCCATCAGCATCCGCGACAAATGAAGCGGAATCCTGATGGCTTTCAGATACTACATACAGGTACCCTGACTCAAAGGAAAGATAACCCGGCATTTTTACAGTGTAAACATATCCGTTATCATTAAGAATATATCTTGGCCTCTCTGAGTCTTCATTAAGATGCATTTTTATCGTCTTTTCTTTGTAAGGCTTATACTTAAACTGATACCAGAACAGATTAACCATAGCAAATATGGCAAGCGCTGCCAGGAATATGTACATGATACGTTTCACTATATGTTTGTCAGGCATGTTCAGTGTACCTCCTGTTAATATTATACGTTGGCACCGGTTTAAGATGAAAGGGAGCAAACCTTAAGAAGCAGTAAAGAAAGAGAACAGAATTCATAAACAGAGTTTATTTCCTAATACAGCAAAACCACCAACAACTGGTGGCTTTTTAAGACAGGTTATCTTATTTCTCTTTCTAGAAGGAATAAATCATTTTGTTCTATTTACCTACACCGTACATGTAATCAAGAATAAGTCTTTGGGTGACTTCTTCGCCGAACATCTTTCTTACCTGATTTACGGCCGGGCCGCCGTTATCCAGTAATCCCTGAGCGAACTTACGGATGTTGGCTTTTTTAATCTCAGGATCACACTTGTCAGCCTTATTAAGATAAGCAAGGAATTCATCAACGTATTTCATACAGCTGATGTCTGTTCTTGTCTCTTTGGCTTTTACCTTTTTACCATATGAGCAGGGAAGAAGAATACTGTCATACCAGTGTTCTCCCGACATGTATTCCGGAAGATCTTTGTCATTATCCTTTATCTTCTGGCAGGCACTCTGTAATTGTTCACATCTGTCGGCGATCATGGTGTCATACAGCTCAGCTAATTGAGTTTTGTTATTGAATACCTTTATGTAGTCAAGGTTGACAAGAGGAACATCGTGGTGCCAGTCCGCCAGTACGACGGTTTCCATTTTCATGGCGCCAAACATTCCCTTCATGTCAAATAAACAGAGATGACCTAATCCTTCAACATCAAAGCTTCTGATGTGGAAGTGCATCAGGTTCTTACTCAGATAAGCATCTTTTCCAAGATCATTTTCCGTTACTCTGTAGTTTTTCTGCAGAGAAGCCAGGATATACTGACCAATTGAAGTGTTACTCATATATACCCTCATATTTCGTAAATAAGTATTTAGTTTCCTTTTGTCTTACTGAAGGTTTTCTCAACCATTTCCATCAGTTCATTTAAGTGAGGCGGGTTATATTCACCCGTTTTTTTGGTGCTGTCCTTACCGGTAGTTATTGTTATCATTACCCAATTGCCAGCAGCGTTGTTGGTAATGTAACCGGCAACGGTCATGGCATCATATTCATCTTTTTTGTCTTTCTTTTCAGCAGTGATCTTTAAGGAACGTGAACCGTCCAGAGTGATTTCAGACTCCACTATATTGGAATACATTGCACTACCGTCATTGTCGACGGAATCATGGAACGTGCCGCGAAGGAAATCGGCAGCAAAGGCAAAATCAACATCTCCCTCTGTGAACGTCAGAATTTCCCACTGGATGAGGGTTCTGCTGTTGGTGGCATAAATCTGAACAATGCCACTTCCGTTGGTACCGGCTTTCAGAATGTTATGATACATGTTGATTGTTATGTATCCGCACTCGTCATTACCTTAAATGACATCTTTTTCAGGCTCAGTACCAGGCTTTTCTTCAGGAGTGTCGATAGCTGGCTTTTGCGGTTCCGGTTTATTATCTGATGATCCGCAGGCGGATAAACAGATACACATAGTCAGAGACAATATTATTAACAGTGTTCTTTTCATTATGGTAACCCTCCTCAGGTTTTATTTACCTCTACCTTGATTATTCTAACACAAATAAGAAGTTATAACTGAGCTAATAGAGAGTATAGTGTGTTTTGTGGGAAAATACATAATGGCCGTTATACGAATCTGGACTAATCTGGACAATTACTGGATTTTTCCTAGACGGTCTCAACAGTTGTCTTTCTAGAGTAATAAATCTCTAAAGTAACCCAAATTACATAAGGCAGATTATGCGTAGACAGATTTGGAGATAATTTGTGCTTCTAAAGCGTTTTTATCCACCTTTAAATTGCTAGTAGGAAATAGGGCAAAAATGAAACAAAATTGAGACAAACATAAAAAAGGCAGGCGATCTGAGGAAGGTGTACCACAGAGCGCCTGCTGTTTTTTAACACATCTATTGATGTTGACAAAAAAGCAAATCTCTACGAAAAGTAAGTATTGAATAAATGAATACAACTAAAATGAGGTATAATGGAAAAAACAGACATAAATGTGTAAGTAATTATGGCTTTACTAGATAAAATAAAGAACCAAATTGAAAAGCAGGAAGATTTAAAGGAACAGTATTATGAACAGTCTGGTGCTAGCTGGCTACGGACAATCTTTAATAATGGGACTAAAGGAGAATATCAGATCTATAAAAAACTAGTAAATGTTCCTGGATATAATAAATGTGTGGCAAACTGCTATCTTCCAAAAGATGATGGTACAACTACAGAGATAGACTTGTTAATGATACATGAAACAGGTATTTATGTAATTGAATCCAAGAATTACATTGGATACATTTTTGGATCATCAAAGCGGAGATATTGGACTCAAACATTGAATGCAGGTAGAGGTAGAATAGAAAAGCATCAGTTTTATAATCCTGTACTCCAGAATAAGGCACATATCAGACAATTGAAGGAAATAGTTGGTTCATTTGTGCCAATGTATTCATATATTGTATTTGGTGATAAGTGCGAGTTTAAGAATCTTGAGTTGGATGGAACGTGTAGAGTTATTTATAGAAGTGAATTGATGAGAGCACTTAAGATGGATATCAATGAAAAATCTAAAGTATTAACTGAAAGCCAGATAGATGCACTATTTGAGAAACTTGATTCATTGAGTCACTCTGATACGAATAAGAAAAAAGAACATGTTGTTGAGATAAAACAGGAGCGGGAAAGAATAGAAAAAGATATCAGTAACGAAATCTGTCCAAAATGTGGCGGTAAATTAGTGTTAAGAACAGCGACAAAAGGTCCAAATGCTGGTTCAAAGTTCTATGGATGTTCTAATTATCCAAAATGTAAGTTTACTGCTAAAGCACCTACTGGATTAAAGTTGTTAATAAAAGAAATTGAACAAAAGAATCAGAAATAAGGTATGAAAAAAGTGGGAGAAACATATTCTCCCACATGTTTAATTTATAATATAGATAAAGGAAAAGCACACGGACTTACTTAACAGAAACAGTTTGAAAAGGATCCTGATGAGATCCAAGCATAAGAGAATAACAGAACTGAAGGATGATCTGGATAACGTTCTGTTTCTTGATTATGACGGTGTTGTCTCTCTAGAGTTTTCAATGGAGTTATTAAGATCTGTCATTGACAATAACTGCATTGAATACGTCAATAAGCTATGTAAGGAATTTAATCTGAAGATCGTTGTCATAAGTTCATGGAAGAATGAGCCATATTATCAGGATATGCTTTATGAAGGTGGTCTTGATAAAGATATAGAGATATTAGGTAAAACTGAAGAACTATACGGACCTAGGGAAGAAGAGATAAAGAAGTATTTGGAAGATCATATCTACATTGATAGGTTCATAATACTTGATGACAGACCATTCAAGGATTTAAAAGATTATCAGGTAAAGACAGATAGTCGTGTCGGGATAAATGAAGAGAAATATTGGGAAGCTGTAGAACTGCTGAAGAAACAGCGGGGTAATAAGTAAATATATCAATCATCTGTTATAATATTATGTAGATGATTAAAGAAAGAATAGTACTTGCTCCTGGAGCAAATTCAACCGAATTGTTAAGAAGCCTTGCATTATACGGTCAGGGCTCTTTTGGTATGCGTATTTACAGTTCAGCTTATGCTTTGGCTCAGGATATGCTGACTCGAAAGGGAATACTGATCAGTGAGGTTGTGTCAGATGCTGAAGCACAGTATATGATCAACTCCTGCATGAAGAGCGTGCAGGCTTTTAAAAACGCATCCTTTACGGATGCCGCTAATGTTGCGGAATCACTTAATACCTTGAGAAACCTTATCGTTTCTGATGAAACGGTCGGAATGGAAAGGCTGGTAAAGGAAAGTGGCTTTGCTGCGAAGAATGAAAGTCTTCTTGAAGTATATGACAAATACAGAAACATGCTTTCTAACAGGAAAGACAGAACAGATGTCATCAGGGAAGCAATAAACAATGATTATGAGCTTAACTGTCAGTTCATTAAACTGAAAGAATTCCCGCTGACACCGTTAGAGGAAGCACTGCTGAGGAAGCTGTCAGGTGATGTCAGAGAAATGACATTATTGAAATTGTTTGGTGTTGAAGAGAATGATAACGGAAACATTACTTACATAAAGGCATATGGTAATTCCAATGAAGTTGAAAACACTCTTAACTATATATTTGAAAACAACATCCATCTGGATGACTGTGTGATAGCTGTCAGTAATACCGGCAAGTTCAATCAGCTTTTACTGGAATACAGTCAGAAGTACGGACTTGATGTATCATTCGCCAATGGCATCAGCATTAATAACACCAACCCAGCCATGCTATTAAAGCTTTATTACGATTGGGATGTTAACGGCTATCATGGTGTTGAAGCCCTGATGAACATGCTGTATTCGTCCTGCTTTGATATGGGTAAACTGACAGAGAAATTTAATAAGGAAGTCAGTTATGCCGTAGTTAAGAATACGGTTGATAGAGCAGGGCAGCTGAAATTTGAATCTAGTGTTGACGCAAACACTGAGAAGGCTGAGAACTATATTCCGTTGATTGGTAAGAAAGACAGCATAGATCCTGATGTCATCAGGGTACTGGCTGCAGAATTGGGCAGGGACTGTGCCTCATTCATCAGTGAATACGCTGTTATAAGAAACAGTGAAGATGCTGAATCCTTACGTGTCATAACCAATAACATAAACACATATGAAAAGTACTGCCCATCTGGCAGTTACAGTGATATCTATGTAAACATTCTGTCAAAGAATGTCGGCAGATCAGTAAGCAGAGAAGGCAGTCTTGTCGTTACAGACATAAAAGGCGCATTATCAGTACTTAGAAAGCATTTGTTTGTCATTGGCTTATCAGCCAATAACTTCCCGGGAACGGTAAGGGAAAACTATCTGCTTCTGGATGAAGACCTGCTGTTATACGGTGACGGTGATAATGTACCTCTGTCAACCTCAATCATTAAGAGAAAGAAAGAAGCTCTTGAAAATCTGCTTGATCTTTATTCAGCAATACATTCAGATATCAGACTGTCTTATTCATGTTACGGCATGGCCGAGATCAAGGGAGAAAACGCTTCTTCCGTATTGTTTGACATATATCAGAAACATAATCCAGACAAAACCATAAGTGATTTTGAAAAAATACTGGAAAACAGTGAAACATCTTATCTGCAGAACAGACTTTCCAAATCCCGGCAGATACTAAGTTCTCTTAATGCTGATCAGATACTTGCATCCATTCCTAAAGGTGACATTATTAATGAGCCATACCATGGAAACAGATTCTTCTCTCCATCAGCCCTGGAGATCTTCTTCGGCTGTCCGAAGAGATTCTATCTTAATAATATCCTGGGCATTGAAGAACCGGATCCGGATGATCCTCTGGAAGTCATTGATGCCAGAGACATGGGTACACTTGTGCACTCGGTAATGGAATATCTGGCTGATAATCCGGATGTCAGTGAGAAGGAATTCACTGAACATGCTGAAGAGATGTTCGATGACTACCTGAAGACCAGAACACCGGTTAATGACAGCAGTGCCGCAGCTGCCAGAAAGCAGTTCATGAACATGGCTGTCAACGGATTCAAGTATGATCCGCATAATAAGGTGCTCTCAGCTGAGGAGAAGTTCTCAGTAATGCACAGGGACAGCGGCATAGGACTGTATGGATATCCTGACAGAGTGGAAATAGACAGAAAAGGCGAATATCTCATCGCTGACTATAAGACCAAGAGAAAATACGAACACAAGGAAAATGACATTAATACATGTCTTCAGGTCGTTCTGTATGCATACATGATGAGTCACAGAGAAAATGATCCGTTACCGATATCTTACTGTACTTACAGGTATCTGCGTTACAGTAAGCCGGTAAACTGTGACTATAACAGTAGCACTGAAACAGATCTTACCAGAAAGCTGCGAGAGGTCCGGGCAGCTTTGAACACCGGCTATTTCCCATGCACAGATGCTGAGGAAAACTGCAGATACTGCAAGTTCGCATCAATCTGCGGAAAGAATGAAGAAGGGAAGGTGTCAGAAGATGAGTGACAGCCAGGCCCGTAATGAAATAATCAGTAATGTAAATAAGAATTACTTCGTCGAAGCAGGAGCAGGTTCCGGAAAGACCACCATTCTGGTAGAAAGAATGGTTGCCATGGTGGAACGGGGTTTTCCTGTGGATCAGATATGCACCATAACCTTTACAAAGGCAGCTGCCAATGAGTTCTATGCCCGTTTCCAGAAGAGACTGTCCGAAAGAAGCAGGGATGAGAATAAGGAAAGTAATCATCCGGGTAAGCTTCTGAAACAGACTGAGGAAACAAAGAAAAACTGCGCCATTGCTTTACAGAACATTGACTCATGCTTCATGGGTACTATTGACTCCTTCTGTAACATGATCCTTTCGGAACATCCTCTGGAAGCCGGAATACCGGCCAACTCAACAGTTGTTGAGGAAGAGAAGATCGTAGAAAGATATGTAAAAGAGTATTCAAGGATAAAGACTGAAGAGGCTTATGCCGGTTTAAGAGATAAATATGAAGTGTTTGTTAATACGCAGGGAAATGCCCTGAGGGTTTTCAAGGCTGTTCTGTCATCGATCATTCAGATCCGAAACGCTGAATTCATTTATGAGAAACCGGAATACTTCAGCATTGAAGAAAAATACCGGAGTGAGAAAGCAGATCTGGTAAAGCTGTTTAACAGACTAATCGACAACAAATCACTCGCTTATGTAAAAAAGAGCGGTACTGTTGATGAAGCCTGGGATGTTCTTGAACAGAAAAAGGTCGCTTTGACCATGGATAACTGGGATGATAATTTCCCGTCTGTACTGGATGCTCTTGTGGGGTTGAAAAAGGATAAAAAGGAATTAAGGCTCAGACCGGTAGATAATCTTGAGGATTATCTTGGTTCTTCTGCTTTCAGGTTCACTGATCATTACACCGGAAAAAAGCTATCCTGGTATGAGTTAAATACCGAATTCAAGAGTTTTGTTGACCAACTGCGGGATTATCAGGCCAGAATAGCTCTGGACTTTACTGTTGAATGCGTTAAGGTCATGTCACAGGTATTAAGAAAACAGGGTGATCTGACGTATTTCGACTACAAGCTGTATCTCAGAGACATGCTGAAGGAGAATGCTGCAGGTGATCATAAGCTGATTGATCATATCAGTAAAAGACACCGGTATTATCTTATCGATGAATTCCAGGATACCGATCCGATGCAGGCCGAGATATTCTTCTATCTCACGGCAGAGAGTTTCAGTGAAGACTGGAAGCAGTGCAAGCCAAGACCGGGATCATTGTTTATCGTGGGTGACCCTAAACAGTCGATCTACCGTTTCAATAACGCTGATGTTGCTTCCTTCAAGAACGTAAGAAGTCTTTTCAGCGGCGATAACGGTGAAGTACTGAAACTGACATCCAACTTCCGTTCAACATATTCTCTGCACAGATGGTTTAATGACGTGTTCGGCAGTCATCTGCTCAGCCGGGACAGTGAGGATCAGAGCAAATACGATCCTATAGCCAATAAGGATAAGGATGATGAATTTGAAACGGGAGTATTCAGCTATACGCCGGCAGATAAGAGTGATGATTCTCAGGAAATACTGAACATAGTTAATACACTGGTAAACAATCCAGACATAAAACTTGATGGCGGTAAAGAAGTTCAGTATAAGGACATAATGATCATTACGGATAAAAAGAAACTGCTGAACAGATATGTCAGCATCTTTACCGCCAACCACATACCTTTCAGGGTAGAAGGAGACATTGACTTCAATGAATGTCCGGCTCTGAAGGATCTTGTTGCGGTATATAAGGCAGCTGTTTATCCTGCCAACAATTTCTATGTTTACGAAGTTCTGATAAGCAGGCTGTTTGATATTTCAGCTGAAACTGCCATGGTGATAAGAAGTGACCTCAAGAACATCAGATCAACAGGCGTATTTGTTTCAGAGAATGATGATGTCAAGAAAGCTGTTGAATTGCTGAATCATTACCATGAGATAAGCGGTAAGGTTACTCCGTCAGCTCTTTTCTCTGAACTGATAGATGACTTACAGATATTTGCGGTATCCGGCAATTACAATCTGGAGTATGTTTACTATGTTCTTGAGCTTCTCAGAAGCAAGGAAGCCAGCGGTGAGGTGACATCCTGCGAAAATGCGGTCAGTTATCTGGAAAGACTGATAAGCAAGGAAGAGAAACTGGAAAGATGCGCCTCCCTGGAAAAGGATGATAACAGAATCCATCTGGCCAATCTCCATAAGGTCAAGGGCCTTGAAGCTCCTGTAGTTATACTTGCCGGGGCAAGAAAGGGCGGAGGCAACAACAGTCCTGACAAAAGAGTTGAATTCATAGACGGAAAACCGCATTGTTACATGTTCGGTGTTTCCATGACCGGTCTCAGATTTAAGAACTCAGACAAAAAGGAAAGGGAAAAGGAATCCGTAGAAGCCGAGAGAATCAGACAGCTTTATGTTGCGGCCACCAGAGCCAAGAGAATACTGATAGTTGCGGATTCAAAACCTTGGACTGATCTGTCACAGTATATTAATTGTGATTTCTTCAGTAAATACCCGTACAGAGAACCGGTACCGTTTGTTCCTGAAGAAGTGAATGGAACAGAGCTGTATGAACAGACTGAAAGCATAATAAAAGAAGACTCTGTCAGTAAGAGTTCTTCAATTGAGATCCATAAGCCAAGTTATATTACATATGAGACAGTAACTGAAGCAGCTGAAACCATCAATACCAAGAGAAATCCTAAACTGATAGGTACATTGGTTCATAAAATGATGGAAGTAATTGTTTCATCAGGAAACAGTGTCAGTACAGATGAACTTATAAGCAGCATGTGTAGCAGTATTGATGTTGAAGACAGTTACTATGCAGACATACTGCACAGAGTCAATGACAGAATTCAGAATGGAGGCTATCCTCAGGTCAATGGTGTAAATCCTGATATTCTGAATGAGTTGTTGTCTGCTGATGAGGTATACTGCGAAGTACCGTTCTCATATAATATCGGTGTCAACAGTATCACTACCGGTATTATTGACGTACTGTACAGAAAAGGTGATGACTGGTTCATCATCGACTACAAGACCAATGCGGACGGCAGTGCTTTGGATGAGAAATACCAGTCGCAGTTAAATGAATACTGCAAGGCATTTGAAAAACAGACAGGTATGAAAGTTATTGCCAGAACATATCATATTGACGCATAAACAGTATACTGTTCGTTAGAGCTAAACCATGAAAAAAGCATAATTATCGGATATGATGATTATGCTTTTTAATATGTCTGTAATATATCACCAACAGAATACAGTACAGCGTTACCAGCTATGCTTACTCTGTCATCTTGAAGCTTTATATACAGGATACCTGACCTTTCTGATGCCTGATAACAGACGAGCTCTTTCTTATTTAGACGCTTGCTCCAGTATGGGGCAATAAGGCAGTGAGTGCTTCCGGTTACCGGATCTTCAGGGATGTTAAGCTTTGGTACAAACACACGGCTTACGGAATCATATCTTGGATCATCAGAAGGAGCAGTCACGGCAACGGTTAATCCATCCAGCTGTTTTACCTTATCCTGATCAGGTTTACAGTTGAAGACATCTTCTGCCTTAGAAAGTACTAGTAACAAGTCTCTGTCTATATAGGCTTCCAATGGTCTTACACCTATGGCTTTTGCCATCTGATCAGTGACTTCTATCTTATGACAGGTATAAGCAGGGAAGTTCATGACGTATAGATCCTTATCTCTGGTAACAGTGAATCTGCCTTTCTGGGTCATGAAGGTTATTTCTTCTGCATCTTTTTCATAGTAATTGAACAGAACAAATGAAGTTCCCAAGGTAGCATGACCACAGAAATCTACTTCACCGCTGGGAGTAAACCATCTTAGGTTATATATGTCTTTTTCTTTAACGGTAAAGGCAGTTTCTGAGAAATTATTCTCTTTGGCAATGTTTTCCATCAGCTTATCTTCAGGCCAGCTATCCATGACACAGACAGCTGCCTGATTGCCCTTGAAAAGAGTATCGGTAAAGGCGTCTACTATGTACTGTTTCATATGCTTACACCCACTGGAAGTTTTCCTTGCCGGCTCCTAATTCGAAATGACACTTGACGATGCCCAGGTCGATCTTCAGACAGGAACCCATCAGACCGTGTTTAGCTGATACGGTATTGCCATTGAGAGTGAATCTGAATTTCTGCTGGTTAACAGCTGTCGGAGCCAGAAGGGCAGCTTCTACGCCTTTCTTGAACCACTCAGGAGAAGTGGATGTGATATTGCTGACATCGGAAGGGGATTTGCCTTTGTGAGGATGTCCCTGTGTTTTGCCATAACCTAAGGATATGATGATAACTTCAGTTTCACCTTCGTTGATTACAGCCTGGCTTTTGCCATGAGTAAGGGCAACCCAGCAGGTATTTAAACCTAATTCCTGAGCTTTCAGCACTAACAGTTCACCGTAATAGCCTGCACGTTCATCCAGATCAGCTGCTTTCTTACCGATTACGGCAATGTAATTACTGCATCCTTCAAATCTGCCATAATGAGCCAGTCGGGAATTGAAGCATTCCGGTTCATCATAGATTATCTGCATGTTCAGATTGCCATGTCTGTTCAGTTGTGCCGTATATTCATCAAGCTGTCTTCTGATATCTTCAGGTATCGGTTTGTCCAGATACTGTCTGACACTGTGTCTGGCTTTCATCAGTTCCATCATGTCATTCATAGCGTTTCTCCTTCATATTTGTCTTAATTCTATCACAGTTAGTTCAAATACATGGTTTTTATGCTATGGGGCATATTTCAGCAGAGAAGTAATGCTATAATATAAAAGTAATTAAGGGTTAAGCATATGAACAATAAGAAAGTTATCAACACACTATTGAAACTGGTACTGGCCGTAATGTGCTGCATTACGGTATTTTCAGGTTCTGTTCTCGCTGATGACAGTAAGGTAACTGTAGACATCAATTCCTCCGGTAAATGGAGTTTTGAATACAGTGATGATCTGTTCAGCGAATCAGCAAAGACATATAACCATGCACTGGCTCTGCTTTCCTTAGGCATGGCGATTGCCGGCTATGGAGAAGAAGCTGATGCTGATCTGCAGCAGTTTATGACATCCTGCGGTTTTACCGGAATACACAGTGACAACTATGACCGGCAGCCGTTGATTGACAGTGTAGCTTCCGTAATGGGCTATAAACGCACAAGTGATGACAGGGGAGAATATATCCTTGTCGCAGTGGGAATCATCGGAGGCAGTTACCGGGATGAATGGATCTCTGATGTCAGCTGCGGTAACAGCACTGAACATGAAGGTTTCTCTCTGGCAGCCAGAAAGATGTATGACAGAGTGGTCGGCTACATCGTCAGAAATCAGTTAAGTGGTACCAGAGTAAAAGTGTGGATATCAGGCTATGGCAGAGCAGGGGCCATAAGTAACATTCTGGCCAAGCAGCTCTCTGATGGTGACATGTTCAGCACTGATACAGTATATGCTTATACCTTTGCTACCCCGAGAACAACTAAAAACCCTCAGGAAGGGCTGTATCCTAACATCTTCAACATCTGCAATAAGACAGACCCTGCCGTACAGCTGCCATTTGCTGATTGGGGATATGAACGTTACGGTATAACTCTATATACACCGGCTCAGCAGACCGACAGTGATTACAATGCCAAGGTAAAAAGAGCCAACTCAATCTACAGGCAGGCTTTCGGTAAGGAATTCACCAACAGTGTTGAATGGGATACCAGATTAAGAGTTCTGCTTAACTATCTGATGGATATCGCACCAACAAGTAAGATCTACACTGACCATGTACAGCAGTCCGTAATCAAGATGGGAAGTGATATCTCGATATCCAACATAATGTCCTGTTTAATGGAGATTGCCGGTGACAGTGAACTTATACATGATGAAAATGAGAAGGAAGCCAACAGTTTATTAACATATCTGGCTTATACCGTTTACGGATATTTAAGAAGATCAGACGTTGATTCCCAATACCGGAAGGAAGTCGCCAACCCGTGGCAGAATCTGACTTACCAGCACATTCCGGAAATCTATCTGGCCTGGATGTTCTCAACTGATAACCCTGAAGAGCTTTATGCCTATAACCTGGATTATCTCAGAGTGGTTATTGAAGGGGATGTTGACGTTACCGTTATAAATCTCGGGAATTACTTAACCAATACGATAACGAATTCTACTGTTAATCCTGATATTTATACCGAAAGATCAAAGGGTGAAACCATAATTCTGCTGCCTTCAGATCAGATCTATTCTCTGGATATCAAGTCAGAAAAGAATCAGAAGGTCACCATCCGTACCATTGACCTGAAGGCCGGCTACGCCAATGAAGACAGCCACAAGGTCAAATATATAGATATGCAGGCAAAAGAGAGCCGGGGTTACTCAGCCATGGACACCGGTTATGATGCCATTGAAAAAGGTGACACCTTTGACATCTACAGCATCGCCAATGGTACCTCAACTGAATGGGCTGTTAAGCTGGAAAAAGCTAACTTCCTGAATCTGGGCTGGCGTGAACTGGTGATTATAGGTTATGCTCTTCCGATGGCCTTACTGGCTTTGCTGGCATTCTTAATTGTGTGGGCTGTAGGATCTCATAATGTCAAAGTCAAAAAGAGACAGGGACTGATGGTTGAAAGCGAGAAATACGACATCAGACCTGCAGCTGCCATCTGCGGTGCAGTTCTGTTATTCATGTTACAGGAACTGCTGTACTGGCTGATGCCGCAGTACATGTTACAGAGAGCGATAATGAAGCTTGTCATCGGTCTGGTACTGATATTCCTGTGTTACAGAGGCTATAAGAGACAGCCAACGACCTTAAGCAGGAATCTGCTTATCGGCTTAACCATATTCGTTATCCGGGACATCGTCATTAACTACAGCTTTGCCCTGGGTGTCATTCTGTTTGCTCTGGGTGAAGGATATCTGGTCTACTGCTTCAGCAAGTATGACCGTCTGGAAAACTGGCAGTATGTCCTGTGGGCGCTGTTAAGCATACTGGGTGTGGCCTTCATCTGCTATAACAAAGGCCTTAACGGTACCACAAAGACCGTTATGTCCGCCTACTGTGTCATCCTGATGGCTCTGGCTGTTACCTCACTGACCATGCCTAAGAAGATCCGCTTCGGATCACTGGCACTGGTTGTTTCCAACCTGTTACTGTTCATAAATGAAGTATCACCAAAGACATTATTAGTACATGTACTGTCCTTAGGTATCTATTATCTGGCAGTAGGGGCCTTTGCCTTAAGCTCCAGATACAAGGAACTGAAAGTACTGTCATTATGGCAGGAGAACGCCTTACCTAGACAGAAACTCATTGAATATATGAAGGCCATTACGGACCGCAACAGTGATCAGTATATTCCGATCGGCAACCGTATAGCGGTATTCGACCTTGACGGTACGTTATTCTGTGAAACCGACCCTAACTACTTTGACTACACCTTACTGGTACACCGTGTGCTCGAAGACCCTGACTACATTAACAGGGCCAGTGATTTCGAGAAGGAAGTGGCCAATAAGATCGTTACACTTAATGAAACCGGTGTTAACGCTCCGGGACTGGAAGTAGATCACGGCAAAGCCATCGCTACATCCTTTGCAGGCATGACAATCGGTGAGTTCAATGAATATATCCAGAAGTTCAAACAGCTCCCTATGCCTTCCTATGAAGGCCTCAAGAGGGGTGATGGCTGGTACAGACCGATGCTGCAGCTTATTGAATATCTGCAGGAGAATGCCTTTACGGTATATGTGGTCAGCGGTACTGACAGACTTATCGTCCGCGGCATCATCTACAAGTCAGACCTGAATGTTCCGGCCCGACAGATCATCGGATCCGATGAATCCATCGTCACCAGAAAACAGGGCGATACGGCAGGACTTAACTATGTCTTTGATGATTCCGATGAACTTGTCTTAGGTGGTGAATTCCTGATTAAGAACCTGAAGATGAACAAGGTTACTGTCATCGCCCAGGAGATCGGTACTCAGCCGGTATTATCCTTCGGCAACAGCACCGGTGACTCCAGCATGGCTGAATATGTCACCACCAATAACCCTTACAGAAGTCTGGCCTTCATGTTATGCTGCGACGATCTGGAAAGGGAAAACGGCGACACTAAGAAGGCTGAAAAGATGTATTCACTGTGTGAGCAGTTTGACTGGGTTCCGGTATCCATGAAAAATGACTGGATAACCATCTACGGTGATAACGTCAAGCATAAGAAAGTAAAGAAATAATCAATACACAAAAAAACAAGCACTGGGTATCCCAGTGCTTTGTTATAGTGTTAGCTTAATTTGAAACCGTGTCTGTCAAAGATATCCACGAAGGCAACAATAAGCTTCTGACCGGCCAGGGTCTTTAAGTGTTCCTTGCGTTTTTTTTCATGAGTCTTGCTCCGCTGGCGGGCGTAGTAGGAATAGGTTACCAGGACGGTAAGGATCATGGCGGCAATACCGCATAACAACCGGACAAAGACATAGCAGGTCTGTAACATTCCTTGCTGTCTGACACCGCTCATGGTTATCCAGCCGTCTTCTTCTTCCTGGTAACAGTATGTGAAGTATCTGGTTCCGTTGATGGTCAGCCACTGGCCTTTTTCCGTAGAGATGTCTTCCAGTTCAACTCCGAAATCCGAGATCTTGCTGAGACCTGCAGCCGAGTCCATTTCCGGATCCGACGATATCAGGATGTAGCCGTTCTGACTGTAGAAGATAACAGTCAGATTCTTATCCTCTCTGGTATTGTAGAAGATGGAGTTGGTACTGTTGGCAGCTGTCTGTATCTCGGCTTCAGGGAGTGTGCTCTGCTGGATGGCTATGGTATGGCCGTCAGCCGTTCTGGCAGTATAGTATACTGCCTGAGCGACATGTTCGTCTCCGCCTGTCCATTCATCCGGCATATATATCCGTTCAACATCATACAGATCACACAGTTTTTTCAGGTCTTCTTCGGTCAGACCTTCATTATGATCATAGTAATAAGCCAGGGCGTCGACCTTGGACTGCATGGCAGTCCCATATATCTGAGTGATCTCATCGATCTGATCGAGAGTCTTATAGAAGCCTTTATACACGCTTTCGGACTTTTCCATCAGTTTCTTTTCGGTCGCTCTCTGAGTTATTCTGAGCTCAGCCCAGAAGAATGCCGCAAAGACGACACTCAGAATCAGAAATTCGATAAGCAGGGCTTTTTTTAGGCTTATTTTTTCTCTTTGTTTTTTCTGCCATAATCTGTTTTACACCATCTTCCTATGTATTCTGTGTATATTGTAGAACTTTTTTATATAATATATATAGACGAAATAAGCGTTTACGAAAAGGGATAACGGATAAATGTCTGTTATAATAACACTATATTAATACAGGAGGGACATAATATGCTGGTAACCACAAGAGAACTGATAGATAACGCCGTAAAGAGAAATATCGGTGTAGGAGCTTTCAACGTCACGACACTGTCAATGCTGCAGGGCGTAATTGAGGCTGCTGAAGATGTTGGAGAAGGAATTATAATTGAGTTTTCAACATCTCATGAAACCAGAGGAATTGTCACTCTTGATGAGATCGGACCGGTAATGATGCAGTATGCCAAAAGGGCAAAGGTTCCCGTAGCCGTGCACCTTGATCACGGCGTGGACCTGGATTACCTTAAAAAGGCCATAGATATCGGCTTTACCTCTATCATGTATGACGGCTCTCGGCTTCCGTATGAAGAAAACATCGCCAATACTGTCAAAGCGGTTGAATTAGGCCGCAGATACGGTGTCATGGTTGAAGGAGAGCTGGGCAAGATGGCCGGTAATACCATGACCAATGACTATAAGATGGAAATAAGAGACGTTAAAAGAGAAAACTATACCAATCCTGATCAAGCAGGTGACTTTGTCAGAAAGACCGGACTGGACATGCTGGCATGTTCCTTCGGCAATGCCCACGGCATGTATAAGGAACCGCCGGTACTGGACATTGAACTGCTGGCAGAGATCAGGGAAAAAGCGCAGATACCGTTAGTCATGCATGGCTCTTCCGGCATTAATGAAGAAGACTACGCCAAGGTAATAAAGAATGGTGTAAGAAAGATAAACTACTACACATATGCTTCCTTAGCCGCATCCAATGCGGTCCGTGGGGCATTTGAAAGTGACCCGGCCAAGTTCTGGAAAGTTCATGAACTGGCTGTCCTGATGAGAGAAGCCGTCAGGGAGAAGGTCAGAAGCGCAATCGTTCTGTTCAGTCAGCCGCAATAACAGATTTGGAGAAAAATATGGATAATGTAAACAATAAAAAAGAAAAGAAAACAATCAGAAAGAATTCTTATCTGATTTCCAAGATCGTCATAAATCTGCGGTTGATCCTGTTTGGGGCCCGGTTCATCGGAATCTCTCTGAGCAGCGTACAGTCCAAGTCAGCCTTGGCCAAGCAGCAGGATAATAACAGCCTGGCCATTTCCGAAGTGTCTTCGATCCTGAGTAAAAACGCCAGCAATGCCGAATCTCTGACTGATATCTATCATGACGGAAACTGGAAGACTCTGGAAGATATCGAAAAGATCTTATCCAACGGTCTGTTTGAAAAAATCCTTGTAAATGACGACAGCATCAGAGCTGAAATCTTTGACGGACTGTCTGATTCTGCCGGTGTAGCCTACCTCTATGTAATGGATAAGGAAGGCAATATCGTCATGTGCTCTGATGAGTCACTGATCGGCAGAAATCCTTCCTCATCAAACATCATGACTCAGGAGAATCTCAATAAGATCCTGGAAGGCAGCCTTGCCGTTACGGAAGCAGGCCAAAATGACAGTGTCTTTGAACCGGTTCTGGTCAAGAACCAGTTCGGAACATATTACTTCTACGGCAAGCCATACGTTCACAGCGGAACTGTATATGTTCTGGTTACCGGAACAAGTTGTTGGGTTCTTGATGAAAGCATCAGTTCATTAAGCGATGTTTCAACGACCTTAAGCCGCATGGGTGTTGTCAATGACGGCTTCCTGTTCGCCATCAACAAAAACGACAAGCTGTTCCTTCACTATAAAAACGGCACTGATTTCCTGACCGGCCAGAACGCCTTTACCACCGGCCTTACTGAAGAGATCCTTGAAGACGGCTATCAGGGTCTGCAGACCATTCTGGGTGAAAAGTACTACTGTACTTCAAAGGCTCTTAATGACAAAACAGTCATTGTAGCGGCAGCCCGTACCCGGGATGTCGTATCCCATGAAAAGTATGTCCTGATGGGACCTATTCTGGGCTTCCTGCTGGTAATGATCCTTTGTGTGGTTTATGCTGTCATCGTTTCCAATGATTTTGCCCGCCAGGGAGTCCAGCCTGAAAAAGTCGAAATGATAGGGGAATCTCAGAACCCTTTATATTTCAATAAATCAATATTCAAGAAAGTTCTGCCGCTGATGTTACTGGGAGTCATCGTGGTATTCGGCATTTCCTTCTATACCCAGACCTTGGTGGAGATCACGGAAGGTGTTGATAAATCCACAGTCATTCTGCAGGAAATAAACGGCAGATATGAGGAGACTCTCGAAAGTGAAACGGTCATTGAAGAATATAACAATACCCGTTTCATCTCAACCGCCAGACTGGTAGAGTTCTTCGTTGAAGAAACACCGGAAATCTTCAATGAAGCTTCCGATTTTTATCACAGCACCTATGATAAAGACGGAAACAGAGTGTTCCTTCTGGATGATGAAGGCAATGCATTGAAGTCAGTTGCCAATTCCGTGATCTTACAGACCATCTGCGAAGATAACCGGATCGATGCCATCTACATGTTCGATGAAGACGGCCATACCATCGCTACCAGTACCGCTAACTGGTATTTCACCATCAGCCATAATCCGGAAGACCAGTCCTATCCGTTCTTACAGGTACTGGACGGCAAGCTGGACAGCTACATGCAGACCAGCATGGTCAATGACTTAGGTGAAGAGAATCAGTATTTCGGTGTTGTAATGCACTACTATACCAGTAAGGATGCTGACGGCAATACCGTCTATGTCTCCAGATATGCTTATGAAGAAGCCTGTGCGGCTGCCGGTGTATCAGACAATGTCAGAACCGTCAACGGAATCACCAGACACCGTTCACTGCTGCAGATCGAACTGAATGAGAGTCTGGTTGAGTCGATCATGTTATCGACCAATCCGGAATACGTTCTTTCCACCAGGATGTTATCAGGCGGTGCCATCGTCATGTTTGATACCAGCAGAGATCACGTCTGTGTCTATTCACCGGTAAAGGCCAGCATCGGTAAGACTGCTGAAGAACTGGGTATTTCACCGAAAGCCTTTAACGGTGATATCTACTACGGTTTCAGCAGAGTCAACGGTGTATCATATTTCCAGTACTACCGTTACATTGATGATTATTTCATCGCTACGGCCATTCCGCGCAGTACCATGTTTACCAGCCGCATGACAATTTCGCTGATAACTGCCGGAATCTGTCTGGTAATGATCACGATATTAATGCTTACCATCATTCTGACCAGCAAGGAAGAGGAAAAGCTGTATGAGAAAATGATCAATGACTATAAGGACGATGATCTCAACTCATCGATCTTCAATATAATCCTGCCATCGGGCCGCCAGGCCAGCACGACCAAGGCTGTGGTGCGCTGGGATAACCGCCGCATACCGTGGAATGAACGTTCCCCGGAAATGAAACTGGGCATCATCCTGGGTGCGATATCCTTTATCGTAATTGTTTATTTTGCCTTGACCGCATGGCGTATCAACAGAATATCTGAGAATGATGAAGTCATCCGCTACATCTTCAGCGGTAACTGGGACAGATCACCTAACATCTTTTCCATGAGCGCCTGCTTCATGGTACTGATCATGACCGTAATCATTATTGAAGTGTTCAAGGTTCCAATCCGTCTGTGTACCACCTTACTGGGAACCCGCGGTGAAACTATCGGACACCTGTTACTGTCACTGGTTAAATACGGCGGAACGATCTTCTCACTGTTCTACTGCATGTATCTGCTGGGAATTGACTCAGGCAACCTTCTGGCCAGTGCCGGAATTCTGTCTCTGGTCATAGGCCTTGGTTCCCAGAGCTTAATTAAGGACATCCTGGCCGGTATCTTCATCGTCTTTGAAGGTGAATTCCGTGTCGGTGACATTGTCACCATCAACGGATTCCGTGGCAGGGTAACCGACATCGGTTTACGTACTACCAAGATCTCCGGTGAAGGCAACGTCAAGATCTTCAATAACAGCGAGATCTCCGGCGTTCTGAACATGACCAAGGAAACTTCCGTGGCCATGGCCAACATCGGTCTGGAATACGGTCAGGACTTCGAATATGTTGAAAAAGTACTCGCCCTTGAACTGCCGCGTCTTAAGGAAAACAACAAGCAGATCCTGGACGGACCTACTTCTCTGGGCATTACCGACATGCAGGAAAGACGCTATGTCATTACCATCATGGCCAGATGCTCTGAGCAGTATATCCGTGAGGTCAACAGATATCTCAATAAGGAACTGCTGAAGATCATGTACGATAACGGTATCAGAGTAGCCAATCAGAACAACACCCTGGCCGGAGCCAGAAAAATAGATGAGGTCAAGAAATAGGAGGCAGTAAAATGAAGAAAACACTTATATTATTAATTGTCTCCCTAATGATCCTATGCGGATGTACTCCTGCCGATAACCAGCCAGAAGAAGATGAAACACCGGAAAAAACGGTAATCCGACTGGCTCTGAACAATTCCGGCCACATCCTCAATTCCATTGCGGAAAGCCAGGGCTATCTGCGGGATGAAGGCATTACGGTACAGTATGTCCATGTGAATAACGATGCCGAGGTATTTGAAGGTATCCGCAACGGAACCATTGACATCGCCTCCAACTCCGGAACAAACCTTCCTCTGCAGCAGATATCCTCCGGGCTGGATATGACGATCTTTGCCGGTTATCTGTTAACCGGATGCATGCCGATATTTGCCCGTGTGGAGACCAAATGGAACGGCATTCAGGATCTCATCGGCAAGACCATGGCCTGTGAGCCTAACATGTATGCCATAACCGGACCGTTACTGGACATGGGGTATGACCCATTAAATCAGGTCAACTGGTATGAAACGGTTGACCAGATGGACCGTATTACCGCTGTTAAAAACGGTGATGCTGACTATGGTCTGGTAGGAACGGGACTGAACTATGAAGTCATCAGCGATCCTGAACTCAAGATAGTGTGCTACGCTGCTGACATACTGCCGGAATACTCCTGCTGCCGAGTGGAAGCACTGACTTCCTGGATAAATGAAAACCCTAATACCGTTAAGGCTCTGTTAAGAGCCTGGATCAGGGCTATGGATTACTATTATACTCATCATGAAGAAACTGTGGCATTAACGGTCAAGCAGACAGGCATATCCGAAGAAGCAGTCAGAGCCTATCTTGACAATCCGAGATTCGATCTGAACACCGGACCGATGAAAACAGCAATTGAACGTGCCTGGAAATACATGTTCCGTCTGGGCTTACTGGATGATTATGCCAAGAGCATCAACATCGATGATCACATCAATACGGAACTCTACAAGAGTGCTCTGGATAAATGCCTGCAGCTGTATGGCGATGATAATCCGTCATTCTATGAGAAACTGCAGTCACAGTACGCTAGAAATAATTAATCCAAATGAAAATACCTCTTCGGAGGTATTTTTAATACTCATTATTATTTATGAATTCAATGACTTCTTCATGAGTTGGCAGACCTGCTCTGCCGCCTATTTTAAGGCATTTCAGAGCCGCTACGGCTGAGGCATATCGTATGTTCTCTTCTAATGAATAGCCTCTCAGACAGCCTGCAACGAAGCCGCCGTGGAAACAGTCACCAGCCCCGGTAGTATCGATGGCGTTGACCTTATAGGCAGGGAAGTACACCAGTTCACCATTGATCAAAGCCACACATCCTTTTCCTCCCAGAGTGGAAATGATGATCTTTGGACCCAGATGTTCAAAGTATTTCATGGCCTGTTCCAGAGTATCCTTGCCGCTGACATAATAAGGGAAGCTTTCATTCATGATCAGTATATCTGACAGAGAAGCCATTTCAGCATTAAGAGAAGAAGGCTTTCTTTTTGAACAGCCGTCATAGGAGACAATGACACCTGCTTCCTTGGCGACTCTGGCTGCCGTGACACAGTTATTGTAATTGGTTCCGTCAATGTGCAATATTCTGGCATTACGGATCATTTCTTCCTTTTCTTCATTCCATTCGATGTCAGGAAGATTGTTCTTATATGGGAACTTGGTTCTTGTTGACTTGACCGGATCGATCATGACATAACCGATACCGCTGCGTTTTCCTTCAATGACGTCAACGTAATCAATGTTGACGCCTTCCCTGACAAACTCAGAGCGGATGTGTTCTCCCGCATAGTCATCACCGGTATTGCCGATGTAGGCAGCGGAAAAACCCAGCTTTCGGGCAGCTACCAGAGCTGTTCCGACACAGCCGCCTCCCTGGTTATGGATCTCCAGGATATGGGTTGAACCGTCTTCTTCAGGATAACGTTCGATAATGCAGAGATTATCATAAGCTGCATCACCGACACCGACTACATCATATTTCATTTTCGTTCCTCTAACTGAATTATATAGGAAGAGATAATAAAATACAGTGAATTTACAATCTTTCCCTGAAAATATAGAATTAAGATAACAGAGAGGTTGTTTTATGGACGATTTCAAGGAAGCATTCTCCGAAATAGGAGTAAGGGTAATTGCCATTATTATTATCTGCCTTATTGCCAAGGCAGTTGTTTCAGGTGTTTCAGCGGTAACGGGCAGGATACTGAAGAAAAACGAGAATAATCCTAACCTTAAACGCGTGACTACTTCCGTCAGCATCTTCCGCAGTGCCTCAAGATATCTGGTATGGTTCCTGGCTATTCTGGCCATTATTTCTCTGATTGGCGGCTTTAATGCCAATAACGCACTGGTAACGGCCGGAGTGGGAACGGTAATACTTACAGTTGGTGCACAAAGCCTGTTTTCCGATATCATCTCAGGCATGTTTCTGGTCTTTGACCGTCAGTATGAAGTAGGTGACTATGTCAAGATCGGCGATTATGAAGGCAGGGTAAAGGCCATTTCCATCAGGGCAACCTATCTGGAAATAGGCGGCCGTAAGATCATCATTCCTAACGGACAGGTCAAAAACGTGATCAATTATCACGAGTATGTTGCCACTACTCTGGTTATTCCTGTAAGCTATGAGGCAGATCAGAAAAAGGTCAGTGCCATACTTACGGGGATCTGCGAGCAGTACGGTAAGGATCATCCGGAAAAGGTGCTTGATGCTCCGATACTGTTAGGCATTGATGCCTTCAATTCCAGCAGTATCGACTACAAGATCTTTGCCAAGTGCTATCCGATGATGCATTTCTCCGTGCCTCGTGATCTGAGAGGAATCATTAATGAAAGATTCACCGAGGAAGGAATAGTAATTCCATATTCACAGCTTGATGTACACATAAGTAACGAAAAGGCTTCTGAATGAAGCCTTTTTATCTGTCTGTCATTAACTGATAAAACATCTTTACCGCTGCAGGAATGATGCTATCGTTGAAGTCGTATTCCGGGGTATGAAGAGCAGGATGGTCTTCACCGCAGCCGATGTAGAAGATGGCACCCGGACATTCTTGCAGAAAACTTCCGAAATCCTCAGAAGCACGCCATAAGTTCATCTCAATTGTCTGTAAGCTCAATGTCTGTGCACAGTCTATGACTCTATGCAGGCATTTTTCATTATTACGGGTTTCCGGAAAGATATCTGATCTGCTGAAGCTGCATTCAAGAGTGTCTCTTAAACACAGTTCTTTTACCTTGGTACGTAACAGTTTATCAATTAACTCCATTTCACTCTGGTTTTCGGCTCTTAAGGTCAGATACAGACATCCCTTTCCGGCTGATACACCGAAATCGTCATTGCCGGCTTTGATGCCTACTATCGTTATCAGTACCATACCTTCATATTCTCTTTTTAATAAATCATTATTAATATATGTTATTGTTTCGGCTATGGCCTGTGTTGGATTATGGCCTTCTTCCGGGTTGCTGGCATGGCTTGGCTTACCGGTAAAGGTGATGGTCAGTCCTTCAGAGGCCGGCTGGCTTAACCCATGACGGTACACAATAGCATTTTCCGGATAGCCATTAAGGTTATGGAAGGCATATATTTCCCTTATGCCTTTTTCTCTGACAAACCCGCATATCTCTCGGGCACCCTGACCGGTTTCTTCAGCGTGCTGGAAGATCAGGTAAACAGTATCAGTATATTCTTTCTTATCAAGCAATAACCGTAATCCGCAAAGTACGGCACTATGACCGTCATGACCGCATTTATGAGATACTCCCGGGTTTATGCTGCCATAGGGAAGAGTAATGGTTTCCGGGATCGGTAACCGGTCCATTTCAGCCCTGAAGGCAATACTGTTACCGGAAGTGCCTTCCTTAACGCAGTAAAACCACTTGCCGCAGTCATGGATCTGTAATGAAGTATGGCTTTTAATGAAATCCATGAGGATCTGCTTGGTGACAGTTTCCTGTCCTGAAAGTTCAGCATTCCGGTGTAAAAGATGTCTTAACTCTATGATTTCATCCATGTTGACAGCCTCCTTGTCTTATCTGTAAAAAACAGCTCCTCTATAATGCGGAGCTGGGATCAGCAGGATGGCGGAGGACGTGAGATTCGAACTCACGCAAGCTTTTACACTTCTAACGGTTTTCGAAACCGGCCCCTTAGACCACTTGGGTAGTCCTCCGTACGTTCACAGATATTCTAGCACAATTAAAAAGGAATAATATTAAAAATATATATAATTTAGGATTGGCAGGAAAAAGAGGGTAAAAAGGCAAAATGATTTGACTTTCAGAAAAATGAAAAAAGTTTCAGAAAATATGAGAAAAAAATGAATTTAAAACACTGAAAACGGGCGGAAAAGGGTTGACAAATAAGAAGGGATATCGGTATTATTGTTTTTGTATACAATTTATGTTGTTTTTATTATGAAAGGGGAAAAACAAATGAAGAAATTATTAGTTGTATTACTTACTGCATTAATGATTCTTTCTACAGTTGGATGTTCAAAACCAAAAGAACCAGAAGAAGAGTATTCTTATTCTATGATCGACAATTTTGACGTTACCACATTAGACTATGTTTATAACAACAAGTCTTCCAACGGTGACTATACTTCTAACTTTATCGAAGGATTATTGACACAGGATAACCACGGTACCTTAATCGCCGGTATGGCTGAAAAGTGGGAACCAAGCGCTGACATGAAGACCTGGACATTCACGATCCGTGACAATGCTACATGGTCAACTGCTGAAGGCGAAGTTTACGGCAAGGTTACTGCAGAAGACTTCGTAACTGGCTTAAAGCACGCTGTTGCTACACAGTCTGAAACATTATCACTGGTTGAAGACCTGATCGTTAACTTAAGAGCTTACAAGAACGGTACAGCTACTTGGGATCAGGTAGGTATCAAGGCTGATGGAAATAAGTTAACTTATACCTTAACTCAGCCATGCGGCTACTTCGATGGTATGACAACATACTCAATCTTATGGCCTATCAATGCTGAATTCTTAGAGTCAATGGGCGAAAACTTCGGTACAGTTGATCCGAAGAGCATTCTGTACAATGGCTGCTTCATCCTGACATCATTAGTTGCTGCACAGGAAGTCAAGTTCGATGCTAACCCTAACTACTATGACAAGGAACACGTTTATGTAAAGCATGTTACAGTTACTTACAACGATGGCTCAGACCCAGCTCTGAACTTCAACATGTTCGTAAACGGTGAAGTTACTGCTACAGGTATCAACGGTTCATTACCAGATGTTGTTGCCAAGGCAGATGAACTCTACAAGGACAACCAGTATAAGAGCATGACTACTGCTACTTCATTCTGGGGCGCATTCAACTTCGACAGACAGTCATATGCACTGTACAACGATCCATCTGTTGTTACTACAAACAAGACTGATGCTCAGAAGGCTGACACAAAGGCTGCTATCCTGAACAAGTACTTCAGATTAGCTGTCTATGCAGCTTACTCAACAAGAGCTACTCAGGCTATCACCAAGGGTGATGACAGAGCATTAGATGCTGCCAGAAATACATTAGTTCCTTACACATTCGTAGCTACTTCAGACGGTACTGCTTACGGCGCTCTGTTAACTAAGTTCGTTGAAGAATTAGAACCAGAATTCGCAGGCATTAACCTGAACGATGGCCAGGATGCTTGGTACAATCCAGAGAGAGCTAAGAAGTTCGCTCAGATGGCAAAGGAACAGTTAGGCGATGCTATTTCTGAATGGCCAATCAAGTTAGACTACCCAGTATTTGCTACTAATGAAAATAACAAGAACGCAGCATTAGCTATGGAAAAGTCAATCGAAGACGCTATCGGTGAATACGTAGATGTCAACTTAGTATTACTGGAAGGCAACTCTTCAGTTTACTATTCAGCATTCTACAGTGTTCCAACTGGTAAGGATAACTCAATCGACTTCTCATTCGGCGCTGGCTGGGGCCCTGACTATGGTGACCCATTAACTTACATCAACTGCTACAACACCGATAACGGCGACATGCTGAACTACTCAGGCTTAGACTTAGCTAGTGAAGCTGAGACAGAGAGTGGCAAGGCTGCCAAGGAAACAATCGGTCTGTATGATGTTAAGGAATTACTCGATGCTGCTACAGTATTAGCAGGCGACGAAAGAATTGAAGCATTCGCTAAGATCGAAGCTATCCTGTTAACTCAGGGTATCATCAGACCTTATTCAACTTCAGGTGCTAACCTGGTTGTCAGCAAGGTTGTTCCATTCACAGCTGCTTACGGCTTATATGGACAGGCTGCATTCAACTCAGTTCCTTACTTCAAGTATATGAAGATCCAGGAAGAACCAGTTACTGCTGCTGAATACGCTGCTGCAAAAGAAAAGTGGTTAAAAGGCGAATAATAGCTGAATAAAAAAGAGTTATAATGAAATAGGGTCAGGTAAAAAATCCCTGGCCCTATTTTACTCAATAAAGGAGGATAGATAATGAAAAAAGGATACATTTGGAAAAGATTGCTAAGATCATTCCTATCAGTCTTTATCATCATGATTATCGTTTTTATCATGCTTTATTCACTTGTCCCAAGAGAGAATATTTTCTTTGAAGACTCCACTTACAAAAAACTGGGCGGCAAGCCCGATGACAAAATGGACTATGTCATGCGTACCTGGGAGAAACTCGGGTATCTTGACTATGTAAGTATTTACGATTACTGCGATACTCTTTATGAACAGGGCAGCGCGCAGATGGAAGCTGCCGTACAGGCCGGTTCAAAGGAGTGCAACGATTTTGTGAAGCTTTATGAAGAAAAGGGATACACTATCGAGTATCTTCAGCTTTCCAAGCAGCCATATGCCCACAAGGACATACCGCTGGCACGCAGAGTAGTGAACTGGGTATCAAAGATGATCGTCATTGATACTCCTTGGTCCGTACAGGACCCTAATAACCCTGATCTGGCCAGATACATCAAGCTGGGCAGAACTCCTACGGGAGGATTGGCACTTGTCGGAAGCGGAACAACACACAAGTATCTGATCTATACTGATACTAATTTCCCGTTTATTCACCAGAACATCATCACTTTGAATCTGGGTACCTCATATCCGAAATTTGAGGGTATGGGTGTTCTCGATGTCATCTTCTCCCCGCAGGGAACAGATGTAAAGAGAACTGTAACATTTGAAACCGGTGTTACTCAGGAATCCGCCATCAACTTTGGCACCCTGACATACAAGCCGGTACTGGACAGACTTGATCAGACCAAGTTTGTCGACCATTACGCTAACTATACAACTAACAAGGAACAGGCTTCCATGATCGGAGTATCCTTCATCATGGGTATCTTCGCTCTTATCCTGGCATACGGGATTGGCTTACCGGCCGGCCTGGCCATGGCCAAGAACAAAGACGGTCTTATTGATAAGCTCGGCATGTGCTATATTATCTTCATCATAGCCGTTCCTTCTCTGGCATATATTTACCTGTTCAGGTATATTGGTACCAGACTGTTCGGTCTGCCAAGTGCCTTCCCGATCAACGGGGCAGGTGACGTACGTTCATGGATCCTGCCAATCATTTCCCTGGCTCTGCCTTCAATCAGCGGATTGATGCTGTGGACCAGAAGATATGTCGTTGACCAGATGAACTCTGACTACGTCAAGTTTGCCAAGGCCAAGGGCCTTAACCAGAAGGAGATCTTCTGGAATCACATCTTCAAGAATGCCAGCATTCCAATCGTACACGGTATTCCTGAATCACTGGCCGGATGTATCACCGGTGCCATGATCACAGAGGCTATCTACTCTGTCGGAGGTATCGGCAAGATGCTTCCTGACTCAATCAAGCAGTATAACAACGCCATGGTTGTCGCCTTGACATTCATGTTCGCAACGATCTCCGTTCTGTCAGTATTGATGGGTGACATTCTGCTGACATGGGTTGACCCGAGAATCAGCCTCAGTGAAAAGGAGGGCAGATCATAATGGATGAAATCAAAAATGTTAACGTTATGGAAGAACTGCCAGCCGATGCCTTTGAATTTGCGGCATTTGACGAAAAGGAATCCGAGCACATTGCGGCTCCGCGCTATTCATACTGGGGTTCAGTATGGAAGACCTTCGTTAGAAACAAGTTCACGGTCGCTCTTTCAATATTCATTATCCTGCTGGTAATCTTCGCGCTGATTCAGCCGATGTTCTCAGGATACAGCCCGATGATCGCACCGAACATCAACGACTCATCAAAGAAATTCCTGCGTCCTAGTCTGGAGCATATCTTCGGTACCGATAACATCGGTAACTCGGTATTCAATGCCGTCTTTGCCGGTGCCAGAAACTCCATCATCATCAGTTTCGTCTGTACGACGATCAACATGCTGATCGGTATTCCTATCGGTGCCCTGTGGGGATTCTCCAAGAGACTGGACAAGTACATGATCGAGATCTACAACGTCATTTCCAACGTACCGTTCCTGTTACTGGCCATGATTCTGAGCTATGTCCTGGGTGCAGGATATCTGCCTCTGATCTTCACCATGACCTGTACGGAATGGATCTACGTTGCCTACTTCATCAGAACGCAGGTAATGATCATCCGTGACAGAGAATACAACCTGGCTTCAAGGTGCTTAGGTACACCAACCCGTACCCTGATCACCAAGAACATTCTGCCGTATCTGATCTCCGTCATCATGACATACATTTCCCGTATGATCCCTGGCTATATCTCATATGAGGTATTCCTGTCATATCTGGGACTGGGCTTAAGCGCCAGATACGCTTCACTTGGTAAACTGATCTCTCAGTACACCTCATTTATGACCGGACACCCGCATCTGTTCTGGATCCCTGTAGGAATCCTGGCCTGCATCTCCATCTCACTGTATATCGTGGGACAGAGACTGGCTGACGCGGCTGACCCGCGTACCCACATGTAAGGAGGGCTGTATATGGAAAGAAAAGTCATATTATCAGCCAAGGATGTGGAAGTACGCTTCAGAGTACGTGAAAACTATCTTACCGCCATCCGCGGAGTATCAATTGATATCTATGATGGTGAAACCTTCGCCATCGTCGGTGAATCAGGCTCAGGCAAGTCCGTATTCACCAAGACCTTTACCGGCATGATCGATTCCAACGGTGCCATCACCGGCGGAAGCATCATGTTTGACGGCAAGGATCTGACCAAGTTAACTACCGATAAGGACTGGGAAGGCATCAGAGGCAAGCAGATCTCTACCATTTTCCAGGACCCTATGACATCACTGAACCCGATCAGAACCATCGGCTCCCAGATTACCGAAGTAATCGAAAAGCACCAGGGCGTTTCCCATGAGGAAGCCAAGGCGCAGGCCATTGAGTTAATGGAAAAGGTCGGCATTCAGGATGCTGCCAACCGTTTCGATGAATACCCGTTCCAGTATTCCGGCGGCATGAGACAGAGAATCGTCATTGCGATCGCTTTAAGCTGCCACCCGAAGATCCTGATCTGCGATGAACCTACCACAGCTCTGGACGTTACTATCCAGGCTCAGATCATCAAACTGATCAAGGACCTGCAGAAGGAACTGGGCTTCACAACCATCTACATTACTCACGACTTAGGCGTTGTCGCCAACGTGGCTGACAGAGTCGGTGTCATGTATGCCGGCCAGATCATTGAGTACGGTACTGCTGAAGAAGTCTTCTATGACCCTCAGCATCCGTATACCTGGGCTTTACTGTCATCACTGCCGCAGTTAGGCGTCAAGGGCGAAAACCTGTATTACATTACAGGAACTCCTCCGTCACTGTTTAACAAGATCACCGGTGATGCCTTTGCTCCGCGTAATCCGCATGCCCTGAAGATCGACTTCCTGAAAGAACCGCCGATGTTCCAGGTATCAGATACTCACTATGCCAAGACCTGGTTACTGGACCCTAGAGCTCCTAAGCTGGAAAAGCCGGAAGCCATCCAGGATCTCCATGCCAAGATCAAGAGAATGACCGATAAGGGAGGTGCATTCCATGTCGAATGATAGAGAAGTTATTTTGTCAGTAAAACATGTCGATGTTTCTTTCGATAACGGCGGCAAGAAGAGATTCAGAGCGGTCAAGGATGCCAACTTTGACATCTACCGCGGTGAAACATTCGCGCTGGTCGGTGAATCAGGTTCAGGCAAAACCACTTTAGGCCGTGCCATTCTGCGTATCAACGAATTAAGTAACGGTGAGATTCTGTTCAAGGGTAAAAGGATCTCCGGAAAGATCTCTAAGGAAGAGGACATCAATGTCATCCGTTCCATTCAGATGATCTTCCAGGACCCGGCTGCTTCCCTGAATGAAAGAGCCACCATTGAATACTGTGTTTCCGAAGGTCTGTATAACTTCCATCTTTATAAGGATGAAGAAGACAGAATCGCCAAGGTCGACAAGGCCCTGGAAGACGTAGGCCTGTTACCGGAACACAAGAGCAGATATCCGCATGAGTTCTCAGGCGGCCAGAGACAGCGTGTCGGCATTGCCAGAGCCATGATCATGGAGCCTGAATTCATTGTCGCGGACGAACCTATCTCCGCACTGGATGTTTCCATCCGTGCTCAGGTACTGAACCTGATGAACAAGCTGAAGGAAGAGAAGGGCTTAACATACCTGTTTATCGCCCATGACCTTTCAGTCGTCAGATTCATCGCCGACAGAATCGCCGTCATTCATTTAGGACGTATCGTTGAGATCGCCGACAGTGAAGAGCTGTTTGCCCATCCGTTACATCCATACACGGTATCACTGTTAAGTGCCGTACCAATGCCTGACCCGCAGATCGAAAAAAATAGACGACTGGTCGTCTATGATGCTTCAAAACGTGATTTATCCGGTCCTAAGCCGGTATTACAGGAGATCACCCCGGGCCATCTGGTATTCGCCAATGACCGTGAAATGGAAGAATACAGAGCTAAACTGAAAAAGATGGATGCCGAAAGACGGGCTCTTAAGGATCAGTAGAAGAAAGAGCCAAGGAAGGCAACTATAAAATAAACAATTCCAAGAAACAGAGGATAGTTGAAACTGTCCTCTTTTTCTGTCTGCTTGTCCTTGATGTACTTGTCAAAGTCAACTTCCTTACCGGATCTCTGACGGAACAGGACATAGCGGGACGCGTCAAAGTCACCCTTGAGGTAGTTGTAATACAGCACTCCCAACAGGATCATTACCAGGGAAGTAATGGTCAGGGCATCAAGAAAAATCAAAAGTTTATTGCCTTCTGATGATAACGCCTTATATAAAGGGAAGCTCAGCATGAGGATGCTGATGGTCACAACACTGCTCAGTTTTATGTTCTTAAATTTCATATAATCATTATAAATGATTACAGAAAATAAGTGAAGAATCCGTCATTTTTCAAGGCACAAAAACCTGCTTTTGTCAACCCAAAAAGTTGTCAAAAACCGGGTAAAATTTGATGTAAAATTATGGAAATTCCACACTAAAAAGTGTAGAATTATTCATGGATAGTTGGATTTCCAACTAAAGAGGTTTGAATGAATAATCAGAATAATTTTCTTATTAACATTTCTGTCCTGTACCGCTACACTCAGAAGTATTTTGACAGACACCTGGCCCCGTACGGAATAGGGTCCGGGCAGATGATTTTCCTGCTTCTGATCAACGAACATGAGGGCATAACCATGCAGCAGCTGACCGTTCTGGCAGACTTCGACAAGGGTACCACCACCAAGAATCTGCAGAGACTGGTTGAGCAGGACTACATCGTTATCCAGACAGATGAGAACGATAAGAGAGTTAGAAGATTGTATACCACCCGTAAGACCAGAGACATCATCAACAGCCTTTACGAGATCAGAAATGAGTGCTGCAACCAGCTCATGAACGGTCTGGACAACGAGGATGTTGAATCAAAGGTTCAGCAGCTCACCGAGAATGCTCATGACATAGCTCCTGAAGAGGGCTACAGTCAGATGCGCATCGGCGGTCTGCAGAAACTGACCTTGCTGGATTATCCTGGCCACGTCTCATGCACGGTATTTACAGCCGGATGCAACATGAAGTGTCCGTTCTGTCATAACCGTGATCTGGTATTCATACCGGAGAACTTTGAATTCTGCAGTCCTGAAAGCATATTTGAACTGCTGCGCAAGCGTCAGGGAACTCTTGATGCCGTAGCGATTACCGGCGGGGAACCGCTGTTACAGCCGGGACTGAAGGACTTCATCAAGGAAGTCAGAAGACTGGGATTCAAGGTCAAGCTGGACACCAACGGCTATTATCCTGACAGACTGAAGGAATTCGTCGATGAAGGACTGATCGATTACGTAGCCATGGATATCAAGGCGCCTCTGCCTAAGTATCCGGTTACGGTAGGTCTGCCGGAAGCGGGATTCCGATCTGATGAGATCAGAAAATCCATCAGATATCTGTTAAGCGGAGCCGTGGACTATGAATTCAGAACGACCGTGGTAAGGGAATTCCACACAAAGGAAGATCTGGTCACAATAGCCAAGATGATAAAAGGTTGCAAGCACTACTATCTGCAGCAGTTTGTGGATAGCGGCAGATGTATTGAACAGGGCTTCACCGCATACGACAGAGATGAAATGTATGAGATGAAGGAAGCCGTGGCGAAATACATCCCGGAAGTTGAATTAAGAGGAATAAGTTAGGAAAGGGAACACTATGTACAGAGTTGTTAAAAGAGATGGCAATATCGTAGAGTTTGATATAAAGAAAATCGCAGATGCCATCACCAAAGCATTTGAAGCCAGCAACAAGAACTATCATCCAAGCACGATCGACATGCTGGCTCTGAAAGTCACAAGTGACTTTGAACCGAAGATCAAGGATGATCTGATCGGTGTTGAAGATATTCAGGACAGCGCTGAATCAGTACTGATCCAGGCTGGTTACGATGATGTAGCCAAGAACTATATCTTATACCGTAAGCAGAGAGAAAAAGTCAGAAATGTCTCCGAGACAATGCTTGACTATAAGGAACTGGTCGACAGCTATGTAAAGGCCATCGACTGGAGAGTTAAGGAGAATTCCACCGTTACCTATTCAGTAGGCGGTCTTATTCTGTCCAACTCCGGTGCCATCACTGCCAACTACTGGTTAAGTGAAGTTTATGACAAGGAAATCGGTGAAGCTCACCGTAACGGCGACATTCATATTCATGACTTAAGCATGCTGACAGGATACTGCGCAGGCTGGTCTTTAAAGCAGCTGATCCAGGAAGGCTTAGGCGGCGTTCCGGGCAAGATCACTTCTTCCCCGGCCAAGCACCTTTCAACTCTGTGTAACCAGATGGTCAACTTCTTAGGCATCATGCAGAATGAATGGGCCGGCGCTCAGGCATTCTCCAGCTTTGACACCTATCTGGCACCATTCGTCAAGGTCGACAACCTGGACTACCACGAAGTAAAGCAGTGCATCCAGAGCTTTGTCTATGGCGTCAATACTCCATCCAGATGGGGTACCCAGGCTCCATTCACCAACGTTACTCTGGACTGGACCGTACCTGATGACCTGGCCGAACTGCCATGCTTGATCGGCGGCAAGGAAATGGATTTCAAGTACAAGGACTGCAAGGCTGAAATGGACATGGTCAACAAGGCTTTCATCGAGATCATGATCGAAGGCGATGCCAACGGTCGTGGTTTCCAGTATCCTATTCCTACTTATTCAATTACCAGAGACTTCGACTGGTCTGAAACGGAAAACAACAAGCTTCTGTTTGAAATGACCGCCAAGTACGGTACTCCTTATTTCTCAAACTATGTCAACAGTGACATGGAACCAAGCGATGTCAGAAGCATGTGCTGCCGTCTGAGACTGGACTTACGTGAACTCAGAAAGAAATCCGGCGGTTACTTCGGTTCCGGTGAATCAACCGGTTCCGTCGGTGTTGTCACCATCAACATGCCTAGACTGGCATACCTGGCCAAGGATGAAAAGGACTTCTACACCAGACTGGGCAAGATCATGGACTTAAGCGCCCGCTCTTTGAAGATCAAGAGAGACGTCATTACCAAGTTACTGGAGAACGGCTTATATCCTTACACCAAGAGATATCTGGGAACCTTCAACAATCACTTCTCAACCATCGGTCTGGTTGGCATGAACGAAGCCGGCCTCAACGCCAAGTGGTTACAGAAGGACATGACTCATGAAGAGACTCAGCAGTTCACTATCAACGTTCTCAACTTCATGCGTGAGAGACTGTCAGACTATCAGGAAAAGTACGGCGACCTGTATAACCTGGAAGCCACACCGGCTGAAAGCACTTCATACAGACTGGCCAAGATCGACAAGAAGAAATATCCTGAGATCAAGACTGCCAATGACATGGGTGATCCATACTACACCAACAGCTCACATCTGCCGGTAGGATACACTGATGACATCTTCTCAGCTCTGGACGTTCAGGACCAGCTGCAGACTCTGTATACTTCAGGTACGGTATTCCATGCCTTCTTAGGTGAAAGACTTCCTGACTGGAAAGCAGCAGCTTCTCTGGTAAGAAAGATCGCCGAGAACTACCGTCTGCCATACTACACAATGTCTCCGACATATTCAGTATGTGCCGAACACGGCTATCTTACCGGTGAACAGACTACCTGCCCGTATTGCGGACGTGCAACCGAAGTTTACAGCCGCATTACCGGTTACTACAGACCGGTACAGAACTGGAACAAGGGCAAGGCTCAGGAGTTCTTAGACCGTAAGACATATTCCTTCTCCGGATTAGGCAACTACAAGGAAACTGCCAAGCCGGTAAGAGAGGAAAAGGCAGAAAGCGAAAAGGCTGAAGAATTACTGTTATTCACAACCAAGACCTGCCCTAACTGCAAGATCGTCAAGGACATGCTGGGCAAGAAGGGTATTGAGTACACAATAGTTGATGCTGAGGAAAACGCTGCTGAGTGCGATAAGTTCGAAGTTAACCAGGCACCGACTCTGATAGCCGTAACCAAGGATGGCTACGAGAAGTATGCCAACGCTTCCAACATCATCAAGTACATCAACAGAAAGTAGCATTAAAGGGTCGCTGCAAGGTGACCCTTTTTTAAAGAAAAGCACCGCATGAATCTGTTTTCGGGAAAACAATGTTTTGTCTTGGCCTGAAAACAGATTATGTTATAATAAAGCATATTGCTTGAATATCAGGAGGTATCTGATGAAATTGTTTATTAAAAAACTGCTGATTACACTGATCATACTTACAGGATGTTTTAACATCGTCCGTAACAGCGAAGTTGAGGCTGCCAGCCGGAAGGTAACAGTCAGCGTAACAGCCGATAAGATAAAGATCGATGTCAACGGAGTGGGTTCATCAGGAACTGCTGAAGTCCTCAGCTATGAGCCTTATGATTACCACTCAGCCGATTCCATAAAGGGTTTGGCCGCGGGAAAAGGGAAGACTGCCGTAAAAGTCGCAGACTACAGCTGCGGCAGCAGTGCCACTATTGAGATCGACCGCTATGACAGTGAAGGCCATGACGGCTTATACCGCAAGTACTATGTCGTTCAGAATGGGAAGATCCTGGCCGGACCTTACTATGCCAGTGAGATAGAATCAGTCAGAACGGTTGCGGCTTTTGACAACCCGACCAAGAAAGGTCTGATCATTGAAGATAACGATACCATCAACACAGCCGTTGAAATGGGTGTAACCAGAGCGGTAACCAACATTGACCTGGGAGACTTTGTTTACTCCAATGAAGATAAGGACGGCAATCCGGTCGATCACAGCAGTACGCCTAACGCCATACCATTTGTTTCCAACGGTGAGACATTCTATTTTGAAGGCGGAAAGCTCCGGGGTCTGGACGGTACTCTGGCACCTTATGCCCGGGCGGGCATCAATGTCACGGCCATCGTCATTGCCTGGAGAGATCAGGCTGCTCAGTTTGGCTGTTATCCGGAGTCATTGAGATATGATATCAAGGGATCCGATGCGATTACTCTCGGCTTTAATACATCAAATGCCGGAGGCACCAAGTACTGGATCGCTGCCATGGAATTTCTGGCAGATCACTATTCCCAGGAAAACGGCAGAGTTTTCATCGACCGCTTTGCGATCGGCAATGAGATCGACTACTGCTACGACTGGTATCTGATACAGGACGGCAGACCTGATTCCAGCGGCTATTATCACAAGCCGTCACTGGAAGTATTCATGGAAGAATATGCCCGCCGGTTAAGAATGGCCAATGCCGCCGTAAAGAAATATAACTCTGCAAGCCAGGTCTATATCTCTCTGACCCATAACTGGGCTGAAAGCAGCATGGAAAGCTACGTGGTTAACCAGAAGCACAAGAGATATCTGTCATACCGGCCGAAGGACATGGTTGACTGGCTGTGCAGTGTCGATGCCAAGCGCGGAGACTACAACTGGGGACTTAACGTCCATCCGTATCCGATTGGAACCACTTCCAGCAATCCGGCCATTACCGACGTCAACCCGGCCTATCCGACCAAGAAAAACGGCATTGCGATCTCGCACAACGATTTCTTCAGCAATGCCCATCCGGTCAGCGGTGACTGGAAGACATCACCATGGATCACAACTGTTAACCTGGAATTATATCAGTTATATCTGAAGCAAAGTGCCAACATGTACAAAGGCGAGGAATTACGCAATGTCATCATTACGGAAGCCTGCCTGTGCAATGTAGCCAAGGAAGATTACACCCAGAGGGAATACGAACAGTCAACCTATGAACAGGCTGCCTCCATTGCGATGATGTATTACAGAGCAGCTCATGTGGACTGCATCGATGAAGTAGACTACTTCAAGGGACGCGATCTGGAAACATACCGTTTGGGTCTGACGGAAAGAACCGGCGAAAAGAAGCCTGCCTGGTATGTCTGGAAATATGTCGATACCGAACTCAGCTTCAAGTATACCAACAAATACCTGGGTTATCTGACAGTTGACAAGCTGGCATCAGTAACCAGCTATAAGGAACTGATGACCATCGTAAAATCAGAGTTCAACTGGAATGAAGCCTGGGATGTCAATAAGATCCAGACCAGAGACAGCGGTGAGACGGTCAATGAAACCGGTCTGTACCGCATCTACGGTGATAACAGATTTGAAACATCGATCAAGCTGGCTCAGGCTTACCTGGCTCAAAGCGGCAGGGAAAAGCTGGAGAACGTCATTGTTGCCAGCGGTGTAAACTTTGCGGATGCTCTGGCAGGAAGTTTTTTGGCAGCCAAGAAGAACGCACCGATCCTGATCGTCAGGGATGACAAGATCTCCATGATCGCTGACTTCATTAAGGAAAACCTGGAAGAAGGCGGACGAGTCTACATTCTGGGCGGTACCAGTGCCGTATCAGGTCAGATGGAAAGTGCTCTTGACGGCCTTAAAGTCAGAAGACTGGCCGGCAATAACAGATATGAGACCAACCTGAAGATACTGGAGGCAGCTGAAGTAGGCGACAGTGCCATTCTGGTATGTACCGGTAACAACTTTGCGGACAGTTTGAGTGCTTCCGCTTCAGGTAAGGCCATTTTACTGGTAAAGGACAGTCTGAATGATGCTCAGATCAGCTTCATCAAGGAAAACAAAGAGAACAGCTTCTACATTCTGGGCGGAACGGCAGCCGTAAATACCTCAGTTGAGAATCAGCTGAAGAAGTATGTTGAACCAAAGAGACTGGCTGGCGGTAACAGACACGAGACCTCAACCCTGATTGCCAGAGAGTTCTTCTCTGAACCGGAGATCGCGGTATTTGCCTACAGTAAGAATTTCCCGGATGGCTTATGTGCCGGACCTCTGGCCTACATGTTAAAGGCTCCATTGATCCTGACAGCTCCGGGCTCAACGGCTCAGGCTGAAAGCTATATCAAGAAGGAACACACTGAACTTGGTGTTGTAACAGGCGGTGCGGGATTAATCTCCGACAAGGATCTGCTGAAGATCTACATCAATACTCTTAACGATAAGGTCAGAACCTGGAAGAAGGGAAAGATCTTTGATTAAAGCACAGAAAAAGCTCACGGTTGTGAGCTTTTCTTTTGCCTTTATTCTTCCTTTTTCAGGAAATGTTCTTTTATGGCATTGAAGCTTTCATCAGAGATGACATGTTCAATGCGGCAGGCATCCTGTTCGGCTGTGTCTTCCGGCACCCCGATGGCCATGAAGCATTTCTGCAGAATGACATGGCGTTCATAGATCTTTTCAGCGATCTCACGGCCACTTTCAGTCAGGGTGATGGCACCGTTACCGGCCACTTCGATATGACCCTGATTCTTCAGAATGGAAAGCCCGCGGGAAACGGAAGGCTTGGTAAAATTCATGTAGTTACTGATGTCGATGGCCCTGACTCTTTCCTGTTTTTTGGACAGTAACAGGATGGTTTCCAGGTACATTTCTCCGGATTCATGCATAATAGATTTCCTCGTTTCTTTTTTATCTTATCAGATCCAGGCATTTGTCAGGTTCCCGGGCATACAGTGAACGGACAATTACCTTATCATTCAGATTTTCTTCTTTCAGCATCTCATCTAATACTTCCATGAAGATGCCGCGCTTATTAACCAGTTTGGTGTTCCGCAGTACTTCCTGCAGAGCAGTTCTTCCTTCAAAGGATCCGTACCAGTCTCCCTGACAGGTATAATCAACACCGCAGGAAGGGGATCCGTCAATACCGACAATGCCTAACACTTCAAAGGAAGGATTGGAAAGGTATTCCTTCAGCTGCTGAATGATCGGAGTCAGGATCTTGTGGCAGTGTTCTCTGAAGAACGGATTGTCAAACTGATCAGAGACATGGCCCCAGCGTCTGGACCCGTAAAGGGTAAATTCCGGACATGGCAGCTGAACGATCTGAATGCCGTTATTCAGGGCAGTGGACACAAACTGCAGACGCAGTTTTTCTTCTGCATCAATGCTCTGCTGGTTATACAGAACGACTTTGGAAGCGGTATTCAGTATGCAGTGTGATACAAATATTACCTTTTTCATATGTGCTGCCCTCTTATAGATATATTACCATATTTGTGAAAAGATATCATTTTGACCTGTATTCATTTTTGTGTTTTAATAGTACTTAGTAAAGGTGTCATAATCATCTATGCCAGATGGACATTTTTATGCTTCTTATCTGTAATCAAGGGAGAATTGTATGACCGAAAAGAAAAGTTCAATTAAAGATGATTTTACAACGTTATCGATAATATTAATACTGATAGGTATAACCGCAAATGTTATAGGCGGTAAACTTGCTTACATCCTACATCTTCCAATGTATCTGGATACCATAGGCACGATCTTCGCCAGCATCGTTGCCGGTCCCTGGATCGGTGCCATCACCGGTTTGCTGAGCAATGTAGTCAACGGTATTATGGATCCTATATATTTCTGGTTCATTCCTGTCAACATTATTACCGGTCTTATAACAGGTTTCCTGTCAAGAGCAGGCTGGTTTACCAAATGGGAAAAGGGATTGTTGGCAACGTTTATTCAGGCAGTTGCCTCTTCAATCGCCTCAACAATACTGGCGGTTCTGGTTTTCAACGGTATAATTGACTCAGGAACATCAATAATTTCGGAGGCGATGATCAGGACAGGTCATAATATCTGGACAGCAGTCGGAATGGTTGAACTGATCTGGACAATCATAGACAGAATCATCTCCTGGCTTATAAGCTTAGGCATATGCAACGTCATTCCTAACAGAACACTGCTTAAATTCCCGTTAGGTCACTTATACCTCAGCGGACAGAATAATAAAGAGAATAATCAGGGGTAGTGGTTCTTCCACTCCCTTTTTGTTTTAAATCAGGAGGAATCGGGGATGCCAAGAATTCAAAGTAAAGAAGTTTTAGCTCATGACGGCAGCGGCAGACAGTATCACATAAACTGTAAGAAGGGTGAAATAGGCAAGTATGTTCTGCTTCCGGGAGATCCTTTCAGAACGGATATCATTGCCCGGCATTTTGATGATCCTCATCTGGTAGCTCATAACCGTGAGCATAAAACCTGGAGCGGTTATCTGGATGGCGAACTGGTCTCAGTCACCAGTACAGGCATGGGCGGACCGTCCACAGCTATCTGTGTGGAAGAACTGATACACTGCGGTGCCGAGGTTTTCATACGCGTAGGAACCTGCGGCAGGATCTGTGAGGAAAGCTATGATCCTTCTCTGGAAGGATGCATCATTACCGGTGCCATTCGAGATGAGGGTACTACCGTACATTACATACCGATAGAGTATCCGGCAATAGCTGACAGAGAGATCACCAATGCTCTGGTCAAGGCAGCCAAAGATCTGGGCTATCCGTTTGCGGAAGGCATTGCCCAGTCCAAGGATTCATTCTACGGTCAGCATGATCCTGACAGCATGCCTGATGCTCCGAGACTGCGTGAGAGATGGCAGGCTTGGGAAAGAGCCGGCGTCATGGCTTCGGAGATGGAAGCGAGCACCTTGTTTGTTGTTTCGATGATCAGAGGAGTCAGGGCAGGGGGAATCATGGCTTACGGGACAATGAATGACCATACCATTGAAATAGCCTGTCAGGCTATCAGATATCTGATCCGGGCTGAAAAGGAGCGGAAATAATGAAAAGATTTGTTCTGTTACTGATCGCAGTACTGTTATGCATCAGTCTTTCAGGCTGCTCCGAAGAAACCGGTGAAAAAACCGAGCAGGCATATGCAGTCTTAACTGATGAGGGCAGCCTGGTGTTTTTCAGGAGCACGGAAGAATATGAGAATAACACTGTGTATGACAGTGTTAAGGATATTTCCGGTTATACGTATTCAGGAAAGGTCTTTGGCGGTATTGAGACATACAATAACAATTATGACAGTGTTTCCTGGTATTCCTATGCTGATTCGATCAAGACAGTACGAGTCTCACCGGGTCAGACCATTGCGCCGATAAAGATGAGCGGGTGGTTTTCAGGATGCAGGAATCTTGAATCATTCTCCGCTACAGGCTTTGACACCAGCAATGTCATTACCATGGACCTGCTGTTTTACGGTTGCAGGTCTCTGACCAGTCTGGATCTGAGCAGCTTTGATACCAGGAATGTTACAGGGATGGCCTGGATGTTCATTAACTGCGTTTCTCTGGAAAGCCTGGATATCAGCAGTTTCAACACCAGCAAAGTCAAAAACATGGATTCCATGTTCCTCAACTGCAATTCCCTGATCAGCTTAACGCTGGGCAAAGACTTTGTTGGCTTTGATTCCACCACAAGCCTGCTGTTTCAGCTGTGGACAAACGGTGAAGTTGTCAAGACAACGACAGAGCTGTACAGAGAATATCCGGCTAATGCGGAAGAAATGGCCGGAACATGGACGTTATTCGTCGAAGAAGAGCAGAATACGGTAAAACCGTAAAAAAAAGGCTTCGATGAAGCCTATACTATCTCGAAATAATAACCGCACGCAAACACCTCGCCAGGCGGCAGAAGATTGTTCTCAACGTCGTCTCTGAAGGTGTTTTCTTTTGGCAGGTCATTGTCCGGATGCCACGGTTCAATGCAGACAAACGGAGCCTTATCGCTGGAATGCCAGAATCCCAAGGAGGCATAGCCTTCAACACCGACTCTGACAGTGTGTCTGCCGTTGGTCAGCTGAGCCCAGCTGGACTTGATCTGATGATCATAATAGAAGAATGAAGGGAAGATACTGACGGTTTTCAGTGAGAAACTCTTGCCGTCAGGAATGTCTCTTTCTTCATGATGGAGATCTTCCGGTACTTCAAATTCAATGCGGTAGTTGTTATAGCTTTCTCTTCTGTCCATAGGGCAGTTGAAAGCCGGATGGAAGCCAATGTTGAACGGCAGCATCTTTTCATCTCTGTTGAAGACCTTTACATTAATGAGAAGCTTACATCCCTGAAGCTTGTAATTGATGGTGACAGTAAAGATGAAAGGATAGACTCTCATGGTATTGAAGTCAGATTGCAATGACAGCTCTACTTCATCTTCCTTTACTTCGGTAAAGGTGAATTCGGCATCACGGGCAAAACCGTGCTGTCCGCAGGAATACTCTTTTCCTTCATAGGTATACTTGCCGTCCTTTAAAGGTCCGGTGTACGGGAAAAGAAGAGGGTTGCAGTTGCGCCAATGCTGCGGGTTACGGCACCAGATGGTTTCGATGGTGCTGTTGACCTTGCGGAAGCTGATGACTTCGGCAGCGTGGGAACTGATAGTTGCCTGGACGAATTTGTTCTTAATGGTGATTTCCTTACTCATTTTCTGTTTCTCCTTTCAGTCCGTTTATTTCTTCGGCAGTAAGTTCACGGTATTCTCCGACTGCCAGATCTTCAATGTTAAGAAAGGCATATTCCGTTCTCTTCAGATAGGTCACGGTGCTGCCCAGATAGCCGATCATGCGCTTGACCTGATGGTACTTTCCTTCCTGTATGGTAAGATAGCCTGATGTTTCATTTACCGGTTCCAGTATTCCCGGAAGGGAAGTAAAGTCGGAAAAATCTATCGGCTGAGCCAGTAACTCTGCGGCATTCTCAGGTAACGGATTGTCGCATTCAAAGTAGTATTTCTTATCGATGTGATACTTCGGGGATATCAGCCTGTGGGTAAGCTGGCCGTCATTGGTTATGATCAGTAATCCCTCGGTATCCTTGTCAAGTCTGCCCACGGGATTGAGATCCTTGTAGTTATCCGGTACAAGTTCCAGAACATTAGGAGCCCCGTCCTTGGTGCACAGATAGCCCCGAGGCTTGTTAAGCAGGAAATACTGATACTGACTGTATACTAAGGTTTCACCGTCCAGGGTGATACAGGAAGACTCGCTGACCTTGAAGTCAGCCTTGTATACTGTTTCGCCGTCAACGGTTACCAGTCCGCTATTGATCAGCTTCTTTATTTCCTTACGGGTACCGATTCCCAAATCGGAAAGATACTTATCCAATCTCATACTTCTATTTTATAACTTCCTGTGTCCGGTCTCAATTTTGTTTTTGAGACGATGACCGTCAGCCTTGGCAAAGCCTAACGGATATCCGTCTACACATACCAATACCCAACCGTCATATGTGTCATCACAGTAGATAGTCTCACCCTTAAGATAACGCTGAACTCTGTCATCATCGCAGCTGAAACTCACCGTCTGAGCGAATTCATCTTTTCTGAGTGACATGGCCAGATGCTGGGAAGGTTCAAAGCGTTCCTTCTTTAGTGTTCCTAACAGTAAACCTGATCTTAGGGTCATGATGCCTGCGGTATCAAAGAGATGTTTGCTGTAATAGACACTGTCACCGATTCTGAAGATGGTTCCCCGGGAATGATCATGATTTATCAACCTGAGGAAACCGTTAACGGCTTCATTCTGATATGAAGCGGTTTTTATCGGTTCAGTTTTTTCTGAAAATCCTTTTTTCTGCAGTAATGCCAGAAAATGACCTTCACCGTTAAGCCGGAAAGGATACAGTCTGGAACATTTATCCAGACCGCTGACACCATGTGAGAATAACGGATGTCTGTTCATGTCAGCCAATGTCAGTTCAGGATAATTGGATAGGGCATATTCGATGACTTCTTCATCTTCATGCGGGTTAAAGGTACAGGTTGAATACATCAGCATTCCTCCGTCCTTTAATAAAGGAACAGCACTGTCGATGAGGCTCTTCTGTATCGGCCGGTAGTATTCATGATTGCGCTTGATCCAGGAGTTAACTAAGGAAGGATCCTTGCGGAACATGCCTTCACCGGAACAAGGCGCATCTAAAAGAATCTTGTCAAATGTGTTGTTTGGAAATTTGGAGATGTTAGTACTTGTAACATAAACGTTACCTAAGCCATGCCTTTCAATGTTCTTAAGAGTGGCCTGCTGGCGCGATGAACTGATGTCATTACTGATAAGTAAGCCCTCAGTTAAGCGGCAGGCTAATTGGGTGGTCTTTCCGCCTGGGGCACTGCAGCCATCCAGAACGATGTCATCAGGTTCTATTGGCAGATAAGAGCCCGGTGACATGGCACTTGGTTCCTGCAGATAGTAAAGCCCGGCATGATAATAAGGATGCAGTGACGGTTTATCTTCCTCCTTACAGTAAAACCCTTCAGCACACCAGGGAACCGGTTCCAGATGGAAAGGGGATATCTTCAGGAAATCCTCAACGGATATCTTGGAGGTGTTTACTCTTAATCCGGTAAAGGCTGGCACGGAAAAACAGTCCAGATACTTCTGGAAATCCTGTTTCAGCAGATCCTGCATGTTACTGAGGTATTCTTCCGGTAAATTCATGTTTACATTTCCTTACTAATCCATTTTAGCATAAAAAAAGGAGAATACTTTCTATTCTCCATCCTCTTCTATAACAGTGACTCTGTCTTTTGCCTTTGATCTGATAACCAGATTAAGGAGCAGCCCCAGCGGCAGAAACACAAGGCTTATGATAAATGCTTTGGCGAGTCCTTCCATGTACTTCTTCATCTTTCTGCCCTCCTTCGAAAGCTATTCTATCACAATAAAGAAATATGTTAAGAGGGTTAAGAAGAATTTAAGAAATAACTAAGCAAAAAGAAAACCGGGAATGAACCCCGGATATATGCCATGGTGCTCGAAGAGGGACTTGAACCCTCAAGGGTTTGATCCCGGTGGATTTTGAGTCCACTGCGTCTGCCGATTCCGCCATTCGAGCATGTAGCATTATTTTAACTTATTAGCCCTGAAAAGTAAATAATCAGTGTCGGTCAAAACGAATTTCCAGAGGAACGGTATTACCCGTTCTGCTTAGTTCACCGTAGATCTGATCTGCCAGCTGTTTCTCATCGATTTCCAAATCATAAGGTATTTCAACATCCACATAGTATTTATCAAGTTTCCGGTTGTAGTGGAAATCGTGGAAGCTGAGAGAAGGGGAATGAGCCCTCAGAACAGATGTGAGTTTTTCCTTCAGTTCAGTAATGGCCGCATCTTCCTTAGCCGGGTCAGCATGGAGAGTCATCTTAATGCCTGTTGCGGCGGCAATGTCTTCTTCCAGGGTGTCCAGAATGTCGTGAGCAGTTGACAGAGTTATGTTGGCGTCAATGTCAATGTCAGCGGAACCGAAGATAATGTCGGGACCATAGCTGTGAATTCGCAGATCATGGAAGCCCTTGATCTCCGGGTTGTTGGAAAGAATGCTTTCAACCCGGGCATATGTATCACTGTTACCAGGTTCACCTAACAGCAGGGAGCTCATTTCCAGGAAGATCTTGGCACCGTTCAGAAAGATCATTACGGAAAGGATCAGACCTAATACAGCATCCAGATATGGAGTTGTGACAGGAGTAAGTAGGTAACCGGCAATCAGAACGGCAGTTCCGGCAGCATCGGAGAGCGAATCCGCTATCTGAGCCTTCAGAGGAATCAGTTCGCTTTGTTTATAAAGGTGATTGTAGTAATAGGCCAAAAGCAGTTTTCCCAGCATTGATGCAATGAGAATGATTACTGCTGGTAAGGTACAGCTGATCGGTACCGGATTAAGCAGTCTGTCAACGGATGACTTAAACAGTGTAACGGCAACGACGATGATCATTACCGCGATACCCTGTGACAGCATGTATTCAATTCTGCCGTGACCGTAAGGATGTTCCCGGTCAGCCGGCTTACGGGCGATGCGGTAGCCGATGAAGATCAGGATGGCATTGCCGACATCCGTAAGGTTATTGAAACCGTCAGAAAGAATGGCAATGGAGTTTGTCAGTATTCCTGTTATCAGTTTTACCGTACACAGAATGACGTTGGCTGCGATTCCGGCAAAGGAAGCCTTACGGCTTACGGAGTTCTTGTTTATCATAACAACAATTATAGTACAAAAAAACTTCTTTGGATAAAGAAGTTTCTACATGATGGTTACTTCACCGAAGACTTCATCATTGAGAAGGTTATACCATTTGAAGGTCTTGCCTTCCATGATGATGTAGCTGTGCGGTGTGCCGTCTTTTGGCATGGATACGGAACCCGGGTTCATATAAAGCCAGTCTTCATATTGGCTGAAAGCCGGTGTATGGAAATGCCCGTTCAGCATGATCTCGTTGTTATGTAACGGCAGAGGATTCTTTTCGTTGAAAATGTGTCCGTGAGTGGCATATATGGTCAGGCCGTTGATCTCCATCAGGATGTAATCCGGAACAATAGGGAACTCCAGAACGACATTGTCAATGTGAGCGTCGCAGTTACCCTGGACAGCCATGATGTTTTTCTTTTCAGGATTCAGCATCTCAAATACCTTTTTCGGAGCGTAGTCCTCAGGTAATGGGTTGCGTGGTCCATGATAAAGAATGTCTCCCAGAATGAGCAGCTTGTCAGCTTCGTGCATGTGGAATTTCTGCAGCATTAAGTCGCAGTATTTGGCAGAGCCGTGGATGTCAGACGCTATCATCAGTTTCATGTTTTTCACCTCTGATTGCATAATATCCAAATACCTTAACAAAGTCAAATAAGTGAAGTCATATTCGTTGACAAATAGCGTATATATGCCATAATTAGAGTGTAATTGTCCCAAATGGGACAAAATAGGCGAATATGGAATTAAACAGTGTAACAAGAAATCAATTGGCTCAGATATGTTCAACATTCCTGTTTGAAAACATGGACAGGGATGTTATTCTGTCGATTCTGCAGGATGACAGAGTCCTCTGTCAGCACTACGGCAGAGGGGAAACCGTCTTTGAACCGGAACAGTACAGCAGATCGCTGGCTTTCATTCTCAAGGGCAGTGCCTCCATATCGATGCAGACGGGCAAGCGGGACAGCTTTCCGATGCGTAAGATCGAAGAGGGCAGTTTCTTCGGAGTCGCAGCCTTATTCAACGATGAAACCAGATATGTTACTCAGATTAAGGCAGCCAGGGAAATGACAGTCATCTTTTTCAGGGAATCGCTGGTGGAAGAATGCATCAGAAAACATGAAGAGTTTGCGATGAACTATGTCCGATTTTTGGGCAGCCGCATCCGTTTCCTCAACCGTAAGATCAGCTTACTGGCCAACAGCTCATCGCAGAGCAGTCTGATAGGCTATCTGCTGAATGCGGCCAGCCGCTTCGGTGAAGAGTTCCGTCTGGAAGTGAGCTATGCCGAACTGGCCAAGAATCTCAACATGGGACGCAGTTCCCTGTACAGAGCTCTTGATGAACTGGAAGATAAGAACATCATTAAAAGATCCGGAAGAAACATTACACTGCTTAACTATGATGCTTTAAAGAACTATTAAACTGGAGGTTTTATATGAAGAAGTTTATTACAGTTTTATTAGCCGCCATGATGGCTGTTACCCTGATGACAGGGTGCAACAAGACACCTGAACCTCAGCCTGATCCACAGCCGGTCAAGTATGACGTTAATCTGGGCGTCTTAAAGGGTCCTACAGGAATCGGAGCCAGCTATCTGCTGGAGAAAAACAGCACCGGCGAATCATTGAATAACTATAACGTTTCCATCGCTGCCGAAGCTACGGAAATGGTTTCCCGGATAGCCTCAGGATCGCTTGACATGGCTGCCGTACCTACCAACGTTGCCAGCTCTCTTTATAATAAGACCGACGGCGGCGTCAAGATCATCGCTCTGAATACTGCCGGTGTTCTCTACATTCTGGAAAAGGGCAATTACATCAAGAGTGTTTCTGATCTTTACGGTCAGACGATCTATGCCGTAGGCCAGGGATCCAATCCGGAATACATCCTTAACTACATTCTTGAATCCAACGGTCTGAAGGTTGGACAGGATGTCTTTGTCGAATTCATGGACAGTGCTTTTCTGAGCAGCAATGCCGCCAGCGGAAACGTCGGAGTATGCATGTTACCGGTGCCGGCTGCCACAACCGTTCTGGTCAAAAACAGCGAAATGCGTTCAGCACTTAACCTATCTGAAGAATGGGATAAGCTGAATAACGGCAGTACCCTGACTATGGGATGCATCGTTGTCAGAACCGAATTCTATGAAAACAACAAAGAGGCTGTTGAACAGTTCTTAAAGGAATACGAAGAATCAATCAACTATGTAAAGGGCAATGTGCAGGATGCTGCCGCCTTATGCGAGAAGTATGAGATCGTTGCATCTGCAGCCATCGCTGCCAAGGCCATTCCTGATGCCAACCTGATCTTTGTTTCAGGCAAGAACATCAGAACCACAATTGAAGGCTACTATCAGGTTCTGTTTGAAGCAGATCCAAAGTCAATCGGAGGGAAGTTACCTGGTGATGACTTCTATCCGGCAGAATAAGACACTTAAGAAAGTTTTATCACGGGCGTTCTGGCTGTTATTATGGCAGCTGGCCGCCGGCAAGGTTGGTAAGGAGCTGATCCTTCCCAGCCCTTTTGTGGTTGTAAGGGCATTATTCAATTTAGCCGTAACAGGTAAGTTCTGGATCAATACCGCAGTAACCATTGTCAGGGTTCTGACCGGATACTGTCTGGGTGTCATTCTGGCTGTATTATTAGCCATTATGACCTGCAGCAGTGAACTGCTGGATGCTCTGATTTCTCCTGTCATCCGTATAGTCAGGGCTACACCGGTAGCCAGTTTCATCATTCTGGCTCTGCTATGGATGGGCAAGGACAATGTTCCAATATTAATGTCCACCCTGATGGTGATCCCGGTGGTATGGGAAAACATAACTGCTCAGTATCAGGCTACTGACGTCAATCTTTTGGAAATGGCACAGGCTTATAAGCTGTCAAAATGGAAGAAGTTCAGATATATATATGTGCCTTCGGCTTTCCCGGGTTTTCTGGCCGGATGCATGTCTGCCATGGGCTTGGCCTGGAAGAGCGGCATTGCGGCTGAGGTACTGAGTCAGCCCAAGATAGCCATGGGTTCAAATCTGTATTATTCCAAGCTATATCTGGAAACGCCGGATCTGTTTGCCTGGACCGCTGTCGTCGTTATTTTAAGCATGTGCATTGAAAGGCTGATCAAATATCTGCTTTTCAGAGGTGTCAGAAATGAAGATAAGTAATCTGTGGTTCAGTTATGACAATAAGACCGTCTTTGAAGATTTCTTTCTGGAAACAGGTGAAGGCATTACCTGTCTGATGGGTGCCAGCGGCAGGGGAAAGACCACGCTGCTGAAGCTGGTCGGAGGCTTGCTGAAACCGGATAAGGGAACGATCGATAATGGCGGTAAAACAGTCTCGTTCATGTTCCAGGAGGACAGACTGCTGCCTTGGCTGACAGTCAGGGAAAACATTCTGCTGGTTACTGACAAGGCCAGGGAAACCGATGAACTTCTGCAGGAACTGGAGGTTGACGGCAACCTGAAGATCAGTGAATTATCCGGAGGCATGGCCAGAAGGGTAGCGCTGGCGAGATGTCTGTTATATGACCGGGACATGCTGCTGATGGATGAACCGTTTAAGGGCATGGACAGTAAATTAATTGAAAAAGTGGCTCAGATAATTATCAGACAGAACAAAACGGCACTGATAACAACACATTCACTTGAAGAAGCAAAAGCACTTGATGCTGAAGTTGTAACACTTTAGCGAAAGTGCTTTTATTTATACGCGAGTTTATTTTATAATATAGACGTGATAATTCGCTTTTAAAGGAAAGGAAAATTTTATGGCAAAACTTAGTACAAGTGCAACTGCTAAGATCCTTGAAATCTGCGACCGTTATACGGATGAAAAAACTCCGTTAATGATGATTTTAAGTGATATCCAGAATGAGTACGGTTACATTCCTCTGGAAGTGCAGGAACTGGTATCTGCCAGAACCGGTATTTCCGTTGCCGAGATTTACGGTGTTGTTACCTTCTACTCATTCTTCTCCCTGACTCCAAAGGGAAAGTACATTGTAGGTTGTTGTCTGGGAACAGCATGCTATGTCAAAGGTGCACAGCAGGTTATCGACAAGTTCTCCGATCTGTTACAGATCAAGCCTGGTGAAACCAGTGCCGACGGCCTGTTCACACTGGATGCTGTTCGCTGTATCGGTGCCTGCGGTATCGCTCCGGCTGTCAGCATTAACGGACAGGTACACCCGAAGATGTCAGTAGATCAGGTAAAGAAGCTTATTGATGAAATCAAAGCAAAGGAGGCAGCTGCATGATTAAGACTGTTGAAGAGTTAAACGCCAGAAAAGCCGTATGCACTGCTAATCTGGAAGAAAAGATCAACGGTACTGACGGAAGACGTCATATCGTATTATGCGGCGGTACCGGCTGCTTATCCAGCCACTCCGACAAGATCAAGGAAAGATTCGAAGAAGTTCTGAAGGAAAAGGGTGCCGAAGACAAGGCTACAGTTAACCTGGTAGGCTGTTTCGGTTTCTGCTCACAGGGACCATTCGTTAAGATCTATCCTGAAGACACTTTATACCGCATGGTCAAGATCGAAGATGTTGAGGAGATCGTTGAATCCGATATCCTGAACAACACTATCGTTGAAAGACTGTTATATGTTGACCCTGTAACAAAGGCCAAGGTATCAAAACAGGACGAAATCAACTTCTACAAGAAACAGAGACGTATCGCTCTGCACGGCTGCGGTGTCATCAACCCTGAAGACATCAATGAAGCCTTAGGCATGGGCGGTTATGAAGGTCTGAAGAAGGCTTTGACCATGACTCCGCAGGAAGTTGTAAATGAAGTTACAAAGTCCGGCTTACGTGGCCGTGGCGGCGGCGGATTCCCGACAGGCCGTAAATGGCAGTTTGCTCTGAACGTTGATGCCGATCAGAAATACGTAGTATGTAACGGTGACGAGGGCGACCCAGGAGCATTCATGGACCGTTCAATCCTTGAAGGTAACCCACTGGCTGTTATCGAAGGTATGGTAATTGCCGGTTATGCATTCGGTGCTACAGAAGGCTACTTCTATGTACGTGCTGAATATCCAATCGCTGTCAGACGTTTAAGAATCTCCATCAAGCAGGCTACAGAATTAGGTCTGTTAGGTGACAACATCTTAGGTTCTGATTTCAGCTTCAGATGCCACATCCGTTTAGGTGCCGGTGCGTTCGTCTGCGGTGAGGAAACAGCTCTGCTGAACTCCATCGAAGGCAAGCGTGGTATGCCAAGACCTAGACCACCATTCCCAGCAGTCAAGGGCTTATGGGGCAAGCCGACATGCGTTAACAACGTTGAGACACTGGCATGTGTTCCGTATATCTTAAGAAACGGTGCTGATGATTTCGCATCAGTCGGTACTGAAAGATCAAAGGGTACCAAGGTATTCGCTTTAGGCGGCAAGGTCAATAACGTAGGTCTGGTCGAAGTTCCAATGGGAACAACCTTAAGAGAACTGATCTATGATATCGGCGGCGGTATCCCTAACGGCAAGAAGTTCAAGGCCATTCAGACAGGCGGCCCAAGTGGCGGATGCTTAACTGAAGAATTCCTTGATGAACCAATCGATTTCGATAACCTGGTAGCCAAGGGCTCAATGATGGGTTCCGGCGGTGCCATCGTCATGGACGAAGACAACTGCATGGTTGACGTTGCCAAGTTCTACATGGAGTTCATATGCGATGAATCCTGCGGTAAGTGTACACCATGCCGTATCGGCACTAAGAGAATGCTCGAAATTTTGACCCGCATTACCGAAGGCAAGGGCACAATGCATGACCTGGAAGAACTCGATGAATTAAGCGACACTGTCAAGACCAACTCATTATGTGCCTTAGGTCAGACTTCAAGTAACCCTATCACATCAACACTGAATCACTTCAGAGATGAGTACATTGCTCATATCGTTGATAAGAAGTGTCCTTCACATGTCTGCAAGAACCTTATGGAATACGTTATCGATCCTGATAAGTGTATCGGCTGCGGCATGTGTGCCAGAAACTGTCCTGCAAGCTGCATTACCAGAACAGATTATGTTGCACCTGGTCATAAGTTAGCTTCCATGCATATCGATGCCAGCAAGTGCGTAAAGTGCGGAACCTGCATTTCATCATGTAAGTTCAACGCAATTTCAAAACAGTAGGAGGAGCGTATATGGCATTAGTAAATATTAAAATCGAAGGCGTTCCATATCAGGTTGACAGTTCGCTGACAATACTGGAAGCTGCCAAGAAGTGCGGTTATGAGATCCCTTCCTTATGTTCATTCAATCATGGCGAATGCAATATCGGTTCCTGCCGTGTCTGCTTAGTTGAAGCTACAGGCGCCAGAGGACTGGTTGCTTCATGTGTATATCCTGTATCTGAAGGCATGGAAATCAGAATTTCCACACCTAAGGCTACACAGGCCAGAAGAAGAAGCGTTGAGTTGATGTTGTCCAACCACTCAATGAACTGCCAGCAGTGCGAGAAGAACGGACATTGCGAACTTCTGCATGTTGCTCAGATCACCGGTGCCAGAGAAGGCGCTTATCAGGGTGTTCGTTCAGAAACATACATTGACCAGATCGCTCCGGCATTAGTAAGAGACACCTCAAAGTGCATCCTGTGCGGCAGATGTATCGCCAGATGCTCAAATGCTCACGGCTTAGGTATTCTGGGCTTTGAAAACAGAGGTTTCAAGACCATCGTTGCACCAGCCGAAAACAGAAGCTTTGCCGATTCACCTTGTATCCAGTGCGGACAGTGCGTTAACGTATGTCCTACCGGCGCTCTGATGGAACATTCAGAAATCTACAAGGTTGACCAGGCCTTCAGAGATGGCAAGCATGTCATCGTTCAGGCCGCTCCGGCAGTAAGAGCTGCTTTAGGCGAAGAGTTCGGTTATCCTGTAGGCACACCTGTCACCGGCAAGATGATAGCTGCCTTAAGAAGACTGGGCTTCGAAAGAGTCTATGACGTTAACTTCGGTGCCGACCTGACCATCATGGAAGAAGGCACAGAATTATTACACCGCTTAACAGAAGGCGGAGTATTACCAATGATCACTTCCTGCTCACCGGGCTGGGTAAACTATGCAGAATACAACTACAGTGATTTATTACCACATCTGTCAAGCTGCAAGTCTCCTCACCAGATGCAGGGTGCCATCATTAAGAGCTACTGGGCACAGCAGCATGAAGTTGATCCGAAGGATGTCTTCGTCGTATCAGTAATGCCTTGCATTGCCAAGAAGTTCGAAAGACAGAGAGAACAGGAAATGGTAGATGGCTTATATGATGTTGACGCAGTCATTACAACCAGAGAACTGGCTAAGATGATCAAGCGTTCAGGTATCATCTTCAACCGCTTACCGGATGAAGAATGGGATCAGGACATTATGGGCGATTACTCAGGTGCCGGTGTTATCTTCGGTGTTACCGGTGGTGTTATGGAAGCTGCCTTAAGAACTGTTTACTACAAGTTAACAGGCAAGGAACATGACAAGATCACCTTCGACGAAGTCAAGGGACACGATGCGGGTATCAGAGAAGCCTCAATCGACATCAACGGTACAGTAGTCAATGTTGCCATCGCTTCCGGCATGAAGAGCGCCAAGGTCTTACTTGACCAGATCCGTGAAGGAAAGTCAAAATATCAGTTCATCGAGATCATGGGTTGCCCGGGCGGATGCATCAACGGTGGCGGCCAGCCATACATCAAGCCAAGCTTAATGCCTAATGAACCGGATGATATCATTGACACATACAAGGAAAAGAGAGCCAAGGCTCTGTATTCTGAAGATGAACGTCAGGTTATCCGTCAGTCTCATAACAACCCTCAGATTATTGAGCTGTATGAGAAGTTCTTAGGTGAACCTAACTCTCATAAGGCTCATGAATTACTGCATACATCCTATGCAGCAAGAGAAGGCTTCAACGAGATCAAGTAAACTTGAAGTACAGTAAAAGTCATCGTGAAAACTGAACTTGTCAACGAAAAGTAGACAGGTTTAAAAAGTCAAATTGAAGCCCTGATCGAGAGTAAACTCGGCGGGGCTTTTATAATGCAGCTTGTACATAGGTCTGTGATAGTTATAGTATTTTACGTATTGGTTGATAAA
>JAFQZR010000023.1 GCA_017405785.1 Erysipelotrichaceae bacterium
ACTTTATCAACCAATACGTAAAATACTATAACTATCACAGACCTATGTACAAGCTGCATTATAAAAGCCCCGCCGAGTTTACTCTCGATCAGGGCTTCAATTTGACTTTTTAAACCTGTCTACTTTTCGTTGACAAGTTCAAACCTGATTGATAGCGGCTTTTTTATTAACTAAGATAATTTAATGCGGTTATGCAGGACTTTGCCAATGATCCTGACCTGTTTGTCCTGCAGATCCTGACGGGAGAGAACAATAGGTGAGTAGTTCTCATTTGCCGGTTCCAGGATCATGTTATCGTCTTTGTATCTGATGTATTTGACAGTAGCTTCATTGTCGATAAGCACGACACCGATGTCTCCGTTATCGAGATAATCCTGCTGTCTGACATAGATCAGATCACCCGGAAGAATGCGCGCATCTTTCATTGAATCTCCGGTAACTTCCAGATAGAAACAGTTTCCGTGAGCGGCATCATCAGGATATACATGTTCAAAGCCCATGTAATTCTGATCAGCCAGAATAGGGGTACCGCCTCTTACCAGACCAAGTACCGGGATTTCCGTTCTGTTTCTGACTGTCATATCGGTATTCATGATGTCATCAACTTCAACATTGAACAGTTCGGCAATCTTCTTAATGGTCTTATAAGGAGGGGTAGCTGATCCGTCTTCCCATTTCTGAATCGTTGTAAAGGACGTATAGCCTAAATATTCAGCCAGATAAGGCTGTGAATAACCGTTTTTTCTTCTTAAGTGTCTGAGATTGGTGCCGAAATACATGATACATATCCTCCGATACTTAAATTATATATCGCTCATTGAAAATAAATCAAGTAAATTATATTGAATATAATTCAAGTATAAAGTATCATAAAGGTATGAAAACAGCAGTAGATGTGATCTGTCTTTATCCTCAGGACGGCATAATAAAACCGTTATTCATTGTCTGGAATAACGGCGCAAGATATCCGATCGACCGCATAGACCAGGTTGTTCCAGTAAGCGAAGGTGAATGCTGCGGCATGCGTTACAGCTGCCGATTAGGCAAACAGCAGCGATACCTTTATCTGGAAAACGGCAAATGGTATATCGGTAAATCATAGTTTTTCTATAATCTTGGAGAAGATACTTAATCCGCTCACAAATGTTCCGATCGTTGAGCCCAGATTTGCCAGGATAACGACCATCAGGACTTTCAGTACGCGGTTTGAGAAGAATCCCTTGAATGATCCCAGATCATCAGATACTTTCTGAAAATCCTCAACAGTAGGTTTGCGGATATAAGCTTCGGTAAGCCCGGCAAACCATCCGGCTGCCAGCAATGGATTAAGCGATGTGATCGGGGCAACAACGAAGGCCACCAATATGGAAATGATGTGTCCGCCAGCCAGTAATGCTCCTAAGGCACTGGCTGTTCCGTTGAACAGGATCCAGGTCTTCAGCTGCTGCATTCCTATTTCCTTGTCCTTGCTGAAAGACAGAACTATCAGTAATACAATGCAGATAGGAATAAGCCAGCCAATAATCTTGCTGAAAGTACTCTTTGGAGGAATCTCGTCAAGTTCCTTGATATCATAATTCTCATTGATATGCTTCTGAACACCGATAGTGTGAGCTGCCCCCATGACAGCTACAATATTGTTTCCCGGAGCATTTTTTATTTTGTAGGCGAGATACTTGTCTCTTTCGGTAATCAGCACTTCCGCTACGTTAGGGAAGACCTTACCGATTTCATCAAGCGCCGCTGTCAGGGCATGGGACTGTTGAAGATTCTTCAGTTCTTCTTCAGAGATTTCTTCATCTTCAAATATAGAAGATACAATTACATTTATTAGTTTGATCTTATCTTTAGCAGTAAGTTTTCTCCAGCATCTCTTGAAAGTGGTCTGAATGTTACGGTCTGCTAGAACCAGATTCTTACCTGATTCTTCGGCTTTTTTCATGGCAACCATCATCTCATTACCAGTCTGAGATCCCAGATGCTTGGCCAGTTTTTTCTGATAGCTGCCCAGAATAAGATTAGCCAGTACATAACCGACTTTCTTTTCCTTGATGATCTTTACTACATCTGTGTTCTTGAATTTCTCGGGATCCTTAAGAGATTCATAACGGCTCTGATCCAGTTCGATGCAAATGGTATCAGGCTGCAGTTCATCAATAACCGTGCTGACCAGTTCGGCACTGTTCTTTGAAACATGAGCTGTTGGAATCAGTGTTATCTGCTTTCCTTCGTATTCAAGTTTTACCGGTTCAATATCCATAACAATCACCCTATATAGTATTATAACCGAATATTGGACAATGACAATTTCTATTGTCAATCACATATTTTACGTGTTTAACTGTTAGTTGCATCTATGTTATAATAACTAAATGAAAAGAGGAATCCGGCATGAATGTTCAGTTCACATATGAATCTGTCATAAGATATATTCAGATCGCTGCAGATATTGCAGTGGTCTGGCTTTTAATAAATTACATTATTAAGGTTGCCAAAGCTTCACAGAAAACAGTGCAGCTCTTTCAGGGCATCCTTTTAATTCTCGTCATCCAGGCAATTGCCAAGTACCGGGGTCTTAAGACCGTTGCCGTTATCACAGACAACATCGTTTCCTGGGGCTTTCTGGCAATCATTGTCGTATTCCAGCCGGAAATAAGATCAATTCTGGAAAGACTCGGCAAGAGCAATGCCCTGGCCCGTATTTCCGTATTAAGCCATAACGAGAAGGAGAGACTTGTCGATGAACTGGTAGCCGCTACGGCCAACCTTTCCAGCTCCCAGACCGGTGCTCTCATAACACTTGAGCAGAGCCAGTTCCTCAATGAATACATCAATACCGGCGTAAAGCTTAATTCCGTGGTTTCAGCTGAACTGTTATGTTCAATCTTCCAGACAACCACGCCGCTGCACGACGGTGCTGTAATCATTCAGGGCGACAGAATTGCCTGTGCCTCCGCGTATTTCCCGCCAACCACCATGGATCTTCCTTCACGTTACGGTGCCAGACACAGAGCTGCCATCGGTATCTCCGAAGTATCAGATGCCATTACAATTGTTGTCTCTGAAGAGACAGGCAGAGTTGCCATTACCAGAGACGGTAAGATATTACAGATGAATGAGCACAAGCTGCGCAATTATCTGGAAAAGATCCTTCTGGACAAGGAAGTTGTCAAGGGAAAGAGCACTAACGTTGCTTCTTCCGATTCCGTTTCACTGGAAAAGATGGTAAGCGAAAATACCGGCAGTGAAGAAGAAATCGAATTCAAAGTTGACGATAACAATGAAAACAGCAAGCTGATGAAGACTTTCCAGTCGACGGACTTCAAGGCTGAACTTGAAAAAGAGGACAAGGATCTCTTCCGCAAGAAGAATCAGGGCAATACCGTTGTCAAGCAGATCGTCAGCGACATCGCAAATGAAAGAAAACAGGAAATGGCTGAAATGAAAAAGACCAATGAGGCCAAGCCTGAAATCAAGATAAAGACCGTATCCGTACCGCGTGATACAATTACCGAACCTCAGGAAATTGAGCATTTTGATGTTGAGGAGGTTTTTGAAACCATCAAGACACAGAAGATCGTTGAAGGGGTACAGGCCTCGGAAAAGGAAGGAGGCAATAAGTAATGGCTAAGAAGAATACAACACAGCAGAAAGATTCTAAGCAGAAGCTTGAGCTGGCACAGAGAATTGCTGAAAATTCCGAAAAAGTAGCTAATACCTATGCCACTTTTGAAAACACGATCATCCTGATCTTCCGCCGTATTACCGGTGTATTAAACAAGGTGATCTTCGACTCAAAGTTCTCCAAGATCTCATCTCTGATCATTGCTGTTATCATCTACATCGCCGTCAACGGCAATAACAGCACCAACGTCAACGTATCACAGGCTTCCCAGATCACGGGTATTCCTGTACAGGTCATCTACAACAGCGAGATCTATGAGATTTCAGGTGTTCCGGAAAAGGCTGATGTTATCGTCATGGGTGACATGACCGACATCACTCTGCAGAAAAGCCAGGTCAACTCCAAGCTGACTGCTGACCTCTCAGGACTGACAGAGGGAACTTATACCATAAAGCTGACACCGACTAACTTCATTTCCCGTCTGTCAGTTAACGTCATAGACGTGCCTAGCATAACGGTAACCATTAAGAAGAAGATATCTACAAGATTTAATATTTCATATGAGTTTATCAATACTAATGCCATGGACAAGGTTTACACTTTGTCACGGCCAACATTTGATACAACTGAAGTACTGATAAGAGCTTCCCAGGATACAACCGATTCCATTGCCTATGTAAAGGCGCTTATCGATGTATCCAATGTTAATGACACATTCACCCGAGACGCCCGAATTGTTGCCTATAACCAGAGCGGACAGATGGTTGAGTGCGACTGCTTCCCGGAATACGTATCCGCAACCGTTGTCGTAACCAGCCCGAACAAGGATGTTCCTATCATCGTAAGACCGATCGGCACATTGCCTGAAGGACTGGCAATCGATAAGATCACGCTTGACTATTCAACAGTCACTGTATACGGCACAGAAGCTGTTCTGGCTGAAATAGATGCCATTTACATTGACCTTGATATTTCTGCCATTACTAAGAATACGATCTTCTCACGGCCTCTGACAGCGCCTAGCGGCATCAATAAAATGAGCGTTACCCGTGTCAACATGGAAATCGTGGTAGGTCCTGCCGTTTCCAAGGTCATCGAACAGGTTGAAACGCAGTTCATCAACAACACATCAACATATGTCTTTGCTCCGGTAAATTCAGCCGATGTCTACATGAACATCCTGGTAACAGGCACTCAGGCCAACGTTGACCTGATAAATTCCAGCAACGTCTATCCTGAACTGGATCTGTCAGATATCCAGCCGGGAACCCAAAGCGTACCTATCATTATCAGGGGCAACAATAAGTATGTTACTTATCAGCTCGAAGACGGGCGTACGGAAATAGAAATCGTAGTAAAGGAGCAATAGTATAATATGGTAAGAATTCATTTCGGAACTGACGGTATCAGAGGCAGAGCCAATGAGAACCTGACAATCACCATGGCTTACAGAATCGGCCAGTATCTGGGCAGACATTTCTCTCAGGAAAGAAAGGCCAGAATTCTCATAGGCAGAGATACCAGACTTTCAGGAACGATGTTTGAAGCTGCCTTATCCGGCGGCATTACGGCTACAGGCGGAAACGCTTATGTTCTCGGTGTATGTTCAACACCTTCACTGGTATATCTGGTCAGACAGGGCGGATTTGACTGCGGCCTGATGATTTCCGCATCTCATAACCCGTTTACAGATAACGGCATAAAGATCGTTACCGGTTCCGGCACCAAGATGGATGCTGACTTTGAAGCCAAGGTTGAAGAATACATGTACGGTGATGATCAGATCGAACTGGTCAACGCTGACAGGATCGGTGAAGTCTTTGATTACAAACAGGGGCTTGACATCTATTTTGATTTCCTCGCTGAGGAATTCCCTAACGATTATACAGGTTTCAAGGTGCTTCTGGACTGTGCCAACGGTTCCGCAACAGTTACTGCCGAACACATGATGAAGAGACTGGGAGCCGATGTTACCGTCATCAACAATACACCTGACGGAATGAACATCAACAGAGGCTGCGGTTCCACTCATCCGGAAATGCTGGTTGAAGCTGTTAAAAACGGCAATTACGATGCCGGCTTTGCCTATGACGGCGATGCTGACCGTGTCATTGCGGTCGCTGCCGACGGTACAATTGTTGACGGTGACAAGATCATCTACAGCTGCGGCAAGTATCTTAAGAAAAAAGGCCATCTGGACGGCAATAAGGTAGTATGTACCGTCATGGCCAATCTGGGACTGTTCAAGAAACTGGATGAATGCGGAATCGGTTATGAAAAGACAAAAGTAGGCGACAAGTACGTCTATGAGAATATGTGCGAAAATGATTACAAGCTTGGCGGCGAACAGTCAGGCCATATCATTTTCAAGGATTATGCAACAACAGGTGACGGCTTGCTGACAAGCCTGTTCATCCTGCAGGTAATGAAGGAAGAGGGCAAGAGCCTCAATGAACTGACTGATGATCTTTACATCTATCCTCAGTTACTTGTCAACGTTGAAGTAAAGGACAAGCAGAATGTCCTTAACGACCCTGAGATCAAGGCAGCCTGTGATCAGGTTGATGAAGAACTCAAGGGCGACGGCCGCGTTCTGGTAAGACCTAGCGGTACCGAACCTCTCATCAGAGTAATGGTCGAAGCCAGCTCAAATGAATTGTGCGCATATCACGTTAACAGAATCGTTGATCTGATCAAATCAAAGGGACTTTAAGATGAAGTATACCCTTGGACAGATTGCACAGATAGTAAACGGCAGATTGAATGGTGATCCTGACGTTATCGTGGAAGGTGTCGCCATTGACTCAAGGCTCATTAAGGATAATGAGCTTTTTGTGCCTGTGATCGGTGAAAGAGTTGACGGCCATAGCTTTGTTTCCTCACTGTTTGAAAAGGGAATAAAGGGCAGTTTCTGGCAAAAAGGCATTGAAGGAATGCCAGAAGGGAATCTCATAATTGTTGACAATACGATTGCCGCCTTGCAGAAACTGGCTGCCAGATACCGTCTGGATCTCGGCATTCCTATTGTCGGAATAACCGGCAGCTCCGGAAAGACAAGCACAAAGGATCTGGTTGCATCTGTTCTGTCGCAGAAATACAGAGTACACAAGACTGACGGCAACAAGAACAACGACATAGGCGTTCCGTTAACGCTGTTGTCCATACAGCCTGACATTGAGGTAGCTGTCATTGAAATGGGAATCCTGGACTTCGGCATAATGGATAACCTTGTGGAAATGGTCAGACCTGACCATACGGTCATTTCCAGCATTGCACCGGCTCATATCATGCGGTTTAAAACCATGGATAACATAGTTCAGCAGAAATGCCTGATAAACAAGTACCTGGAAGGAACATGTTTCTATAACCATGACACCTATGGTTTAGCGGAATATCTGCCTGAAATGGGTTTAAAGCAGAAACCGGTAAGTTACGGATTTGAAGAGGGCAGTGATGTATTGATCGAACCGGAAAACTTCAGCGCTTACGGTCAGAATTTCAGAGTATCGGTATATCCTGAATACACATTTGCCGTACCTTTGTTAGGTGTGCATCAGATTCTCAATGCCACAGCTGCGATTCTGGTAGGCAGACAGTTTGGCCTCACGGCACAGCAGATCAGTGACGGACTTGAAAAAGTCACTCTGACACCGCATCGTTCGCAGCTTGTCAGAATAAAGGAAAATGTCATCATCGATGACACATACAACAGCAATCCGGGCAGTCTTAAAGCATCATTAGAGATGCTCTCAAGCTTCAAAAACTACCGTAAAAAGTGCGTTTGTCTTGGAGATATGCTGGAATTAGGCGAAAATGAAGCTGAATTCCATGCCGGAATCGCTGATGCGATTGATTTCTCACAGTTTGATTACGTACTGCTGTATGGCGAACTGATGAAGAATTTACATGAAAGAATACAGTCTCAGGGCAGATCCTCTGAATACTACAATGACAGGGATAAGCTCAGAGAAAGACTTAAGGAGATCATGAACGAACAGGTGATCATTCTGTTCAAGGCATCCAATGGCCTGAAGTTCATGGATCTGATACAGGAATTGGAGGAATACTATGAGCACTAAGATAGCAGTATTATTCGGCGGACAGAGCCACGAACATCCGGTCAGCTGCATGTCCGTAACTTCAGTGCTGAACAACATTGATGAAAAATATGATATTTACATGGTCGGCATCACTCTTGACGGAACCTGGTATCACTACAGTGACAGCGTCGATCTGATTGAAAATGACAGATGGCTGGAAAGCGAACTCAGAGAAGAAGTAGTTCTTTCACCGTCACCGGCCCATCATGGCTTCATAAATCTGGAAACAAACAGAATTGACAGAATTGACATCGTTCTCCCTATGCTTCACGGCAGAAACGGCGAAGACGGAAGCGTACAGGGCTTATGTCAGCTGGCCGGCATACCGTGTGTATCATGCGATCTGACCGCAAGTGCCATTGCCATGGACAAGGAATTCACACACATAATTGCTGAAAGTTATGGTGTTCCGATGGCCAAGTACAGAGTAGCCAGAAGAAACAGTCATCCGGATTATCCTGACATGTACAGAGACATCGTCAATGATCTCGGATTACCATGCTATGTAAAGCCTAGCAAGGAAGGCTCTTCTTTCGGTGCTCACAAGATCAACAGCTATGATGATTTCGTCAGATATACTGAAGATGCCTTCAGCTATGACGAAAAAATCCTCTTTGAAGAATTCATTTCCGGTACGGAAGTAGGCTGCGGAGTCATGGGCGATGGGGAATGCGGACTGGTATATGAAGTTGTCGTTGAAACGGAAATGTACGGCTATGCCGAGAAATATGACGGCTTCAAGACAAACATCTATGTTCCGGCCAAGAATCTGAATCAGCAGCAGATGGATGAAGTTACCAGACTGTCTCAGCTGGTCTATAAGGCTCTGGGCTGTACGGTACTGGGAAGAGCGGATTTCTTCGCTTCTGACAGGATAATCTTCAACGAGATCAACCTGATTCCTGGTTTTACCTCACACTCACTGTTCCCGGCCACTTTCAAGGCCAAGGGAATGAGCTATAAGGAACTGCTTAACAACCTGATAGAACTGACTCTGAAGGAAGGATAAACTATGGAAAACAGTAGATGCTGGATTGAAATATCTAAAAGTGCCTGTATCCATAACATTGAAGCCATCAGAAACTATCTGCCTGAAGGAACCGGCATGCTGGCCATTGTCAAGGCAGACTGTTACGGTCATGACTCTTCTCAGCTTCCAAAGGTAATGGAAGAAGCCGGAATTCACGATTTCGGCGTTGCCTGTGTCGATGAAGGTCTTGTTCTGCGCAAATCAGGCATAAAGGGCAGCATACTTGTTCTGGAGTATATTGATGAACATGACTGCATGAAGACCTATGAGAATGATCTGATCTTTACGATTTCATCTGTTGAACATGCCAGACTGTTAAATGACTGGGCCATAAAACATGATGTAAAGATCAAGGGAGAAGTCAAGGTCGATACCGGCATGAGAAGAATAGGTATTAATGCCGAATGTACTGATGAAGATATCAAAGCCGTTTACGGCTGTTCAAACATCATCATCAACGGTACATTCTCACATTTCTGCTGTGCCGATTCCTTTGATCCAAATGACAGAGAATTTACCATGGTACAGAACAGCAGATTTGCATCATTCATCAAACATGTCAGAGATCTGGGCTATGATACGGGAAGATGCCATTTATCCGCATCCAGCGGATTCATGAACTATCCTGAGATCCGTTATGACTTTGTCAGACCGGGCTTTGCCTTATACGGCTATTATGTCGGTGAGGTAAATCACTGTTTTGACATCAGACCTGTTCTCAGCTTCAAAGCCAAGGTTGAATACGTAAAGTACGTTGAAGCCGGAGAGGGAATATCCTACGGCAGACTGTACTATACTGACAAAAAAAGAAAGATCGCTACCGTGGCTGCAGGATATGCGGACGGATACCGCCGCAGTCTTACGGGTAAATCCTATGTCCTGATTCACGGACAGAAAGCACCGGTAGTGGGCAGAATATGCATGGATCAGATGATGATCGATGTTACCGATATTCCTGATGTTCAGGTTGAGGATGTTGTCACTCTCATCGGAAAAGACGGAGATCAGCAGATCACCGTTGAACAGATCAGCGAATGGGCTGAGACCATCGGTTCAGATTATGTTACGACCATACCACAGCGGCGAGTAAAACGCTGGCTGGTAGACTGAAGGAGAAGAATATGAAAGAAAAGAATCTTGGAGAACTGACAAACATTGGATTCCAGACATATAAGGACCGTCACGGACGCACTCTTGTTGTCAACAGGAAGGAAAAGGCAGCCTACGTTGTCACAAAGGATGAAGAACGCCGTCTGTTCCTGTTTTCCAACCGCTACATCATCGGCACGGTAGTTGCCATACTGATCGGCAGCTGGATCAATTACACGGTCGGTGTAATCCGGGGCGTTGTCATTGCTGTCGGGCTGGAACTGGTATATCGCCTGATTTATCTTAAGAGTCTTCCGAAGATCGAACTGGATGAACTTCCTCGGAAGTATTCAATGGTAAGCAATGCCATGAAGCAGCCTCAGGAAAAGAACATGATCATTGGCGGTTTGGGCATCCTTATTCCGATACTGCTGGTAATCAATGCCTTCCAGACTGTTAAGGACTGGAATGCCGTATGGAGTTTTGAAAACAAGAACGACCTGATGCTGGTTGGCGCTTCTGTTGTTATCGGTGCCGCAGCATTGATGGGTGCCATTGTATGTCTGATAGCCTTATCAAGACAGAGAAAGGGTAGTGAATAAATATGCTCGAATTCAAGTTTGATACACAGCTTCTGATTGCCGGAGAAGATCTGGATGAAGATGAGATCCATGATTACATTCTGGAACACTTTCAGGGTGACTGCCTGCTGGCAGTAGGAGATGAAGATCTGATCAAGATCCATTTCCATACCAATGAACCTTGGCTGGTTCTGGAATATGCCGCAACCAAGGGCGAGATTTACGATATAGTAGTAGAAAACATGCAGAGACAGGCTGAAGGACTCCAGGGATAATTCAGCCTTTGTTCAGGCAAAGTTCACATAAGATGTTTAAAATGTGAGCATAAGGAGGCAGATGTTATGGCAAAGCTTTTAGTAGTTGATGATGAACAGAAGATCAGAGAGATGATCAGAAAATACGCTGAATTTGAAGGACATCAGGTTTTTGAGGCTTCTGACGGCTTTACAGCGGTTGAGATGGCTGAAGAAAACAACTACGATCTGATCATCATGGACGTAATGATGCCTGAGCTGGATGGTTTTTCTGCCGTTAAGGCAATCCGCAAAATAAAGAAAACTCCGGTGATCATGTTATCGGCCAGAGGAGAGGAATACGACCGCATTCACGGTTTTGAAGTCGGAATCGACGACTATGTCGTTAAGCCTTTTTCCGTTAAAGAACTGATGATGAGAGTTCAGGCTATTCTGGTCAGAACCGGAGCTGTTTCCAGTGAAGCTGACACTGCTGTCTTTGAAGGTTTAACCATCGATTATTCGGCCCGCATCGTAACCATTGACGGTCAGAGAATCGATCTGTCACCAAAGGAATACGATCTGCTGTTCTATCTGTCACGCAATAAAAACATAGCCTTAAGCCGTGAAAGACTGATCACGGAAATCTGGGGATATCACTATATCGGTGATGACAGAACTCTCGATACTCATATCAAGCTGTTAAGAAAATCACTGGGTGAATATCAGAAGTTCATCGTAACCGTAAGAGGGGTAGGTTACCGTTTCGATGCCTGAGAAGAAGAAAACACTTTCGATCTTCGGCAGGATCATGGTCAGCATGATCGCTTTTGTTATTATTCTGGTATCGGTACTGTGGATTGCGCAGATAGGCTTTCTGGAAAAGACCTATGCTTCAATACGCAGCTCGCAGGTCAGAAAACTGACGGAAAGCGTCGAAAAGCTTATCAACTACAACAACATTGAAAGTACGGTATTACCTGCTGAATACGAATCCAATATCGGTATAATCATCGAAGACAGGACTGCTGGCATACAGTACCGTACCGATACGGCTGTACGGTCACAGATATTCGGACGTTATCAGGAACAGAAGATCAGACAGCTGTTACTGATGACAGATGACAGTGACCGGAAAACCTATTTCATTTCCTCTCAGAGAGGTGAAAGACTGTTCGACGATCCTGAAATAAAGATCTCAGAGGATTACGATGATGTACAGCCCAATGCGGTTGCCTATGTAATCAAAACGGAACATCTGGGCAGTGAATACACCATTATCGGACTGGGACAGATCATGCCTGTCAACGCCACCGTTGATGCACTCAGAACACAGTTAACCTACATAACAATAGCTTTCAGTGCATTTGCGATCATACTTGCATATTTCATTTCCCGAGCCATCGCCAAGCCTCTGGTCAATCTGAATGAAAGTGCAGCCCGGCTGGCCACCGGCAACTATGACATCCAGTTCCACGGCACCGGATTTACGGAAGTCGAGGAACTTAGTGACACTCTTAACTTTACGGCCCGGGAACTTAAGAAATCCGATCAGCTGACAAAGGATCTGATCGCCAATATCTCTCATGACCTGCGAACACCGCTCACCATGATTTCCGGTTACGGTGAACTGATGAGAGACATTCCGGGCGAAGCTTCACCGGAAAACATTCAGGTAATCATTGATGAAGCCAACAGACTTACCAAGCTGGTTAACGGCATGCTGGACATATCCAAGTTACAGGCCGGTACAGCTGACATTACCAGAGCGGCCGTAAATGCCAGTGAACTGGTAGTCAAGGTCGCGGATACATACAGTACACTGATGGAAAACAGCGGTTACAGGTTTGTTGTTGATTGTGACGAGGACATTTATGTCAACGGGGACGGAGAACGTCTGCAGCAGGTTCTGCATAATCTGATCTCCAATGCGATCAATCACATCGGCGAAGATAAGACAGTCATAGTCAGCTGTCACAGAAAGAACGATGTCGTCAGATTTGATGTCATTGACCACGGTACCGGCATAAAGAAAGAGGATCTTCCTCTGGTCTGGAACCGTTATTACCGTATTAATAAAACAAGAGATACCGGCTCAGGACTGGGCCTGTCTATCGTAAAGACCATTCTGGAGCTGCATAATGCCGCTTATGGAGTGGATAGTGAAGTTGGAAAGGGTTCAGACTTCTGGTTTGAACTGCCGTTAATGGGGGATAATTAATATGAGCGCTAAAGAAGAATTCAAGGCCAATTTTCTGGCAAAACCAAATCAGTACAGCGATGTAAAGAAGATCTATGCCATCGTATCAGGCAAGGGCGGAGTAGGTAAGTCTCTTGTTACCTCTCTAACCGCCATCGAGCTGAGAAGAAGGGGACATAAGGTTGCCATTCTGGACGCGGATGTTACCGGTCCAAGCATTCCGCAGATCTTTCAGCTGCAGGGACCTTTATACAGTTCCGATGAGGGCATCATACCGGCTGTTACCAGAACGGGAATACAGGTAGTATCAACCAACCTCATGGTTGATGACAAGACTGCCCCGATCATCTGGAGAAGCCCGATCATCACTTCACTGATCAAGCAGTTTTACAGTGATGTATTCTGGGGTGATGTTGACTATATGCTGGTAGACCTTCCTCCGGGAACAGGTGATGTCCCTTTGACCATATTCCAGTCATTGCCGCTGGATGGCATCATCGTCGTCACAACTCCGCAGGATCTGGTATCTCTCATCGTTGAAAAGGCCATTAACATGGCTGAACAGATGGAAATACCTATGATCGGAATCGTTGAAAACATGAGTTACGTCGTCTGTCCGAAGTGCGGGGAACACATTCAACTGTTCAATTCAAAGAATACCTACATCAAGGATTATAACCCGATTGCCAAGCTTCCGCTTAACGGAGAACTGGCTACTTTATGTGACGAAGGGCGTCTTGAAGAGAACAGTATTGACTACCTCAGTGAACTGATAGACAAGTTAGAAAAATAAGAGCAAAAAGCTCTTTTTTTCTGTTTACACATAACACTGTCATTAGATATAATTAATAATGAACAGAGGTTCATTATTATGCCGCAGATATTAAAGAATGACGTAAAGAACAGAATAATCGAAGCCGCAAAGGAAGAGTTCATGGAGAATACCTATGAGAAGACTTCAATGCGTACCATTGCCGCCAGAAGCAAGATCACGGTCGGCAATCTTTACCGTTATTTCCGCAACAAGGAAGAACTCAATAAGTTCATTGTCCAGCCGGCATTGACGAAAATACAGGACCTGATACTGCAGATAACCAACAACCAGGTAGACATTCTCAATACTGAAGAGATCTCACTTACAAGTGATCAGATGAGAAGCATGCTTGATACCCTGGGTGACGGGGTAGTGGACATCTACAGCCAGCACAGAATCGAAGTAAACATTCTGATGATGAACAGTTCATTACACCGTTATCTCATCAGCTGGTTCTCCGATGCCATCCGGTCCATCATTTCCCACAACTACAACATTTTCAAAGATTCCAATTCCCTGAAACTGATGGCTGATGTCTATGCAGAAGCGATCTTTTCAGGTTTTATTACGATGTTAAGAAACAGCAAGGTCTCCTATGATGAACTCAAGAAGCTCGTCAAGCTTTACATGGAATCATATGTTGACATGCTGGATGTCGATTTCAAGAGCGTACTGGAGGGTTGATCACATGAGTTACATTGAATTCCGAAATGTTTCCAAGATATATCAGATGGGTGAAGTTGAGATCAAGGCTCTCGACAATATTTCCTTTGAAATCGACAAGGGTGAATTCGTAGTAGTCTTAGGAGCTTCCGGAGCCGGAAAGACCACGATCCTCAACATACTGGGAGGAATGGACAGGGCAACCAGCGGGGAAATAATCGTTGACGGCAACAACATTTCCCATGGTGATGAAAGAACACTGACGGATTACCGCCGCTATGACATCGGCTTTGTCTTCCAGTTCTATAACCTGGTTCAGAACCTGACAGCCAAGGAAAATGTTGATCTGGCCTTACAGATCTGCCGCGATCCGCTTGATTCTGTTTTCGTTTTGAAGATGGTAGGTCTCGAAGACAGAATGAACAACTTCCCAAGCCAGCTGTCAGGAGGCGAACAGCAGAGAGTTGCGATTGCCCGTGCTGTAGCTAAGAACCCTAAATTATTACTGTGCGACGAACCGACCGGCGCTTTGGACTATAAGACCGGTAAGCAGGTACTAAAGGTACTGCAGGACATGTGCTTCAAGCATGACATGACTGTGGTAATGATCACCCATAACAGTGCTCTGGCTGACATGGGCAGAAAGATAATCCGCGTTAAAAGCGGACAGATCGAATCTATTACGATCAATGAAAATCCAAAGAGCATAGAGGATATTGAGTATTAATGTTTCACAAGGACACCTTCAGGCTTATAAGGCGTACATTTAACCGTTTCTTTTCCCTGTTAATGATCGTACTCATCGGAGTAGCTTTCATGATGGGGCTTTTCAGTACGCGCCCGATAATGGAGAAGAGTGTCGATAAATACTTCGATGAAATGAAGCTGCAGGATTTCCAGATCTATTCATCCTACGGCTTTGATGACAATGATGTAAGGGCTATCAGTTCGCTGGAATTCGTCAGGGACTGTTTTGCCAGTAAGATGATAGATGTCTACAGCCGTAACGAAGACGGTCTTATCATGGTAACCCGTGTTGAGGAAATAAAGAGGTCAATGAACAGCTATGAACTCATTGACGGCCGAATGCCACTTAAAAACAATGAATTACTGCTTGTAAATAACGAAATGCACAAGGACGAGTACCACATAGGAAGCCATCTTGAACTGTTCCTTGACGACTCGGATATTTATGATTCTTTACTTGTAGCTGATTACGAGATAGTAGGCATTGTAAAGACTCCGTCATACATGGCCAAGGTACCGGGTACCAGCAATCTCAAGAACCTGGAACTGGGAATAGTTGTCTTAGCAGATAACAATAACTTTCTGTCTGAATATTATACGACCGTATATGTAACGGTTAACGATGCTGCCCGGATGGACAGTTTTGCCCGGGATTATGCTGCTTTGAAAGACGAGCGCAGAGATGACATTCAGGCATTTGCGTACAGGCAGCAGGATGTCCTCAAGGAAAGACTCCTGAATGAATACAGATCAAAGATCGAAGAAGGTGAAGCCGAGCTCAATGAGAAAAAGGCAGAAGGACAGCGGCAGCTTGATGATGCCAAAAATAAACTGGATGAAGCAAAGATCCAGATCATTGCCGGAGAAACGCAGATTGAAACAATGAAGGCTGCCATAGAGACAGCCAGAAACCGTGTCAGAACGCTGCAGAGGCAATACGAGAGCGATTCTGCCAAGATCAATAAAGATATCGAGAACATGGAGAAAAGCGACCCACAGGGCCGTAAATACGAACAGATCTCAGCCGAGATCATGACTGACTACGCTACATATAATGCCCTGTTAAGACTGAAACAGAATACTTCATCTCCTTATGGCGAGAACATTGCCCGCATAGAACAGGAAAATGCCCGGAGACGTTCACAGCTGAATGAACTGTACCGGAGACAGAACCGGCTTAATGCGGTTTTACAGAGTGAAACGGCAACCGCCGAAGAGAAACAGGAAGCAGTAGCGGAATTAACCGATGTCAATACCCAGATCTCTGCTCTTGAAAATGAAATCAGCGTTAACGAACAGCTGATTGCCAGTCTGAAGGAGATGGAAGGGCAGACAGGCACTGATAACATTGACGAAATGATGGCGCAGCTGCAAAACAAATACAATAACAATCTGGAATCTCAGTATGTAAAATGCGTATCACTGGCTCAGGACCAGTTGAGACTGGAAGCCACCAGAGAAGAGATCAGCGTTGCCAATCAGGCCATTGACCGCATCAACCAGGAAATGTCAACCAGCAATGATGATATAGCTTCGGCCAGGATTCAGTATCAGAACGGAGAAAAACAGTATCAGGATGCACTTATAAAGTTCAACGAAGAGATCGAGAAAGCGGAAAGCGAGATAAGAAAGGCTTATCAGGATCTGGATGAACTGCCTGATGCCAAATGGATCATTCTCGACAGAGATTCCCATTATTCAAGCTACATGTATGCCTCCAACTGCAAGCAGATGGGAGCGATCGGCACCTACATGCCAATGCTGTTCTATCTGGTGGCGGCACTGGTATGCATGACAACCATGACCAGACTTGTCGATGAGCAAAGAGGCCAGATCGGAATCTTCCGTGCCTTAGGCTTCAGCAAGGCTCAGGTCATCTCCAAATATGTCATATATGCCGTCACGGCTGCACTGATAGGCAGTGTCATAGGCATTGTCATGGGAATGCTTATCTTCCCGACTGTCATCTACAAGACCTGGAGACTGATGTATGACCTGCCGGCAATGCTCAAACTTGTTCCGGTTATCAACATTGTTATCTGCGTACTGGCCTTTACGGTACTGATGATGGTTGTGACATTCTTTGTGGTCAGAAAGACTCTCAACGAAGTTCCTAGTCAGCTGTTAAGACCTAAGGCTCCGAAAAACGCCAGAAAAGTCTTTTTGGAATACATCGATTTCATCTGGCGCAGACTGTCTTTCACATCCAAGATCACAGCCCGCAACCTGATCAGATACAAGACCAGATTCTTCATGACCGTCATCGGTGTTGCCGGATGTACGGGATTACTGGTAGTAGGTTGGGGAATTAAGGATTCCATTGCCGATGTTGTCGGGATCCAGTACGGTGACATCTGCAAATATAACTATGTAATCAATCTTGAGAACGATCATGCAATAGACGATATCATTACCGAGCTTAAAAGCGATTTGAACAATGAGTACGTGGTTCCTTATGATGCCTATTCGACAAAGGTATATCTGGAAAAGGGTGACAAGGTTGCCACAATGACGGTCCTGGATGCCAGAGAGAGCTATGACATCTTCAATCTGCGCGACAAAAACCATAAGGATGAAATCAGGCTTAACAACAGCGGTGTAATCGTCTCTGAGAAATTCGCTGATGTCAACAAGATAAAAAAGGGAGATTATATTACCCTTGAATCATCCAATGGCATAAAAGCCTCTGTAAAGGTCAGCGAGATCTGTGAAATGTATTTCCAGCACTATATCTTCATTTCCTCGGAATACTATGATGCAGTATTCAGTGAACCTCTGCATTACAATGCCATCGCCGTTAAGGCAACAGACGGAACTCTGGCAGAAAACGGTATAAGTGATCTTGAGGGATTTGCTTCAGTAACAGATTTTACCGGTGTCATTTCGCAGTTCAACACAATGATAGAAGCCCTGAACTACATTATTCGGGTAATCATCATGACAGCCGGAGCGTTAGCCTTTGTGGTGCTTGTAAACCTCACTCAGGTCAACATTTCTGAGAGAATAAGGGAAATAGCCACCCTGAAGGTATTGGGCTTCAGAAACCACGAAATCAACTCCTACATTTTCAAGGAGATCCTGTTATTGACTCTTATTGGAGGCCTTGCAGGATTACCGTTAGGTGTTTTATGGCACCACTTCATCATGGGTGTAATAGATATGGAGATGATCCGCTTCAGCAATAACATCAAACCTCTGTCATTCATTTTCGCTTACCTGATAACGATTGTGTTCACATTCATCGTGCTCATGTTTACCAAGAAACCGTTAAGAAAGATCGAAATGATAGAGTCACTCAAATCAGTAGAGTAAATAAAAAAAGCCTCAGTTCACTAAGACTGAACTTGTCAACGAAAAGTAGACAGGTTTAAAAAGTCAAATTGAAGCCCTGATCGAGAGTAAACTCGGCGGGGCTTTTATAATGCAGCTTGTACATAGGTCTGTGATAGTTATAGTATTTTACGTATTGGTTGATAAA
>JAFQZR010000024.1 GCA_017405785.1 Erysipelotrichaceae bacterium
GCAGCAACTAAAATACGTACCTTGTACCATGCGAGAGCAATAATCCATCTGTCAATCTGATACACAGGATGATCGTGTTTTCATCGGAAAAATCATTATGTCCATTGTCGATCCATTCCGCAAAAACATCTCTTAGCTTTGCCGCTATATGCTTATTCTCTGTTTTTTCAAAATAACCCAGATTTATTCCTTTTCCATGTGCAGTAAACCATTCTCCAGTAACTGCTACAACAGGGTTATTGCGAATTTGCTGCATTTTGTTCGAAAGTGCGTAGGTAATAACATAAAAGCATTCATCCTCATAATATGCATTCACATAACGGACATATGGGATTCCATTTTCTTCTGTTGCTAAAGCGATCACGCTGTCTTTTCCAAAACGTTCTTTCATTATTTGTTCTGCTTCAATACTTAGTCTTTTCATGGCTGCTCTCCTATTCTTTTGTTTTTAGCGCTGTTTTAGATAGCTCGCATCTTTCGGTTCATACGGTACGGAAATGAAGTCTTTCTTTTGGTGGTACAAGCAGCATACAGTTTCGTCAATTGTTCGGTTTTGTTGGAAACATAAACCTTCTGCTTCACATCTGATTTGATAAAACTGCTTCACCCATTCTGGAAGCTTTTCGACTTCATCCCTGATCTTTACAAGCGTCCTCTTGCCGACTCTTCTATCCATATAAGCAAAGACACGCAGTAAATAATTGTCTGACTGCAGCGAGGCGGCAATATCGGTTTTCAGGAAAACAGTAACAGAATCGATAAAGTTCGCATCGCATAAGGTACACTCAGGCATCCACTTTTCCCGTAACATTTCACTATATGATTTCTTTTCACCTTCTTGCCAAAGACGGTTGATATCTTGATCCTGCTCATACATCTCAATCCACGAGAAAGCAACCAGTTCCTTTTTGTTGTAGTTTATGGTTGCTCTGCCATAGGCATTGTGCACCTCGTGATAGTTAGTATAAAAATATGAGATGCTCTTCTTGAGAGGATCACAAAGCAGATCATTCATCTGCTTTTTCAGATTGCTCCATGATTTATATTTGCTCTTTTCATCAATAAGCATTGCTGGCCCTTTCCTACATAAAAGAACTACCGTCTCAACATGTTCGGTAAACGGGAACATATCAACAGCTTTCATCCTATTAACCTTATAGCCGTGACTGGTAAGGTATTTCAGATCTCTTTTCTGAGTAACCGGGTTACATGATACATATACTACCCTGTCAGGATTTAATCTGACTAATGAAGACAGGAACTTTTCATCACTGCCGGCTCTTGGAGGGTCCATGATGACAACGTTGACCTTCTGTTTTTCCTGAGCCATTCTGACCATGAACTTACCGGCATCATCACAGTAGAATGTGATGTTTTTTATGTTATTGATGCGAGCGTTCTTGCCGGCATCCCTTACAGCATTCTTATTGATCTCAACTCCGATGACTTCCTTGCATTGATTTGCCAGGGTGATTCCAATAGTGCCCGTTCCGCAATAGGCATCAAATAAGATGTCATCCTCTTTTAACTGAGCAAATTCACTGACCAGACTGTACAGTTTTTCAGTCTGAACATGGTTAACCTGATAGAAAGAAGACGGTGAGATCCTGAAAGTATAACCTAACAGGTCATCTTCAATGTATCCCTTACCGTAAAGAACGGTATTTCTGTCACCCAGGATCATGCTGGTCCTGCGGTTGTTGACATTGAGAACGATGGTTGTAATATACGGATGCTTTTCCAGTAAGGCATTGATAAATCCGTTTTTCTTTGGGAATACCGGCGAACCGGCTACGATCACTACCATAACCTCTTCACCGTCCGCACTGGTTCTTACCAGTACATGTCTGAGGAAACCCTGCATGGAATGTTCATCAAACACACTGAGTTTGAATGACTTCTGCAAAGCAATCATCGTATTGAAGATGTCATTGGCTTTTTTATCAGCCAACTGGCATTGCTTCACCGGGACAATGGTATGTGTACTTGTAACGTAGTTGCCCGCCAGTACCCTGCCGTTATAGTCATAACCGAAACTGATCTGGACTTTGTTACGGTAGAAATACGGATCCTTCATTCCGATGATCTCTTCCACATCACCAAAACTCCCGATCTGCTTACGGGCTTTTTCAAGCTTGAATTCAAGCTGTTTTTCATAAGTGAGATGCTGAAGCCGACAGCCTCCGCACACTTCCCTTACCGGGCATGGTTTCAGTGTTCTGGTCATAAACCTAATATAAAAAAGAAAGCCTCTTTTTTCAAGAGACTCTCTTATCATGATTACTTAGTAATGCTTTCGAGCCATTCCTTAGGAGGTTCGTATCCTAAGATCTTAACTACAGTAGCTGCTACGTTAGCCAGACCGAAGGCTCCTTCTTCCTTGACTTCCGTACCCTCAGGTCCGTTGAATACGGCAAACGGTACAGGTGCCAGTGAGTGGCTGGTCTTTGGTTTCGGTGAGCCATCAGGATTGAAGCCCTTGTCGTACATTTCATCGGAGTTACCGTGGTCTGCCATTACCAGCAAGCAGTAATCCATCTTGAGGCAGGCATCCATGATCCTTCTTAACATCAGGTCAACGGATTCAACACCGATAAGTGTGGCTTCATAGTTTCCGGTATGGCCTACCATGTCGCCGTTAGGATAGTTGCATCTTAAGAACTGATACTTTCCTGACTCGATGGCTGCGACCATGTGATCTGTGATCTCGGTAGCCTTCATCCAAGGCTTCAGTTCAAATGGGATGATATCTGATGGGATCTCTTCCCAGGTTTCCAGTTCATCGGAGAACTTTTCACTTCTGTTGCCGTTCCAGAAATAGGTTACGTGACCGAACTTCTGAGTTTCGGAACATGCATATGACTTAACTCCCCTGTTTACCAGGAATTCTGACAGTGTATGTTCAATGTGTGGCGGTTCAACAAGGAAGTGCTCAGGCAGCTTGAGGTCACCGTCATACTGCAGCATGCCGGCATAGAAGACATCAGGCTTTTTCTGCATGTCGAACTTGTCGAAACCGCTGTTCATGTAGTCAAAGGCTTTTGATAACTCAACGGCTCTGTCGCCTCTGAAGTTGTACAGGATTACGGAATCACCGTCATCAATCGTACCTGCAGGTACGCCATCCTTACCGATAACAAATCCAGGTAAGAACTGGTCGGTATATCCGCCTTCGGCTCTTAAAGCCTCAATGGCTTCACGGGCACTTGGATACATGTTGCCGATACCCTGGACATGATGTCTCCATCCTCTTTCAACCATTGACCAGTCAGCTTCGTAACGGTCCATGGTGATGACCATTCTGCCGCCGCCACTGGCGATGGCGCAATGATAATTCTCATCGTTCAGTGAAGCAATTACTTCTTCCAGCTGATCAACATATTTAAGAGCTGATGTCTCAGGAACATCACGGCCGTCCAGCAGAATGTGTACTCTGACTTCTTTTAATCCTTCCTTCTTGGTCTGGCCAAGCATGGCGATCAGATGAGAGATATTTGAGTGAACATTACCGTCTGACAGTAAGCCGATGAAGTGCATCTTGCCATCATGTTCCTTAACGAAGTCTACAGCGCTCTTCCAGGCTGCTGACTGATATATGGCACCACTTTCAATTGATTCATTGACAAGCTTGGCACCCTGAGAATAGATCTGGCCGCATCCCAGAGCATTATGGCCTACTTCTGAGTTGCCCATGTCATCATCTGAAGGTAAACCTACAGCGGTTCCATGTGCCTTGATAGTTGTATGAGGCCATTTTGTCATTAATTCATCTAACTGTGGTTTATAAGCATGTAAAACGGCATTGCCCTTGTCTTTGGCAGTCCAGCCTACACCATCCATTACCACAAGTACTACTGGTTTTGACATAATTTAGATCTCCTTTTATCCGATAATATTATAACTCATGTTTGATTATATTCATACATAAGTTATCTATACATTTACTATTTAACACTTAATAAAACAGTAAATCAACAAGAAAGTTAGCATATGCTAACCTTCCTTATTCTCGTTCTATTGTTACTTGAGAGCTACTCTCAGATATCATTTTTACCGATCAGATATCTCAATTCAGCGCCTTTGGAGATATTTCCTTCAACTTTCATCTGTCCATTAACGAACAGTCTGTCGGCAGAAGCGGTTCCAATGGCCATGTTATAGAGATTATCGAAACTTGTGGCGATGGATACATCGGCACCCTCATAACTGTATGGCTGCATCTCCATGCCGGCCTTGGTAAACTTGACATAATATGTTCCGGAACCCGGACCTTCGATTCTGACCTGAGCTACGGTCTGGAAATCATCAGGCTGCATTGCCAGGTAGGCATTACGGCTTTCTTCCAGATCCTCATAAACAACTTTCAGGGCATCAAATGCATCGATGAAGCTGACACTTGGGTCATAGCCCGAACCGCAGATATCAGAATACATCTTCATGTAGCTCATTGCTGACTTGTCCCAGGAGAAATCCTTTCTCATGCATCTGTCCTTGATCACCTCAAATACTTCATGTTCACCGAAGTAAACCTTGATGGCAGCATCAATTGCCAGCATCAGTGCCTTTGATGAGTATTCGGAGAATGAGAAGCCGTCTCCGATACCGTCGAAGTCGGAATAGGCTCTGACAGTGTCCTTCAGGCCACCGGTTTCATGAACTACCGGTACGGTACCGTAACGCATGGCCATCATCTGAGACAGTCCGCACGGTTCAAAGGCTGAAGGCATCAGATACAGATCAGCACCGGCGAATACCTTGGCTGCCATGTCTTCAGTATATTTGTCAGAGAAACCGAACTGGCCAGGATATTTGGTAATGCATTCATTGAAGAAATCAACGTACTTGGCTTCTCCCTGACCGAAAATGATCAGCTGGATGCCCTTCTTCATTAACTCAGGCAGCAGTTCCTTGATCAGGTCAACGCCCTTCTGCTCAACCAGTCTGGCTACTACCGCAAACAGCGGCCATTCTCTTTGTTTACGTAAGCCGAAAACATCCTGAATGTATGCCTTGCAGACTTCCTTACCGGATTTATCATCAGCCGTGAAGTTGCACGGTATTCTGTTATCCTTACCCGGATCATAGTGATCAGGGTCAATACCGTTGATGATACCGTACATCTTGGATTCGATCATGTCGCAGACTCCTTCAAGACCCTTACCGAATCTTGGAGTATGCAGTTCTCTGGCATAGGTCGGTGATACGGTTGATACAGCATCAGCCATCAACATGGCACCCTTCATCAGGTTAACGTCGTTTCTTCCCTGATAGACATAAGCCAGACCGCCGTCATACCATCCCGGATGCAGGGCAAATGTCGTTGTCAGTTCATTGCCGCCAAACTGGCCCTGATAGGCGATGTTATGGATCGTATAGACAGTTCTGATGTTACGGTAAGTAGATCTTTTAGCCTGATCATCTTTCAGATAGATGACAGACAGAGCACTTTCCCAGTCGTTGCAGTGCAGAATGTCCGGAATGAAATCAATCTGTTCCATAACATCGATTACTGCCTTGGAGAACCAGGCGAAACGGAACTTGTCATCGTCATAGCCGTACAGCTTGTCACGGAAGAACAGTTCCTGGTTATCAATAAACCATACAGGTACCCCGGACAGTTCGCCCTTCAGCAGGCCGCAGTACATCTTTTTCTCACCTAAGGTGACATTTATGCTCTTGACGAAGTGGATCTGATCAAAGAAACGGTCATCGGCACACTTGTAGTAAGGCGTGATGATCTGGATCTCATTACCGATCTTCTGTAAGGCCGGAGGCAGTGAAAAAGCCACATCAGCCAAGCCGCCGCTTTTGGAGAACGGGGCGCACTCACTTGTAACAAAAAGTATCTTCATATTATCTCCATTCTACCGTTTCCGAACATTGCAGAAACAGAACTGATTCAATTACACAATTATATTTATGTATCCTTATCAACTAAAGTATAACATAAAAAGCCCTTATTAAAGGACTCATTTATGTGTTTAACTCTAGCCATTTGCGTATATAACCGCTGTATTCTTCATCCTTGGAAAACTCCAGGAAATATACATAGCACTGCGCCATGTAATAGCGGATGGCTTTTCTGTCATATTCAGCCCTGCTGCCATACCCGGCAAGGAATTCTTCGATCTCATCATCAGTCTTCATAAAGCGCTGTCCCGGACGTCGAAACAGAGCCCAGGCAATGTCAAAGTCACGGTTTCCCATTCCTGCCAGTTCAAAGTCCAGAATGGCATTTATGTGATGGTCTTTCCACAGGATATTGGCATAATGGAAATCACCGTGGCAGAAACACTCTTTCCCTTCTCTCGGTCTATCCGCAAAGAAAGCCTTAAGGTGAGATAATTCGAGTTTTTCCAGCAGCTCTTCACCTGGTTCATGGTGGAACTTGCGGTCAGGCCATTTATCGGTATTGACGTTCCAGCTGTGGATCTGAGCCAGTGTTTCTCCGTATTCACGCATGAACGACAGTGATTCCATTTCACTGTTGTCACTGACTATTGTTGACAGTCTTTCGCCTTCTTTTTCCAGAGTAACGATGAATTCAGGTTTTTCCAGTCCGTAATCTATTAGCTGTGGAGCATACGGGCAGTCAATCTGCTTCATTATTCTGATCTCATTGTCAATGCCACTGTAACGGCTTCTGGCAATCTTGATGAAAGCCGTAACTTCCTTTCCCTGATACATGCCTCTGACATGAAAGACATCATTACCGGCATGAGGATATCCCAGGATCTCCAGTAACTCAAAATGACTGTATTTAAGGCTGAAAGGATCAGCGGTTTCACGCCATTTATCCGGATGTTTCATTATTCTCCCTTTCCTCTTTTACCAATACACAAGCAATGATAAAAATCACTAATTATCAAGGTCATAATATTCACATATTCTGTTTGCGATATCATAAGCGGCTAAAGAATAAGGACTGTCAAAGTCAGGAGCCGTAATATAATCTATGATTACCATTTTCCCATCAAACTCAATGTTCGATACTGCTCCTTCTACCGTGAACATTTTCACTGTTTTCATCCGTTCTGTGTCGATAACAGCTACATGTCCGGATAGATCGCCACAGATTATATAATGGCCTTTGGATCTCATAACAGAAATTGAAAGCTTACCCACAACTTCGTTCATTGTGAGTATTTCAGGCAGATAATCGTAACCACTAAGTTTATGTTCTCTGATCAGAGATGGAATAAGAGGATATCTCTTTATATGGTCAATGTAATACTCTTCTGTTTCTTTACAAAGGAAAAACGAATTAATCTCTTTTTTATCATTCAGGCTAATGCAGTGAATCTGGCCATTACGATCACCAAAAAACAAGTATTCACCATTAAAGGCCAGACAGTCATAGTATGAATCAACACTTTTTTCAAGATAAATCTCTCCTTTAGAATCCTTAATCAGAAGCAGGAAACGACCCATCTCAACATGATATACTTCATCATTATACTGATACTCTGACCCTAGATCAGAATCTATTCTGAATTTGTTTTTTACCTGTTTCACTTCTGTTTTCATCAAAAGACATATACCTCCGATAAGAGTCACCTGATTGCTGTGCTAACCATAACAATACAGCTATCCTGGTCAACCTGTGCATCAACTCCAATTTCAGCGCCATTTATAGTCACTGAGATGTTTTCCTTCGTTTGAACTATACGCTGCAATCTTTTCTGTTGGAATACCTGTAACCTCCGCAACCATAGTAAAATACTTCACGGCAAACTCTCCGCCAGGTCCATTTAAACGCCATGTATAAATCTCACTCCAAACTTCATCAGGCATTTCTCTTTCATGGCTGTTCCAGAAGTGCCATTCAGCCTCATCAACTATCTTGCACAATTCACTCAATGTCAGGAAGTGTTCCTTCAATATGTCACCTTTTTCTTTTGGATACTTCAGGAAGAACGGTTGAGAGAGTCCAAAAAACCACATTTGAGTAAAGTTCGGGTGAAGCAGGTAATTCTTATTGAATCTCTTTAGAATATCTGTTTCAAAATTGAGAAGCTTTTCTGCTTCATTTTCATTGAATCCCAGTCTTAGAAGTTTGACGATATACCGTTTTCTATGCGCTTCCGAACCTTGATAGGCATAGAATGCAGCATATTGAGATAGCATCAGGTTTTTGTTACCCTGATCCGAAGAAGCACTTTTTTGAGCTGTTGTAGTTTTCTTTTCGCTTTCTGGCTGCTTTTTAAATAGTTTACTGAAAATACCCATTTAATTACCCTCCTTATGTTTCACCAAACAGTTATAAATATCAACAACGAAGATAATACTATCCATAGTTGGTTCAATTGTTTTAAATGAAAACCTGTAATATCCACAGATTCAATCCTGTTAAGCATCCTTCTTTGATATCAATACTATACACTCAACTACACATTATTTGTATGGATATTCTCTGTTTTGTTTATACACTCTAAAAGCAAACTATCTTTTTCAAACACAAAAGAATCTTTGTTTATATATATAGATTCACTACATTTTTAATTGAACCTCCGCATTAGAATATCCCATAATCTCCAGTAATAGGAATCATAATATTCCAGGGAAAATGTATCAGCAATCTCACACCATTTTTCCAGATGCTTCATCAGATGCTCACTCCCTTCTCACCAAGGAACAGACTGTTTCTACATGATAGGTCTGAGCAAACTGATCGACCGGCTGTATTTCCTCGACCTGATAGCCATGACCATCCAGATATTTCAGGTCACGGGCCAGGGTTGCCGGGTTACAGGAGACATAGACAAGACGTCTTGGCCCTATTGCCTCTATGGCTTGCAGGGTTACCGTGTCACAGCCTTTTCTCGGCGGGTCGACAAATACCACATCCGCCTTTATCCCTTCCCTGACGAACTGCACAGCTGCCTGAGAGGCATCAGCACAGATGAACTCTATGTTATCAATGTTATTGATGAGGGCGTTTTCTCTGGCATTGTCTACGGCACTTGGGACGATTTCCACCCCGATGACCTTGCCGGCTTGGCGGCTGGCAGCCATGCCGATGGTTCCCACTCCGCAATAAAGGTCTATGACTGTATCGTTTTTGCTTAACTTAGCCATCCTTAATGCCTCGCTATACAGCACTGCTGTCTGAGCGGAATTGACCTGATAGAAAGAATGAGATGAAATGCTGAAAGTCAGCCCCATCAGTTCATCTGTGATCCTGTCTTTACCGTAAAGAACTCTTTCTTCCCTACCTAGTACCACATTTGTATCGGCACCGTTGATATTCTGGATCACACTGACAATACGCGGATGCTTTTTTATCAGTTTTTCAGCTAACTCATGAACTCCTTCGGTTTCATCTTTCCATGTCACTATGACAACCATGATCTGACCGCTGTTTTCCATGTCTCTGATCATTACATGTCTGATAAGTTCAGATAATCCGAAATGATCAGACAGTTCTCTGATGTCCTGAACAATGGAATTGGCTTCTTCACTCTGCAGATAACACTTTTCCAGAGGAATGATGTCATGAGAATTGAAACGGTAGAAACCAATAACTGTATTTCCCTCTTTACTCTCACATGGCAGCATGCACTTATTACGGTATTCATACTGTTTTCTTGCCCCGATAATCGGATTGATAGGCACATCCAGTCCGGCTATCCTTTCGATGTTATTCTGAACAATACCCTGTTTGAATCTCAGCTGTTCTTCATAGGTAAGGTGCTGAAGCTGACAGCCACCGCACTGTCTGGAGATCGGACACACCGGTTCACAACGACCTTCACCGGCCTTTTCAAGTTTCAGTAAGCGTCCGTAACCATAGTCTTTTCTTAACGCAGTAACAACTATTTCTCCTTCATCGCCAACTGCCATGTCCTTGACGAATACACAAAAGGTGCCGTACTTAACGACACCCATTCCATCATAAGTATAGTCTTCGCACTTTCCGATGAAATGCTGATTCTTAATCAGAATCTGATTCTCCGGACTGCTCTGTTGATTCCTCTGTCTGTTCTGTTTCTTCGCCATTCTGGTTGTTTTCTGCTTCCTGTCTCTCGCGTTCCTCTTCTTCCAGAGCCTTCTGCATTTCTTCCTTCAGTCTGTCAGCGATCTTCTGATTCACAGGACTGGTCAGATCCTGAACCGCATAATTCTCCATGTTGGAATTGCGGTACAGTGATACGATAATAGGCGTTTCGGCATCGAGATTGGTAAAGGCATTGATCTCCATGTCATACTGCTTGTAGTCATCGTGCTGGACGAAATAGGTATCGACCGGCGCGGTTTCATCAATTATGGCATAGATATTCTTGGTCATTTCCTTTAACTGATCAGATGTCAGGTCATCGCTGGCATCAACAGTAACTCTCAATGTATCAACGATCAGATTGACTTCGTATTTTTCAACATTTTCCATGGAGCCGACAGAACTCCTGATGGAATCCAGCTGCTCATCGGAAATGACAAACTGCAGATTGTGTTTCAGTCTGTCCCCCACTACCGGAACGTTACCTTCCAGTGAGGCATCATGAAGCAGTTTGACAAAATATCCAACAGGTATCATGATCAGAATCACTGTCAGCCAGAAGAACCAGTTAAAACCCAGTCTCTCTTTCTTGGCTTTTTTGGTCTTGGTGGTATTTGTTTTCTTTTCCGGTTCTTTATCGTTAACTGCCGCAACAGATGCTACAGTCTTTATCTCCTTGGTTTTCTGCAGTTCGGCACTGTTAACAGAGCTGTTTTCCGCACTCTTGGTGCTTTCAGCAGCCTTTTTGACTTTTTTCTTTGAATTGGTATCGGTTGAATTTCTCTTCTTCAGAAATCCTGAACCGCTGTTTCCTGCATTCTTCTTTTCAGCCATCTTAACACTCCTTACACTACATTCTAACCAATTACAGAATGTATTTCCACCTTTTTAAGATTTATTTAAGAATCCCAGGCGCTGCAGTTCGGCGTTGAAACTGTCTTCATCCATCAGCTGAACGCCCAGTTTCAGGGCCTTATCATACTTGCTTCCGGCTGACTCGCCGTATATCACAATGTCAGTTGCACGGGATACCGAACCGGTAACCTTGGCCTGCAGCTGGGTAAGTGTTTCCTCAGCCTGTGACCTGGTCATGGTTGAAAGCGTACCCGTCAGTACGACTGTCTTTCCCGTAAATATGGAAGCGTAATTGGCTCTTGCCTTGTAAAGCAGAGATACTCCGGCTTTCTTTAAGGCGTTGATGAATTCAACGTTCTGTTCATCCGCAAAGAACTGCACGACGGAATCCGCCATGACATCGCCGAAATCCGGAATGCTTCTGATCCGATCCTGATCAGCCTGCATCAGCTGATCAATATCCGGATAGTTCTCAGCCAGTACTCGAGCAGCCTTGGCACCGATGTGCTTGATGCCCAGACCGAAGAGAACCTTGTCCAATCCGTTATCCTTGCTTTTTTCAATGGCTTCCACCAGATTGTCAAAGGACTTTCGTCCCATCTTATCCAGAGCCATTACTTCTTCAGGATAATATTTCAGATTGTAAATATCCTCAATTCTGTTAAGCAATCCTGCCTGATGCAGCATTTCCACCTTCTTCTCACCCAAACCTTCAATGTTCATGGCATCGCGGGATGCGTAGTGGGCAATGCTTTCAACGACACGAGCCGGACATTCGCTGTTGAGACAGTAATAGTCCGCTTCACCTTCAAAACGGTGTAAAGGCATGCCGCAGATCGGACATACTTCCGGGAACATATACGGAACACTGTCTTCAGGGCGTCTTTCAGGGATGACCCTGACAACTTCCGGAATGATATCTCCGGCTTTATGAACAACAACGGAGTCACCGACTCTGATGTCCTTGTTTATGATGTAGTCGCAGTTATGCAGCGTGGCATATTCGACATTGGTCTGAGCAATTTCCACCGGTCTGAAACGGGCATTAGGAGTAACCCTTCCCGTTCTTCCCACGGTACAGAAGATGTCCTTTACTTCCGTAACGACTTCTTCAGCCGGGAACTTATAGGCGGTAGCCCACTTAGGATACTTGGCTGTATAGCCCAATAACTGCTGTTTTGCCAGATCATTGACCTTGATTACCATGCCGTCGATATCAAACGGCAAAGAATCTCTGGCCGCAGCCACTTCCTGAATGAACCGCCAGATCTCATCGGCATTATGGCATAATCTACGATCAGGATTAACTCTGAATCCCAGTTTTTCCAGTAACTGTAATGATTCTTCATGAGTCTGCACATAATCAGTCGCATTAGGCAGATGATACCAGTAGGCATCCAGACCGCGGGAAGCCGCAACAGAGGAATCCAGCTGTCTGATTGAGCCCGCAGCCGCATTACGCGGATTGGCAAACGGTTCTTCACCGGCTGCGTTTCTGGCAGCATTTAATCTGCGGAATGAATCTCTAGGCATGTAGACCTCACCGCGGATATCCAGTTCCCCGTCAAAATCAACATGCATCGGAATGCTTCTGATGGTTCTGACGTTCATGGAAACATCTTCACCGACGACGCCGTCGCCTCTGGTAACAGCCTGAATGAAATTGCCGTTCTGAAAAAGCATTCTCATGGCCAGACCGTCAATCTTCATTTCCACGACATATTCAACCGGTCCGACCTCATTTACGATTCTGCGGTCAAACCGTACGATCTCGTCATAGTTATAGACGTTGCCCAGTGAAAGCATGTTTCTTTCATGGACGATCTTGACAAAGCCTTCAGCCACTGCCCCTCCGACACGATGAGTAACGGAGTTAGGATCATCAAATTCCGGATGGCTTTCCTCAAGAGCCTTCAGTTCATTCATCAGACGGTCATATTCAGCGTCCGGTACGGAAGGCTTGTTATCACGGTAGTATTCCAGATTGTACTTTTCCAGTAACCTTCTTAAGGTTTCAATTCTCTCTCTTACATCACTCATCGTCGTTTTTCTCCTTCTTATGCAGTTTAGGGAAGTTCAGAGACATGGTTCTCACCAGATACGGATATTCAAAGGCGATATCGCCGAAGTTGCCGTTAACGCTTAATACCACTCCTTCACCGAAGTCATCATGGACAACTCTGTCGCCCACTTCGATGTTGGCTTTGCCGCGGCGGGCCGGCGGTATGTATCCGGTGGTATTGAACAGGTCAGGATTGTATGATTTCTCCTGCTCCAGTGTCTTGCCCTTAGGCTTGATGAAAACCTCATCGACTTCATCCAGGAAACGGGAAGACTGCTTAGCCGTACTTGTAGCGTAGTTGTAACCGCCGCTTTCCGTCAGAAACAGGTTCTCCATGGCTCTGGTAAAGGCCACATAAGCCAGTCTTCTTTCCTCTTCGAGCCCCTTGAGACCTTCTTCCATGCTCTTCTGGGACGGGAAGATACCGTCAGATAAACCGACCACAAAGACATTCTTGAACTCCAGACCCTTGGCTGAGTGCACGGTCATCAGGGAAACGAACTTACCTTCCCTGTCTGACTGAATGTCAGTATATAAGGCAACCATCTGCAGGTATTCATCCAGAGTAGCCTCCGGATTTACCTGAGTATAGTCATACATATCGTTGATAAGTTCCTTAAGGTTCTCCAGTCTGTCGACATCCTTTACGTCATCAGAGGTCTCCAGCATAACCTTATAGCCGCTCTCATCCAGTACCATCTGCAGGATTTCCTCCAGTTTCATGTCAGTAATGGCCTGTTTCCACTTCTCGATGCTGTCAATGAACTCCTTCAACGACTTGCCGGTCTTGCCGGAGAAGTTCATGGTTTTGGCAGCCTCGTACATGGTGATGCGGTTTTCACGGGCATAGTCCAGAATGTTATCAACTGTCTTGTTTCCGATGCCTCTTTTCGGAACATTGATGATCCTCTTGAAGGAAAGATCATCAGCCGCTGTCAGCATCCTCAGATATGACAGAGCATCCTTTATCTCCATTCTTTCATAGAAGCGTACAGCTCCGTAAATTACATACGGAAGCTTCATGTCCATCAGGGCTTTTTCAAAAGCCCTGGACACATAGTTAGAGCGATACAGAATGGCCATGTCATTGAAATCATAGCCCTTTCTGCTTAACTCCAGAATGGTCGAAACAACATAGTTGGCTTCTTCTATCTCATTCTGGGCTTTATAATGAATGATCATTTCACCGTCTTCATTTTCGGTAAACAGATTCTTCTTTACTCTGTTTCTGTTGAACTTGATCAGGCTGTTGGCTGCACCCAGAATGTTCCGGGTCGAACGGTAATTTCTTTCCAGAATGATGGTCTGGCAAGGACGGAAGTCCTGTTCAAAATGCATGATGATGTTGATGTTGGCCCCTCTCCAGGTATAGATGGTCTGATCAGGGTCACCGACAACGTAAAGACTGGTATTCTCGGTTGTTAACAGCTGAATCAGTTCATACTGGGTATTGTCAATGTCCTGGAACTCATCGACCAGAATGTACTGGAATCTTCTCTGCCACTTCTCCCTGATCTCGCTGTGCAGCTTGAAAAGCTTGACAGTCCATAACAGAAGATCATCAAAATCCAGAGCGTACAGTTCGTTCTGGCGTTTCAGATAGAAATCATATATCTCAGCTCTGCCCTTTTCAAAAGGATTCAGGGCGGAGGCGATGGCATCCTCCCCGGAATACAGGGCATATTTCATGTTGGCGATATAGTCCAGTAATCCGGACAGACTGTATTTCTTACTGTCAATGTCCAGATACTTAAAGGCTTCCTTCAGAATACTCTTCTGATCATCAGGGTCAAGAATTGTGAAATTAGACGGATATCCCAGATGCTTGATATCCTGACGCAATACCGTTACACAGAATGAGTGAATGGTTGAGATGTGGATCTTTCCCGCATCTTCCGGCAGCTGCTCATTGATCCTGCTGCGCATCTCATTGGTAGCCTTGTTGGTGAAAGTGATGGCCAGGATCTTGCGGGCATCAATGCCCCAGTTCTTTATGATATAAACAATGCGCGTGGTTAAAACACGGGTCTTTCCCGAACCCGCGCCAGCTATAATTCTCACATACTGACCGGAGGTTGTTACTGCCTCCAGCTGTTTTTCATTTAATACACTCAGGTAGTTTTCCATCAAAAAATCACCACTATTATTATACCTTGAATTTACTTCATATTAAAGACAAAACACAGAACTTGAAGTATAATATGGTATATGATTTTGTTAGCTGATGGATGGCAGGACTACCGGCTGCTTGATGCCGGTGACAAGGATAAACTGGAACGCTGGGGCAGCGTTGTTTTAGTGCGTCCTGATCCTCAGGCCATCTGGTCCAAGAACAATGAGAATCTCTGGAAAAAGTATGATGCGGTATATCACCGCTCCAGCAAGGGCGGCGGCAGCTGGGAATTCCGTAAGACCTTACCGGAATACTGGACTGTCAGCTACCGTGATCTGGTCTTCAGAGTATCCCCTACCAACTTCAAGCATACCGGATTATTCCCGGAGCAGGCCGTTAACTGGGACTGGCTAAGGGAAAAGGTCGAAAACTGTGACAGAGAAGTTAAAGCCCTCAATCTTTTTGGCTATACCGGTGCCGCCACCATGGCCTTATCCAAGGCTGGATGCAAGGAAGTAGTTCATGTTGATGCTGCCAAAGGCATGGTTAACTGGGCCAAGGAGAATATGGTTCTCAATCATCTGGAAGATCATACAATCAGATTCATAGTTGATGATGCCCTGAAATTCGTCCAGCGCGAACAGCGCCGCGGTAATCATTATGACATCATACTGATGGACCCGCCAAGCTACGGACGCGGACCGAACAACGAACTCTGGAAAATCGAAGATCAGCTGGAAACACTTATAAGTGAAACAGCGAAGATCCTTTCCGATCAGCCTCTGGCCTTTCTGGTCAACGGCTATACCACAGGCTTTTCGGCATCAGCGTTAAATAACCTGTTGATAAGACATCTGCTTTCAAGATTCCCACAGGGCAGAGTTGAGACTGTCGAGATCGGCTTACCGATCAGAAACAGCGATCTGGTATTGCCTTGCGGCATTTCCGGCAGGTTTGAGCTATGAAGATCATTTATGAAGACAATCACCTGCTGGTGGTTGAAAAGCCGGTAAACATTCCGGTACAGGCTGACAGCTCCAACGATGAAGATCTGTTATCTCTGCGGAAAGACTATATAAAAAAAGCCTATGACAAACCGGGTAATGTCTACCTGGGTCTCGTTCACCGTCTGGACAGACCGGTGGGAGGCGTCATGGTTTTTGCCAGGACGTCAAAGGCCGCATCAAGACTGTCAAAAGCCGTTTCAACACGCCAGTTCGGAAAAACCTACCTGGCAGTAGTCGAAGGAACTCCTGAATCCGATTCAGGAAGTTTTGAAGACTATCTGGTCAAGGACAATGATACCAATACCGTTACAGTCACCGATGCTGCCCATGGCAAGCATGCCCTGCTGGACTACCAGCTGTTAGGGCATAAGGACGGACTGTCACTTTTAAGGATCCGGCTGCATACCGGACGCTCCCATCAGATAAGAGTTCAGACATCATCAAGAGGTCTTCCGATCTGGGGAGATCAGCGCTATAACAGAAACGCCAAGAAGCATCAGCAGATTGCCTTATGGTCATACCGTCTGGAATTTGACCATCCCGTTACCGGTGTACATCTGATATTTACCTGCGATCCGCCTGACGCTTATCCATACAGCCTGTTTGAAGGAGTTAATTATGAGAAGGATACTTTCTAAGATACTGATAATACTGATACTCGCCGGAATGCTGGGCGGAGGTGTATATTACATGTTCTTCATGGACAAGCCTCTGAGAGATTTGGGATATACAGCTGCAGAAATCGAGAAGCTGCGTGCCCACAAGATCACGGATAAGGTAACGATCTACAATCCAGGACTGATTGCCGCTCTGGATTCCGAAGACTTCATTGAAGAAAACATGGAATACTACATCAGCATCAAGGCCAATACCGATGTCACCAAGGACATCAATGACCTGGCTAAAAAGTACACCATTGAAGAGGTCAAGAGTCTGGCTGATGTACTTAAGCCTTCTGATCTCTATGCCCTGGTATTCCTGGACAAGATAAACGATATAGAACTTTACAAGCAGTATTACATCAAGGGTTATGACTATCAGACTTCCGTAACCCTGGCCAATGATCTTAACAGCCAGTATGCCAAGACTCTGATGGATCTGCCTTTACTGGAATACAAGGAAGTTATGGCTTATCTGACTTATTCTCAGAAAGGTTTCTCTCCGCAGTTCATTGAGTACTTCTACCGCAACTTTGAACCGGAAGACTTTATCTACTTCCGTAACATCAATCATTTCGCGGAACTGGAAGGTCTGGTCCAGGAAGACGGATTCCGTTTTGAAAGACTGGCCCGCTACATCTGGCACATGAACCGCTATCAGACTTCAGCAGCCATCGCTATCGCCAACATCAACGATGATTATGATGTCGATGAAGATGTTGATTATTCAGCATTCTACCATGACACAAAGACCATATCAGTCAGCGATCCGTTCACCGTACTGGTCAACAAGGAAAACAGACTCCCTGCTGACTATGTACCGGAAAACCTGACAGAAATACCTGGTGAATACCGTGACAGCAATGAACCGCTGGTTCAGGAGGCCTGCGAAGCCTTTACCGCAATGTGCAAAGCCTACATGAAGGAACACTCCACACCGATCATCAGCTACAGCGGCTATATAAGTTATGACGATCAGAAAGTGCTGTATGAAAACCGTCTGGCCCAGCTGGATGACAATGCCGAAGAACTTGACCGTCTGTTAGGCAAGGAAGGCTGTGATGAACATCAGACAGGCTTAGCCGTAAACATCACGGAAAAAGGAACCATCGTCTATGACTTCCCGGAAACCGATGCCTGTAAGTGGGTCAAGGAAAACTGCCGGGAATACGGATTCATTCTCCGTTATCCTAAGGACAAGGATTATCTGACAGGCTACCGGGCCAACGATTATCATTACAGATATGTCGGTACCGAAGCTGCCAGAGTCATCAAGAAGTTCAACTGGTGCTACGAAGAATACTACTATCTGTTCATTGAGCATTAACAAGTACAGAAAAAACGCCATTCTTACATACGTGAATGGCGTTTTATTGTGGTTTAGTCTAATTCAGCCGTACCCTTGTATAACCGGTAGTAACGGCCTTTCTGAGCCAGCAGCTCCTCGTGGTTACCACGTTCAATGATACTGCCGTGCTCCAGAACGATGATCGCATTGGCATTTCTGACTGTTGACAGTCTGTGAGCAATGACGAATACCGTTCTGCCCTGCATCAGCTTGTCCATGCCTTTTTCGATGATCTTCTCGGTATGAGTGTCGATGGAGCTTGTCGCTTCATCAAGGATCAGTACCGGAGGGTCAGCGACGGTGGCTCTGGCAATGTTGAGCAGCTGTCTCTGTCCCTGAGACAGGTTGGTACCGTTGCTGATAAGCATGGTGTTATAACCATCAGGCAGTCTGGAAATGAAGCTGTCGGCATTGGCCAGCTTGGCTGCCGCAATGCATTCTTCGTCAGTGGCATCCAGATTGCCGTATCTGATGTTGTCCATGACGGTTCCGGAGAAAAGGTTGGTATCCTGCAGTACGACACCCAGAGACTTTCTTAACGAGCTCTTGGCGATATCCTTGATGTCGATGCCGTCATAGGTAATACAGCCTTCCTGAACGTCGTAGAATCTGTTGATCAGGTTGGTGATGGTTGTCTTGCCGGCACCGGTGCTGCCGACCAGAGCAATTTTCTGGCCCGGCTTGGCATACAGTGAAACATCATTGAGAACCGTCTTGCCTTCCTCATAGGCAAAGGTGACATTCTTAAGTCTGATATCACCCTTCAGCTCGGTTAAGGAACCGTCCTCAGGATTCTTCCAGGCATATCTTTCGGTCTTTTCGGAAGTTTCAACCAGCGGTCCCTCTCCTTCCTTAACGTTAACCAGGACGATCTTTCCTTCATCGACTTCCGTCGGTGAGTCAATGATGCCGAATACTCTTTCCGCGCCGGCAATTGACATCATCATGCCGTTAAACTGCTGTGACAGACCGGAGATAGGTCCGGCAATCTGTCTGGTATACAGCAGGAATGAGGCGATGGAACCCAGGGAGATCTCACCGGCAATGCACATTCTGGCACCTAAGACGGCAACGGCAGCATAGCTGATGTATGACAGGTTGACGTTGATAGGCATCAGAGACTGGGCAAAGACGTTGGACATGATGGAGGCGTGCATGCATTCATCATTGTATTTCTGGAACTTTCTGACACTCTCGTCTTCATAGCAGAAGGCCTTAACTTCTTTGGAACCCAGGAACATTTCCTCAACGTAGCCGTTGATGTCGGAAACCGTCTTCTGAACCTTGACGAAATAGCTTCTGCTCTTTTTGCCGACCAGTACGGAGACCAGCACAACCAGGATCAGTAACGCTACAGCCACCAGAGTAAGCTTAGGTGACAGTGTCAGCATCATGAACATTGAACCTGACAGTGAGATCAGAGTGTTGATGGCCTGCGGGAAGGAATCGGCGATCAGCGGACGGATGATGTCAACGTCGCTGGTATAGAAGTTCATCAGTTCGCCATGAGTATGAGTGTCATAGAACTGGACTGACATTTCCTGCATGTGCTCAAACAGCTGCTTTCTGATGTTGTAAAGCGTACCGGTTGAGATGATACTCATCAGCTTGCGGTATACATAGCCGACAGTGATACCCAGCAGGTATACGGCAGCCATGAAAATCAGCCTGTAGATGAACTTGGTCATGTCAGGATTACTCTTGCCTACTAAAGGCAGAATGTAGTCGTCAATTAACGGGGCAAAGAAGGCACTTGAAGCGACGTTGGTAAGTGCTTCAACGATAATACATACAAATACCAGGATCAGCTGCCATCTGAAGGAGCTGAGGTAGCTGAAGATTCTGGCTACGGTTGCAGGGATGTTGTCTGCTCTGGAGCGTCTGATCTGACGGTAACGTGGTTCACTCATTACTGACTCACCCCCTGCATCTGTGTGACATACAGGTCACGGTATTCATCGCTGACTTTCAGCAGCTCTTCATGGGTACCGATGTATTCGATCATTCCTTCTTTCATGACGATTATCTTATCGGCATCCATTACGGAAGCGACACGCTGCGCGATGATTATTGTCGTCATCCCGGCCAGCCTTTCCTTCAGGGCTTTTCTGATTCTCTTGTCGGTGTCGGTATCAACCGCACTTGTAGAGTCATCCAGGATGATTATCTTTGGTTTCTTTAGCAGAGCTCTGGCAATGCACAGTCTCTGTTTCTGGCCGCCGGAAACGTTGACGCCGCCCTGTCCCAGGTCGGTTTCATATCCCTTCGGGAAGGAAGTGATGAAATCGTGAGCCTGAGCACACTTGGCTGCTTCGACAACGGCTTCATGGCTGGCATTGAGGTCACCCCACTTGAGGTTTTCCTCGATGGTACCGGAGAACAGAACGTTCTTCTGCAGTACCATGGCTACGCTCTTTCTGAGATTTTCCAGATTATATTCTCTGACATCATGGCCTCCTACCAGTACCTCACCTTCCGTGACATCGTAGAGTCTCGGCAGTAACTGTACCAGCGTGGTCTTGCCGGAACCGGTGGAGCCGATGATACCGATGGTCTCACCGGACCGGATCTTAAGGTCAATGTCGGTCAGAGCATATTTCTGAGCTGTTTCGGTATATTTGAAGTATACATGTCTGAAATCGATTGATCCGTCTTCAGGCAGCAGATTCGGATCTCTGCCTTCATCGGTGATGTCGATCTCTTCATCAAGAACCTCATTGGCTCTGTCGACGGCGGCCTGAGCGAAGATGATCTGTCTTAAAGCCATTGACAGCATCATCAATCCAAACAGAATGGATCTCAGATATGACAGGAAGCTCATGAATTCGCCTGTCGTCATTTCACCGTCAATGATGTGATTACCGCCAAACCAGGAGACTGCGATCATGCAGCCATACATTACAAGGTTGAACAGCGGCGAGTTCAGCAGTACCAGTGATTCAGCGAAACGCTGCTGCTTCAGAACATCTGTGGAAGTGCGGTCAAACTTGATCTTCTCAAACTGTTCTCTGACGAAGGTCTTTACGACTCTGATAGCTACGAAGTTTTCTTCCAGGGAAGCGTTCATCCGGTCGAATTTCCTCATCAGGATCCTGAAGCGCGGATGGGCATAGTGAGATATCAGATAGAATCCCAATGCCAGAATAGGAAGGGCTACCCGGAAGACTTTGCCGAGGTCAGAGTTGATGGAGAAGACCATGAAAGTAGCCGTGATCAACTGCATCGGTGATCTTACCAGCATTCTGATGATCGACATGTAAGCCATGCGGAATTCTCTCATGTCCTTGGTCATGCGGGTTACCAGTGAAGGTACCTCGAACTTATCCATGTTCTTGAAACTGAATCTCTGTGTCTGTTTATAAAGTGCTTCTCTGATGTTGTGGATGAATCCGCTGGAAGCTATGGCACACAGAATACCGGATGCGGCGCCGAAAATCATCGCCAGCACTGACAGAAATACCATTTTACGGCCCAGAGCAGAAATCAGAGCCAGATCAGAACCGTTAGGACCATTTATACCTTTGTCAACGATCTCTGTCATGACTTTAGGAATGGACTGTTCCAGAATGACTTCTATGATAACCAGCAAAGGAGCCAGTATTGCTGCCAGGGTAAACTGTTTTGTATATTTCCTTACTAATCTGAACAAAAACACTCCCCCCCCCTTTTCAGATGTTACATTACTTAAATTTTAGCCCAAGAAAGGCCCATTTACAAGCAGAATTGATTAACATGTTAACTTTTTTGAAGAAATGATTACATGATTGAAATAACTGCTTTACAAAGCGTTTATATGGTATATTTAAGATATCTTATACGGAGGTCAGCTTATGGAAAACATGAAAAAACTGATACTTCTGCATTCCAACGACATGCACGGAGATTTTCTGGCGGAAGCCAAGGACAACAAGGAAGTCGGAGGTGTTTCCCTTCTGTCGGGATATATCAAAAAGCAGAGAGAAGAAAACGAAAATGTGATCTACGCCATTGCCGGAGACATGTTCAGAGGTTCGGTAATCGACAGCGAATACCGCGGTTTTTCCACGATCGAACTGATGAACTTTCTCAATCCCGATGTTGTAACACTGGGCAACCACGAAGTCGACTACGGGCTGACACATCTGTTATTTCTGGAGAAATGTGCCAAATTCCCGATCGTCAATGCCAACATGTACATCAAGACCAACCACACCAGACTGTTTACTCCTTATACGATTCTCGATGTCAACGGTCTGAAGGTCATGTTCATAGGCATAATCACCGAAGAAGTACTGGCTTCCACCCGTTCGGAAGCCATCGTCGGAACTTTCGTCGATGTCTGGGAAGCCGCCAGACAGGTCGGTGTCATCATCGACAACTACAAGACCACCAGAATAGACCTGACAGTCTTACTGACACACATCGGCTATACCTATGACATTGAACTGGCCAAGGCTCTGGACCCGCAATGGGGTGTTGACATGATCATCGGCGGCCATTCCCATACCTTACTGACCAAACCTAAAGTCGTAAACAACGTTCCTATCGTTCAGGTCGGTGTCGGAACCGACCAGATCGGACGCTTTGAGATAAACATCGACAACGATGAACATAAGATGGTTGACTACACCTGGCAGGTTCTGCCGATCAATTCCGAAACCTGTCCGGTTGACCCGGTACTGGAAGAAGTTCTGCAGAACTACAAACTGGAAACAGACCGCAAGTATGGAAGAATGCTGACGGTGTTCAAGCGCGAGCTTACCCACCCTGCCCGTAATCAGGAAACTGAACTGGGCAACCTGTTCGCTGACCTGTTACAGGTTGACTCCAGTTTCGATGTCATGTTCATGGGATCCGGCTCCATCCGCAAGAAGAAACTGGGGCCTATCGTCCGTTATCAGGATCTGCTGGAGATCGTCCCGTTCCAGAACTCGGTTTACATGCTGGAAGTCAACGGCCAACAGTTCAGACACATGTGTCATTATTACCTCAAACAGAGTGTCGCTAGCGGCGGTGAATCAGAGTTCTATCAGCTTTCAGCCGGCATGAAAGTCGTATACAACTATCTGACTGATACCCTGGAACAGTGCTCACTTAACGGTCAGGAAATTACCGACGACCAATGGCTTAAGATAGCCGTTCAGAGCTACCATTACAATAACTTCACCGAATTCTTCGATGTTGACCGTCAGGAAGTTGAGAACCATAAGAGAGCCCGCATGGTCATCACCAATGACTTCTCAATCTTTGAAGAACTGCTCTCTTCAGCCAATAATCTGGATGCTCAAGTTGAAGGAAGAATCGTAATCATAAAGTAAAACAAGCTGCCAAAAGGCAGCTTGTTATATAATAAAGTGCATTTTATATCAGTTTCCAAAAATTAAAGGATATATCAGTTCAACCAGTCTGTCACTCATGACATACAGCCATTTATCCTGCAGTCTCATATAGACCTGTTCAGTCCCGTATAAGTTTTCTACCATATGAAAACTGACAAATGCTCCGTCATCAAAAACGATTTTTCGATCCATTGCCAGATCAATCGGTTCCAGCGGATCGCTTGTCATGACAGTATCCTTTATCTCATTTATAACCTCATTTACCAGTATTCTATCATCTGTATGATAAACTTCGAGATATTCACCAGTCTTTTGCAGTGTCAGTATGCTGAAACTGTTGCTTTCAAGAGTAAAACTGTTTCGGTCAAATGGAATGACAGAATTATTGGGGTGAAGGCAGAAATAAAGTGCTGCCATCACGGTTATTCCCATGACTGCCATTAAAAAATATATACCGGATGTCAGTTTATATCTTTTCATATTTATCCCCCAATCATGTATTCCTTACTGATCTTCTGTCCTTTCTTGTAGTCAGGACAGAGAATGGATAATTGCCGGTAGAATTCCTTCTGATGGTTTGAAACCCACAGATGAGCCAGTTCATGGTAGAAGATGTAGCGTATGGCTTCTCTTGGCATGGCGACACACCACAGGTTCATGACTACCTCTCTTCTTCCCTGTCTTTCATTTTTTATGCAGCAGCCCCATCTGGACTTATAGAAACGGTACTTTAATACGTAATCCGGTACCGCATATAACAGCTCATAGCGGAACTGATCAATGAAGTTGTCCAGGATGTCCTGAGCGAACTTGCGGAATGTCCTCTCTCTGGCATCCTTTGATTTACCCTGAATGTACAGGGTATCATTATCCAGCCAGCACTTGCTCTGATTATGTTCTATGTTTACCGTGTTGATCGGGTTACCCAGAAGGTAACCTTTTCCGTTGGCTTCGAAGTCAATTACCGCATTCTTCTTTTTGTTGTTTTCAATCTTCTTCAGACTGCGCTGCAGAAAAGCCTCATTATCTCTGACAAACCGCAAAATACGGCTTTTCGGCTCAAAAACAGAGGTGGTAATGGATATTTCTCCGTTTTTTCCCACCTTAAGAGTCGTTCTTTTCGCTGTAAGCCTTCTGGTCAGGGCTATTCTGTAATTTCCGTATTCCAGGTATTCAACATCAGCTGGCACAGTCTTCCCACTCCTTCATCATTCTGTTTATCTCGTTATGCTTCTCATCGATCATGTTCTCCAGTTCATCCATCTTGGAATTGTCATGATAGTATTCCGGATCATAACGTAATTCTCTTAATTCTTCCAGTTCCTTTTCAGCCTTGGCAATCTTCTTTTCCAGCTGCACTGCCCTTTTGGCATTGTCACGCTGCACTTTGGCACTGGAAACAGGTTCTTCCTTTTTCTCACTGACAGTAACGGTCACAGTCTTGCCGCTTATCTTTTCCTGATATTCATCGTAACCGTAAGGATAGTACCGGGTATCCTGCCCTTCAATTCGTAATATGGCCGTAGCCAGCTTACGCACGAAATAACGGTCATGGGACACAAATATCAGTGTTCCCGTGTACCGTAATAAGGCATCTTCCAGAGCTTCCTTGCCCATGATGTCCAGATGGTTGGTAGGCTCGTCAAGTATTAACAGGTTGCTGCCTGACAGCATCAGTTTGGCCAGCGACAGTCTGACCTTTTCACCACCGGATAAGACCCTGCAGCTTTTGAAGACATCATCAGCTGTGAACATGAACTGCCCTAGGATCTTTCTGATGGCAGTATGGTCATATTCCGGATACTGATTCCATATTTCTTCCAGCACGGTATTGTCAGTAGTAAACTCTGCCAATGTCTGATCAAAGTAACCCGGTTCGATCTGATGGCCGTACATGTATTCCCCACCCAGAGGTTCAACCTGTCCCATCAGGGTCTTAAGCAGAGTACTCTTTCCCAAGCCGTTAGGGCCGATTACAGCGAGTTTCCGTCCGTTTCTGATCTGGAAGTCGACCGTACATAAAGGCATGTCATAGCCGATGGTAAGCCCTTCTGCCGTCAGTACCGTTGCGCCGCCCTTGATGCGAGGCTCAAAGTGCAGTTTGAAGTTACGTCCGTCTTCACGCGGCTTTTCTATGATCTGCATTCTTTCCAGATATTTGATCTTGCTCTGGGCAAAGGCTGCTTTGTTCTTCTTGTAGCGGAACTTTTCAATCAGAGCGCTCAGTCTTGTGATCTCTTCCTGCTGACGGCGGTAAGCCGACTGCTGCAGCAGGAAAGACTGCTGTTTCTGCTGCATGTAAGAAGTATAGTTACCGGTATAATGATTAAGTTTACCGAATTCAAACTCATATATCTCCGAAGCGATCCTGTCAATGAACATACGGTCATGGGACACGATGATGATGGCACTTGGATACTTCTGCAGATAGCCTTCCAGCCATTCAATGGTGGTTACATCCAGATGGTTGGTCGGTTCATCCAGCAGCAGCAGATCAGGTTTCTGTAACAACAGCTTGACAAAGGCTATCTTGGTTTTCTGACCGCCGGAGAATGTATTCAGCGGTCTTTCCAGATCTTCAGTGCTGAAACCGAATCTGGTAAACAGCGTGATCTGTTCCTGATTGTAGTTATAACCGTTACCGGCTTCAAAGATCTGCTGGTAATGGGAATAAAGTTCAAAGGTTTCCTCGTCATATTCCTTCTCCAGTTTGGCCGACAGTTCTTCCATGCGGCTTCTGGCTTCCAGAATATGGCTGTAGGTCTTATTGAATTCCTGCTGGACAGTCAGACTCTCATCTTCAAAGGCAGTCTGAGACAGATAGCCGATGGACATGTTGCTGTTGCGGGTAACAGTCCCCTTATCCAACGCTAAAAGACCACTTATGATCTTTAACAAAGTAGTCTTTCCGCAGCCGTTTCGGCCTATTATAGCTATTTTTCTGCCTTCTTTTATTTCAAAGTTAATGTCTTCAAACAGTACTTCACCGGCAAAGTCCTTCGTACCGCCGCTGACCTGAACCAGCATAAATACTCCTTTTACTGGCCGTTAAGGTAGTTGATGTATCCTTTCGTTATGGCTTCCGCAACCTTATCCTTATGCTCGTCCCACTTCTGCATGGAAGCACTGCTCCAGATGTTGGAGGTGACGATCTTGACGGTGTTGATACCGTGGATATTATTGGAAGCGAAGGAGGCATTCATCTGAGATATCTCGGAATATGTTCCGGCACCCAGTACCTTTCCGCCCGTTTCTCTTATTTCATAAGCCTCATCGACAGGACCGGCTAAACCATCGGTTTCCTTATATGACTGGGTCAGTTCATCACCTTCGTAAAGGCCGATCTCCACCAGTTCCATATATATGCTTCTGGCCAGCTTGCCGCTGCAGTATGAGGAATAAACAGTTTCGATATAGTTATCATCAGTTGTCATGTCAAGATAGATGATGTACTTGACGTTGGATCTGTAAGCCTTGTATGCCACACCGCCGGTACCGTAGTACAGGATGTTCTGATTGTATTCGTCCTTGAGCATCAGAACCTTGAGGTCATAGGCTTCCAGATTCTGTTTCAGCTTTTCAGCGACATCCCAGAGTTCCTTGGCTTCAACATAACCGTTATACTCTTCACCTACCAGGGATACACCTTCCATGGTCAGAGCCGGAGCGGTTACGATGGCAACATCGTAATCAATGTCGGTGGTCGGGTCAACACTCTCTGAGGTGACATTGAGATACAGATAAGCCCGGTCAAGTACTGATTCTTCTGCGCCTTCGGCATCAAACAGTTTCTTGTTGGCAATCAGCTCAACAGTGTTGCGCTTGCCGTTACGGGTAACTGAATGAACGACGTTGTCGGTATAGATCGACTTGTCGAAGTACAATCTGCTGTAAACACCGTCTTCTGTCACTGTATAGACAGCATAGAAACCAGGTTTCAGAGATCCGATATCGATCTGGCTGTCAACTTCCCTGGAGATGGCGATCTTTGTCTCTGCACCACTGCACATATCAATCAGGGCTACGGTTCTGCCGTCCAGAGTCTTGTCCGAACTCATTTCACGGTTATAGGAATCAAAGTACAGGTTAAGGGACTCGCCATAGAAGTTGTAGTCCTTCAGCATCAGTGCATTCTGTCTGTCTTCCTTGGCCACCAAAGCCAGCGTCTTCTTGGCGCTGAGATTGCACAGGGTGTAGATGTTATCATCCTTCTTGTTGTCCTTGCCGCCGAATAACAGATGTACCAGCAGAGACAGTATCAGATAGAGTATCAGTAATGCCAGTATTACCAGCGGTATGAGTCTGTCATATCTTATTTTCCTCTTTTTTGCCATGACAAAACACCTCCAGATATTTCTTTATATAATTATACAACAATTTACACTCTGTTAGTGAAACAATTTACATTACGTTTTCCTTAATATCATCAGTTTTACATCACTCGACCACAGGTCGTTTGATTTACTCTGAAGCAATAACCTATAATACAGTTGGAGGTGCTGTTATGAACCCTGAACAGTTTGGCCGATTTCTCTATCTGCAGCGCAAAGCCAAGGGTCTGACTCAGAATGAACTGGCTGAAAAGATTCATGTCACGCCTTCAGCCATCAGTAAATGGGAAAGAGGACTGTGTCTGCCTGAGATGACAAAACTCAGCGATCTGGCCAAGGCACTTGATCTGTCACTGGTTGAACTGATCGACTGTAAAAAGAAAACAGAACCTTATACTGCCCAGCAGATCGACAGAACCATAGATACTGCCATAACAATATCTTCGTCACAGAGAACAAAAAACCTTCTCTTTGCCCTTGCAGGATTCCGGTTTGTCTGCCTGATATTGTACGCCCGGATAATCGGTTATAACTACAACCTCAGACCTTTGCGCATTTACTACGGTTATTCCGAGATTCATGATAAAGAAGAAATTGAAGAAGCATACCGACTTGTCCAGACAGATTTTGTTTCCATGCAGCGGAATGGCTGCAGGCTTCTGGAGCTTGATTATGCAGGTGATGAAATATCTCAGAGAGATCTTCAAGAATATAATTCATATCATGATGGAGAGCCTTATACGGACTGCATAACTGTGAAAACAAAGTTTCTTTCCCCGCTTAAGGGAGGAGGAGCCTGGAGCAGACACACATTATATGGATGGTCATGGATAGTAATAAAGGATTCTTCGGGTGTATGGAGAGTCCTGACCAGAGGATACGGATAACAGACCCGGGAAATGTACTAAATCTCAATAACAATCATAAAGACTGAACATGTATATATTGCTCAGTCTTTGTTTTTGATACAATTCTGGAAGCATGTAACTTTACGTATTCTTTAATAGAATATTTTTTCTGGTTTTACCCCTTTTCAACTCACGTACATCAGACTGATAACTTCCATATCTTGACGGAAACGCCAATGACTTCTATGCCAATCTGATTACACTAGCTGTTAACCATTTTATAATCTTCATTTTTCATACGTCCTCTTTTCACTTCTTGATTATTTTACAGATATACAAATAAAACCGTTATCGCCAATGGATGGTCATGTAAGGGAGTTAAAGAAACCATTCATCGGCAAAAAAAGACAGAGTACTGTGTGTTAAATCACAAATACTCAGTCTTTTTTTTATTGATAAAGTTTTTTTAGAAATCCAGGTTTCTCGGTGTTCTCGGATAGGACAGAACGTCTCTGATGTTCTCCATGCCTGTGATGTACATTAACAGTCTTTCAAAACCGACACCGAAGCCGGCATGCTTGCAGCAGCCGTACTTTCTCAAATCGAGATACCACTGTAATGACTCTACAGGAATATGCATTTCATGCATTCTGTCAAGCAGGACATCGTATCTTTCCTCTCTCTGAGAACCGCCGCACAGTTCGCCTACCACCGGCATTAACAGGTCGGTAGCCGCAACTGTCTTGTTATCGTCATTGAGTCTCATGTAGAAGGCCTTGGTTTCCTTAGGATAGTTCATAACGAAGACAGGACCCTTGCAGATCTCATCGGTAAGATACTTTTCATGTTCTGTCTGGATGTCCATGCCCCAGTAAACCTTGTTTTCAAATCTTTCCTCAACGGCTTTCAGTCTCTCAACTGCTTCGGTGTATTCCATTCTGACAAACGGTGTATCCAGAACGTGCTGCAGTCTTTCAATCAGGGTCTTGTCGATCATCTGGTTGAAGAACTTCATTTCTTCCGGGCAGTTGTCAAAGACATAACCGATGCAGAACTTTACCATGTCTTCCATCAGGTTCATGTCATCTTCCAAATCAGCGAAGGCGATCTCCGGTTCGCACATCCAGAATTCGTTGGCATGCTTCTTGGTGTTGGAGTTCTCCGCACGGAAAGTAGGACCGAATGTGTAAACATCTCTGAAGGCTAAGGCATAGGCTTCAACATGCAGCTGGCCTGATACGGTCAGAGAAGCATGCTTGCCGAAGAAGTCCTCGTCGTACTTATTGTCTTCTCTGGTGGTTACGGTAAAGACCTCACCTGCTCCTTCAGCGTCGTTGCCGGTAATGATCGGTGTATGTACATAGACGAAACCCTGATCCTGGAAGAATTCATGCAGAGCCATGGCCAGAACGCTTCTGACTCTGAAAACGGCTGAGAAAGTGTTGGTGCGTGGTCTTAAATGAGCGATCTCTCTGAGATACTCAAAGGAGTGACGCTTTTTCTGCAGCGGATAATCAGCCGTGCAGATACCTTCTACAGTTGCCTCAGTCAGTTCCAGCTCAAAAGGCTGCTGCATTTCCGGAGTCAGCTTGAACTTGCCCGTGACAGTCAGGGCAGCACCGGTAAGACACTTGGCTATTTCATCAAAGTTAGGCAGCTCCGGGGTATAGACCAGCTGGCAGTTCTTGAAATAGGTTCCGTCATTAAGGGCAATGAAACCTACCGAACCGTTATTGCGGTTGGTTCTTACCCAGCCCTGCAGCTGAACGTACTCAATGCCGTCCAGATGCATGGTGTCCTTGGCGTTTACCATTTCATAAAGCTCTCTGATTGTCATAAAATCGAACATATTCTCTTTCTCCTTTTCTCTCTTAAACAAATAAAACGCTCCGCTAAGGAGCGTCATCAACGCGGTACCATCCTCTTTTGGTCTCTGTCAGTTAACGCCTGTGTACGGGACTGTCTACTGTTATTTCTCCAGTCCGGCTCCCGGAATGTTCCAATTTATCTGTTCCCCGGAATGCTCTCACCTTTCATTCCTCTCTGTATGGTCTCCCTGATAAATCAGTTCCCGTTCTATGCCTTTTTAAGTTTGCTGATAGTATTGGTCTCAAACACCAGTTCCTGGATATTTGAAACTACGTCAATTTCCTTCAATAACATTCCCTTAGGAACCTTGAAGTGCGTATGCGTGAAGTCGATCAGTCCGACTACTCCGCAGCTGGCTAATCTGTCGACGATGTTCTGCACATCTGTTGAAGCGGTAAGGATCGCTATGCGGCAATCCTGAGGAATCCTTTTTTCCAGCTCATCTATATGATACACCGGAACATTCTGGATTTCACCCATCAAATTAGGGTTCTTGTCAAAGGCCATGACTATTTCACCTACAACATAATCCCATCTGTTGTAATTTAACAGTGCATGCCCGAGATTCCCTACTCCGATAAGAATGATCTTCTCATCAAAGCCGGTTCCCAACTTTTCATTGAAAACCTTAATCAGTTTATCAACGTCGTAGCCATAACCCTGCTTGCCCAGACAGCCTATGAATGACATGTCTCTGCGTATTGTCGTAGAAGCTATGTCAACCAGATCAGAAAGCTCTGAAGAGAGCACTTTTCTGACACCTTGTGACTGCAGTTTTCTTAAGGCTTTGAGATATATCGGATAACGTTGTGTTGTCGCTTTTGGAACTACTTTATACTTTTGCATACAAACACCACCTAAGTCCTATTTTATCACTTTTTAAAGGATTTCTACTACTTTTTTACATTTCAAGTGAAGAACTTGCCTCAATATCCAGATCAGCGGTTATTCCCTTCATATACGCAATATAACCGCTTGCCCCGATCATGGCAGCATTGTCCGTACAGTATGACAGCGGGGGAATGATATAGGTCATGTCAGGATATTTCTTCATTTCCTTTTCTGTGATTTCTCTTAAACGGGAGTTGGCTGCCACTCCTCCTGCCAGGATCAGCTGTCTGACATCGTACTGCTGTAAAGCCAGTTCAACTCTTGACCAAAGCACTTTCAGAGCTGCTTCCTGGAATGATGCGCACATGTCAGGAACATTTACTTCTTCACCGTTTCTCTCTATTCTCTTAAGGCTCTGCAAGACAGCACTCTTAAGACCGGAGAATGAGAAATCCAATGGATTATCGGTATGGATCCTTGGCAGCTGATAACGCGGTGTACCCTGCTTGGCCAGTCTGTCAATGACCGGTCCTCCCGGATAGCCAAGGCCCAGAACACGGGCAACCTTGTCATAGGCTTCCCCTACCGCATCATCCTGTGTTGTGCCGATGACTTCAAAGTCATAGTCTTCTTTCATCAGTACCAGTTCCGTATGTCCGCCGGAAACCACCAGAGCCAGTAACGGGAACTGCAGTTCACCGACAAAAGCATTGGCATATATGTGACCGGTCAGATGCTGAACCGGAACTAAAGGCTTGTTATAGGCCAGAGCCAGAGTCTTGGCTGCCAGAACGCCGACATGCAGCGAGCCGATCAGACCAGGGCCGACAGTGACCGCAATGGCATCGACATCCTCAACACCCATGTTGGCTTCTTCAAGCGCTTCCTTAATGATGATGGAGATATTCTCAATGTGAATGCGGCTGGCCACTTCCGGAACGACACCGCCATAAAGAGAATGCACGTCGATCTGACTTGCAACCTTTGAGGACAGTATTTCCTTTCCGTTTCTTACTATGGCACAGGCTGTTTCATCACAGCTGGATTCCAGTGCCAGTATTACAACATCCTTCATTTCAGATTCCTTTCATCATCCTGTAGCCGTCTTCATCCTTGTAATAGTCCTTGCGTAAGGACACAGTGAAGAAGTCGTTTTTTTCATAAAGCCTGATGGCAGGCTGATTGGAGACTCTCACTTCCAGTGAAATGTTCTCACAGCCACGGTTGGCAGCCTGCTGCTGCATGTGATCCATCAGATGCTGACCGTATCCCTGATTACGGTAAACGGTATCTACCGCAATGTTGGCCAGTTCGGCATTTTCAAATATGATCCACAGGTCATAATAACCTATAACCGTTCCGTTATTCTCCAGTACCCACAGAGATGCATACGGATTATCGTACATTTCATATTCATACTGCTTTATAGTCCAGGGTACCTTAAAACTTCTTTCTTCTATTTCCAGGACCTGCTTAAGGTCACTGTGTCTCATCTTTCTGATCATTTAAGATACTCCTCACTGTCCTTCAGATAGACCGGAGCCAGAAGATCAACATTATCGACCTTTTGCCAGAAAGGTTTCAGATCGATAAAATGCTGAGCCAGATCACCGTAGTGATCTTCTCTGTCAAACAGATGCAAGTCACCGATGACAGGATTACCCGCTTCTATGATCTCTGCCATTTCAGTATTAGGAATGACAGTATCAGCCATTAAAGCCTTTCCGTCACGGTATCTTCCCGCATAAACTCTTCTGGCACGGGCATCCATGATAACGTAAGTATCATCAAGACCGGCATAAAGCTGTAAGGTGCTTAGCGTAAAGACGTTCTTATTCATGATCGAACCAATGACCTTGACCATGGTCATGCCGATCCTGACACCGGTATAGCTGCCCGGTCCTCTGGTCACGACCCAGTTTTCAATGTCATTGACTTCCAGTCCATGCTTTTCCAGCAGTTCTTTCACCTGCGGAATCAGATATTCGGACTGGTGCTTAAAACATTCCAGCTGAACATGATCCAGCAATTCATCATCTTTTATCAGGGCAATCAGTAAAAATCTGTGTGATGTATCTATTCCCACTGTGTACATATCTGACTGATTACCTCCTCATATTTTTCGCCATGACCCTGGAAAAGCAGAGTACGGCTGTTATCGTCGTTTATCGTAAATTCAATGTTCAGCAGTTCATCAGGAAGAACATATTCGATGAACCCTGCCCATTCAATGACACAGACACCGTCACCGTCGATATAATCTTCAAAGCCCAGATCCTGAGTGATATTCTCCAGTCTGTAGGCATCGATGTGATACAGCGGCAGTCTGCCCTGGTATTCCTTCATGATGGTGAATGTCGGCGAAGTTACTCTTTTCTCAATTCCCAGACCTCTGGCCAGTCCCTGAGTGAAGGTTGTCTTGCCTGCACCCAGATCACCGCTTAAGGTGATCAGTGAACCGGCAGAAAGAATCCTGCCGATCATTTCGGCAAGACGCTGGGTCTGTAAAGGTGAATCAGTAACTACTTTCCATTCCTTCATTTCTTTCATACCTGACTATTATAGTCCATTAGCCAGCCGCCTTCCATCCTTAAAAGATATTTTTTTACTTCAATGTGCTGACCGTAACCGCCGATGCCGCCGTCATTGTTGATAACTCTGTGGCATGGAACTATGATCATGATCTTATTGACATGCATGGCCTGTCCGGTGGCCTGATAGCCCCTTCTGTTACCGGCCATGATGGTCAGATCCTTGTAACTGACCGTGGAACCGTAAGGAACCTGCAATAAGGCATGATAGACTCTTTTCTGGAAATCCGTACCTGTGATCTTAATCGGTACATCGAATTCCTTTCTATCTCCAGCAAAGTATTCCTTCAACTGTTTTACAGCTTCGTGGGTAATATCATTTGCACGGTAAAACTCCTCTTCTTCAGCCAGTCTTACACCTGTTACGGCCTCTTCATCGGCCCTAATCTCCAGCAAGCCTACCGGAGACTGATAGTATTCATTGAAAATCATCTTCAAACAGTATTCGTCCCAGCCTGAGCATGCTGGCTCCTTCCTGTAACGCTATTTCATAGTCATTGGACATTCCCATTGACAGAATATCCACCGCCTGATAGCTACTCTCAAGTTTATCAAAAACAAGTTTTCCCGCGGAAAAAACTTCTCTTATACGCTCTTTATCATCGGTATTAGGCCCGATAACCATGATTCCCCTGATCCTTACACCAGACAGATCATGGTATTTACGCATAACATCATATACTTCATCAACTGTGAAACCGAACTTTGATTCTTCTTCCGCTACATTGACCTGTAACAGTACATCCTGCACTTTACCGATACGTTTGGCCTCTTCAGCGACTTTCAGAAGCAGTTTGATACTGTCAACGGAATGAATAAGAGCACATGTCTCAACCACTGCTCTGACCTTGTTGGTCTGCAAATGACCTATCATGTGCCATTGTACGCCTTCCAGTTGGCAGTCCTTCTTTTTCAGAAGCTCCTGAACCCTGTTTTCCCCGAACATCCTGAAGCCACAGTCATAGACCTTCCTTATCTCTTCAAGGGAGCGGTTCTTGGTAACGGCTACTGTAATATCCTTCAGATCTATCAGTTCCTGTTTCATACAGATATTATATCAACGATTCATAGTGTTATTTATCAAAAAAGCATTTTTCTATTCCCCATGAATGTCTATGTTTTAGTCTCCAATATCTATGTTTTTATCATCAATGTCTACGTTTTTTCCATAATTGACGCTTTTCCTGTCCTAAAGATAATGAAAAAGTCCTCATTTCTGAGGACTTGATTCATCTTGTTTTGATTAATATTACTCAAGTTCAAAGGCACCAGTGTACAGCTGATAGTATGTACCCTTCTGGGCCAGCAGCTGATCATGGGTTCCTCTTTCAATGATACGGCCATGATCCAGTACCATGATGGCATTTGAGTTTCTGACTGTAGAGAGTCTGTGAGCAATGACGAATACCGTTCTGCCTTTCATCAGGTTATCCATGCCCTTCTGAACCAGAGCTTCGGTTCTGGTATCGATGGAGCTGGTAGCCTCATCAAGGATCATTACCGGCGGATCAGCAACGGCTGCTCTGGCAATGGAGATCAGCTGACGCTGTCCCTGAGAGAGCTGTGAACCGTTACCTGTCAGCATGGTGTTATAGCCTTCAGGCAGTCTCGTGATGAAGTCATCGGCATTGGCCAACTTAGCAGCTTCAATGCATTCCTCATCAGTAGCGTCCAGCTTGCCGTAGCGGATGTTGTCCATGACGGTTCCGGTAAACAGGTTGACATCCTGTAATACCATGCCAAGAGATCTTCTTAAGTCAGGTTTCTTGATCTTAGTGATGTTGATGCCGTCATAGCGGATCTTGCCGTCCGGAATGTCATAGAATCTGTTGATCAGGTTGGTAATGGTCGTCTTGCCGGCACCGGTAGCACCGACAAAGGCGATCTTCTGACCCGGATGGGCATACAGTGAAATGTCAAACAGTACCTGCTTTTCCGGTTCATAAGCGAAGTCGACATCGACCATCTGGATATCGCCTTTCAGTTCAACATAGGTTGTACTGTGGTCACTCTGGGCATGGTAGTGTTTCCAGGCCCATAAGCCGGTGTGATGATCGGCTTCACGCAGTTCACCGTTTTCATCTCTTTCGGCGTTAACTAAAGTGACATATCCTTCATCCTCTTCGCTCTTTTCATCAATGAGGGCAAAGACACGGTCGCTTCCCGCTAAGGCCATGGCGATGGTTGAAACCTGCATGGAAATCTGGTTGATGGTCATGGACATCTGTCTTGACATGCTTAAGAAGGATACGATGACACCGATGGTAACCGGTGAAAAACCGGTAAGAGTCAGGTTAGGCACATTACCGATGACCATAGAAGCACCGATGATGGCCAGTACGACATATTCGATGTTGCCGATGTTGGCCAGAATAGGCATCAGGGCATTGGCATTGCGGTTGGCGTTTTCACTGTCACGGAACAGTTTTTCATTAATGACATCAAAGTCTGCCATGGCCTGCTGTTCATGGGTGAAGACCTTTACGACTTTCATGCCTTCTATCATTTCCTCAATGAAGCCCTCTTCCTTGGCTAAGGAATCCTGCTGCCGGGTCATGAATTTGGCACTGCGTCCGCCGAACTTGCCTGTTATTTTTACTATAATGGAAATTACGGCGATAACGACAAGTGTCAGCCAGATGCTGTATCTCATCATGGTAATAAATACCGTCGTGATGGAGAGAATTGACTGGAAGAAGGACGGAATGCTCTGTCCTACCAGCTGACGGATGGTATCAACGTCATTGGTATAGGTACTCATGATCTCACCGTGAGTGTGTGAGTCGAAATATCTGATCGGCAGAGTCTGCATGTTGTCAAACATGTCGTCTCTCAATGACTTGATGGTTCCCTGTGATACAGTGGCCATGATCAGGTTGTAAGTCAGTGAACACAGAATACCGAAAGCGTAGATCAGAGTCATCGTGATGATGATCTCCATCAGCTGTTTTTCGACAGCTGAGATACCCTGGGAAATGCCTGGGGTAATGACATTGTCGATCAGCTTCTGCATGAATGTGGTTGCGATAACGTTGGAAACGGAAGAAATCAGCAGACATACCGCCACTACGGCGAGACGTCCTTTGTAACGGGAGAAGACATACTTCAGCAGTCTGGCCAGACTCTTCTTGTCGATTTTCTTATTGGTAACAAATCTGCCACCTCTTGGTCCCGGTCCCGGCATGATCAGTTCTCCTCCTTTCCCTTAGTCTGGGAATCATAGATTTCCCTATAGATTCCGTTGAGTTTCATTAATTCCTCATGATTGCCCTGTTCAACGATCTTGCCGCCGTCCAGAACGATGATCTGATCGCTCTCTTCAACGGAAGCCACTCTCTGGGCAATGATGATCTTGGTTGTATCAGGAATTTCCTGAGCGAAGGCCTTTCTGATCAGGGCATCGGTCTTGGTGTCAACGGCTGATGTCGAGTCGTCAAGAATAAGTACCTTCGGTTTCTTTAACAGAGCTCTGGCAATGCACAGTCTCTGCTTCTGACCGCCGGAAACGTTGGTTCCGCCCTGGGTCAGCATGGTATCGTATTTATCCGGCATCTGCTGAATGAATTCATCAGCCTGAGCCAGTTTACATACTCGTTCGATTTCCTCGTCTGTGGCGTCCTTATTGCCCCAGCGGAGGTTTTCCTTAATGGTTCCGGAGAACAGAACGTTTTTCTGCAGGACTACCGCAACGGCATCTCTTAAGACCTTCAGATCATAGTCTCTGACATCCACGCCGCCAACATATACCGCTCCTTCGGTAACGTCGTACAGACGGGAGATCAGCTGGATCAGTGTGGTCTTGGAAGAACCGGTACCGCCCAGAATACCGACAGTCTGTCCTGATTTGATGTCCAGATTGATTTCGGCTAACGCTCTTCTCTTACTGTCAGGGTTGTATTTGAAGGTTACATTGTCAAATACGATGCTTCCATCCTTGACTTCCATGACACCGTTTTCCGGGCTCTTCAGGACACTTTCGTGTTCGAGAACCTCAACGATACGGTTGGCAGCCTCGGCGGAGAAGTTGATCTGCATGTAGACCATTGACAGCATCATCAGACTTGACAGGATCTGAATGCCGTAGCTGATCAGTGAAGACATCTGTCCGGTTGTCAGTTCGGTTGCCTGAGTAGTGATGATCATTCTGGCGCCGATATAACTTACCAGTAACATTGATACATACATGCATCCTGACATGATCGGGCTGTTAAGAGCGATAATTCTTTCCGCACTGATGAAGTCACTTCTTACTTCTTCAGAGGCTTTATTGAACTTTTCAATCTCATAATCCTCTCTGACAAAGGACTTGACGACACGGATGCCTGCCACATTTTCCTGGACGGAATTGTTCAGGGCATCGTATTTCTTGAAGATCCTTGTAAAGATAGGATGGGCCTTGTTGAAGATGCTTACCAGGCCGATGGCCAGAATTGGAATGACGCAGATGAAGATCCAGGCCATTTCCGAATGAATGCGGAATGCCATGATGATGGAGAAGATGAACATCAGAGGTGATCTTACAGCCATGCGGATGATCATCTGGAAAGCCATCTGGATATGGGAGACGTCACTGGTAAGTCTGGTTACCAGAGATGAGCTGGAGAACTTGTCAATATCCGCAAAAGAGAATTCCTGTACCTTGTAGAACAGGTCTCTTCTCAGGTTCTTGGCAAAGCCAGTTGAAGCTGTGGCACCGTTGCGGGCACTCTGGGCCCCGCAGATCAGTGACAGTGTTGCCAGAACGATCAGTATGCTTCCGTATTTGATTACCGGATCGATCGTATCCCCGGACATGTGGTCAATGAGCATGGCCATAACCATCGGAATGATGCATTCCATGGCAACCTCGCCCAGCATGAACAGCGGTGTCAGGATCGTCTGCTTTTTATATTCGCCGATTTTACCGGCCAGAATCTTGATCATAAGCTGTTTTCCCTCCTCTTAACTGAATTTTCATATATCGTAGTCAGATAAACGGTCAGTTTATCCAGGTCCTGCTTGGAAAGACCTTCCAGAAGCCGTTCGTTGTTGGCTGCCCTTTTCGCATCAAGCTGTTTGACCAGCTGTTCGAATTGGTCGGTCGTGCTGACCAGTTTGTTTCTCTTATCGTTTTCATCTCTTTCACAGATGATGTAACCGGTATTCTCCAGTCTCTGGACCAGACCGACAACTGTCGGATGCGATACCTTCAGATACTCTTCTATCTCCTTCTGAGATACTCTGCCGCCGCTTTTTCTGACAAAGAACAGAACGTTGATCTGCGAATAGGTCAGATTGTCCCGTTTCAGTCCGGCATCGGCAACTGCCTTCATGTTCCAGTTTATCTTTGTCAGCAGCATCATGATGTCACTTTTCTGCATCTTCTGCCTCCTTTCCTGTAGCGTGCTACATGTAGCATGCTACACAATTATAATACATTTTTCTCCCACCCGTCAATCAGAAAAAAGCATATTGTTATTCTGTGAATACACCTCTCTTTTGCACAAATGATGATGGAACAATATTGCGGAAAATAATAATATATGATAATATGAAGTCAGCTGAGGGAGTAGTTTACGCTTCCTGGTGTGATATGTCAACAGCACTGGTATCAAAAACCCTGGCATATCTTAATAGACGAGACTCAGCACAGTTATCTTTTGACTGTGCATGTGAATCAGAAACAGTTCCCTGCACAGTAGATGTGAGAGGGATTTTTTAATCCCATTTGGAGGTGCTATGAATTATTATCTCAAAACGATTGAAGAAACATTCAAGGAAACTGACTCTTCACCCGAAGGGTTAAGTAATAAAGAAGCTGCCGAAAGGCTGGCGCGTAACGGCCATAATAAGCTGGCCGAACCGCCGAAGAAAACCTTTGTACAGAAATTCGTTGATTCCCTGAAAGACCCGATGATTCTGATGTTACTGGGAGCCGCTGTTCTGTCAGCCATCACCACAGTCTATCAGAACGTGGCTCAGGGTGCTGACGAATCATATGCTGATCTGTTCATCATTCTGTTTGTCGTAACAGTCAATACCCTGTTAGGCATTCTGCAGGAAAGCAAGGCTGAACAGGCAATCGACGCCTTAAAGGAAATGACCGCTGCCACCAGCAAGGTTCTCCGTGACGGAGTACAGACCGTATTAAAGTCCGAAGACCTGGTTGTCGGTGACGTTGTCATCCTGGAGGCCGGTGATGCCGTTCCGGCTGACTGCCGCATCATCGACTGTCATTCAATAAAAGTCGAGGAAGCTGCCCTGACCGGTGAAAGCGTTCCGGTAAACAAGATCATGGATATCCTGATGCTCAAGGAAAACGCTCTGGACATCCCTCTGGGTGACAGAACCAACATGCTGTACAGCGGATCAACCATCGTCTACGGACGCGGCGCTGCCGTTGTTACCGCAACCGGCATGGCTACCGAAATGGGCAAGATCGCCAACGCTCTTAACGAGACGGAAGATGAAAAGACACCTTTGCAGAAGAAGATGTCTGAGCTGTCAAGAGTACTGACCAAGCTGGTCGTTGGCATCAGCGTATTCGTATTCATCTTCGGAATCGGACGCGCTCTGTTAGCCGGTAATCATCATGACATTCTCGGTGTCATTCTCAACACATTCATTATGGCCGTAGCTCTGGCAGTAGCTGCCATACCTGAAGGTCTGCCGGCTGTTGTCACCATCATTCTTTCCATCGGCGTCACCGCCATGGCAAAACGTAATGCTCTGATCAGAAAGCTTACCGCTGTCGAGACCCTGGGCTGTACCCAGATAATCTGTTCCGATAAGACCGGTACCCTGACTCAGAACAAGATGACAGTTGTCGATGAGTATACTGCTGACAAAGAATTGCTGGCCACAGGCATGGCCTTATGTTCCGATGCCCACATTGATGAGGGTGAGACCGAATCAACCGGTGAGCCTACGGAAGCCGCTCTGGTAAACTACGCATTCAAAAACAATCTTCCTAGATACGAACTGGTAAAACAGCAGCCTCGTGTCGGTGAAGCACCGTTTGATTCAATGCGCAAGATGATGTCTACCGTTCATGAAGTCAACGGCAAGTACATCCAGTACACCAAGGGTGCCAGCGAAATGTTGTTGGAACACTGCACTCATTATCTCAATGAAAACCATAAAGTGGTTGAAATGACCGCTGAAATAAAGAAAGAAATCTTAAGAAACGTCAAGTCATATGCTGACCGCGCCCTGCGCGTATTAAGCCTGGCTTATAAAACATATGACAGCTTACCGGAAAGCTATGATGCCGAGGTACTGGAAAACGATCTGATCTATGCCGGTTTTGTCGGAATGATCGACCCGTGCCGTCCGGAAGTCTATGACGCCATCAAGGAATGCCGCAGTGCCGGCATCAGACCGGTAATGATCACCGGTGACCATATCGACACCGCTGTTGCCATCGGCAAGGACTTAGGCATCATCACCGACGCCTCACAGGCTAAGGTAGGTGCTGAAATGGAACAGATGAGCGACAAGGAACTAGTCGAAACCGTTAAGAACATCTCAGTCTGGGCCAGAGTTCAGCCTGAGCATAAGACCAGAATCGTCAAGGCCTTCAAGAGCATGGGCTATGTCGTAGCCATGACCGGTGACGGCGTCAACGATGCTCCAAGCATCAAGGCTGCCGATATCGGCATGGGCATGGGCATCACCGGCACTGACGTCACCAAAGGCGTCAGCGACATGGTTCTGGCTGACGACAACTTCGCAACTATCGTCAACGCCGTTGAAGAAGGACGTAAGATCTACGATAATGTCCGTAAGGTTTTACAGTTCCAGTTATCCACCAACATGTCCGAAGTACTGACTGTCTTCGCTGCCAGTGCCATGGGCTTCGAAATACTTACCCCTGCCCACCTGTTATGGATCAACATGGTCACTGACAGTGCACCTGGATTGGCTTTAGGCATGGAACAGGCTGAAGAAGGCCTGATGTTAAGAAAACCGAGAAGTTCTGAGGAATCAGTATTTGCCAACGGTGCCGGTATTGACATGATCTTACAGGGTATCTTCATGGCTATCCTGGTAATATCCAGCTTCTTCATTGGCGATTACATCGAGAACGGCTCAATCAATTTTGCCGATCTGATGGCTCGCGGTTCATCTGACGGCATGACCATGGCGTTCCTGACATGCAACTTCGTGGAAATGTTCCATGCCATGAGCATGAGAACCCAGAGAGGCAACTTATTCAAGATGAAGACCGTCAACTGGTGGCTGATGGGAGCCCTGGTTCTGACAACCCTGCTGACAGTCGGTGTCATCTATATTCCTTTCTTCAGAAATCTGTTTGAATTTACCGCGGTATCATTCAAGGAGTTCGCCATCGCCTTCGGTCTGGCCTTCTCTGTAATACCGGTACTGGAGATTTTCAAGTTCTTCTTCAGACTGGCTGAAAAAAAGAACTAAACAAGCACAAAAAAAAACTGTCACTGATCAGCTGATCGGTGGCAGTTTTATTATGCTTTAAATGCGGGCTACACCGGTTCTTCTGGCGGCTTCAGCTACAGCCTTGGCTACGGTCTTGCCGACTCTTGGGTCAAAGGCCTTAGGAAGGATGTAATCCTCGTTAAGCTCTTCATCGCTTACCAGTGAAGACAGAGCCCGGGCTGCCGCCATCTTCATCTCTTCGTTGATGTCACTGGCACGGCAGTCAAAGGTACCACGGAACACTCCCGGGAAAGCCAGGACGTTATTGACCTGGTTAGGGTAGTCGCTGCGTCCGGTTGCCACGACCTTTGCTCCTGCTGCCTTTGCATCTTCATAGGAGATCTCAGGCATCGGGTTGGCGCAGGCAAAGACGATCGGGTCACGGTTCATGGTTCTGACCATGTCGCCGTTAATGGTATTAGGAGCGGAGACACCGATGAAGACATCGGCACCCTTAATGACATCACTTATCTTTCCGGTTTCCTTATTCAGGTTGGTAACCAGGGCCATCTCTTCCTTGATCCAGTTGAGCCCTTCTCTTCCTTCGTAAATGGCACCCTTACGGTCGGTCATGATGATGTTCTTAAAGCCTGCGGATAACAGAAGCTTTACAATGGAAATGGCTGCGGCACCGGCACCGGAAGTAACGATCTTAACCTCTTCCTTCTTCTTGCCTACGACCTTCAGAGCGTTGGTTAAGGCTGCCAAAGTGATGATGGCTGTGCCGTGCTGGTCATCGTGGAAGATAGGGATGTCGCATTTTTCCTTCAGTTTTCTTTCAATTTCAAAGCAGCGCGGTGAAGAAATGTCTTCCAGGTTGATGCCGCCGAATGATCCGGAGATCAGATAAACAGTATTAACGATTGTATCGACATCCTTTGACTTGATGCAGATCGGAAAGGCATCCACATCGCCGAATGACTTGAACAGCACACACTTGCCTTCCATTACCGGCATGCCGGCTTCCGGTCCGATATCCCCCAGACCCAATACCGCGGTACCGTCGGTAATGACGGCACAAAGATTGTGTCTTCTGGTCAGTTCATAACTCTTGTCTACATCTTTCTGGATTTCCAGACATGGCTGGGCTACACCTGGTGTATAGGCCATGGTAAGGTCTTCCTTGGAACTTACCGGTACTCTTGAGACAACCTCAATCTTGCCCTTCCACTGCTGGTGGCATTCCAGTGATTTCTGCATTACATCCATGTTATTTCTCCTCAAACGGGAAGACATATGGCAGATTATGTTCATCCCTTAACGCGATCATTTCTTTCTGTACCGCTTCATTTACCGGTACGCCTTTGTCTTTTCTTTCCTGCCATACCAGATACTCCTTTTCACCGGCTGTATAGATCCTGTCGTGACCAGGAGCCTTCCGGGAAGCCCTTAACCGACGGCAGATCTCTCCGGCTGTCTTTTTGAATGTTTCCAGACCCATGAAGGCTTCCGGATCGATTACAAAGAAGAAGTGACCGAGATGATACATCTGAGGCTTGCCTTCAGCGGATACACCGCTTAAGGCCTTCATGAATTCACCGCCGGCTAAAGCTGAAGACAGTATTTCAACTACCGTGGCATAGCCATAGCCCTTATAACCGGCCATTTCATCACCCGGACCTCCTCCTAATGGAGCCAGGGCAGCCGTACCGTCAACCAGCATTTTCAGAATGGCCTTGGAATCAGTAACGGTTTCCCCGTCATGAGTTACGACCATGCCGGCCGGGGTTTCCTTACCGCTGCGGGCATAGAATTCGATCTTGCCTCTCTGAACGATTGAAGTGGCGCAGTCCAGAGTGAACGGGAATTCCTCATCTGTCGGAATTGAGAAGGTCAGCGGGTTGGTTCCCAGCATGTTCTCAACACCGAAGGTAGGCGCAATTGACGGTCTGGCATTGGTACCGGTTATGGCAATCAATCCTTCCTTGACAGCCATGTCAGTCCAGTATCCGGCAATGCCGTAGTGGGTTGAGTTTCTGATTGCTCCGCCGGCCATGCCGTATTCCTTGGCCTTCTTTATCAGTTTTTCCATCATGGCATGCGCGGCTACCATACCCATGCCGTCATGAGCGTCCATTACGACGGTGGTCGGTGTTTCCTTAACGATTTCCAGATTGGTTACCGGCAACAGGGTGCCTTTGACGATTCTGTCAATGTAAATTGGTTTGAAACGGTTGCATCCATGTGATTCAATACCCCTTCTGTCTGATTCCAGAAGAACATCAGCACATATTTTGGCGTCTTCTTCCGGTACTCCATAGGCCTTGAACACATCAACCATGAAACCACCCATCATTTCCCATGGAACATATGGTCTGTTTTCCATAAAAGTATTATCCTCCTTGTGTTATCACATATTATATTGTGAATTAATTATCATTCATTTTAATTATAGCTTGTCTTGCCCTTTTATGACAAAGGAATAGGCTTTATTTGTGAAATAATTTATTTTGTGGTCAGACACAAAAAAAAGGACTTAGTCCTTTCTTTTCTTATCCGAGGTTTTCGCCCAGGAATCTGATGATCCTGTGCTTGGCTTCCTCATTCCAGAAGAAGCTGTGTCCGTGGTCAGCGTTATTGATCATGACCATTGAGGCATTGACTCCCCTGGCCTTCAGAGCCTTATAGAAATCCGTGCTGTGAGACAGCGGTACCAGACGGTCCTTGTTGCCATGCATGATCAGAACTGGTTCCAGACGGGCACGCAGATTGATGTAAGTGAAGGCACTGGCATCTTCATACTGTTCTGGATATTCGTTGATTGGCTTTTCAAACAGATTCAGACCCAGATAGCTGTTGGCTTCCTGGGAAAGACCGGTTTCTCGACTTGCCAGATCCTTAATATCAGTAACACCGTAGAAGTCCAGCAGACCTCTTAAGGCAGGTAATTCTTCTGTTTCATCAGGGTTATCAAGTAACGGCGTATTCCAGGTCAGAAAACCCAGTATAGCCGTATGACCGCCGCTGGAGTCACCGGCCAGAAAGACATTATTCATGTCGATAGGATATTCACCGGCATGCTTCTTAATGAAGCGGGCTGCCGTCTTGAGATCCTGGATCTGAGATGGGAACTTGGCCGTGAAGGCATCGCGGTATTCAATTACGGCTACCGCATAGCCTGACTTGACTATCGGATAATAGTCGCCGAAGTTGCCCATCAGGTTCTGTGCCATCCAGGCACTGCCCTTGACATGCATTATCAGCGGATATCTCAACGCATTGGCATTTTCCGGAAACAGGAAGCGGATGTGCAGATCCTTTCCGTCCTTTTTCCGGTAGGTGACTGCATCAGGACAGTCCACTCTGACGTATTCAAAGTCCCCTTCTATTATCTCCATTCCCTCAGCCTTATCGGTCCACTTCGGGAATTCAGCATAACTGTATTTAAAATCAAACGGCATACAACAACTCCTTTCAATCAATATTCTTGAGAATGAATTCAGTGGTCTTGCCGGTCAGAATGGCGCTCTGATACATCTTGTCATCCCATAAGCCGAAACCGTGATTGGCGTCCCAGATCAGTACCAGTTCCTTATCCTTCTCCGTAGTCAGTTCATTATATGCTTCAATTGAGTATTTCGGCAAAACGGTATCGTCAACCAGGCCATGGCAAAATATGACATTTCCCTTAAATGATCTGACAGCACCCGGAACATCATATTTCAGCATCCCGTCATAGAAGGCTTTGGACAGATGGATCCAGGTATCGTCAAAGGCGTTGTAATACATGGCATAGCCGTTTTCTTCAGCTTCAGCGACCATGCTGTGACCGTCAGGAGCAAACATGAAAGGCTTCAGGTCATCAGCCGGCATGATGGCTGATGTCCACAATGCCAGAGTATCGATCTGATGCCTTTTTAAGGCGCTGTAAGCGGAAACTACTCTCCCACCCATACTGTATCCAACAAGTACGATTCGTCTTACAGAAGGCTTTCTGACGGCTTCTATGCAGGCCTGTACATCATCAAGAGAATTATCCAGGCAGTAAAGATCAAAAGGCTCACTGCTTTCGCCGCAGCCGCACTGATCCATCATGATGCATGTGAAATGATGTCTGGCCAGTTCTCTGGCAACTGTCAGGAAACGGCCGCCTTCTGTCCTTTCGGCCTTGAAGCCATGGACAAAGACTGCCAGGTATTCAGGTTCCCCTTCACACTCAACTTTTGTGACCGGTATTAAAGTATTCCTTACGGATAAAACATGATCATTATATTCCTTCATTCTTATTATCTCCGTTCTTTTTTCCATATATATTATCTCACAATTATCCCGATTCGTTTCCATAAAAATACATATCATCACACAGTAAAAGGAGCTCAAAGAGCCCCTTTATGTTAATAGAATGAATTGGGGTTTTTAGCCCTTTACCGCACCGGCTGTTACACCTTCAACATAATACTGCTGTAAGAACATGAACAGCGTGACGATAGGAACGGCAACGATGACGCATCCGGCGGCGAACTGGGTGAACAGGTTGGTATCCGGGTGGGTACCAAACAGCATTGAATACAGTCCGACTGATACGGTCCAGTAAGCGGCATTGTCTGCACCGATGATGACCTTGGCGAAGATGAAGTCCATCCACGGACCGGTAAAGCTCATCAGTGCCTGATAGATGATGATTGGCTTGGCCAGTGGCAGAATGATCTTCATAAAGATCTTGAAGTTAGTGCAGCCGTCCAGCTTGGCTGATTCAACCAGAGCGTTAGGAATGACGTCAAAGAAGCCCTTGGCAACCTGGAAGCCCAGACCGGCACCGGCACTGTAAGCCAGTACCAGACCGATTACTGAATTCGCCGGATGGTTCGGGTTACCTGTCAAGCCGATTGACTTCAGCAAGAAGTAAATGGCGATCATTGACATAAAGCCCGGGAACAGTCCGATGATCATGGAAATGTTCATGAACCGCTTACGCATCTTGAATTTCAGCTTGGACATACAGTAAGCAACTGAGAGTACCAGGAATGTGGAGATAAGGCAGTCGACGATGGCGATCAGCAGAGTGTTGAGCATCCATCTCGGGAAAGCCTTGGCAACACCGTAATAGGTTGAGGTGAACAGATCCTGGAAGTTCTTCAATCCGTAGGCCTTCGGGAAGAAGTTACTGGTGACTGTACCGATGAAGGTACCGTCAGCCTGATACTCGCATCTGAAAGCTGACAGGATGATCCAGATCAGAGGTACCAGCCAGATGATGCCTAAGACGATAAGCAGAATGTAGGTGACGGCCAGAGAAGTCTTCTGAACTCTTGACCGGCTTCTTGTTTTCTTTGTAACGATCTCGCTCATTGGAAAGTATCCTCCTCATTATATGCCTTGGAACGTCTGTAAGTGATCAGGGTGATGGTAGCGGTAATCAGGAATGTGAAGATACCGATTACGGCACCGGTGTTATAGGAACCCTGGTCAATTGTGACCTTGTACAGCCAGGTAACCAGCAGGTCGGTACCGCCGGCCTGATAACCGGTATAGGTAGGACCGCCGCCCGTCAGTAAGAAGATCGTATTGAATGAGTTGATGTTGCCGACAAAGCTGGAAATCAGATAAGGTGTGGTAACGAAGATAACATAAGGAAGTGTGATCTTCATGAACATCTTGACTGTGGATGCACCGTCAACACGGGCTGCCTCATACAGGTCTGCCGGAATGTTCATCAGGATACCTGATGTCATCAGCATGGTATAAGGAATACCTACCCACATGTTGACAATGATGACCATGACCTTGGCCAGATTCTCAGAATCACCCGGATGCAGACCCAGGAAACCGATTGGCTTGGCGATCCAGCCTAGGTTGACCAGCATACTGTTGACAGGACCGTATTCACCTAACAGGTTACGGACAGCCAGCAGTGAAATGAACTGCGGTACCGCAATGGTGAAGATGAAGACAGTACGGAATATCTTCTTGCCTTTCAGGCCCTTCTTGTTGATTAACAGAGCAAGAATGATGCCGCCGAAATAGCAGGATAATGTTGCGAAAATAGCCCAGATAAATGTCCAGCCTAATACAGGCATGAATCTGTTCTTGATTTCAACACCCAGTGAACCTTCACCGGTAAAGACTGCTCTGAAGTTCTGCAGTCCGTTCCAGTGGAACAGGTTGGTACCGATGTCGTTCATGTCCTGGCTGTTATATGTGGTAAAGGCCAGGGCGATCATGAAGATGGTCGGCAGGATCGTGAAGACCAGAGCGGCAATGCATGTCGGTGTCAGCATGGTGATGTGGAATCTGCTGTCAAGCAGTTCCCTTAAGTCATCAATGAAGCTTGTAGGCTTCTTGCCTATCTTCTCATCCATGTCTGCCTTGAAGCTTGAGGAAATGCTCATGCCCCATAACAGGAAGTAGATGATGATGACTGCGATGGTGACAAAACCGAACAGGATTATCAGCTTACAGTCGGAACCGATCGAGAATTCACCGGTCATTGGGTCGAAATCGCCGCCTTCATGCAGATGGGTCAGTGACAGATTGTACAGAGCTTTCCATCCGTAAGGCGTTCCATTTATAGATGGGCACAGGACCATAAACAAGATTATGGCAATCTGCAATAACAGGAATATTGCACCCTTGATGTACTGTTTGTGATAAAAGTTTCCTGCACCGAAAATAAAGTGGGAAAGCTTAGTCCCGAGGGAACCGTCCTCGAAGCGCTTCCTGAAATTGGAGATCGCTTCACCGATCGGTTCAAACAGGTCTATAGTCTTTTTTTTCGGAACTTTATTTAATGTAGAATCCATATTTTCCCTCCCAATAAATAACGTTCTCTTAATAACTCAGATTAAGTTTATTTCTGTTTTACGTTCAGTTATGCCTGTACTGGTAAAGGTGATGGGAAATCCTTTGGATTCTGTCCGTGCATCCACAGATATTCCATCATGTATAAACCTTTTCTGATGCCTTCCAGTGATTCAGTTTCGCTGATGATAACATCACCGGTTGTAGGATATGCTGTCTTGTCGATCATGGCACGTAAGACAGCCGGAGCGTTCTTTGAATAGTAGTAAGTGTTCAGAGTACCTGTCAGGAATGGCTGAGGAATGCCCCATTCGGCCATTTCAACCTGCTTGCAGGCCAGCATGTACTGGCTTTCTGTTACCTTGCCGCCATCGAAGCATGACTTGATGAATTCGCTGGCACCGACATATGCCGGAACGTTGAGGCAGTTGAGGTATGATTCATTCTGAACTTCCTTGCTGGAGAGGTACTTGACCAGTGTCTGTAATGCAGCATACTTGCTGGCATCTGAATGAGCATTGATCATGAAGACCTTGCAGTCAGCGAAGGTACCGCCACGGTATACATCGCCGGCCTTGACATCGCTCAGACCTTCGCAGGCAGCGGCAGTCAGAGTGAATGTAGGAATCAGAGCGATACCGAGGTTGGTTTCTGATAAGGCAGCCTTGGCTGAGTTGTAATGCCATGCACCGCCGATAACAGCTAAAGCGCCGCCATTCTTGAGGTCAGCTTCCCAGCCGTCTGATGATGCCCACTTGAATCCGTTAGGATCTGCGGCATATTCCTGCAGCCATCTTACGATTGCGACAGTATCATCACCCTGGCAGTATGAAGTACCCTTTGATCCGCCTGATGCAGCATCAGCACCCTGGTAGATCTTGACTGTTGTGGCATGGTCGGAAACTCTGGTTGCCAGTAAGGCAAAGGAGTTGTTGAATCCGTCATCGCCTGTAACTGTGATGGCCTTGGTTCCGGCAGCCTTGGCAGCTTCTCTTAAGCCTTCAAAGCTTTCAGCCTGCTGCTCAGTTACCTTATCCTTGTTATAGTACATGAACAGAGCCTGTGAGATATACGGAACACCATATAAGTATGTCTGGCCGTTCAGTGATGAGTAAATGACGTTCTGGAAGGAAGCCGGGTTGTCAGCCTTTACCTGCCGGATCAGAGATTCGTCAGTGATAGGCTTAGCGCACTGTGTGGCGGCCAGCTTACCGATATTGTCATGTGCAACGGTGAAAATGTCAGCTGCTGCTGATGGGTCGTTGGTAACGGTACCTGCTACGGCGCCGGTATCCATGCCCTTTACGGTGATTGTATAACCGAAATCAGGATGTGCTGCTACATAATCATCGCAGGCTTTCTGATAGAATTCAGCGGATTCCTCACCAACCCAGACGACGATCTTGGTGTCTTCAGGCTTTTTTCCGCCGCCGCCACCGCCACCGCAGGCTGTAAGAGTGAGAACCATGCACGCTGCCAGTAATAAACTGATTAGTTTTTTCATGTTATTATCCTCCATATTAACGAATTGAACTGTATGATAACTTCTCAATCAACATTGTTGACGTCATGTAATCACATAGCGTCTTATTTTTCTTATTAAGCATGATCATGATGAATCTGATTACCGGTACCAACAGGAATGTCAGTATTCCGGTTCCCAGATATAATGTCATGCTTTCAAAAACGAATATGAATATGAATCTGCCGACGACCTGGTACCATCTGGCATAGGTCTGTGTCAGTTCGTTGAACAGTCCGATGCCGGTCGCCAATCGTCCAAGGGTGCCTCGCGATTCATTGCTCAGAGGTATTATCAGAAACAGTACCCCTTCCCGTAAACCCCGGGCTAGAGCCTTCAGCAGATATCCATGCAGATTGGCTGCGAATAGTTCATCACGGTAGAGCTCATCTGCATTTAACCGCTCCCTGGCTTTTTCCAGATCATTGCCGTATTCCCTTAACACTGCTTCCTCTGTTTTTCGGCAGTTATCCGCGTGAGTATTATATGCGGATGCCAGTGGTGTCTGCATGATGATGTATGTCAGTAACAGAAACACCAGCAGCAGAGATACGGTATCAAATCCGGTGGATATGAACCTTTTAAGCAGTATTGGCTTGGAATTCGGTTCGATACTGACGGAACGGTCAGTATTTCGATCAGTCATGTTTAGCAGAGTTTCAATTCAATTCTGGTTGAATATACTGAAACGTCCTTGCTGTCGAAAGCCAGTTTTACCTTGTCAGCCTTGAAATCAGGGTCAACCTTAATGAGCAGTTCTTCATCTGCAGCCTTAACCTTGGCAAAGCGGATGTTGCCGTAGTCGACATATCCTGTTACCTTGCCGGAGAGGCCTTCTTCGTTTTCCCCAACAATGCGGATGTTATCACGGTTGACAGCGTATCTGTAATTGTACTTGTAGCAGTTGTTGCCGTCGATAGAGTTGATCTTATAGCCGTTTTCCGGAGCTGTTTCGATCGTGTAGTCGCCGATATTGTAGAAGAAGTGCAGGACACGGTCACCATTTTCCTTGACTTCAGTCTTGGTGAATGTGCCGACCATTGATTCTTCATCGCTGACAGCGGCCAGAATATCCTTGCCGTCCTTCCGCAGGTTGATCTTTTCATTTGCCAGAGCGAAATGATAGATGTCACCGGCTTTGACTTCATCCGGTACCAGAGCGAACAGATAGCTGTCGCCGTTTACCAGATATGCCAGATTCTTATCGTCGACTTTTTCAATACGTCCGACTTTCAGTTCAAAGTCATTGCCTTCAACAATGGCATGAGGCGGAATGCCCAGGCTGACTTCACCGTCACCGCCCAGAGCATTGATATATGCTTCCGGCAGATCGACAGTGTAGCCCAGCAGTTCCATCTTATTGCCAACTGTCTTGGCATGTACGGTATTGAATAATGGAACTTTATTCATTAATGTAACTTCGGTTTCAGCATCGAAGAAGTGTACCTTTTCAGGGTTAGGTTCAGCATAGACTACGTCACCGGCATTGATGTCGTCTCTGTCAACGACCTTGATAACGATATTCTTGCCTTCATCCTTCATGGTAAATTCTTCCAGATGGTCGCCCAGCTTGCCGTAGACGATCGTTTCGTTACCTAAGCGTTCAACGTTGGTAACGATAAGTCTCATGCCGTGTCCTTCCTTGTTGACTGATACGTGTTCAGGACGGATACCGAAAGTAACGGTCTTATCGCCGTTGAGATAGCTTTCGTGGATCTTGCAGACCTTTTCATAAGGCAGATTTACCTCGTCACCGTTGACGAATGTTACCTTTACAACGTCCCCTTCTCTCTTCAGAGTTACATCGAAGAAGTTCATCTGAGGTGAGCCAATGAAGCCGGCAACGAATTTATTATAAGGTTCGTTGTACAGGTTCATCGGAGTATCGATCTGCTGGACATAGCCCAGTTTCATAACGACGATACGGGTACCCATTGTCATGGCCTCTACCTGGTCATGAGTTACATAGATAAATGTGGTTTTCAGGCTCTTATGCAGTGCCGTGATCTCAGTTCTCATGGCTGCACGGAGCTTCGCATCCAGGTTTGACAGAGGTTCGTCCAACAGGAAGACCTTCGGGTCACGTACCAGGGCTCTACCTAGAGCGACACGCTGTCTCTGTCCACCGGACATTGCCTTCGGCTGACGGTCAAGATATTCTTCAATATCCAGCATCTTGGCGGCTTTTAGAACACGTTTCTTGATCTCTTCTTCAGGCATCTTGCGATTTCTTAAACCAAATGCCATATTTTCATAAACAGTCATGTGAGGATACAGAGCATAGCTCTGGAACACCATTGCGATGTCTCTGTCCTTAGGTTCCATATCGTTTACCAGTGTGTCACCGATAAACAGGTCACCGGCGGTAATTGTTTCCAGACCGGCGATCATACGCAGAGTGGTTGACTTACCACATCCGGACGGACCTACGAAGACAATAAATTCCTGGTCAGCAATGTCAATGCAGAAGTCATTGACGGCCTTGTGACCATTCTCATAGACCTTGTAAATATGGGAAAGCTTCAAATTTGCCATATTTTCCTCCTATTCTATTCTAGTAAAACGTTTTCACAAATATATTATATTCCTAATATCGGAATTTGTGACAAAAATAATTACACAAAATTTACATGTTTTCTGTTCATTTCGCCTGTTACCCTGTCTATCCCCGTAGCCAGGCCGTTAATGGTTCCGACCTTGTTTTTCTTACGGTCATAAACAGTGTAGACATTGTCCTTGATACTCACCTGTCCGATATCCTTAAGGGCAATGGTTTTCTTCTTGAACAGATAGCTCATGGTCAGCACATCATTCTCAATGCAGGCATAATCGCTCATCATCGCAAACAGCACCACTGCTGAACAGACAGCCATTATTGCGCACATCACCGCGAAGAAGATGTTAAGGGGTCCCGTTCCGGCAAAGAGCAGGATGACAGTGCCCAACAGGATACTGCCAACCAGAACTGCCAGGGTAAAGATGAACGGTCCCTTATCAGCTTCCGTTGATATTTCACCGTGACGGAACATGTTAATTCACTTTCTTCAGAACAACTGATTCATTGGTCATGGTTGAGAATTCACCCGATACCTGAGAATAGCTACTTCTGGTGTTGGAATAAACAATCTGCCATGTTCCTTCCAATTCAACCTTATTTCCGGTTACGGAGTGGATGACCTTGAACTGACCGACATTGTACTCGATGTTGCCGCCGGTAGCTGTGATGATCTCAAGATTCTTGTTGATCTCCTCACGGGTTGACAGTCTGAATTCCGGATTGGCATTACGGAAGGCGATCATTTCCTTGGTCTTCTGGAAGATGTCATTATGAGTGACCTTTAAAGAGTAATCCATGACGTTGATGTAGTCGCCGACATTATATGAGTTGCCTTCATATTTACCGGTATCAGCGTACTGCTTGCTTCTCATGAAGTCCTCACCTTCCTGAATGAAAGGCACACCTTCAGCCAGGAAAATGATGGAGTCAGCCTGAGTATAGGCAACCGGCAGTCTGTCCGGATTCATGGTCTGAATCAGCTGGTCATACAGCGTGTAGTTATCATGGCAGGCTACATAGTTGAGTACCTGTTCAGGTGAAATGTTGGCAGCCCGGACAGTGTCCTTGGAGAACATGCCCGCAATACCCAGAGTGATTACTGAGGTAGTGGCTGTGTTGCCCTGAACATATCCCTTGGCCGGATTGTTTTCACCGCGTACGGCATTACGGATGACGTCATTGAAGGCGCCAACCAATACACCGTCACCGGCGAAGAACTGCTGACCTAAGGAATCCTGAACGGTCGTCTGTGATGAAAGCTTGGTGTCACTGGTTCCGGCTTTCAGCTTGGTAGCGCCGCCGGTCCACGGTTCGCCATAGATCATGATGTCAGGATAGATGGCACTGCAGTCCTTATAGATGTCGATCATCGTCTGGTTGTCGATCAGACCCATCAGGTCGAAACGGAAACCGGACAGATGGTATTCATCGATCCAGAACTTGCAGGAATCACGGAAGAACTTGTTGACCATGTAGCGGTCAGAAGCCATTTCGTTGCCGCATCCTGAGCCGTTATAGAACGTTCCGTTAGCTTTTGTACGATAATAGTAATACGGTACCAGCAGATTGAAATTGGAGTTCTCAGAGCTGCTGGTGTGGTTGTAGACAACGTCCATGTTGATGGAGATGCCTGCTTCATGCATGGCCATTACCATCTGCTTGAATTCCTTAATGCGGACATAGCCGTCATAAGGATCGGAGCAGTAGCTGCCTTCCAGAACATTGTAGTTAAGAGGGTCATAACCCCAGTTATAGTTGGTTTCACTCATTGATGAGGAAACTCTGGTTTCGTCAACTGAACTGTAGTCATAGAACGGCTGGATCTGAGCATGGGTAATGCCCAGTTCCTTCATGTGATCCAGACCTGTTGTGACAGTCATGCCGTTTTCGGTATAGGTAGTTCCCCTGCGCGCTAAGCCAAGGAATCTGCCTCTTTCTTCTTCCGGAACGCCGCTGGTCTCACTGATCGTCATGTCTCTGACATGGATCTCATAGATGGAAGCGTCAGTATTGTTGCCTGCAAATGGTCTTGCATCTTCATTCCAGCCCTCAATCTCCTTATTGAGCTTGGTGAAGTTGACGACCATGCCTCTTCTGCCGTTGACACCGGCACTCTTGGCATATGGGTCAACTACTTCATTGGTTCCCTTGGAGTTGGTTACCGTATAGGTATAGTATTTACCGTCCAGATTCTCCTTGACCGTATAACTGAAGATACCTCTGTCAGCCTTTTCCATTTCATAGGTGGCAATCGGAGTCTTGTCAGTTACATAGTCTGAAGTGTTGTAGATATTCAGTACCACGGAGCGGCTGGTCGGTGCCCAGACCTTGAATGTGGTAGCTGTCGGGTTTTCTTCATTGTCAAAAGTAGCACCTAAGTCGTTGCCGTCATAAGAGTACTTTTCATTAAATTCATCAGTATCAAAATAGTTTGTCAGCATCAGGTCAACCTCATTAATCCAGCTGTTATCGAAACGGTAACTGACTGTTACCACATCGGTGATATCCAGCTCACGCTTCAAAGTCAGATTAGCCATGTTCAGGGAATCATCGTATTCCTCCATGGTAAAGTCCTTGTATTCCTCGCCATTGATCTTAATGGAGAAACGCGGACGGTATGACTTGAAATCGCTCTTGATCGGCTTGAAATAAGTGCTGATCGTGTTGGCATTTCTTAACATGGCATAACTGATGATGGACTTGCAGGCGTTTTCCTGAGTATCGAATACCGTGGATTCAGCGGTACGGACATAGACATTCTGAACACCGCCGTTGGTCTGCGGTTCGATCTCGATCGATCTGTCGCCGTCAGGGTCCTTGGACCAGTTATCGGTTCTGACAATGAAACCAAGCAGTTCGGTTCCCTTGCCTTCCGAGATCATGTTAAGGTCGAGGTCAGCATAGACACCGTAATCATCATAGCCGGTGAAATCATAAGCTGCCCCGTTGCCGCCGTTAGTCATGTCCCAGGCCCAGACATTCCAGGCCTGATATACTTTACGGTCATTGCCTGTGTCGTCATTGCGACGGTAATGCAGACGGACGATGCGGGTATCTTCCAGAGGCATCCGGGAGTAATCCGTCGTATCTTTCTTATACCGGTCAATGACATCTCCGGCCGGCGTAAGAGCTATAGGGACATCATCCGGTCCCTCATCCTCTTTCTTACAGCCACCCAATATCAGAGAAAGAAGCAGCGAAACTGCAAGTAATAATTTAATTGATTTACTGTTTTTCATCTTCTCCTCCTTTTAGAAACCGGTCATATCGACAAATCCGGCTCTTAATGTATCGTCCTTGATGTCAGCGCTCTGCTTGATGACATTGCTGTCCCAGGCGTTGACATTGGTTATTTCATATCCCTTCGGGAAGACTCCGATCAGGAAGCCAGTCATACCGGTTGTATCAACCAGCATAACACCGTCTTTGATCTCATAGTCTTTGCTCCACTTGCCAGGTGACCAGCTCCAGATGTAGAGTTCATAATCACCGTTGAGATATGAAGGATCAAGATTGAGAACATTGAAGCGGTCTTTCACGACTTCAACCTTCTTATATGTGAAAGCCTGTTCAAATTCGTTGACGCCCTTCTTTACATAGACATGCAGATCGACCTTGCCGTCCTTGACATGGTCTTTCAGAGAAACCTCTGTCTTGCCATCAAAGCTGGTCTTTCCTGATTTGTCATTATTGAACCAGTAGTATGCTTCATCACAGTTAGTGGCATTCAGCGTTACTGTCAGATCATCGGTGAATGAACTTCCTCTGTCGGAGATCGTCAGCTGCGGATGGATATCCCTGCTTCTGGTCAGTACGGCTACACCGTTTGACTCAAATCTGACATAGGCATAGTGATCAGTCACCACTACCTTGTTACCTGTTAAGGCATCGTAGTAGTTGCCGTTGTCCAGATGAGGTACAGCAACCTTTACGCTCTTGCCGTCAGTGAATTCACCGACATTGATGATCAGAACACCCTGGTCATCTTTCTTTACCTTTTCCACGACATAGCAGGTACCGTCAACAGATTCATAGCTTTCAGCATTATAGAAACGGTTGTGGAAACGGTTGACTGTCGCCACCCTTTCTGATTCAAAGGCAAATGAACCGATCTTGCCGACATCCAGGCCGTCAGTCGGACGGGCCAGATACAGTCCGCCCAGTCCCTTCTTGGCAGCGATAACTGCCCAGTACTTGGATATACGGACATCACTGTAATGAGTGTTGGAACTGACATACTCGTCATGGCTTTCCACCCAGGCAATAAGTTTAGTGGCATCATCAACCTTCAGTGAGGCATTCAGGATCTGGTTTGGATCCTTCCGGGACATGACACCCTTGAACTGAGCAACGAAACCGTCATCAGTTACCAGCATCATGTCAGTATAGTATGAAAGAGGTCTGTTTGCCGGTGAGTTAAGGATCTCACCGTAGACATACAGATTCTTTCCGGTTTTCTTCTTATAGTATTCCCTGGCTGCACCAACTGTCTGTTCCCAGAAGTCGCTGGCATAGTCAGGGTCCTGTGAGGTTTCCACGTGCTTGGCAGCATCGAAACGGAAACCGTCAATACCGGCATCAATGCATTCCTTTAATAATGCCAGTACTCTGGACTGTACATAAGGATTGGCTGTATTCAAATCAGGCAGGTTGCCGTACGGATAATACTGGGTTTCGGCACCTGAACCCTTGGCATTCTTATTATGATGGAATGTCACACCGTTGCCGTCGGTATCTTCATTACGGTTTGCATACAGGATCGGTTCGTAATCCGCCACAGCCGGTAAAACTGTCGGGGTTCCGTCCGGTTCCTTACCTTCATCATCAGTGGTAGCCATGTGGTTGGCTACGATGTCTGCCAGGATGCAGATATTGTATTTTTCTGCCTCGGTACATAAGGCTATCAGGTCTTCCTTGCTGCCTAAGGCTGACTTGTCACCGATTGAAAAACTTAACGGCTGATAGAAAGCCCACCAGGCTGATCCGCCGCTTTTTGGCTGCTGAACAGGCATGGTCAGAACATTCTTGAAACCGGCATTGGCTATGCTCTCCAGGTTGTCCTTGATTTCATTGTAAGTCCAGTTAAAGGCATGAAGAGTCAGACCGTCTTCGGCATTGTCAGGAAGAGCATCTGTATAGCTGTCCGGGAAATCCTCGTAATTGGCCTTTTCCCCTTTTCCGCCGGTGTCCTTGCAGCCGGTGAAACTCAGCATCATGAATACCGCTATTATGAGACATATAATCTTTTTCATATATTCTCCTTCAGATGGAATTATGATTCCATTGTGTTTTTTACAAGAAAGGGCTTCACACCATGAGAAGCCCTATCATTTAAAATCTTAATTATTGTTCTTATTTAGGTGTTGCAGTAACGACTACTTCATCGCCGAAAGTGATTGTAACAACATATGTGCCAGCATCTGCTACAGTTAAGTTGCTGCCATCAGCATTGCCCCAGCTGTTATCCCACTTGCCATCAGCACGTACCTTGAATTCTGCACCGGCAGGTAATTCTACTTCTGCAGTCCAGGTCTTGTTGTCTTCAGTTGTCATTGCGAAGTCTTCTACTCCACCCCAGTCGGTCATTGAACCAACAACGCCGAATGTATGGTCAGCAGGAACGAATTCAACGATCAGTTCATATTCTGGACCGGTCTTTGCTTCCTTCTTGACTAAGCCGATACCATAGCCTGGCTCAGATGCAGATGAAACTGTTGTGTACTGAGCAATAACCAGAGTGTACAGACCAGGTCCGCCAATGCAAGCTGGGTTGCTTGCCCATGAGAAACCATATTCGTCAGATTCTTCCTGCCAGATTGGCATGAATAATGTAGCTGGAGTTAATGATTCAGCATGTGCTGTCTTAGGGTCTGAGATCCACTGATCTTCAGCATAAACCTTGTTGTCACCATCTACGTCAACATTGCACTGAGCGATCTTGAACGCATTGGAGCCGTTAACTCTGTATAACTTGCCATCGATTAAGGCGTTGGTTGTCCAGCCTGCATCGTTTGTGCCTAATAACAGGTCGATTGTATACAGATACTTAACTGACTTTCCTGAAAGTGTGTTATATAAAGTTTCATCAATTGCCTTGACATCTTCAAGAGCGATGGCCTTTAAAGCTGAAGCTTCATATAATTCAGTGTCCTTGCCGTTCCAGGAGTTCTGCGTGCCATCAGCTAATAAATACTGACCATGAGCAACCCATGCTGCATGAGTATCATCAGCTAAAGCCTTTGGTGCTGGCTGGGAGCAAGCTGCCATAGCTACTACCATAAGCACAGATAATAAAGCAACTAAAAATTTTTTCATTTCCTATCTCTCCTTCTTATGAATATAAAAATTCTTTAGCCATTACTATCATAACACATAAATTTCACAATAGCACAAAAAACGTTTTCCTAAACTAAATTTTTTTCAAAAAAGTCCGTTTTGACTCTAAAAAAGACCACTTTCAGTCTCGAAAATGGTCTTTCATCAGAATATATCTTTACTTTTTAGTGCTCTACACCGATCTCACGGCAGTAGTTAACCATGTTCTCAGCGTATTTTGAAGGTCCACCCTTCTCTAGTGTGGAAGGTCCGGCAATCAGAGAATCAGCCCCGGCCTGAACATACAGTTTGCCGTGTTCAGGAATGATGGAACCGTCAACGGTGATCTCGATCTTATGATCGGCATGGGAACATATCTCTACCAGTCTTTCCAGTTTTTCAATGGCATTAGGTACCCAAGGCTGGCCAAAGAAGCCCGGATTGATGGACAGGAAGTTGACAAAGTCAAGTACCGGCAATGCTTCACGGACATATTCCAGGGAAATGCTCGGACTCATGGCATAACCGGCCTTGATTCCTTTGGACTGCAGGTTCTGTAACAGTCTATATGGCTGGGCACAGGTTTCCGGATGGAAGCTGACACGGTCCCCTTCCCTTAACTCATAGTATTCCAGAATTCTTTCAGGTTCATATGCCATGACATGAATGTCCAGAGGTATCTGAGTCAGAGAATGCCACAGCTTGGCTTCATCGGTTCCCATGGCCAGATTCGGCACATAGTGTCCGTCCATGATGTCAAAATGCAGACCGTCAGTCTTGGTTTCTTCAAAAGCCTTAACGTAATCCATTATTTCTCTGGGATCCAGAGCCCAGATGGAAGCATAGAATTTGATCTTCTTCATATTATAATTCCTCTTTCTTACTCTTATATTCTACCATAAAGCGTTCTACCGCATCCTCCCAGTTTTCCAGAGCGTAACCGAAAGTACGTTCAAACAGCAGTGATGTCATTGATGAATTCTTATGGCGGCGGGCAAACTTAATGGTTGAAGCCTTTACTCCTTTCACCTGTTCTTCTGAGAATCCGGCACCGGTACATAATGCTGTATAAAACTCGTAACGGGAAGCCCGACCTTCATTGCACACATGATAAGTACCGTAATAATCAGTCAAAGCCATTGTCACTATCGCCTCAGCCAGATCCAGAGTATAGGTATTTGAGCATCTCTGGTCAATTCCGGCTTCAACAACTTCTCCATTCTGCCATCGTTTCATCAGCTTCAGTACCATGTTGTTGTCAGGCTTGCCCTTCAGGCCAAACAGCAGGCCTGTTCTGACAATGAAATGTCTTTTACACAGTGCCCTTACTTCCCTTTCACCGGCCAGCTTGCTGAATCCGTAGACATTGATCGGTCCGGTTTCATCGTATTCATGGTACATACCTTTTTCCCCGTCAAAAACAGCATCGGTACTGATATATACCATCTTGGCTTCTGTTTTTTCAGCCGCCAAAGCTACATTACGTGTGGCTACGGTATTTGTGACAAATGTTTCTTGGGGATGTCTTTCTGCCTCATCAACATCTTTGATGGCTGCCGTATGAACGATGACATCAGGATTGCATTTTTCAACAAATGACATTACAGGTTCAACTTCACGCAGATCCAGCTGTCCTCTGCCCTTAAGCCTGATCACCTCATGGCCCTTTTCCTCAAAACGATCCGCGATCTCCTCACCGAGAAGTCCGGATGCGCCGGTTACGATTATTTTCATATTCTGTTTCTCCCGTCTTCAGTATACTATAATGCACAGGTTATTCCATATGAAAACCCTCCTTTGCAGGAGGGTTATTTCATAATTGTTATCCGTAGATACGGTCCAGTTTTCCGATGCATTCAAACAGGAATTCAATGAATTTCTCTCTGTCAGCATCAATTAGCACGGTCTTAGGATTATGCAGCTCACCCTGATAATTCCTGGTATCAACAACTGTCATACCGCGGCAGTATCTGCCATCGGTTTCAATATATGCTTCGTATTCCTTAGAAGTAAAGAATTCAGGATGGATAAGCCATGTTACCGGAACAGCATCGAAGATAGCCGTTCTGTCCCAGCCATGTCTTATGGCATATCCCTGATAGAATGTCATCAGATCATATACAAAGCGTGATACCTTACCACCCTGGGCAAACTTTTCTGTTTCAGTTAACAGAATGCTGGCTGCATAGCAGACTTCCAATGGAGCCATTACTACTTTGACACCTGAGTCGAAGACGATCTTGGCAGCATCAGGATCATGGTAGATATTGAATTCAGCCTTGATCAGAGTGTTACCGTTATTGACGCCTCCGCCCATGATGGCAATGCAATCGATCTTTTCCCGTAATTCAGGATAGGTTTTTAAGAACAGTCCCATGTTGGTCAGTGGACCTATACATACCATGGTAACCTTCTCTTCTGCTTCCATCAGAGTCTTCTTCATGAACTCAATGGCATGCATGCCGGTAGGCTTGCTGGTTGGCTCAGGGATGTTCGGACCGTCCATGCCGGTAGCACCGTGGGCCTGAGGCTGAACGTCCAGTTCCTTTACCATAGGTGTTGAATAACCCATGCTGACAGGAATGTGAACACCCAGGAAATCCTGAACCTTCAGGATGTTATTGGTTACTTTGGCCAGTGTCTGGTTACCGGCAACGGTTGTGATACCCAGGATGTTGAGCTCTTCCTGATTGGCTAAGGCTACCAGAAAGGCTATGACGTCATCATGTCCGGGATCGCAGTCGATAATAATGTTGCGCATTAGTTCTCCTCCACTTTACCACGCTTGACACGATAGTAGTTAACAATTGATACAACTGTCAGGATGACGAAGACTGAGAAATACGGAATTGCACCTACCAGGTCTGTCGGGAACGCACTGTTGGAACTGAAGATGATTGATACAGCTCTGAATACAGCGAAAATGACAGCTGACAATACCAATGACCAGTAATTGCCGTTGGCGATACCGTTAGCGGCAACACCCATCCAGCCCTGACCGGAGACCATTCCCTTTGAGAAGATCTTCAGGTAGTTCAGTGACAGGTAAACACCACCTAAAGCTGCGAAAACACCTGATAATATTAATGACAGTACCTGCAGTCTTTCAACGTTGATACCGGCTGTTCTGGCTGCGTCAGCGTTTAATCCGCAGGCTCTCATTCTCATTCCTAACGGGGTCTTGTAGATGACTATGAACAACACAATGATGATCAGCCAGCAGAGGTATGTCAGGACATACTGGCCGGATAGTATTTCACCAAGAATAGGTATGTCTTTAATGATCGGTATATCCCAGGTGTACAGAATCGGTGTGGTCAGAGAAGCGGTTGTTCCCTTATCACCAGTGATCTGATACAGAACGAAGATAGCTACTGAATCAGCAAATGTATTCAGAGCGATCATGATCAGGAAGGCATCAGCACCTAACTTCATTGAGAAGAAAGTAATCAGCAGTGCGGTTAGAATACCGATAACTAATCCAAATAAGACACCAACCACAGCATTGTTGAACAGATAACTGCCCAGAACGCCAGTTAAGGCGGCGAATGTCATGATGGATTCAATAGCGATATTTCCGATACCGGTACTGGCGGCAACAAATGCACCAAGGGCGGCGAAAAGTATCGGTGTTGACATACGTATGATTGCCTGTATGAACCTCATTGTAAACAGGGTTGAAATTACACTACTCAGCATGTTCCTCTAAGCCCTCCTTTAATAAACGTCTTTCTCTGAACTTCCTTAAGAAGTGCTGAGAAGAAATAAGCATGATGATAATACCTTCAACGATGGCAACGATCTCAGATGGAACAGATGTGTCTACAAAATAAAGTACTGCTGTACCTTGTTCAAGATACTTGATCATGAAAGCAGCGATGACAATTCCGATCGGATTGTTTCTGCCCAACATGGACAGTAACATTCCAGAGAAACCAATTCCTACCAGTGACTGTGAAGGTGTATAGAATGTTGTTTGAGTCAACAGACATGTTGCTGCTCCCATTCCGGAGAGTACACCGGCGATGGCTGCAGTAGAGATAGCCAGTTTGAAAGCACTTATACCGGAGTATTCAGCGAATCTAGGGTTGGAACCAGCAAGTCTGATCTGATAACCAAGTCTGCTCTTTTTCATGACGAGATACAGAATTATGGTTACCGCAATCAGCAGGAAGAAGCATGCTGTAATTCTTAACGGCTGGTACAGATAAGGAATCTTGGCAGTAGCCAGATAGTCCTTTGAGCTGTTTCCGCCTCTTTTCAGAGTGCCTAAGAATGTTCTTACAACGTATGCGGCAATACCGGCATAAATTGAGTTAAGCATCAGGGAAACAACCATTTCGTTTGTCCCAAATTTGGCTTTCAGGAAGCTTGGCAGAATCATGAGAACTCCACCGAAGATCATGGCGCCAAGGAAGCATAAGATCGGATGCAATACAGGGCTGGTTGTAACTGGTGTAATGGCGATGGCTGTAACAACAGCACCCGACAGGATGAAGATACCTTCAGCACCTAAGTTAAATGCACCGGCACTGAAGAGTACGCCTGCTGCCAGACCGGCAAAAGCATACGGAATAAAGCTTTCAATAACTGCACCGATATATCTTGTCTTGGATAACGGACCGGTAAGGATCGTTATCATGGCGTTAACAGGATTGGAGCTGACAAGACACAGAACAACGAAGGTAATTGCCAGAGCAATCAGGATGGAGATCATCATCTTGACTGCATCAAAAACCTTTGGATTGGAAATTGACAGTACAGACTTTAATGAAGCCTTGTTCTTATTCTCAGTCATTTAATGCACCTCCGATCTCTTCCTCAGACTGGCGTTTAGCGCCCAGCATGTACATGCCGAGGTCTGATTCGTTAACATTGTTTGCGTCAGGGAAATATCCGGCAATCTTGCCGTTGAACATAACGATGATGCGGTCAGACAGGTCAACTACTTCATTCAGGTCGGCTGATACAAGCAGGATACCTGCGCCGGCATTACGCATTTCAATAAGTTTATGGTGGACGAATTCAGCTGAGCCGATATCAATACCATGAGTTGGCTGTTCGGCAATCATGAATTTGGAGTTTGTGTTGTATTCTCTGGCAACGACGACCTTCTGAACGTTACCGCCGGACAGACTGTTAACGGTTGTATCTGCGTTCTTGGTCTTGACAGCGAATGTCTTGATCAGGTTATCGGAAACCTTGGCGATTGCCTTGGAATCCATGAAGACCTTTCCGTTAATGTCCTCTCTTGTATAGTAAGTTGAGATAAGGTTGTCGCTGATTGGCAGGTTACCTGCAACACCGTCAACCATTCTGTCTTCAGGAATGTACGCCATACCGATGTCTCTTCTGCCCCGGATATTCATATCACCAACAGTCTTGCCGCAGATATAGATTTCACCGGTATATTTTGTTTCTTCCAGGCCGGTAATGCACTTTACCAGTTCCTGCTGTCCGTTTCCTTCAACACCGGCAACGCCCAGTATCTCACCGCACTTGACTGCGAATGACACATTGTTGAGGACAGGCTTGCCGTTTCTTTCCATATGAAGTCCCTTTACTTCCAGGGCCTTTTCATTATGGAAGTCTTCATGAGTCTTGTATTCATCCATATCATTATCCAGGTCACGGCCGATGATCAGGTTCGTCAGCTGTTCCATGGTTAATTCCGAATTCAGATATGTACCCTTGCTGACACCATTTCTGATAACGGAAATCTTATCCGAAATCTGCTTTACTTCTTCAAGTTTGTGAGAAATAAAGATGATGGTGTGACCCTGCTCTTTGAAGAAACGCAGCTGATCAAACAGCTTTTCCGTTTCCTGCGGAGTAAGAACAGAAGTCGGTTCGTCAAGGATGATAAGTTCAGCATTACGATATAATGTCTTGAGAATTTCTACTTTCTGTCTCTTGGCTACTGAAAGTGTTGAGACCTTGGCAGTAACATCAAGTTCGAAATCATACTTGTCAGATAACTCCTGACATCTCTTTGCTGCTTCTTTTGTATCAATGAAAACGCCTTTTGTCGGTTCCTCGCCGAGGATGATGTTGTCAACAATACTGAATGATGGGATCAGCATGAAATGCTGGTGCACCATTCCGATTCCGACATGAATGGCATCCATTGAACTGTTGAAGTGGGTTTCTTCACCCTTATAGGTGATTGTGCCGCTTGACGGCTTTTCGATACCGAAGATCATTTTCATAAGAGTAGATTTACCGGCACCGTTTTCACCAACAACAGAGTGGATCTCGCCCTTTTCGAACTCCATGTTAATGTCACGGTTGGCAACCGTACCGTTAGGATAAACCTTGGTAACTTTATCAAGTTTTAATATAGTCTCTGACATAAGACCCCCTTACAAATTCTTAAAAGTCATGCGCTGTAAAAACAGCGCATGACTAAGTTCACTAAGTTTAGATTATAAATTAATCAAGACGGTTAGCATCTCTAACCTTTGGCCACTCAGTTGCATAAGTTGCTTCATCCCAAGCCTTGGTATCGCAAACTTCAACTGCACCGCTGGCAACCTGTGCTAATGTGTCAGCAACCTGCTGTCTTACTTCTGCGCTAGCGTTCTGCAGATAGTAATCGTTTTCAGCCAGACCTACACCATTCAGGGCAATACCCCAAGTCTCGTGCTTGCCTAACTTGTCCTTGTATGTGCCGTTAGCAACCATTTCGCATACTGCCTTGAAAGCAACGTTAGTGTTCTTTAAAGCAGAAGTTAAGATTGTGTTAGCCCATGCAGGGTTTGTGTCCTTGAACTGCAGATACTGGTCCTGGTCAACGCCGATGCACCATACACCGTCATGGCCTGAGCAAGCATCGATAACACCGTTACCTAAGCCACCGGCAACCTGCCAGATTACGTCAGCGCCCTTGCTGATCATATCTTCAGTAACTTCCTTACCTAATGTTGTATCTGAGAATGAACCTGGATAAGAAATAACATACTTAACGTTGTTAGCAGCTAATACCTGGCAGTATCCACCGATAAACTGGTTCATATCCTGAGATTCCATACCTACAACAACACCGACGATACCGGTCTTGGTAACTGCTGCTGATAAAGCACCAACAACATATCCTAAGTCGTCAAGAGCCCAGTCAACTGCGTATAAGTTCTTTGGAACGCCTGTTTCAGGAATCCAAGAGCAGTCGAAGTTGTAGAACATCTGATCAGGATACTTTTCAGCTGCTTCATATAAGAAGCCTTCATAAGTTCCGTTACCGGAAACAACGAGATCGTACTTACCTTCTTCGCAGACGTTGTCAAATGCGTTCATCCATCTGGACTTGTCCGCAGAACCACTTGGGTCACATTCGAATAAATCTACGGTAATCTTGTTGTCTGCATCGTTAACTTCCTTAGCTGCGTTAGCTAATGTGTCAAAATAAGACTGGTCACCCGTGAATGGAAGCAGGATAGCGATTCTAGTGATGCCGTCATCTTCTGGCTCAGGTTCATTGCCGCCCTGCTCACCGCCCTTATTGCAAGCTGCTAATGAGAATACCATGAGCATTGCAAGTAAGACTGTTAATAATTTTTTCATTCTTTCCTCCTCTTTCTTTTATCTATTAAAGTGTCATATAACACTTTATAGCCAATAATTAATTTATATGCAATATGAAAGAACAAACAACAGGTATTTTAACGAGATAATTGTAACATTGATAAGGCCTGTTTTCAATGTGGTTTTGGCTTTTATGATATGAAAAAGTGTAGTAAAATATAAACAGTTGAAAAAGGAGAATTTATAATGAGCGAATACTATGACGCATGGGCATATACCGTGTCAAAACACGGCATCAGTGCTGACTTATTGATTTCCGCCGTGCAGAAATGCATCAGAAGAGGACAGGAAGATCTGGCAATGCGTTTTGCCTACGAACTGTACATTACTTCCCAGTTCCATGAAGAGAAACTCTGGAACAGACTGCTGGTCATTTCCGTTGAAGACATCGGTTTTGGCGACACTAATGCTCTGATCGTTGTTAAGACCTTAAACGAAATGAGAAAGGAATATCCTTACCTTGACGGTGACCGTCCGATCTTCTTCCTGTATGCCATCAGATATCTGTGCAGGCAGAAGAAGGAAAGATCAACAGACCACATCAAGAACATCATCATGAAGGAAAATGCCAAGGGCGAAATTCCTGAGATCCCTGATTATGCCTATGACATGCACACCAACAAGGGCAGATTCGAATTAGGCAGAGATGTCTTCTATTTCATGGATGAGGCATCAAAGGTCATTCCTCTGGCAGATGACTATGACGACACCTACTTCAAACAGCTTTACAAGATGTATGAAGAGGAACTGAAGGAAAAAGAAGAAGAATAGAAAAATGAAACAGGAGGATGCCCCTCCTGTTTTACTTACATTTAAATGATCTGATCAACACTTCACAGTTTTCACCAAGGAAACCGGTTATTCCCCTTTCCCTGGTGATCTGGTTCGTGAAATCGATCTTTATGCCGTTAAGACAGCAGCTTACCCTGCCGTCTTTTATTCTGACTTTTAATTCATTCACTGAATTTTTATATAAATTTACTGCAATCTGTTCAATCACAGTAACTACATTGTCTTTTCTGAGCAGACTGATGGAATCTTCACTGACTCTTATTCCGCTGTAATGCATGTATCCCTGTGCATCAAATATCAGCGTCAGACAGTCACCCGTATATTGAATTTCCATCTCACTTACCAGCATGTCCGTACTGCCGGTTGTGATAAGCCCATGGTCAAAACAGCTACCCTTTAGTCCTTCAGATGTGAGTTCCCATTTGCCGCTGTGAGGGACATATCCTCTGATATTTACAAGATCGTCACCGCTATAGCGTGGTCCGTAGACGTCATAACAGTAATCAGTAAAATCATGTTCAATCACTGCACCTGAAATTATCTGGTAATCCTTTATGACTACACTGTCATTAAAGATGATTCCGTATTCATGTACAGTCATGTTTGTTTTCGCCGGTATTCTGTACTCTATTCTGCCTGTTCCTTCCGGACTGCAGTACATGTTTCCTTCACAGTCCCTGAAATATACCGCTGCTTTTCCCTCAACTTCAAACTGAATCTTATCTCCCGGATAGACCGTCGGACTGTATACAGGATCATAGCGGGCATCATAAACATCTTCGCCCAGATAATAAGCATATTTCCATATCTTTGTTCCCTTAGCAATAAGACTGTTATCCTTTACTTCAACTTTCCCATCAGTGAAAAAACCCTCTGTAGCATAAGGCAACGTGAAATGATGGTATTCTGGCACCTTCAGTCCCTGCAGTTTCATTGCCAGATCGGCAAACATCGCTGCTGACTGGGAAACCGTCTGAATGTTAAGATATCCGACACAGCTGCTGGAATTGAGAACATCATTTATTGGTGTTATCCATTTCTGATCAATTCCTTCGATACCAACCAATGCTCCCATTATTGAACCAACATTGCCGGCCGTGCAGTCAGTATCCCAGCCGCACTGTACCAGCATGCACAGAGTCCTGCTGAAATCCCCTTCACCATAGCACATGGCCATGATCATCAGCGTACTGTTAGGAATTATATGACAGGTTCCCGGATACTTATCATAACCGTAATTCTCAAATATGTAATTCAGACAGTCATGCCAGTCATCAGGGTTTTCCTGATAGAATCTGATGATGTCACGGCAGACTTTATAGTATTCCATCTCCTTGTCAAGATGGCTTAAGGCTTTATCAATAACTTCATGTATGTCTTTGACTGTATACGCATATACGATAGCTGCCGCAACAAAGGCTGCCCCTTCCAGACCGTTAAGGTCATGAGTGACCGATGCCCGCTTGCGGGCCATATCAGCTGCCAGATACGGATCATACCCAGCAACATAGCCCCAGCAGTCAGAGAAGATCTGACCGCCGATCTGTTCGGCTGTTGCAACACCGTTTGTCTCATAACTGCCGCTTAACGGAGCCTTTATTCCCTGCTTCAGATTCTCATAGACAGTATGCTCAGTGGATACACCGACACCTCCCCACCAGAAAAACCCGGCATATTCCTGAATGTAATTTAAAAATACATTGCCAATGTCTTCGGGAGTGATGTCTGTCTTATTATATAAAGACCTGACGAAAAACAGCGGACCGTTTGAATCATCATCAGCCGCAAAAATACCGTAATCACAGACATAATCCGTGATTTCCGGATACTTTTCCAATATATGAGAGTAGCTCCAACCCTCGATCGGAGCTCCCAATCTTATGCCGATAATCTTGCCTAACCAGGATGAATAGACCTGTTCAAGATAGATTCTGTAATTGTCCGCTGTCAGTTTCATAAGTTATACAGTTTCGTGTACTTTTCAGTCAGATATTCAATGTAATAATTCGGATCAAAGTCCTCTCCCGTAGCGATTCTGATCTGCTCTTCCGGCAGATACAGTCCTCCGTATTTGTGAATATGTTCCTTCAGCCATTCCTTGATCTTGATGAACTCATTGTCATGCATGCACTTCTCGATATCCAGATCTTTTCTCATGGCATGGACAAACTGCGCTGCATAGCCGCTGCCTAAGGCATAGGTTGGGAAATAACCGAAGCTGCCGCCTGACCAGTGAACATCCTGCAGAATGCCTTCAGAAGCTTTCTGAGGTCTGATACCCAGGTATTCCTCATACTTGTTGTTCCAGATGTTTTCCAGATCATTGACATCAATACTGCCGTCAAAGATACCCTTCTCTATTTCATAACGGATCAGGATATGCAGAGGATAAGTCAGTTCATCAGCATCTGTTCTGATCAGTGAACATTCGGCAGCGTTAGCTGCATTAATGAACTGCTGCTGAGAAATATCCTTTAACTGCTCAGGGAACAGTTCCTGCATCTGAGGATACAGATTATCCCAGAAGGCGCTGTTTCTGGCCAGATAGTTCTCCATCAGTCTTGACTGTGATTCATGCATGCCGGAGCTCATGTTATCAAAGACATAAGTCTCTGCCAGTTCATCGCTTACCTGGTAGTTATATGTGGCATGTCCGGCTTCATGAACGACCGAGAAGATCGAACTTAACAGACTGTTCTCATAGTAGTGAGTAGTAATGCGGTTATCATGCTTGCTCAGAGAGTTGGTAAAAGGATGTTCCGTTTCTCCCATCAAGCCTGATTCCAGATCAAACTTCATGTAGTCGAGGATCTTATACATCATTTTTCTCTGCACATCAGCCGGATAGAACTGATAGGCAAAAGCCGTATCGATCTTCGAGGCAGCTGAAACCTTCTTGATCAGCGGTACCAGCTTTTCCCTGATCAGATCAAAGAAACGGTCATACTTTTCAATGGTCATGCCCGGTTCGTAATCTGACAGGTAGACGTCATAACCCTTAAGTTCACCCGGACGGTATTTGAGCATTTCCTTATTCATATCGATGATCTTTAACAGATAAGGCTCAAACATCTTGTAGTCATCAGCGTTTTTAGCCTGTTTCCAGACCACATTGGCCTTCATGGTCAGTTCACTGTATTCCACAAACACATCCTTAGGGATGTATCTGAAAGATTCCAGGTCCTTCAGTTCCCATTTCAGGATCTGTTTCTGGGTAAAGGTCAGATCATCCCTCCGATAGAGTTCTTCTCTCAGCTTAATGAATTCAGGATCTGTTTCAATGTCAAACAGTTCACCTGAAATATATGCCATTCTTTCATTACGGTAGTCCCGGCCTTTCACCGGAGCGATCGTATCGGCATCGTAATAAGTTGTACTTAACAATAAGTCATAAGCAGAGATCTTGAATCTCTGCTCTTCGTATTTCTTCCATAATTCTTGTGTAGTCATTTATCTGTCCTCCGCGGCCGCGGTGATACGCGGCACTATCTGCTGCTTACGGCTCATTACCTTTGGCAGGAACATATAGCCGTCGACATTTATCGCAATGTCTTCAAATGCGTATTTAACTATCATTTCATCCTCACCCTTGCATAACAGATATGATCCTGTTCCGTCAATCAGGGAGAATACCATGCAGGCAATGCTGAGATTGTTGTTGCGGGAGAATTCCTCCAGCAGGTCATTCATCTTTTCCCTGATACCGACAATGGCTTCAAAGCTTTCGATGTTGTTCTGACCGATGGCCACATTCTTCTTACCGATCTTGAATCTCTTCAGGTCATGGTGCAGAATGGATTCCATCGTCTTGTTCTTTAAGGAAGCTCCGGCTTTGAGAATGGCAGGCCCCAGTTCATCAATGTCCAGATGGGCAATGGCTGCCATCTTCTTACACTGATCAATGTCCTTCTGGGTACAGGTTACCGAACGGAAATGAACGGTATCTGACAGAATGGCGCAGCATAATAAGCCGGCCAGATCTTCAGGGATCTCGACATTCTTTTCTTCAAAGATCTCCGTAATGATTGTGGCACAGCTGCCGGTTCTTTCGTTGCGGAAGAATACCGGTGAAGCTGTCTTGATGCCGCCGATACGGTGATGGTCAACGATCTCCAGGATGTTAGCCTCCTCTGCCCCGTCAAGACTCTGGGCAAATTCGTTATGGTCAACCAGGATCAGGTTACGGCTGGCATGTTTCAATACGTGGAAACGGGAGAGCATGCCGATGACATGACCGTGGCGGTCAATTACCGGATACGCACGGAAACGGGATTTATTGATCTTGATCTTTACTTCATCAACATAGTCATCAAAGTTGAAGGTCGTAATGTCTTCAGCTTTGGTCATGATCAGGCTGATTGGTACCGCAAGGTCAATTTCACGGGATATCATGTAGATACTGTGATTTGACATAAGAAGTGAGCACTGTTTTTCCCTGCAGAGTTCAGCGATGGATTCATCATAGAAATCTCCGGCAATGATCAGAATGCGTGCTCCCTGCTCTATAGCCTGACGCTGTCTGGCCACATTATCAGATACGATGCACAGACGTTCATTACAATTAAAGTGCTGACCGGAAACTACATAGATCTGACCATTAGAATTATTGCCGCAGTCAACAATGACTTTCGCCTTTATTACCTTCGCTATGTTGACCAAAGGAGTCTTCCGCAGAATGCTGTTTTTCTTTTCAAGATCATAAACTATCAGTGAAGTTATATCAGCCAGGGTAGCCATGCCCAGCAGCTGACGGTTTTCATCGGCTACAATAACGGATTTCTTATGTTCTTCCCTCATCCTGTCCAGGATATCCTTGAACATATCGGTTTCCTTTACCAGTAAGACATCATCAAAGTCAATGTCGCGGACCTTGGTCTTGATGTCGCTGGCTAAAGGCGGTGCAAATTCATTGAATAAAGAAAGGATGTATTCAGTTTCCCGGTTAATGTCCCCTGCTCTGACAGCGATGGCATCGTAGCCCAGCTGCTGCTTGAGATAAGCATAGGCCATTGAGGAAATAATAGCATCCGAATCAGGATTCTTATGCCCTGTTACATATATCGTATCTTTTGCCATGTTTTGTTCTCCTGTTTTTATTATAACCTTTTTATCAATACCTTAACACCCCTCAAAAACCAGGATAAGGGATGCTTTTTAATGACAGTAAGATTATAATGAAAAGAGAGGTATTAGCCATGACACAGATGATAAAAGAACCTTTTCTCGCCGACAACATCGATTATTCAACTTACAGCGATGTGGTATTTCAGATAAACAGCCTCGCCAAAGCTGACGCACTGGTAAACCCGGAAAAAACAGTTAATGCCACCATAGGAACCCTCTGCGGTGAAGACGGTAAGATCCTGGCCTTCAGGTCCGTTTATGACAGTTTCCGGAAAGTACCGGATACCGTAAAAGCCAGCTATGCCAGCGATCTGGGAGGCAATCCTGACTTCCGTGAAGAGATCTTCAAGTGGATCAACCGCAATAACAACATTGAACTGCCTCATGCTGTAATTGCTGCCCCGGGAGGAACCGGTGCCCTGTTTCTGATGTTTACCAGCTGCCTGAACAAGGGTGAAACGGTACTATTGCCTGACATCTACTGGGGTTCATATAACCTGATGGTAAACAAGCATCAGCTCAAGAGCGAAAAATACCGGATCGCCGAAAATAATCAGGTATCGATCAGAGATCTGATGGCAAAATCTGAAAGCATCATGGAACGTCTGGGAAAGCTGATGGTCATTATCAATGACCCATGCCATAACCCTACCGGCATATCTCTGGGCTATGAAAAATGGTCACAGCTTATTGACTTCTTCAACAAACTGTCGGAAAAAGGCCCAGTCATTGTCGTAAATGATACCGCATATCTGGATTTTGCTCATAATCCGGATCACATTACCGACTACATGGCTAACTTCAATAAGATCTCTGATAATGTCCTGCTCTCTCTGGCTTACAGCTGTTCCAAGGCCTTTACCTGCTATGGCGCCAGACTGGGTGCCAACATCATCCTGGCTAAAGATCCGCAAAGAGTAGCCAACATGGACAATGCCTTAAGAAGAGTCTTAAGAGGAACCTGGAGCAACGGCAATAACGGTTTCATGCACTGTGTTGTCGATGTCTTAAGAAATCACAAGGAAGAATACCTGCGGGAAAGAGATGCTTCCGTCGCCATGCTGCAAAGACGTGCCGACATTGTCGTGAAGGAAGCTGAACAGTGCGGACTTCCACTCTACCCTTACCATGAGGGATTCTTCATCACCATACCTATCGAAGATACTGACCTTCTCAGCAGATATCATTCTGCCCTGATGAAGGATCATATCTATACCGTTAAATTCCAGAAAGGAATAAGAATAGCCATCTGCGGTCTGCCGGAAAAGAAATGTTACGGACTGGCTGCCAGAATGAAAGCTATATTAGAGGAGACCGTTAATGATTAAAGCCGCCCTGATGTACGATTTTGACAAGACCCTGTGTACCCGCAACATGCAGGAATATGATCTGCTGCCGGAACTGGGTGTTGAACCTGATGAATTCTGGAAGGAAGTCAGCGATTTAAGCCGCAAGGAAAACATGGAGTCCACCCTGGCCTACATGTATTTATTGCTGGAAAAATCACGTGACAGAGGTTTTTATGTCAAAAGAGAAAACTTTCAGGCCTTAGGAAAGACCATTGAATTCTATCCGGGAGTTAAGGAATACTTCAGTCGTATCAACGATTACGGCAGACAGCGCGGTGTTGAAATACAGCATTTCATCATCTCATCCGGTACCAAGGAAATCCTTGAAGGCTGTGACATCTATGATGAATTTGAAAGAGTCTATGCCTGTGAGTTCCACTATGATTCCAAGGGTAATGCTGACTGGCCAGCCATCGCCATCAACTACACCTCAAAAACTCAGTTCATTTTCCGTATCAACAAGAATGCTCTGGAAATATACGATGACAAGAAGGTCAATGCCCACCTTGACCGCAACCAGCGTGACATTCCTTTTACTAACATGGTATACCTCGGTGATGGTATGACTGATGTTCCTTGCATGAAGATCGTCAAAGATAATGGAGGCTATTCCATCTGCGTTTACGATGATGACAGAACGGTAGCTGAAGATCTGCTGCAGCATAACCGTGTCAACTTTGCCAAACAGGCTGATTACCGCGAAGGCAGTCCGTTGGATCTGACAATAAAGGCCCTCATTGACAAAATCGTTCACGAAGAAGAACTCAGACAGATTAAGGATGAGTTTTATAAGTAAGAACAGAGTTTAAAGCTCTGTTTTTTCATGTAATTGTTTTGATAGTAAACTGACCGAAAAAACTATACAATTACAGTATGAACAAATCTGTAAATATCACGACAGACAGAGAGGAATGATTATGAAAAAAGCTTTATTGTATTCCGTCGCTTTCATTCTCGCTTTTTATCTTTTTGGTGCATTCGGTGAGATCATGCGTGTTGAACATGGCATGAGTGAAATGCAGGGTGGCATACTGATGTTATGCGGAGCAATGTGCGTGCTGGGTCTGTATATCAACAGCACTAGAAAGAAATAATATGGAAGGATACCGTAATTTTACCGTGACCATGGATCACGCCTCTGACCGCTGTTCCCGCTGGAAAAATGTGGAGACCGGAGAAGAACTGAGTTATGCAGAAATGATGATAATAGCTGCTCATCTGGACTCTGAATATCCTTTGGAACAGCGCAGCTGGTACATCGTTTTCCCTGACGGGGAGATAGCTATTTTACATGAGGATTTTGATGAAATCATGCCTCTGTTTCTGCCTTTGAATAATAAGAAAATTGTTAAAAAGTTTACCGGAGATGAGTTCAATCCGGCACGTTTTGATACAGATACACAACTTGAAATAAATGAAGCCAGATACTGCATACACTGCGGAAAAAGACTGGTACAGGGTGCAATCTACTGCCCTCACTGCGGGAAGAAGGTGAATTGAGATGAAAAAACGGTTTTTCATGATATTCACTTATCTATTGTGCTTTGCTGCCCCGGCCATTATCGTGGAATACTATGATCATTTTGTCGAAGCAATGAGTCCGGGTGACAAGAAAATGGCTATTATGGCAGGTACTCTCGGCGTTATTATTATGGCCATAATTACCGGGTTTGGCGGCAGGAAAAAAGCAGATGCAGTGCAGGACACTGTTAAGAAAACAGTTTCAAAAGGTCCTAAAAACGGTGACATCCGTATTGTCAGAGACCCTGCTACCAAGGCTGAAAGAATCTTCCACTGGAACGAAAAAGACGGAACCTGGGACAGTGATGACGGAACCTATCTGGATGAAGACAGAATGAAGGAATGGGAGAAACAACGTATCAGTGATCGGGAATGGCAGAAAGAACAGATACGCAAACTGCGTGAAGGAGATACAGCTCTTGACCGTGAATTAAAAGAGATGAAGAAAAAGGAAAAAGAAGAGCTCGCCAAAATGGAAAAGGAAAACGCGGAGAGAGACAAGTTTGCGGAAAAACACGGAGTCTATGAGACAACTGCTGAAGACCGTAAAAAGTGGCTAGATGAAATGATGAGCAAGGAATCTCTGAACAGCCAGGAACAGATCGAATACGGTAATGAATTTGATAAGATTGTAAACCGTCTGGAATGGATCCAGTGGGCTGCTGATACTGGAGTTGATATCATCGACATCTGTTCTCTGGGAACTCTTAAACCTATCAAGTATGTTTATATATCAAGCCGCAACATGGCCGGTGAGATGATGTACGCAACTGTCAGAAAAAAAGGACTGACAACAGGCATAACCAGAGGCCTTGTTAAAACCGGCATAGATATAACACAGGACAGAACAAATAAAATAGGTTACAAATATCTCTCTAATGGACTGGGTGATGGAATTAAGGGAGCAATGGATGCCAAGGAAGGCGAAAGAACAAAGGCTTTCTTCAAAGAAGGGCTTAAAGGAACCTTACGTACAGGTATCGAACATGGCATGGAAAACGTGAAGCTTCCTAAAAGCGGTAAAGCAGCTAAGATAGCCAAGGAAACGACCGAAAAGTCTTCCAAGATTCTGGGTCTGCAGCAGTCAGGCGCATTAAGTCAGAAAACCGCCAACGGTCTGCGTCGGGTCATCCGCTCCGATGGAGCCCAGAAAATCGCTGCCGAAACTAATAAAAATAAAGATCTTCTGAATACGGGGCTTGGAAAACTGAGTGACGGAGTCGTCAACTTCTTCCGGGGAGATTAAAAAAAGAAAGGACTGAATTATCAGTCCTTTGTTTTTAATGTGAACGGAAAGTAACCATTCCAGCCCAGTCAAGGAAATCAGCTTCGAATTTCTTGACATCTGTATTGTCACAGATGAAGTTGACCAGCCAGAAACCGTCTTCAACTTGATACACACCTATCATGTTGTATGAGGTAAGACCGTTTATTTCACTTTCATAACTGAAGACATTGTAGTTTTTGAAACTGCGGTCCAGTAAAAGCGTCTTATCACTTGAGAAGAAAGCTGTGAACTCATCAAGAGTGATGTCTTCTATACCGTTGTTCTCCAAGAATTTCTTGTCCGCATGAGAACAAAGAACTATGGCATCTCCTGATGTCAGCATATATTCATAATCATCACTATGCCCTTCTGTAAATCCTTCCGGTAAAGTAAGGGTAATTGTACCGTTACTATACTGTGTTAACCGTTTCTTACAGCCGTAAGTCGGAACAAGTAACACTAATAGTACCAGTAAAATCATCAGTTTTTTCATTTATATCCTCCAGAAAAGTGTTGTGTTCAAAATAACAGTAATATTATATCGTTTTTCCCCTGGTAACTCAAACACTTTTTCAATTCTTGAAAAATGGTATACGTGTTGATATAATTAATGCGCATGCGCATGTGGCGAAATTGGCAGACGCACCAGACTTAGGATCTGGCGGGCAACCGTGGGGGTTCGAGTCCCTTCATGCGCACCATATAAAACAATAAACCGGAATATCAGAATTCCGGTTTTTATTTGTAATATCGATTGAAGATCTCCGTTATCGGATCTTCATTATTGGTTGCTTCCAGGATCACATCACAGTGTTCCATAATACCAGGATTGCTGTTTCTCACCCCTATTGCCAGCCCGGCTTGATTCAGCATTGTAATATCGTTGACATGGTCTCCGACAGCTATGGTATCAGCCGGATCGACATTCAGTATTTCTGCCAGTTTCCTTAATCCCAGGCCTTTATTGGCATTGCGGTTATTGAACTCCAGATAACGGTTGCTGGAATATGATACAGCCAGTCCTTCAGTAAGCTTCTTTATCTCATCTGCAATCTGATACAGTTTATTCATATCCGTATCCATGTACAGAGTCTTGATGATCTGCTGACCTTTCAGAAAATCAATGTCATCACAGAAAATCTCTTCGATCGGCATTCTGCCTTCGGTATATTTTCTTTCTGCATCGCAATAGTTCCATATGTAGACGACATCTTCAGTATATACATGTACAGTCAGATTGCGTCTGACGCCTTCACGGAATAAAGCACTGGCTTTATCAAAGTCGATGCCCCGCATATACAGAGCCTTGTTTTTTCTGTTTTCGGTAATCATACCGCCGTTAAAGGAAATGGTATATTCGTTAGGTTTCTCGTATAAATCGAGTTTCTTCTGCAAATCAAAAGTTGTGTTATATCCTCTGCCTGTAGCCAGGACAAACTTGACTCCCATAGTTGAGAGTTTTTCAATTGTTTCAATGTCTCTTTGAGAAACTTCATGCTGATCATTCAGCAGTGTTTCATCCAGGTCGCAGGCAATGACCTTATACATGTTAAAGAATCTCCAACAGATCTGAAATCTTATTAATGCGGGTAACCGGATATTCACACGGTCTGGCCTGATTTGACGGCCAGATCCAGATAGGTATCATGCCTGAATTGAAAGCACCGACAATGTCAGCAGAGAAAGTATCTCCGACATATACGCATTCTTCACACTTTAAACCAAGCTTATCAGCCATCATCTGAAATATTCTAGGGTCCGGCTTACTGACACCGGCATCCTGGGACACGATTACTGCATCCATGTAAGGTAATAAGCCTGCCTTTTCCAGTTTTCCCCATTGAGCTATGTGAGCTCCGTTAGTCAGACAGCCCAGTTTGTACTTTTTCTTAAGCCGTATAACCGTATCCATGGTATCAGGAAAAAGCACCGTAAACAGGTACTGATGTTCAACCCACCATTTACCGAAATTATCTATTTCTATTCTGATGCCGTAACGATGCTCAAAGGCATCAAGTATCTGCCTTTTATTTGCAACATTGCCGTACTCATCATACAGAACCAGATCCTGCACCATGGATTCAAACAGCAGACTGTTCTCATCCACCTGAGGTACAAAAGTCTTCAGAAAATATCTGTAAGTCTGGTAGCAATACTCATAACGGTCTCCCAGAGTGTTATCAAAATCAAAGATCACCGCTTTGACGTTTTCCATCTATTCTTCCTCATTCAGCAGGCAGCAGCATTCTTCATCACACTCAGTTACATAACCGTGATCTTTCATCCAGCCCCTCCAGTCCAGAGTCTTGACACCTTCATCGTCGATCATGAAAGGAACACCGATGTCCCCGATCTTACGGCAATTTTCAAAGATATCCAGTGTATCTCTGTAACGCAGAAAACGTCCCAGATTTCTGAGATTATCGGTTATATCCAGAAACTGGTATTTTATTTCGTGCTCATTAAAACACTTCTGCAGTTCTTCACTGTCACCACACATGTGGCTTCCGTATACTTTTATCATTGACACCTCTCCTATCTGACTTCATAGCCGACGATATAGCCGTTTCTTTCGGCGTAATAACTGCATAAGCCCTTGCAGGTATCAATGACGATATCGGCATCAGGGAATTTCTCAACAATGTACTCCTTCAGCTTCTCAGCACTGGCCAGATTAAGAACATGGTCAATTCTGACTTTGCCGCCGTTGTAACCGTTATTCATCATCTCGACGAAGGTTTCCTTGATGGCACGGGCCTGACCTCTGAACTTGCCAAAGGCATCAATGACGCCTTCCTTGGCTCTTCCCAGCATCTTGATGTCAAGAACACCGATGGCTTTGGCAATGATCTTGCTTAAACGCCCGGCATTTGCCAGATTATTGACAGAGGCCAGAAGAAAACACAGCTTGACGTTTTCAAGATACTTGATGACACCTTCTCTGATCTCTTCAAAGTTGCATCCCTTATCGCTTAATTCATTTATCTTTTCCATGATCATTCTCATGCCCGGGCCGGTCATCCGCGAATCGATGACCCAGATCTTCCGGTCAGGATGCTCTTCCAGATATTCCCTCTCTGCCATCTTGGCACTTTCATAGCTGCCGGAAAGTTTGGCTGAAATGGTGATCGCAAATATCTCATCTGCACCCTCATATTTGGCCAGCCAGTCTCCGGTTGCCGGGCAGGCTGTTGATGAATGCTTTTTGGTATGCTCCAAAGCATCAACCATCTCAACAAGATCCAGCCCTGCAGCATCGGTGAAATTTCTGTCATCCACCGTTATCTGCAGAGATGCATAATCATATGGCAATCCCGGATATTCATAGAGATTGCTTGAGGAATCCGCAACTATCTTTCTCATGGTTCTACCTCCGTTTTTCTCATTATAGCAGTAATTATCTGAATATTTCTATTCAATGACCAGCCCGATCGGACAGTGGTCGCTTCCCAATACCTCATCATAGATCATGGTATCTTTTATTCTTTCCTTTAATACGTTAGACACAATGAAATAGTCAATACGCCACCCAATGTTTCTTTCCCTGGCCTTATTCATGAAACTCCACCAGGTATAACGGTCTGATACCTCAGGATTCATATATCTGAATGTATCAGTAAAACCAGCTTCTAGCAGTTCAGTAAACTTGCCTCTTTCCTCATAGGTGAATCCGGCATTACCGATGTTGGCCCTGGCATTTTTAATGTCCATTTCCGTATGAGCAACATTGAAGTCACCGCATACTACTACCGGCTTGTTCTGTTCCAGTTTTTTCAGGTAAGCGCGGAAATCATCTTCCCATACCATACGGTAATCCAGACGGCTCAGATCTCTTTTGACATTAGGGACATATTCCGTGATCACATAGTAATCTTCAAACTCCATGGTGATTATCCTGCCCTCATGGTCATGTTCATCAATACCCATGCCGTAGGTAACACTCAGAGGTTCAACCTTTGTATAAATAAGAACACCTGAATAACCTTTCTTTTCAGCCGGGTTCAAAAACAGCTGATATCCTTCCGGTGAAAAATCAAACTGACCTAATTCAGCCTTTACTTCCTGCAGACAGCAGACATCTGGTACTTCCCTTTCAAAGAAATCACCGAAACCTTTTTTCAGACAGGCGCGAAAGCCTGCAACATTCCAAGACACGATCTTCATAAGGTATTCTCCTCTCTCACAATAATCTTATAAATCTGTTTTCTGCATTGTTTTGTGTTTATGTAATGTACAGTATGAAAGCCCAGTTCACTGGCTGTTCTGACATTAGATTTACCATCATCAATAAATATAGATTCCTCAGGCTTTATCTCATATCTTTCAATAAGTCTTTGATATATCTTTTCATCAGGCTTAACACAGCCTTCATCACAGGAATACACACCACCATCTGTAAACGGCATGAAGCTCTGCTGCATTACGATATTCAGATCTCCCTTTCCGACATTAGACAGCAGATATACTTTATGGTTTTCCTTCAGTTTAGACATAAACTGAACCATCTGATCATTAACCACAGGAGTATAGCGTTTATTCAGCACTCTCTTAATCGTCTTTTCATCTTTGGGAAACATGACACAGAAATCATCTATCATAGATTGCCTGGTTTGATAGAAACCGAGATCATATTTCTTCCATATTGATGTTCTGGCTATTTTCATGAAAACAATGCCTTCCGGCAGGTTATAGTTAAAAGCTCTGACAGTCGCCAGAGATATGTTATTCTGCAGTACTCCGTTTATATCAAACACAATATTCTTAATCATCTTTTTCTATGCTGTAATACTTCAGATCCCAGTACTTTTCACGGTAATACATCGAATTCAGACTGGTAAACTCATACTTCATTCCTGCCTTTTCCATGACTCTGGCACTGGCAGTGTTTTCCTTTATGCAGCAGGCATATACCTTATATATTCCTTTTTCAAAGCAGTAATCAATGAACAGTCTAAGTGCTTCCGTAGTGTACCCCCTGTTCCAATATTCCGGAGCGATTGCATATCCTACTTCCACATAATGCATGTAGATGTTCAGTTGATTGCACTGATTGATCATTCCGATTACCTTGCCGCTGCTTTTCTCGACAATAGCCAGAACTATCAGTTTATTGCGGCGATAACCGGCCAGCAGTTTTTCCAGATCAAATCTCCGCATGTCTTCCAGATAAGGAGCCACATAATACTGAAGAACCTTTTCGTTATGGAAGATGGTTTCAAATACGGCTTCCTTATCTTCCACAGTAATCGGTCTTAAAACAACCAGGTCCCCCTGCAGTACGATATCTTCCTGATAAAAACCTTCAACTATTTTATCCATGTTTTTATTATATATCGTTTATTGGTAAAAAAGCCAATTCACGCCATTTCTGTTTACATAAGATCTGACAATTGCTAGAATGATGACGTCAGAAAGATCTGACAGTACACGAAACAGTGAAAGAGGTCGTCAGAGTGTTTAAGAACATTTTCATGTTCCAAACACAGAGATGATCTCTTTTTCATCAGGAGGTAAAGAAAATGTATTGTCAAATCAGCATCATCAAACCGTCAGCCATCCGGAAAGAAAGGATCGCTGAAACATTCAGCCAGAAACAGCCCACATCCTTACAGACTGAAAACACTGTAATTCCCATTTCTGATTTCCGTTATAATCAGAAAAGAAACTTCATTCAGTGCACCTGTTCAGTTCAGAACCGTCAGGACCTACTGACCTTCTGCCGTAACCTTCATAAATATCTTGGTTACACCAGAGTTCAGCTCGTAACCCTGATTTCCGGTAAAAAGCACAGTCACTATACAGTCACCGATTTCCGCAAGGGAAAAGGAAAACTCAGCAGCGCCGGCTGCTGCAGCACTGACTGGACCGTCAGGGATCTGATCAGACTTCAGATCCTGGAAAATGAAATATCAGGATTCTATTCCTGATATTTTCATAATAAAAGAAGACCATTCGGTCTTCATGTTAGTCAATGGTGGAGGATATGGGACTTGAACCGTCCTGATCCCGATGCATTTATACAGGAATTATGTCATATTTATCATATTGACCATTCAGATAGGCCTGGTAACCGCTGAAGAAAGGATACCCACCGTGTATTCCTCTAATATAATTCATGTAAATATAGGAAGAAGCATTTTCTCCATATTCCTTCCGATTTACGATGATATAACCTCGACACCAGTCTGCCTTTCTCGGCAGAGAATGCTCGAATACGCAAAATGGAGATATACCTATGGTATTATTCACAAAAGGATCTTTTATAAATGAATCTGCGTATTCAACTTTATCGCCTGTTCCATAGATGATGCGGCTTTGATAACTTTCTATGCTTGTCTTAACCGCATTTGCAGTATTAAACATAATCATTGCATCACTGGTGATGTGCTCAGGCATTTCCTTCCAGTTAATATAAAACAAAAAATAGACATTTTTTATTTCAGATCTGGTTGGGTTAACAGTAATAACATATCTTGTACAGGTCCCCTTTTGACCATCTATCTGCACTGAGATATCGTTCTTAACTTCAATAGGTATTCCCATCTGATTTATGATCTCCGGATCCAGAATCTCTGTTAATTCCTCAGGAAGTCCCTTTTCAATCAATTGCCGCTGAGGCTTATTCAGCTGATACGGTTGCCAGTCCATCTTATACTGTGAGAACAGAAGTCTAGTTACAGTCAGAGAAATAGCCAACAATGTGCCGAGTACAACGCATATCCACTTGTTATCGATTTTCGGCTGTTCCATGACTACATTGAAACAACTGTCGGAAATATTCATCACAATGCTTTTAACATTTATGATAAGATATATGGCCAGGCCTATCATGACCAGTAGAAGCATTCCGGAAGTATTCATAATGGCAAGCAAAATCAAAACACCATACCAGAGTGCAGCATAGAAGAATGTCTTTGACTCTTCCAGTCCGGACTGTTTTCTCAGGTCATTGAATCCCTTCCCCAAAAAGAATATCATCATTACTTCAAATACTGCAGCCACCAGAGCAAATGCCAGCATTTTCTCCATTATTGCTTCCCTGTAGATCGTGTTGGCTATCAAAGCATTGATTAAGAAATACACAAGTTCAATGCAGCTGATCAGCCAAGCATCGGAAAACCACTTTCCGGCATGACGCAGCGGTCTCAGTGCCAGTACCATGCACAGCCATCCTGCAACAGCTTCCATGTAACTTACCGGTCCAATGTTAATGTTTATCATGATCATGAACAGACCGGCAATCAGATACTTCATGTAGTGCTCATACGGATTGGCATCAGGAATACTTTCATAGGAAAGAGAATGAAGCTCATTTTCAATCAATCTGTCAAACTGTTCATCCATGCTTAATTCCCAACCTTTCTCTAATACTGTTCCTGATTCGGTACAAACTGCTTTCCACTGCCTTTTTACTCATCCCCATTTCCGCAGATATCGTTTCCACTGATAACTGATAATAGTATTTCTTATAGAAAAGCTGTTGTTCCTTTTTGCTCATGCCATTAACAACCGTCAGTATGTCATTGACCTTTCCTTTCCGGTTTTCATCAGACCGGATGCCGTAAAACATACTGTCATCATATTCAACGGTTTTCTCCTTCTTCCTGAGCTTATCTACCGCTATGTTATGCGCAATTACCGTTATCCAGGAATTGAAGGAACCTCTTGATTCATCAAAGTAAGAAATGCTGTTCCATACCTTTAGCATTGTATCGTTTACTGCTTCTTCAACATCTTCTTCGTTCTTGAGTATAGGTCGAACAACATAGCAGATCAAAGGACGGCACTGAATCATCATTTCTTCAAGTGCCTTTTCATCTCTGCTGATTACCTTGCTGATCAGATTCTTCTCCATTACCTACCCTCTTCACTTTATTATACGAAAACAACATGATAAAACACGCATGATTGTTAAAAAAAACCTGCCCATCAGATATCAAGCCTTTTTTTGAAACTGGAACAAGCTAAAAACATCCAAAAATCATAAAAAAACTGCATTTAAGCAGTTTTTGGTCAATGGTGGAGAATATATTTCGTGATATCATACATTCAAAAAGTGTTTATTTTACAGTGTTTTTTGATGGTTACCTATTGCCAACCCCACTTTTTAACCCCACTTATCTTCACATAGACAAGCTGGCATTTGTCTTACAACAACTTATCTAGATCTGTTAGCAAGGCTGGTTTCATTTCTTCCAGTTCTCCGTCTGATGGTCTATTGTCATTGCTGTACATTTTTCCATTGTTTTATTATATGACTTCTTAAACATCTGATTCATATTCCTATTCGGTATACATTAAATTGTGATTCAAAGCTATCATATGCCCACCCACGTTGCTTACATTTTTCCTGACACTTTATTTTTATTATACATTGAGCATATTATTCTACGGAAAACTGGAAATGATAATGAAAAAATGCATAATATCGTCAGTAGTGTAATAAGATACCACTCACCACTATATGAATTATGGTTAATCACAAATGGTTGAACCATAAACAAGTATGAGAAAACCATAACTGTTACCATAATATATATGATTTGTATTATGATAAGTCGATTATTTATCGGTTCTTTTTCTTTCTTAACAAACACTTTATGAAAGTGCATGAAATGATTCAATATCAGCATAATAAATGGAATCAAGCATGCCGAAATGTATTCAAGAGAAATCATTTCATTTATTGGTAATCCAAATCGCATTGGATAGTTTGCGATACATGCCAGAATATGAACGAGGACAGCATCTGTTAGAACATAGATTATTGCATTTCCTGTTCTTGCCCAAAGACATAGCAAAGGGCAGAGAAGTAAGCTTACATAACCAAATGCAAGTATGATTCCATGATATGAATCATTATTTGAATAATTACCATACCATTCGGGTTTTCTTTCAACAAATGATTCAAGAAGATACTTAGAACTTACGCCATTGTTGATGACAGGTACAAAGCAAACAAATATCACTATAATAACTGCTAAAGAAAACAGTATCAGATGGCTGTTTTTGTTATCAATTGAACGTAGTTTTAGCCTTTCGATGCTGATACTGGCATTTTCTGAAGAAAACAAATTGTGATGGACAACTATAAGCCCCAAAGCATAGAGTATTGAAAGAACTGGAACCGGTGTCATTTTGCGCATAATGTCTGCTTGTATTTTAAGCGACTTAATTAGAACAAGATTACTAAATAGAAGAAAAACTATGCCGATCAACAACACATAGCTAATCATACTTATAAAACTTTTCTTCTGATCGCACAGATTTGTTGAAACACCATACAAAACCAATAACACAATCATTATCCAGAAATTTGAATCAGGGAGCATAGGCAGACTTATAAACAGGCCATCTTCTACACACCATGGCAAAAGAGTAAATACAATCAATCCCACTGCTATAAGATCAATTATCAGCTTTCTGTTAATTTCTTTCTGCCCTCTCAGTTGATTTGCAGATAGGCTTACTGTTTCCTTCAGCAAATCTTCTTCTCCCTGTTCGCTTTGCCCGCCTCCCAATAATTCATTAAGTGATATATGAAGGGTTTCAGATATAGGTATCAGCAACGATATATCAGGCATAGTTACTCCGGTTTCCCAACGTGAAACAGTTTTGTTGGAAACATTTAGTATCTCAGCAAGCATACTTTGAGTCATATTCATTTTCCTTCTCTGAGTTGCAATAATCTGTCCGATTTTTATCTGATCCACAATCTCAACCTCCTTCTATCATCAGAGTATTGCACATTCATAAAAAACACAATCCCAGAAATTGAGATTTTTTAATTTTCCCTTACCTGAAAGAGTTTCATCTCAATAAAGGTCTTTTTCATTACATGTCTCCCACAAACCTGCTAATATCTGTCAAGCAGTATTTTGATTATCTGAATAATAGTGTAAATACATGACGAAAAGATCAGATTGAATATCTGATTTTTTTTGAGTCAGAGAATCTCAGTCTGATTATCTCTGTTTAATGGTTTTTA
>JAFQZR010000025.1 GCA_017405785.1 Erysipelotrichaceae bacterium
AGATGGAGTTTGAGGACCCGTTTACGGGCCGTAAGAAATAGTGCAAGTCGCAGGTCACATGTACGCTGTAAAGCGTGGCTTTGAGAGCAGGGCTACGCCCGCACATGAAAAACCTCCGGCTTTGCCGGAGGATCATTTATTCTGTGTTTTAGTATCTGTCGGTTTTGAAATCAGGTGTCAGATTATCGATGAACCTGCAGAGAAGTTCACCTGTCTGCTTCAGATCTCTGGTGTCGATGACTTCCAGGGTTGAATGGCTGTATCTGTCAGGTGTTCCCAGATCCATGCATGGAATTCCTTCGCCTTCCAGGGCAAGGTAGGCGGTATCTGACAGGGCGCCTCTGGCAGCCTGTCTCTGGATAGGAATGCCGGCTTCCTTGGCGGATTTCTTCAGCAGTTCAAACATGCCCTTATGGATGATGTTTCCGTTGAGAGTTCCCTTGCCATGGAAATTGAACATCGTTACTCCCACGCCGTTGTGCATGGAGACATTGGAAACCTTTCCTTTCTGATCCGGTGTATCAGCGGCTCCCGGGCCGAGAATGGAGATGGCCATGTCTGTCTTGGCGGTTCTCTGAGCGATCATGGCACCTCTGGCGGAGAATTCCTCCCATACCGTACCAACCAGATGAACGGTGGTTTTCGGAGGGTTCTTCTTCAGATGTTCGGCAATCTGAATGAGATTGGTCATGCCTGCAGCCGCATCGATATAGCTTCCCGATACTCTGTCATTCATCAGTTCATAGTAGGCCTGGCCATACAGGACAGGGCATCCGACCTGGATTCCCGCATCGTAGAGATCCTGGGCACAGGTTGCACCTACGTCAATGAACAGGGAAGAAATAGGATCGGCCTTTTCCTTTTCAGCCGGTGACATGATGTGATAGGCCTTGGTGCCGAAGACACCGCTATAATAACTGCCGTCTTCTGAGCCGACTCTGACCGGTGTGCCCGGTAATACCTTTTCCGGAACCCCGCCCATTCTGTCAACGAAGATGAATCCGTCAGGATCGATTCTGGTGATTATGAAGCCGATGACATCCATGTGGGCAAAGACCATCAGGGCAGGGGACTGGCTTTCAGTACCCTTGAAGGTGGCGATGCAGTTGCCGATCTTATCGATATGGACATCATCAGTGTATTTCAGAAAATCGTCTCTTAATCTGTAGGCCATTTCCTTTTCATAGCCGCAAAGACGCGGTATGGCCATGTATTCCTTCAGTGTTTTCTTAATCTTATCGAGAGTCATATTCAGCACCCTTTCTTATGTCTTTAATAATATATTTATGTCTTGATTATACCTTTTTGGTCCTGTTGTTGTAAACCTGCAGGCTATGATATAATCATAGGGAAATCGACTACGTTATAAGGGAGGTAACATTTATGATGACTTGGGCAAAAGAAGTGTTCGGTACGGAGAAACCGATCATCGCAATGTGCCATGTAAGAGCCTTGCCAGGCGATCCGGGATATGATAAGGACAAGGGAATGGACTGGGTGGTTCAGAAGGCTTACGAAGACCTTACTGCTCTGCAGAAAGGCGGAGTTGATGCTGTAATGTTTTCCAATGAATTCTCTCTGCCATACATGACAAAGGTAAGAACTGAATGTACGGCTGCCATGGCCAGAGTCATCGGACAGCTGATGCCTGAGATCAAGGTTCCGTTTGGCGTCAACATGTTATGGGATCCGTATGCCAGCCTGGATCTGGCTGCCGCAACCGGAGCCTGTTTCGTCAGAGAAGTCATCAACGGCGTTTATGCCAGCGATCTGGGCTTATGGAACAACGATGCCGGTTCAGTAGTCAGACACAGAGCTGAATTAGGTATCCGGGATAAGTGCAGACTGTTATATAACATCTATCCTGAGAGTGCCGTATATCTGGGAGGCAGAGATGTTGCCGAGATAGCCAAGAGCACCAACTTCAACTGCAAGCCTGATGCCATTCTGGTATCCGGATTAACAGCCGGTGTGGCTACTGATAATCAGATCCTCAAGAGAGTCAAGGATGTTCTGCCTGATACATATGTCTTCTGCAATACCGGCTGCAGACCTGAAACAATAAAGGATCAGCTGGCCATCGCTGACGGTGCCATTGTCGGTACCACCTTCAAGAAAGACGGCAAGTTTGACAACTTCGTTGATTACGAGAGAGTTGTAACATTCATGGAGGCAGTACGTGCCCGGAGAGGTTAGAAAAGACATCCTGATGGGGATCGACGGAGGAACCGGTTCGATCCGAGTAGGGTTATATGATTTTTCCGGTAAATGCGTGGCTTTTGCTTCGGAAGACTATCCGACAGTTCATGCTCATCCGGGATGGGCTCAGCAGAACCCGGAAGACTGGTGGAACGGCTTAAGATCAGCTGTGGGAAAAGCCTTGAAAAAGGGCAGTATTACACCTGACAGAATAGCTGCCATAGCTGCCGATACCACCTGCACAAGCGTGGTTCTGTGTATGAAAGACGGTACACCGGTAAGACCGTGTATCATCTGGATGGATGTCAGAGCCCAGCAGGAAGCTGATGAGCTGCTGGAAAGGACCGGAGAGTTTTATTCTGCGGAGTGGATGCCTCCGAAACTGGCCTGGCTCAAGAGAAACGAAAAGGATAATTACGACAGGGCAGAGGTATTCTGCGAGTATCAGGACTGGCTGGCTTATAAGCTTACCGGTCAGTGGTGCATGAACATCAATACCGCCTGCAACTGGGGATATAACGTCAATACAGGGTTCTGTAAGAGCGTTTATGAAGCTTTGGACATAGTGGACGCTTTAGATAAATTCCCGTCAGAAAGAGTTTACAGAGTCGCTGACAGGGCCGGTGAATTATCACGGGAAGCTGCTGCATTTTTAGGCCTTGAAAAGGGCATACCAATAGCTCAGGGAGGCGTTGACAGCAGCATCGGTGTACTGGGAATGGGAGTTAACCGTCCGGGAAGAATAGCCATGGTTGCCGGCAGCAGTAATCTGGCGATGGCCTTAAATACCAGACCTTTACTGAATCCGACGGGTTCAAATAACGGTCCTGATAATCTGTTTAAAGGATACTATACGGATTATGTGGCCCAGAGTTCCACCGGAAGCATACTGAAATGGTTCAGGCAGCAACTGTGCAAAGATCTGGACCAGGCTGAGGTAAATGTCTATAAATACATGGACGATCTGGCACGCAAAGTCCCTGTCGGAAGCAACGGTCTGATCATGCTGGACTATTTCCAGGGCAACAAGCATCCTTACTACGACGGAAACGTCAGGGGAATGTTCTACGGCTTATCTCTTTCCCATACCAGAGCAGATATGTACAGAGCTGTTATGGAAGGGGTAGCCTTCGGAACGGAGAAGATGCTGGATGCCTTCAGGGAAAAAGGCGTGGAAGTCAGTGAGATCAACATTGCGGGCGGAACGGCCAACAGTGATGTGTGGCTGCAGATACATGCGGATGTCAGTAATGTGAAAGTCAATGTTCCGTCTGATACCAATGCCACATGTCTGGGATGTGCGATATCCTGTGCCACCATGCTGGGCATATATCCGTCACTGTCTGAAGCAGTTGATCACATGGTCAGATATGACAGGACATATGTACCTGATCCTGAAAGACACGGAAAATACAGAAAGATATACCAGCTGTACCGGCAGCTGTATCCGCTGATGAAGGACTGGATGCACCGGGAGCACGAAGTATCTGAAGAGTTATGAAAGAACAGCTTTTGAAGGCTGTTCTTTATTTGTGTTAGAATGGGAATATGAAAAACAGAAACTCTGCCATAAGGATCATTGCGGTACTGTCAGCCATGCATTTCATGACGGACTTTATCTGTGCCTTTGCGGTTTACCGGGCCTTAAGGGAAGGGAAAACGGTTGATGTGATCCTGTATAACTTCTGTGCCTTTGTCCTGCAGATGCCATTGGGGTTGGTGGCTGATGTAATGAAAACCAGAAACAGGGAAGACAGTTCACTGTTAATGATAGCTTCAGGAAGCATTCTGACTGTATCAGCTTTAGCCGGCAGTCCGGTATGGGTATACGGTCTGGGTAACGCTTTGTTCCATGTGGGAGGCGGCATGATAACCATGCATAAGGATCAGGAAAACGGCTTCAAAGGACGGGGACTGGGCAGTTTTGTGGCACCGGGAGCCCTGGGCCTTTTTGCGGGTAATCTTGTTGCCGGAAACCGGATAATACGTATCGCTGCCGCATTGGTTATGATGGCGTTATGCCTATGGCTGTTCCTTATCGTAAAGACTGATAATCCTGTAAGAGAGAATCATGAATTCACACTTGATGATGCCTCCGTCATGACGATAGTGATTACCGTACTGGTTGTCATCATAAGATCATACATCGGTCTGGCTGTTTCCTTCAGCTGGAAACAGGGACTGCTGCTGGTATTTCTTAATGTGCTCTGCGTGGCTTCAGGAAAGACTCTGGGAGGTTTCTGCGGAAGCCGTTTCGGCTATAGAAAAACAGTGATTGTTTCACTGCTTATGGCAACGGTTCTGTATTTTCTGGGTAATATTCCTGTCTGCGGTCTGCTGGCAGTACTGCTGTTTAACATGACCATGCCGGTGACTTTATATCTATTGGCTGAGAAGATGAGACATCTGGAAGGTTTCGCCTTCGGCATTCTCACTTTTGCTCTGTTTATCGGCTATTATCTGAAGGTTTCTGCAGGTATGCTGCCTTTCAGCCCGGCAGTTGTGGCAGCAGCAGGATCACTGCTTTCTGCAGTACTGTTATACGTTCTGGTAAGGGGCAGAAAGGAGTAAAGGAATGAAGATTTTTATTACGGCCTGGTTACTGACGGTGATCATTGAAAGTGCGGTGCTTTATCTTCTGAAGGTCAGGGAAAGAGAAGATTATATCCTGATGGTATTAGTCAATCTTGTCACAAACATACCGGCGAATGTTCTCTATCAGCTTAATCTGCAGTATAATATTATTAACAAATGGGTACGGCTCGCCCTGATTGAAACAGCCGTAACGGTAACGGAGTATTTCTACATCAGGAAATACATGAAAACAGATGTTGACCCGCGGCGTACCGCTGTTGCGATCAATGTCGCATCATTTCTGGGAGGTATGATATGGAGCTTGCTTACTTAAGGATTCTGGCCGATGCGGTGGATCCGGGAATCGGCGGACTGAACGATGACCCGATGATGGTGGCGGTTTTAGCCGTTGTCGTTGTGACAGCAGTATTTGCGATCAGACACTTTTATAAAAAGAAGAAAGGGAAATAGATATGGATTACAGCATTTGGCCGGTATTTGACGATGTCATTCCTGATAATATCATTGTTTCAGGTCCTGATTATGTAGTACCTCTGGTTGCTGCAGCACTTGTTGCGGCAGTAGTTGTCGGAGTACTGTTCAAGAAAAAGAAGAGAAAAAATAAACCTGCTGCTTCAGACGGCATGTTGTTTTGTGCTGCCTGACGATGTATAATTATCGTAGAAAGCTGGATTGCTTTTAGTCGTCGTTTCTTGTCAGGGTTGGACGACTTTTCATTTTTCCAAATCTTAACTGTATAATTAAGTACAGCTTAATGATTTGTTTTATGAACCATTTCTTCACATCAACCTCCATCCTAAGGAGGTACACCCTTCAAAATACGACAGCTTTTATCGAGTGGCAGCGATCCAGCTTTTCCGGAAGATTCCATGCTCTTCAATACTTTATTGTCAGAAATAAAGAATATTCCTTTTTTTGTCGGAAAATAAGTAGTTGTTTTTGAAGGAGTTATTCTATATAATTTAACTAACGACGAAGAAGAGCAGGAGTAGTGTTGAACCTGACTTACAGAGAGCAGCTGTCTGGTGAAAAGCTGCAGCAGGAGACATGAAGGTCGGCTTGGAGTCGGACATATGAAACAGCAGTAGTATGTCCCGTTGCTGGCGTTAACAAACAATGAGAAGTAATTAAGGTGGTACCACGTTAAGCGTCCTTGAGTGTGACGCTTTTATTTTTGTGAAGGAGGAACAGATTATGTTGGAACAGAAGTATGACCACAGAAAAGTTGAAGAAGGAGTTTATCAGGACTGGGTTGATAACGGCTATTTTACAGCCGGTGACATCACCAAGAAGCCCTACAGTATGGTAATTCCTCCTCCGAATGTTACAGGTATGCTGCATACGGGTCATGCCTGGGACTTCACCCTGATGGATATCATTACCAGATATAAGAGACTGCAGGGTTATGACGTTCTTTCATTGCCTGGTATGGACCATGCCGGCATTGCCACTCAGGCCAAGGTAGATGCCAGACTGAGAAGTGAAGGCATTTCCCGTTATGACATCGGCAGAGAGAAATTCCTGGAAAGAGCCTGGGAATGGAAGGAAGAGTATGCCGAACATATCCGCAAGCAGTGGGCTTCCATGGGCCTGGGCTTTGACTATTCCCGTGAAAGATTCACACTGGATGAAGGTCTGTCCAAGGCTGTTAAAAGGGAATTCGTTCAGTTATACCATGAAGGTCTGATCTATCGCGGCAAAAGGATCATAAACTGGGACCCGGTTGCACAGACTGCCTTAAGCAACATTGAGGTTATTCATAAGGATACTGAAGGTGCAATGTACACTTTCAGATATGACATTGTTGAAACAGGTGAATCATTAGAAGTTGCGACAACCCGTCCGGAGACCATGTTCGGTGACGTCTGCGTTGTTGTTCATCCTGATGATGAAAGATACCAGCATCTTATCGGCTTGCATGCCGTTAACCCGGCAAATCATCAGCCTCTGCCTATCATTGCCGATGACTACATAGACATTGAATTCGGTACCGGTGCGATGAAGTGTACGCCGGCTCACGACCCTAACGACTACAAGATAGGGGAGAAGTACGGTTTCGATAAGCCGGTATGCATCAACCCTGATGCTACAATGAACTCTCTGGCAGGGGAATATGACGGCCTGGACCGTTTTGACTGCCGTGAAAGACTGGTTAAGAGAATCGAAGATGAAGAACATCTGGTAAAGATTGAAAAGATCGTTCACCCGGTAGGGCATTCCGAAAGAACCGATGCCATCGTTGAACCGTATCTGTCAGACCAGTGGTTCGTTAAGATGGAACCTCTGGCTCAGGCTGTTCTGGAAAAGCAGAAGGATCCGGAAACCAAGATCAACTTCTATCCGGAGAGATTTGAAAGAACCTTCATCCAATGGCTGGAAAACATCGAAGACTGGTGCATTTCCCGTCAGCTGTGGTGGGGTCACAGAATACCTGTCTGGTATCACAATGAAACCGGCGAGATCTACTGTGCTGAGGAAGCACCTGAAGATATTGAAAACTGGCATCAGGATGAAGATGTTCTGGATACCTGGTTCTCCAGCTGCCTGTGGCCATTCTCTACATTGGGCTGGCCGGACGACACAGCCGATCTGAGACGTTATTATCCTACCGATACCCTGGAGACAGGTTATGACATTATCTTCTTCTGGGTCGCCAGAATGGCGTTCTGCGGCAGGCATTTCACTAATGACAGACCTTTCAAGAATGTACTGATCCACGGACTGATCAGAGATGAGAAGGGCCGCAAGATGAGCAAGTCCTTAGGAAACGGTGTTGACCCGCGTGATGTCATTGAACAGTACGGTGCCGACTCTCTGCGTTTCTTCCTGACTACCAACTCAACTCCTGGCCAGGACATGAGATACATCGAATCCAAGGTTGAAGCATCATGGAACTTCATCAACAAGCTCTGGAATGCCAGCAGATTCGTAGAAATGAACCTCGGTGACTTCACTCTGGATGATGTCTGTCTTGACCATCTCAATAACATTGACATCTGGATGATCGACAGACTCAACAAGACCGTCAGGCAGGTTGTCTCCAACATGGAGAAATACGAGTTTGCCTTAGCTGGCAATGAAGTATATGACTTCGTCTGGAATGACTTCTGCAACTGGTATATTGAGCTGACCAAGTCAACGCTGAATTCAGATGATCCGCAAGCCATCAGAGCCACCAAGAGCACATTATTAACTGTATTAACAGATATATTAAAACTATTACATCCTTATATACCGTTTGTTACCGAGAAGATATATGCCTCATTACCTCATGAAAAGGCAGCCTTATGCATTGAAGACTATCCTAAGGAAAGAGACATTGATGCTTCAAGTGCCCGGGAAGTTGATACACTGATCGATGTCATCACCGGCGTCAGATCTCTGAGAGTTGACTACAACATCAAGCCGTCCCTGGTATTCGATGTTGCCATCAACGATGATGAGGGAAAGGCAATTGGCGTCGATGAAAAGATGGCCAGAATGTACGAGAAGCTCGCCAGAGTAAACTGGGTTGATTCTCTGCAGGGTAATCTGGTTGTCAGACCTCTTAACAAGGGCGCCATGATCGTTGATCTGGGCCAGATCGTTGACTTTGAGGAAGAGAAGAAGAAGCTGGAAAAGGAAAAAGCCAGACTTGAAGGCGAGATCAGAAGAGGTGAGGGCATGCTGTCAAATCCTAACTTCGTAGCCAAAGCGCCGCAAACCAAGATCGACCGGGAAAAGGAAAAGCTCGAGTCCTACAAGCGGCAGTACGGTGTCGTTCTGCAGCAGCTGGCAGATATTACAAAATAAAAAGAAAAGAGGCCTTCGAAAGAAGGTTTTTTTCTATGTGAAAAATAAACGAAAAAAAACAATAAAAATGTATTGCAAGCCATAAAACGTTGTGCTATAGTAGTAAAGCACACGCTCGCTGAGGGTGTGTGAAAAGTGCGACAGCGCCCTTAACTCAACAATAAAAAATAATTGAAAAAATTTGAAAATTATTGTTGACTAAGGGTATTCGCTGTAGTACAATAAATAAGCGCGCTGAGGTAATCAGCGAGCAGTTGTTCTTTGAGAATCAGACAGAAACACACGTCAATTTAAAAGAGTGAATACACTCAAAGACATCGAAAGGTGTCGGATAACAAAAGCAAAAATTAAAGAGCTATAATATCAAACGGAGAGTTTGATCCTGGCTCAGGATG
>JAFQZR010000026.1 GCA_017405785.1 Erysipelotrichaceae bacterium
ATATTCATTACGTAAAGAAGTCTTGGGTGAAAACCATCCAGATACAATTAGATCGTTAAACAATTTAGCAGTATCGTACAGTGATATTGGAAATTATGCAAAAACTCTTGAGCTGCTGGAGAAAGCATATTCGTTACGTAAAGAAGTCTTGGGTGAAAACCATCCAGATACAATAAGTCTGTTATACGATATAGCTCGCATCTATGATCATATGGAAGATTCAGAAAAATCTCTTGAGTTGATGGAAAAAGCATATTCGTTACGTAAAGAAGTCTTGGGTGAAAACCATCCAGATACAATAAGTCTGTTATACGATATAGCTCGCATTTATGATGAAATTGGTGATTTAGAAAAATCCATTGAATTAAGGGAAAAAGTGTATCTCTTACAAAAAGAAATACTTGGAGAAACACATCCGGATACTCTTAATTCTATAAGTGGATTAGGAAAAACTTATCGTAAAAAAGGAGATTATATGAAAGCTATTGAGCTTTATGAAAAAGCATACTCCTTACGAAAAGAAATACTAGGTAAGAATCATCCTAGTACATTGTTGTCACTAGAAGGTTTAGCTGGTTCGTACTATGATATGGGAGATTATGGAAAAGCCAATGAGTTGAATGGAGAGCTCGAATCATTGAAGAAGAATAAATAAAATTGAAGTAAAATGAGCAATATAGAAATAAAAGTATGCGATATCACAAAACTCAACTGTGATGCTATCGTTAATGCAGCTAACAATTCCCTGCTGGGCGGCGGCGGTGTGGACGGTGCCATTCATAGAGCAGCGGGAGAAGGATTGTTACAGGAATGCAGAACCCTTAATGGCTGTAAGACCGGTGAGGCTAAGGTAACGAGAGGGTATAACCTGCCGGCAAAGTATGTCATTCATACGGTTGGGCCGATTTACTCCGGTTCACCTGAAGATCCGATAATGTTAATAGACTGTTATATTAACTCACTTGATCTGGCTAAGCAGTTTAATCTGCACAGTATTGCTTTCCCGGCAATATCTGCCGGTGTCTACGGTTATCCGAAAAAAGAAGCGGCCACAATTGCAGTACTCACTGTCAATGAATGGCTTAAAGATAACAGTGATTATGATATGAGCGTGATATTCTCATGCTTTGACACTCAGATGTATGACATTTATATGAATGCAATAAATATCGTCAGCAAAGTATAGAAAAAAGAAGAATGGAAATAGTTTCTATTCTTCTTTTGTTTCGGCTTCTTCTTCAATTTCAGCATCTGTTTCAGCTTCATCCTCAGCAGAGTTCAGTTTGTACAATGTATTAGACACCAATGATCTGCTGGAAGGACTGTAACTTGTGATGGTAAAGATGTAATAGCTGCCGTCCTGAGGATTCTGTTCTATTCTCGGGTTTTCCTTATAGACGACTATATCAGATGTTTCTGAAGGATCAAGGGTATGATTGACTTTCAGTAACATCTTTTTTCCTTTTGAGATGTCATGGTGAGAAATGAGCTTTCCTGTAAAGCGGTATCTCTGGTCTGAGAGCGGTACACCTTTTTCTGTCATCATATCATAGGCTTCAGCAAAAGGCAGCAAATACCTCATAATGGTATTTCCATACAAGGTGCTTTTTTTGCCTAAATTAAGGTCACTGCCAAGGATCTGCTGGTAAATATCTATCATTTCATCTTTGCGATATGCTCTGCCGTCATTTTCTCTGAATATTTTCCACATTTCTTCAGTAAGAAACATTGTTGGAGTAAAACGCATGCTTGTACGTTTCAAAGTATTCAGTGCTTTGGTATAGAGCTTCGGTGATGACTGTAGTTTCTTGAACGCTCTGAAGACCTCTGCCTGGGCATTCATCTGATACGGTAGGCTTTTAGACGCGTAACTTCCGTCTTTATTGAGATTTGTCTTCATCTGAACGTCATTGATGTTCTGATTGGCAAACTCATGGTAGATATATCTCATCTTGTCAATTGAACGGTTCTGTTTCGCCAGTTCCGTCCGTAAGGCATTGTTTGAAAGGATGGAAGTGTACTGTCTGTTGAGCTTGACCTGTTCCCGGGCAGTTTCATCAAGAATAGTGGCTCTTAATTCAATGTTGCCCGGTTTATCAGCGATATACATGGCCTGATCGAGAGTGAAACATACAGTTGTCTTATGGCTTTCCATGCTGCTGAGGGTGTGGTAATCCATGTCATTATTGCTGATGTTTACAGTGATAAGGTCATTACGGAAGTTATAGGAGATGATCCTGAAGGCTTTTCTCTCTTCCTCGAATACAACTCTTCCTGTAAAGACATAATCAGAGAAGTCCTTGAGGGTCTTCTTGCTGTGGTTACGGATGTTATCACCGTTGAAATACAACGTTCTGATGAAAATGGAGAACGGATAACAGGAACGCAGACGCGAGTTCATGTAAATGTCGATTATGTGTTTATTTGAAAAATCCATCTTCTGCAGGTTTGTAACGATCAGCTGGCTTGTTGAGAAGGTCATTCCTGAAGAGGATCTGTATTCTTTATAAGTGTCAAAGCGGTAGATGTTATTTTCACCAAGACAATTAATGAATCTGTCGATGAGGTTTGGATATTCCTTCAGAATCACCTCAGAAGCATCTTCTATGGCATCCTTGATGTACAGATTGTGCTGTGTTGACTGTGGAAGCGGTGTACACTTGTATTCCCTGATTGCGATTGCAGGATCTGTAACCTCGTTGCTGATTCTGCGGCACAGATAAAGCAGGTCCAGAATACCGCAGGAAGTTTCATGATCCTTAGTGTTGTAATTTTTATGAAGAGTGCGATACCAGGCATCCAGAGATATATTTCCTTTGCCGCCGTTAATCAGTTTATACGTAGCTATAATATATTCTATCTGCGGACCGGAACCATGGTTAGGAGGAATGAAATCAGATAAGTTCATGTTCAGATTGTTAAGTGAGATATCTGGGAAGACCTTCAGCAGACTGCATATATAACGGTACTGCCGAGAATGGGAAGCCTTGATGACCAGTTCTTTCAACAATTCAGGAATTTCGTCACGGAATCTGATCTCCTTGCCAAAACTGAACAGTTCTTTTTCTGATTCATTGGCGCCAAAGCAGACGAATCGGTAATAAAAATATGCCGCGGTTTTTTCGTCATTTAAATAAGAAGTTGACAGAAGTTTTGAACACCAGCCCTGATAGAGCTTTCGGCGGGTGACGCTTTGGAGCTGTTCCTTGATACGGTACATCACTTTGCCCGTCAGTTCATACTGCTTTAGATGAAGGGAAGTTACAGTAGCAATTCCTGACTGAGCAGGGAGTACATAGGCTTTAAAGAAGTTTTCAAAATAATCTTCGGTTGCTTTCTGGAATGTTTCCTGCTGCCGTTGGGTAAGATTGTAGCGGAAGCGGCGGAATAAAATGTTAGCCACAAAGGCGTTCATTTCCGTCAGATCCACCAGAAAACTCAGGGCAGCATCTGTCCCTTCTTTTTTGTATATCTGATTCAGTCTGTAAGTACAGTTATAACAGACCTTTTCAATATTCTGATTAAAATCAATGAGACTAACTTCTGAATTCATCTATCTTTTCTTTCAGCTTATTGTCCCGGCAGCTGTTCCGGAAATAAAGGTGATACATTTCAGTGCTGAAGCAAAGATTGTCTTCTCCTTCACACTGCAGAATGCCCAGATCGATGGCCAGTGAAAGACAGGCCAGGGAGTCAGGGGTAGTGAAACCCTTTATTCTGTTGACCAGAGCAATCTGTTCCAGAGCATCATCTCTGGAGAATATGTCATTGTTGAGAACTGCCAGGGCCTGTAAATGGTAAGGCAGATAGTTTATGTTGATATCTTTTTTCTCTTCCAGTTCTCGTTTAAGAAGGGCATTGATATATGCCTCGGTAATATCTAAAGGGACCTCCCTGTATTCCCTGACAACTTCAATTAACTGTTTCAGGGATAAAGGAGTCTTGATGGTCACAAAAGTTTCAGGACATTCCCGGGCTTCCTGCAGCAGAATGGTCTTTGTTTCAGCGTCAGGGGAATTGGCCTTGATGAATCTGATCTTGTCATCCAGGGACATTTCAAACAGAATGAGTCTTCTGGCCTGAGTAAAGACAGGCATGTCACGCTTGGACAGGGAACGGTCAGTAAGAATGACCTTCAGTTTCTCGTTCTTCAGACCCAGTTCGTCAATCTCCGAAGCGATCTTGCGCTTGAGACTGTTAACAAGTATCTCGTTGAAACCGTCTAAAAGAAGAGCAACTTCACTGTGCTTGATCAGTTCAAGGGTTTCCTTAAGGGTGATATTCAGTTTACGGGCGGCAGCTCTGGCAATGATGTTTGTTCCATCCAGCAGTTCATTAAGAGTGAGGTAAACCGGAACCGGTCCCTTGCCGCTTTCACGAACAGTTTTGGCCATGAGATATTCAGCTCTCTTCAAAGCGGTTGTTTTACCGCTGCCGGCTTCACCGACCAGCTTGAGGTGATTGTCACTGGAGCTCAGAAGCTGACTGAGAGTAACGGCAGAACTGCTGTCACGGTCATCCTTCCAGGCGATGTCAATATAGGTAAAACCATGGAAGTACTTTTTGTTTTCTTCCAGCACTTCCTGACAGTAACTGTCCTTATTGATATAATTGGCGCGTTTGACTTCTGAGACCTTAGCCTTTAAGGCGTCTTTGTAGGTATAGCAGAGATCGAGATAACTGACCAGTACAGCAGCAATGGTTTTATTGACCTCATCAAGGTCCTGCATGGTATTGTTGCTGCGATGGGTAACAAAGTTACGTTTCTGATAACTGATGAGGTGTTCTCTTTTAAATCCCTGGTTAACTGTTTCAGGATTGGTGTCTGTCAGATTGAAAGTTGGGGAAAAGATGTGGTAGACATCTTTCAGAAGGCCTGCATATGCTTCCATGTCAACATTCCCTATGTTTGTGGAAGAAATGGTATATGTTTTAGTATGAACGACATTGTAAAGAGCCTTCATGAATATTTCGAGTATGTTAAAGTTACGCATATAATCCTTGCGTTCAAGATCCCCGGCTTTCTCCATGTCAATGATTCCCTGTTCGAAATTAATACAGCTGGTATTAAGCTCGTTAAACAGATCAAAAAGGTCCAGAGATTCTTCCAGAATGACATTTCTGGTGTGTTCATTAGTATAACGTCTGGCGTAACATGAGTATACTCTCAGTTTTATCCAGTCTCTGATTCTCTGACTAAGCATGAATCTACCTCCCTTTAATTATCATTTATGTAATTTACCGCTTTTATTATAACAGTGCATTGAAACATAATAGCACAGTTTTTTTATTATGGTGTCAGAATTGGCGTTTTTCAGCATGCAGAAGTAAAAAAACGCAGTTTTTGAATGTTTTCGTGTATATTTATCCTTATATTTTAATATGTTAAAATTAATATAATAGGGTTTATATCTACACAAATTAACAAGGGAGAAAAATTATGAAACACTTCAAGCAGACTATAATTCTGATTCTAACTCTTGCCATGTTTATAAACGCAGTTCCGGCTGTATATGCGGAACCGGCTGATGAAGCACCAGAAGGAGAAACAACGGAATATGTACCGGAACCTCTTTTAGGTGAACTCAAGGACTACACCGAAGGACATCTGATGGAAGAGGATCTTGATCTTAACTACAGCCTGTTATTAAGTGAGGAAATGCGTAACAGGATGCGGGAGGACATTGATTCACTTCTGAATTATGAACCGATATCAGATGAATCTGTCAGTGATTTCATGAACTGTGTAGATGATTTTGTCCAATCCGGAGGATTATCTTATTCTGCCGCCACTTTGCAAAGCAGCCCTCTGCTGGCTGAAAAGGCCGGGAAGATAGGTTTGGAAGAAACCAGAGATGATTTGGTTGAGATCATTGATACCGGCAGTAATTCCAGCGGTTATATCTTTGTTGTGGATAAGGATTCAGTTGCCATATATGTTCAGGACGAGGAAGGCAATGGCATTCCTCATGCCATAGTTGTTATCTGCTGGACTGAACCTAACGGAAATCAGCACTTCAAAGCTCAGTATACAACGGAAGATCCTTTGCCGGGATGTGTGGCCTTTACAGGTCTGGAAGATGTTGATTACATTACCATCGATATTGAATATGAAGGTTATCAGGCCAAGACAATAATAGATAAGAGAGTTACACTTGGCGGAGTCCTTTACTATCAGCTTGTCCCTGCTGAAGAAAACAGCGTCTATGTTAGAGGTGCAGATATTGAAGGCAAGGACCTCATCAATGAAGATACACTGCTGGCACTGGTAGAAAAAGGCAGTGAGGAATTGCCGCTGCATGTCATTCTTTCAGCGACCGGTAATGCAACCTTGCCGGAAACCATAGTTCTGGGTGACATCGCTACCGGACGCAGCATTACCACCCGGAGAAAGACATCTTCATATGTTCTTGACCGTAATTCTGCCATTTACACATTTAATAAGGATTTCCTGAAGAAGGGCAATCTTTTAAGAGCCGGAGACAGACTGGAGATCAGATTCAACGGAACCTTCTGTTATCCGTTCCCTCACGTTACTGTTGAGGACGCGGTAGTTCAGCCGGGTACCGGTGATGGCAATCTGCCACTTGTCGGCAATAATGATGAAGTAAAACTGACTGATGTCCTGGGCGGAACGGGTATCGTTTCCATCACCATGAATTATCTCAAGGTTCCTATTACCGTCGGCTTCTTCCCGGAGGGCGGTTTCATTGCGGTATTCAGCTATGAAATTGAAAGTTTGACGGAGTCATATTCCTCTCTGTTTGAACAGAGTTGGAGGCCAAAGACCAGAGCTGAAGGTGAAAGCATTCTGGAACCTTTCAAGACAGCTTTCTGGCAGAACGCTGACCGCTTCAAAAACGGTGAGGGACAGCTGAACCAAAAGAACAAGCTTAATTTCGCGACAGATAAGAACTGGAAGGTATCATGTTCATTCTCGTTATACTGTTCAGGCATATACAATAAGGAAACAGGAAATTTCGACGGATCAATCGGACTGTGCTTTGACATGAGCGCCAAGGGCGGTGTTACACAGTATTTCCTGATCACAACACCGGTAATTGTTGTTCCAATTTATATCGGATTTGAGTTATACGGCGGATCAAAAGCTGCCATCAGCTGCAACTTCCTGTGGAACGGGATCGGTGATGGCATGGCTGCTGTCTTCTCCGCAGACCATACGATGGTCAGCCGTTATGACCTGGTCGTCGGACTTGACCTGTTTGCCGGAGTAGGCTTAAGAGGTGTGGCCAACGTTGAGCTTTCCGGCGGTGGAAGCTTTGACTTTGCCCGGGTAGTCGGCACTGTTGAAGATCCGAAGCCTACCACTCATGACCCGACCAGATTCCTTATAGACGCGTTCACCAACCTGAAGGTGACGGTTAACCTTGCCTTCTTCTCGATAACAGCTTATAAGAAAACCTGGGGACCATGGCGTCTTTACGACACTCATCCGGACAAAGTGATGGAACGGAGTTTTCCTGAAGAAGAGCTGACATATGAAGCTGTTGATTTTGACCTGTCAGCTACCCAGGAGAATGCTCATCTGCTGTTACGGGGTGATGAAGAAGGTACTCTGGCTCAGTACAAGATGGATACCTTACTAACCGAGTCTATAGTTAACGATTATCAGAGCATATCCCTGATAAGTGAAAATACCTTTGGTGACAACCAGATCCAGATGGTCATGACCGCCGACAGAGCAGCATTATTCAGACTGCTGACGATGGACGGTCAGTCAGAGCTGGTATATCAGTTAATGAATCCTGATACCGGCAAGATCATGGATTACTACAGTGTAATTCCAATGCCGGACGGTCACAGCCCGATTGAATTCCATGCCGTAGGCAATATGGAAGGCCTGCCATATGTTTATATCGCAGCCGTAACAGCTGATCTGAATGCCACCACCATTGAAGAGCGTGCCAATCACACGGATGTCATGGGTATCATCGTTGACCTGCATACCGGCAAGATCATTTATCATAAGAACATGACCAATACCTGGGAAGGATATTATTACTATCCGCGTGTGGCTGGCAGTAATGATCAGCTGACAGTTGCATACCGTCACTGCAAGTCCTACGATCTGACAGATTACTCAATAGTCTACATGATCCCTTATAACTCAACCCAGGAAGTGCTGATGGGTAACGGTACGCTTTATACCACCGGAGTGATTCTGAGGAATGAACCGACGTTCTACATCATTAACAAGCGGTGGACTGACTTCTGGGAAGATGACAGAAAACTGGTTGTTGACGGTTTCAGAGCTGACGGTTATAACAGTGAAACAGACCCTTGTTACCATATCCAGATGAGTATCATGGACATGGAAAAGAGGGATAACGAAGAATACATCAGTAACTGGGGATTCATCAACGGTTATAACTACTGCGTTATTGACGGCAGTCTGTATTTCCTTGAAAGATACGGTACCGGAAGCGGCTATGGCCAGCGTTTCAAGAAGGTTGAAGGTGCAGATGATCTGGTCAACAGAGACAGCACATATCAGTTTGTCTTAAATAACGACGCTACTTCACTCCATGTTGTTACGGCAACAGAGAATGTTGAAGCGAATATGGAAACCGGTGAATATGAAATAGTCGGATCCACAATAAAGATCTATACTCTGGAAGCTCACTATGAAGCCGGAGTAAATGTAGCCAAGCTGCATGGACCGCTGGAAGTCTATGTTGACGGCATTGACATCAATACCTTTACAGCTGTCTATAACACCTACTATTGTCAGAGCAAGGGCTTAAGCCTTGTCTATGCCACAACTCCGGAGGCCAAGGAACTGGAGAACGGAAAGATCAGCTACAGTGATAACCTGTATCAGTGGCAGCAGAACCGGGAAAGAGGCATGAAGACCGTGGGTGTTGATATCCCTGATTTCATCATCTTCAAGGATCAGGAATGCGTTACGGCCTGGATCTATTACCAGAATATCGGTTATGCCATTGAAGGCCCGGTAAAGTTCAGAATTACGGACTCCAGCGGCAAGGTTCTGGAAGAAGTGAAGTACAACGAAAGCAAGAAATCTTATGAAAAGATCGGTACGGAAGTTGAGCATTATCCGATGAATCTGTATCCGGGTGATGTCGGACGGTGCAAGCTGCTGTTTGAAGTCAATCCTGAATGGGAAGCCAGTAACATCGAAGAGATAACAATCGAGATGACTTATCCTAGTGATGAGAGACTGAAATCAGTAATTACCGTACCGCTGAATCAGAATAAAATGTCATTATCTGGTGAAGACTTCACTATTAACGATGAGCACTATGCCAATCTGAGAGTGACCAACCTGTCTACGGAAGAAATGGGCATTAACAAGATTGCCATGGAGATCAATTACAGTGATGACAGTAAGGAACCTAGGGTAACTTATGTGGATGTATCACGTGTAACGGCTGATCCTGACCGTGACGGTTATAACCTGACAGTACTGTTACAGCCATACTGGGACAGAGCTGAGAAGGACGGAATCAAGTATATCCGCTTCTATCTGCTTGATGCTGATGGTAATCCTCTGACCGGTGAACCGGTGGTTCTCTATCCGGTCATTGAGAAGGAAGTTGAACCGGCTGAAATCAAATATGAAGTTACTGAAGGTGCAGACGGAACCTGGGAAAAGGGTTCTGAGGAATCATACCAGCTGACAGTAAAGCGCAACATCGAAGATGAATACTGCTTCGATCACTTCAGCGGACTGTTGATCGATGAAAATGAACCGATATTGGATACGGATTATACGGCAGTATCCGGAAGTACAGTCATCACTCTGAATCCTTCTTATCTGGAAACACTGGAAGAGGGAGAACACAGTGTTACTGTTAACTTTGATGACGGTGTAGCCGAAACAACTCTGACCATAAAGGTTCAGGAAAAAGAAGATGAACCAGTTGAACCGGTTGAGCCTGTTGAACCTCCGGTAGAAACCGGAGATACTAACAATCTCACACTGTGGATCTGTTTGCTGGGCGGATCTTTGGCGCTGGCTTTATTAGTTACGATATTATATCTAAAACGCCGTAACCGTGAATAAACGTGTTATTAGATTAGTAACACAGTAAACCTTAAAGGCCGGTTCTACGCCGGTCTTTATGTTTGTAAATTAAAACCCCCAGATAGTCTGGGGGTCCAAAGAAGCTTAAGCGGAGAGATAATGAAAAGAAAGTCTCCTGGCGATATAATTTCGTGTGTGGCCTGCGAAACTACACAAGAGAATATAAAGGAGGAGACAATCA